>NVSQ01000010.1 GCA_002401285.1 SAR202 cluster bacterium
TATTTATCCAAACTGGTACTCGGTGGTGGCGCCGACCAGGGCCAGCATCTCGCCTACCCGGGTACCTGAGGCGCTTTCGTCGCTCCAGTTCATGTTGCCTTCGCTTTTGGCATGGTCCAGCAACTGGGACATCGTCACATCGCCAACTTCMAGGAAGCCCATATATTCCAGAGACGCTCCCACCAGTTCCTCGGGAGTGTTGACCCCATCGTCCTTGATCCGGTCGATGATTGTCTGTATGCCGGGAAGGCTGGTGTTGGCCACTCGGTCGGCCACGAAGTTGATCCGGGCCAGCAGGGAGCCGCTGTTGATCCATTCCTGTCCCGTGTACCAACCTTCAACGCTGGGCGGGTCAAGCAGAGACTGACCCATGTAAGTCGATTCGGGGCCGATGTCCGGGATGGTGGGCTCGGGGAGTTGATAGGTGCCGACCATTTTCAAAGTACTAGCTACCACTTCAGCCGGGCTCTTAATTTTGGAGTACCGGGCATTCTTGAAGAAGTCGGAGTTGAACATGGTACGGAGCACCGCTTTGATCTCGTAGCCCGACTCCTCGAAGGCGTTRATCATCATTTCCAGCGCGTCTTCGTCCCGGGCGTCCTGGATGGTCCAAGCCGGGACCTGCACCTCGTCAGCCACGAAGAAGCTATAAAGGTGACGGCAGATGAACCGGGCCGTGGCCGGTTCCTTCACGATGATGTCGATGATGTCTTCCCCGTTCAGATTTCCGGTGTGACCCAGGAAAGTCTTTTCGCCGTCGTCGTGGTCTTCGCCCAGGTACTCGAAAGCCCAGGGGAAGCGTCCAAAGGGTTGACGAGGCAGCTTGGGGGCGATGGTCCAGCCGGTGAAGGCGCGGGATGCTTCCCGTACGTCAACCTCGGTGTAGTTGCTGACGCCCATGGAGAACAGCTCAAGCAGTTCCCGTCCCCAGTTCTCGTTCACGGCGTCGCGGTGGTTCTCATTGTTGTCCAGCCAATAGAGCATGGCTGGGTTTTTGGACAGCTCCACCAGCATTTCCTGGTAGTTGCYCATTCCGTACTTGCGGAACATTACCAACTGCTCCAGCATCTGGTCGCAGTTGTCCACCTTGGAGTTGCCGGTGGCGAAGACCTGGTGCCAGAAAAGCGCTACCTTCTCTTCCAASGGCCGCTTGGTGGTGATCATGTTGTACATCCAATTGTACTGACCCGGTTGGGGAACCCCGCCGGGTAGTAAGCAACCCGGCATGTACCGCAGCAGCAGGGTCATGTTGCCGGCCGGCATGTCGTCGGGCGGGTTAATGAGCTCCTCCACCGTTGCATCGTAGCCCTTGGCCACGTATCGTTCCAATTCTTCGCGCGTCGCTCCGAATCCGGCCCGGCGCATCAGATGAGCCATCTGGGCAAGGTCTTCTTTGTTTGCCATTCGACGCCCCCTTAAGCTATATATTTCGAACGAGGTTTTCGAACCTCACTCTAGGCTGAATTTACAGGCTAAATCATATGATATGCTGGTGAGACTGTCAACAGTATTTAGGGCGTTTTCTAAAATTGGGTAGTTTTTAATAATCATTTAAATCTAGTAACTGCTTTTACCTATAATTGATAGTTATGTATCCGAATCATTCACTTTTATCCCAAAGAATGCCCTCTGTCTACGCCGCCTGTTTCCCYACATCCGGATCGATTCTGGCTTAAGTTGAAGTTYGCGCTGGCCGCGTTGTCCGACTCAAGCKGCCGACAAATCCCACGCTTTGCGTTATAATCACGGTAAGCTGGCGGGAGCGCGAACAGACCCAGACACCAAGGCTTCGTAGCCAAGCAGAATTTCAAATTCAATCGCGAGGTAACAACCGCGGATAAGGCTGGGTTAACCCGGATCCCAACCGCGGTAATTAACGGATGAGCAAATTTCTAGACAGTCTCGAGAAGATTAGTATCATCGCCCCGGCGCCTTTGGGTTTTGGCGTACGCAGGGAACAGCGGCCCCCGGGAATGGCCTTGATAGTCCAAATATCTTCGGATCATGCCTCCGGTTGCGAGGCTATCTCCGATCTCTCCCCGGAAGCGGTCCTGCTTTCSGGGATCGACGATCTGGCGGCATTGAAGAAGATTGCGCCGGGACTCCCATCCGTGCCTTGGGGACTCAGCCCAGGTACGATTGACGAGGATAGTGTTAACGGTTATAAGGAAGCGGGATGCGATATGTTGGCCTTCGGTTTGGCCGATACGCCGGTCTCGGTTCTAAAGTCCGAAGAGATGGCCCGATTGCTTTGCCTGGATCCCAGCGCCGATGAACGGCAACTTAGGGCGATCAACCCACTACCGGTGGACGCTGTCTTGATCGACGTTACCAGTCAGTCCGGAACGTGGACATTGGCCGATCTCACCAATATCACAGCCATCAGCAGCCGGGTCAGTCAGTACATCCTGGTCTCCATCAGCGAACCCCCGGGGGCAAAGGACCTGGAAGTGTTGCGGGACGCTGGAGTCCACGGTGTGGTGGTAGACGCCGGTTCGGTTTCTATGGAAAGCCTATCCAAGCTCAAATCAGACCTGCAAGAGATGCCTCGTGCTCARCCTGGCCGTAAAARCCGGAACGCAGCGGTGTTGCCAAGGTCGGTATTTGCCGTAGACCGGACCCCGGCCCCCGAAGAGCCGGACGAAGACGACGACGACGAGTAGTTGACCATCTTGGTGGTTTGGATCTATAGCGCTGGGATGATGGCGGACCCCGAACGGCCCACTTGGGACCGGCAGGTTCGTTGATATCCGATGCTATTCCGTTTTTATCACCTTCTCCCAGACGATCCATTAACGTTTTTAATCATGATGGCTTTCTGGGCCGTGGCGTTGGTCGTCGCGATCACTATCCACGAATTCAGCCACACCGTGGTTGCCACCGGACTGGGAGATACGACGGCGAAGTGCCTGGGCCGTCTGACCCTTAATCCGCTGAAGCACCTAGACCCCAGCGGAACGGCAATGATTCTGCTAGCCGGGTTCGGTTGGGGCAAGCCCGTGCCCGTGAATCCCCACCGATTGGCCCATGGYGCCACGGGAACATCTCTGGTTGCCGCCGCCGGACCCATCTCCAACCTATCGGTCGCGTTCGTGTTGGCCATTCCGATYAAGGTAGGGATACTAGACTACACCGGCTTTGGAATCTACGGCATTTCGGAACTGATCAACGGTGGCATCCTAAACGTATTCTCGATTCTTTTTACGCTGATCATCACCCTTAATCTCCTCTTGGCTGTCTTYAAYTTGATMCCCCTCGCCCCWCTGGACGGTTCCCGCATATTGGAGGGATTTATCCCACGAGAACATGCGGCTTCCTACGCCCGTCTACAGCAGTACGGCCCGGTGATCCTGATCGGAATCATCATGTTGGACTATGCGGTTGGACTGGGTATACTGCAAACCGTGCTTGGACCGGTGATCAGGGGTCTCACCGCTATCGCTATCGGCTGAACAGACCGGCAGTTACCCGTATTTCCATCGATCCAGGAGATTCGAATCCTATGGCTCAAGACCCAAACGACACTTCCGGCATGGACTTGGACGGTCTCTTGCTGCCTGAAAAAGGGATAGTTGAGCTTACCGACAAGCTCACCGGATACATGACAGAGATTGAGTTGGGGGGGTTGTCCGATATTATCGGCCAAGTGCTGGACGACTTTCTAGACCAATGCGGTGGTATGCCCGAAGACCTGAACGATTCGACGGCCTTCGATCAGATAACCAGGAACCAGTTGGCGGTGACCTTGGCCTACCAGTTGGGCCGGTTGGATGGCCGTTCTCCGCAGGTTGTTAATCTGTTGGTGCAACAAACCATAGATAGYTTCGGCGTTAAAAGAATGGAAGAGTCTTCGGATATCTCTGACAATGATTTCCAGAATCCCAAAGAGTTGGTCTACCCCAGGTTGCGAAGACTTGAGTACGTGGAGCCTCCGCCAGAGGACGAATAGAACTGAATAAGCCATTCCCTGCCGCGCCAACTGAATCCCCAACTAAATTCCCAGATAATTAAGGAARAGGACTTTGACAACTACAYCAACCGGCTATGATTTGATACTTACCGGAGGCACGCTCCTGGACCCCGGTCAGGGCATCGACGGCCGGAGGGATGTGGCTTTCAAGGATGGCTTGGTCGCTGCGGTGGCCGAGCACATCGAGGCGGATGCGGACGCCACGRTGATCGATGTGACCGGCAAGCTGATAACGCCGGGTCTCATCGACCTGCACGGCCACTTTTACCACGGCGGCAATGGCTCGGCGGTTCACGCCGACCAGAACTGCTTGTCCGCSGGCACGACYACCGGCGTCGACGCCGGCAGCGCGGGCTTTCTGAATTATCARGCCATGCGGGACTACGTATTTCCAGCGCACCAGACCCGATTATTGGCATTCTTGCATATCGGCGCYGTGGGTTTGGCTTCCAACAGGGTTCTGGGGGGCGGCCTGCACGACATGCGARTCATCGACGTGGRYCARACCGCCGAYGCCATCAAGAGCAACCCAAATTTCTGCTTCGGCGTGAAAGTACGGATGCAACACAACGCGGTGGCTCCTTGGAACGCCCGGGAAGCCATGAAACTTGCCAGGAAAGCGGCCGACCAATCGGGGAGCAAGCTGATGGTACACGTCAGCGGCACTCCGATTCCTCTCCCCGAGGTGCTGGAGTTCCTGGGACCGGGCGACATCTCAACCCACGCATTTAATGGCGACCATGAGTCCATCTTGGACCGGAACGGCAAGATTCGCCCGGAAGCCCGCGCCGCCGCCGACCGGGGCGTAATCATGGACGTGGCCCACGCCGGTGTRCACTGCGACACCGAGGTGGTGAAGGCGGCCCTGGAGCAGGACTTCTTCCCGGACACCATCAGCACCGACATCCACGTCCCGCCTCCCGACCGGACCGTTTACCTAATGAACGACTTGGTGAGCAAATTCTATGCTTTGGGTCTTTCCCTGGAAGGGGCAATATCCGCCTCCACGGTCAAACCGGCCCAGGTCCTGGGCCTGGAAGAGTCCATCGGTTCGTTGAAGCCCGGAATGTCCGGCGACGCGGCGGTGTTCGACCTTAGGGAAGGCCGCTTCGTCTGGCACGACATGGCCGGGCACAACGTTGAGGGCAAGGTCCGATTGGACACCTTCCTAACCGTCCGGGCCGGCAACGTTGTATGGAGAGAGGGCCGGCTGACCCACATGGGGCAGTGTTGATCTACCGTCTCTCCGAACGCCAACCGAGGTGTTGTTTCAGGTACGACTACTGCCCTGGTGCGTGCCCGGCCTCAATTGGCCTTTAACCGGACTCCCAGCCCTTGTAAATAGATTTACCCGCTGTCAAACTAATACTATGCGTATCGGCGATTTCGAGATTCCCGGCGAATTGCCCGAGTTTAAAGAGCCYCAYGTGCTTGCGGTCCTCAGGCCYTGGATCGACGTCGGCAATGTTGGGACGCTGAGTCTGGAAAGGATAGAAAGACATCTACAAGCCGAGGAGTTGGGCCGTCTGGCCCGGCCTGGACGCTTTTACGACTTTACCCGATACCGGCCCCGCTCTTATATCGAACACGGCAAACGGGGCTACTCCATTCCTAACACGGTAGTTCGTTATTCGATACGGGAAGAAGGACAGGACCTGATCTTTCTCCACCTCCTTGAGCCTCAATGCTATGGCGAGGACTATACAGACTCGGTGGTGGAATTGCTCAAGTTTGTCGGCGCTCGCCGGTATTCTTTGATCGGCGCCATGTACGACATGGTTCCCCATACCAGACCCCTATTGGTTACCGGCAGCAGCAGCCAGGGACAGGATGAAGAGGAGTATCGCTTGGTGGGCGCCCGACCCAGCAACTACGAAGGGCCGACCACGATCACTTACCTGATCTCTCAGGAAGCGGAAGCCCTAGGGATGGATACCCGTACGTTCGTGGTCCACTTGCCCCAATATTTCCAAGTAGATGAGGACTTTACCGGAACCGCGCGGCTCATGGACGTGCTCTGCAGTCTGTACGACCTTCCCGACCGGCTCAAGGAGCCCGAGCGAGGCCGGAAACAGTACGAGGCACTGCAGAACATCGTCACCGACGCTTCTGAAGTTTCGTCCCTTTTACAGCGCTTGGAGGAGCGGTACGACCGGGAACAGAACGGAGAGCCCTCCACTCCGGCCGAGCTTTCTCCCAAGATAGAGGAATTCCTTCGAGGGTTGAACCAGGATTTTGATCCGCCCGACCAGACCTGAACCCTATTAACTTGCCTCTCTTATTTTCGGCAGCTTAAGTCTGCTTATCCAGCAAATCTTCTCCCTCCTATGCGGATCAAGACCGAAAGCACTCCCTTACTTTCAACTGGTCTCTTGCACCTGGCTTCTTGCMGGTTCTCCGGTAGGCGAGTCTGATGTCTATTTCGTTTAYTCAGGAGAGCCAAAGCACTTCCCTCAATCCGGTGGAGCTTCTGCAACGGCTCATCCGCTTCGACACCACCAACCCGCCCGGCAATGAAAGGGAGTGCGTTGCCTATATTTCCAACTTGSTTGCCGAAGCTGGGTGCGACTGCACGATCGTCGGAAGTTCCGCGGACCGCCCCAACYTGATAACCCGGTTGAAGGGTCAAGGCAAYGCCCCACCCCTTCTGCTCTACGGCCACGTAGACKTGGTTACTACCGCCGGCCAAACTTGGCAACATCCACCATTTGAAGGACGGCTGGTGGACGGGTACGTCTGGGGCCGGGGGGCTCTGGATATGAAAAGCGGCATCGTCATGATGCTGTCCGCCTTTTTGAGGGCMAAGGCCGAAGACCTGCATCTGGCAGGCGACGTAATATTGGCGTTGGTCAGCGACGAGGAAGGTGGGGGAGACGCGGGCGCGAAATACCTGGTAGAGAACCAGAGCGGCCTGTTTCAAGGGGNGCGATACGCCATCGGCGAGTTCGGGGGATTCAGCTACGAGGTCGGGCGGCAGAGGTTCTATCCCATCATGGTGGCCGAAAAACCGATCTGCCATCTTCAAGCGACGATCAGAGGTCCGGGCGGGCACGGTTCATTGCCCCAACGGGAAGGGGCAATGGGCCGTATGGCCTCTTTCTTACGTAGGTTGGAGCGGCGCCGCCTGCCCGTGCACGTTACGCCGGTTACTCGGAGCATGATCCAGACTATCTCCGCCAAACTGCCTTGGCCGCAGGGTACGGTGTTCCGTCAGCTACTGCRYCCWAGGATGACGGACAMGGTTCTGAAACTGATGGGCGAAAAAGGACAGCCCTTTGAGCCCCTGCTCCGCAATACGGCCAATGCTACGGTTGTTCGGGGTGGTGAGCAAGTAAACGTTGTGCCCAGCACTGTGTTGGTGGAATTGGACGGGCGGTTGCTTCCGGGCTATGCCCCCGAAGATCTCATCTCCGAGTTGCGCCACAATGTGGGAGATGAGGTGGAACTGGAGGTGATTAGGCACGACCCCGGGCCTGYCGAACCGGACATGACMTTGTTTGAGACACTAAMAGGAATCCTGCGTTCGGCTGACCCGGATGGTGAGCCGATCCCGATTCTGCTGCCGGGGGCCACCGATGCCCGATTTTTCTCCAAGCTGGGTATCCAAACATACGGCTACTTGCCCATGAAGCTGCCTCCCGAATTCCAATTTTCCCAGCTGATTCATGGGCCGGATGAGCGCATCCCAGTGGACGCTCTGACGTTTGGAACGGAGGCAATCTATCAGCTTATGCATAGATTTGGGCAATAATCTACCTATGTTGTTACGAATTATGTAACTTATTAAGGGCGGAATAGTTGGTGGCCGCACAATTACAGGGCCAACATTGTGCGGATTGACGAGCCCATGGGCGTGTGGTAGAGTGAATCGACTTTACCCCTTCAATCAGGGGGCTAATCTGTCGGAGGTAGGAAAGCATAGCTAGGCAGTATCGGGTAAACGATAGAATCACATCTGCCCAGGTTCGGGTTATCGGCGAAGACGGCAGTCAACTGGGGGTAATGGCCGTTGCCCAGGCGATTCGTCTTGCCCAGGAAGCCGAAGTTGATCTGGTAGAGGTAGCTCCCAACTCCGAACCCCCGGTTTGCCGCTTGCTAGACTATGGTAAGCTCCGCTACCTGACCGCTAAAAAAGACCGGGAGTCCAGAAAGGGTCAGAAGAGCACCGACCTTCGGGAAGTACGTTTCAGGCCCAATATCGGTAGCCACGACCTGGAATCGAAGACTCGGAAGGTGAGAGAGCTCATCTTGGACGGTTCCAAGGTCAAGCTGACCGTTCGCTTCCGAGGCAGAGAGGCCGCCCATCAGCAACTGGGTCTGGCAGTCTTGAAACGGGTAGCCGACGATCTGAGAGATGAAGTTCGCTTGGAGAAGCCACCGGCTTTAGAGGGCAGGGCGCTATCGATGATTCTCCTGCCCACGCCTCAAAAACCGGAGCGGACCGACCAAAAACCGGAAGCCACCGGTCAGCAGCCAGAAGCTGAGGATCAAAAACCAGAAGCTACTGACCAGGAAGCCGAAGCTTCTGACCAGAAGGTAGAAGAACCAGCAGATGCCAAAACTTAAGACACACAAGGGCGCGAAAGCCCGCATCCACATCACCGGTACCGGAAAATTGATGCGGCGCAAGCGCATGAGCAGCCATTTAAGGCGTAAGAAGCCCACCAAGGTCACTCGCAAGTACTCCGACAAACTACTTGTCGATAGCAGCGACGTTCGCCGCTTGAGCCGCTTGCTCCCCTATGGTTAGGGGCCCCACACCACACTAGGAGACCAATCTTGTCCAGAGTTAAACGCGGCGTTACCAAACATCGACGCCATAAAAAAGTTWTRCTGGCGGCCAGGGGCTTCCAYGGAAGTTCCCACCGGAACTACAAATGGGCTAAAGAGGCCCTGATTCACGCTTGGTCCCATRCGTATCGTCATCGCCGTGAAARGAAAGGCGACTTTCGGCGGCTTTGGATCATACGCATCGGAGCGGCATGCCGGGCTTCCGGAACTACCTACAGTCAGTTCATGCATGGTATGAAGCTGGCGGGTATCGAGTTGGATCGAAAGATACTGGCCGATATGGCAGTTCGGGACGAAGCGGCCTTCAAGAAATTGATCGAGTTGGCTGGACAACAAACKGCCGCTTAAACGAAGTAACCTTGCTACAAACAAAAAAGGTGCGGTAAACCGCACCTTTTTTGTTTGCGTGAGATTATGTCAGTGCGATTATCCGGCTTCTACTTATCAACCGTGGCAAATCCGTAGTAAGTATCAGATTTCAGGATCGTTCGAAGCCCGTCTTCGGTGACGTTGATCGGGCGAACCGGAGTCGACCAACGTTCGGTGAGTTCGTAATGGAGGTCGCTCAATAGTGTGGGCGCGTTGCGGCGAGTTAACAACGTTCGGAAAAGTATTTCCTGAATGGTCATCGCGCTGGTGATAAACCCTTCAGAATCTTCGTAATGGTCCGCTATTTCATTGACCAATTTCTGTGGGTCGGTCAATTCGGT
This sequence comes from SAR202 cluster bacterium, assembly GCA_002401285.1. The sequence goes on from NVSQ01000010.1 coordinate 9,472, forward strand.
GTCGGGCAGGTCCAATGATGGGCAAGTCGGGGGCCGCCGCGCCGCCAATAACATGATCGCCGAGCGCTTCAACTCCGCTAAACGGGTAAAACTGATATTAATCAGSAGAGGCTCCGGTACCTCAACAACTTCTTCTTCCGGATTATCGGTTTGGGCTTTGGGGCTGGTCATACGTCAACCTCTTCGTTCCAGTCCAACATGATGATCTGGACCTGCTCGCCAGCGCCTTTGCTGGGAAGATTATCGGGACAAACAGCTAGACCGTTGGCTTTGGACATGGATGTGAGAATATTGGAGCCTTGGGGTCCGACGGGATTGGCGTAGTACATCCCATCCTTCCTGGTTACTTCTACCCGGGCGTAAACGCGGCGTCCGTCGGCATTGTGGATGGGCGCCGTAAGTACCCCTTCCACCATCGGCCTGGCGAGGATCCGTTTGCCCAACATGATGCGAATCGCCGGCCGGGCGAACATCTCGAACGCCACCATGGTACTGACCGGATTCCCCGGCAGGCCCAGGAGGGGCACCGAGCGTCCTCCGTCCTCCCGGAGATGTCCGAATGCCAAGGGCTTGGCCGGGCGCATCCGCACCGACCAGAAGTTCATGTCGCCTCGCTCGGTTAACACATCTTTTACGATGTCATAGTCGCCCTTGGAAACACCGGCGGAAGTAACGATAAGGTCGCTGCCCGCCGCTTCRGTCAACTTGTTGTTCAGGTCCTCCAGGTTGTCTCGGGCGATTCCCAGTACGCGGGGGATGCCGCCGCAGGCAAGCACAGACCCGGCAACGCTGACGCTGTTGCTGTCGAAGATCTTGCCCTCTTCCAAGGACCGTCCGCTGGCCACTAGCTCATCGCCCGTGGCCAGGATGGACACCACCGGCCGGCGAATGACCCTGGCTGAGGTCAACCCCAGCGAGGCCATGACACCTATCTCCGCAGGCCGTATCGRGGTTCCGGCATCCAGCACTTGCTGCCCCCGCCGGACGTCTTCGCCTGCCGGCCGCACGTTTACGCCCACGGGTAAGCTGGAGTATATCGCCACTTGGTCCAGTGGTCTGCCTGCTTGGCGGCGCTCCACCTCGTCGGTTTCTTCGAAGGGTACGACGGCGTCGGCTCCAGCAGGGATGGGAGCGCCMGTCATGATGCGGATCGCCACTCCGGAGACAACGGTCTGGTTGGAAACCTGGCCCGCCGCGACCAAGCCGATAACTTCCAGGTTACGGGGCGATTCCGGAGAGGCACCCTGTATGTCGGCGCTAAGCACCGCGTAACCGTCCATGGCCGAGTTGGACAGAGGAGGCAGGTCCAGCGGCGATTGGATGTCTTCGGCCAGCACTTGGCCCAAGCAGTCCAACAAGGAAACGTCTTCGGCTTCCAGGGGGYTAAATGAGGCCATGATGCGCTGGAATGCTTCCTCCACGCTCAACATGTCCTCTTCCGCGTGGCGATGGCCATGTTCGTGGTCTTGAGACTGCTGGTGGCCTTCACGGTGGCTGTGGCTTGCCATATSGCTCCTCTTTGCTCTCTTCAGGCGCGCAACGTGGCCCCAACCTGCTGTTCCAACGTGCGGAGCAATCCTTGCAGCGCCCGGTTGACTTCTTCAGCGGTCAGGGTTCGTTGGTGGGATTGGAAAAACACATGAAAGGCCAGGGACTTGGAGTCCGAGGCGATATTTTCACCGGAATATACGTCGAACAACTCCACTCGCTCCACCAGCCGGTGTTTTGAGACGATCTCTTGAACCTGGGCGGCGGGCACGCCGGTTGGCACTACCAGGGCCAGGTCCCGGGTGGAGGCCGGGTACCGGGACAGGGATCTGAACTGGTGGCTGATCCCCTTCTGGGACTGCAAAACCGCCGGGAGATCCAATTCCAACAGAGCAACCGGTTGGGCTTTTAAGTCGAACCGGTCTAGGATGGATGGATGCACTTCGCCGACGATTCCCAAGGATTCCTTTCCAGCCAAGATACGGGCGCACCTTCCCGGATGAAAAAATGGGTCATCGACGGGCTCGAAGACGCAGGTGATACCTAGATCGTCCATCACCAACTCAATCGGACCCTTGGCATCGTAAAAGTCCAGAGTGCTGTCGTCAACTAGCCAGGATGGATCCCATCTCCTGCCGGCCAAGACGCCGGCGGCCATTTCGCGCTCTTCAGGCAGTTCGTCCCCATTGGGATTGAACACCCGTCCCACTTCAAACAACCGGAAGGGACCTTCGCTGTGCCCTTCATTGGCGGCCAACGTGGCCAACAGGCTGGCCCGCAACGTGGGCCGGAGGTATTCTTGCGCGGCGCTCATCGGGTTGGCTATCCGCAACGGAGGTTCGGCCTCGTCAAGCAGGCCTACCCGGTGGAGGTCTGCCCCGCTCACCAGTGGATAGCTGATAACTTCTTGCATCCCCGCGGCCACCAAAGCGTCCTTGACCGCTCCAACGATGGAGGTCATCGGAGTGGTCTCCTGTGATGGGATAGGCGTGGAGAGCATGGTGGTGGGAACGGAATCATAGCCGATGATCCGCACCACCTCCTCCACCAGGTCTTCCTCTATGTTGATGTCATTGCGCCAGTAAGGTATGGTTGCTTCCAGTCGGCCGGGACCGTTTCTCTGACACTGGAACCCCAGCGACTGCAAGACACGTTCCACCGTTTCTAGGTCGATGTCCATCCCCAGCAGCTTCTTCAGCCGCTCCGTGCTCAATCCTACTGTCTGAGGAGCCGCCCCTTCGCCCGGATACACATCGATGATTCCTTGAGCGACCTGACCGCCGGCCACCTGCTGAATCAACTGGGTCGCCCGGCGTAGAGCCATGGGAGCTAATTCAGGGCGTAGTCCCTTCTCGAACCGCAGCGTGGCTTCCGTACGCAGGTTCATGCTCTGRGCGGTCTCCCGGTTGTTTTGTTCGTTGAACGTGGCCGACTCCAATAACACCGATACCGTGTCCGGCCCRATCTCGCTGTTGGCGCCACCGATCACCCCGCCGATGCCGATGGGGTCGCGGGCATCGGCGATAACCAGAACGTTGGGGGTGAGCTTACGCTCCACGCCGTCCAGGGTGACCAACGTCTCGTCCGCCTTGGCCCGGCGCACGATGATGGTATGATCCTTGAGACGGTCGTAGTCGAAGGAGTGTAACGGCTGGTTGTATTCCAGCATGACGTAGTTGGTCACGTCGACCACGTTGCTAATGGGGCGATACCCCGCCTTGGTTAATCGTTCTTGCAGCCAGCGGGGCGACGGGCCGATCTTGACGCCGGTGATAAGGCTGGCGGTGTAACGCCGGCACAGGTCTGGGTCGGCAACCGATATGGACACCTGGCTACTTATGGCCGGTCCATCTTCCGGATAGCTTATGTCCGGCTCCCGCACCGGCTGTCCGGTCAACGCTCCCACTTCGTGGGCTACGCCCAGCACGGACAAGCAATCCAGCCGGTTGGGAGTCAATTCCAGGTCTAGCACCGTGTCTCCCAGGTAATCGTCCAATGGCATACCGGTGGGAGCGTCGTCAGGGAGGACCACGATACCTTGATGGTCCTCGCTCAACCCCAACTCCAATGCGGAACAGATCATTCCCTGGGACACCACGCCCCTGATCTTGGCGGGCTTGAGCGCTTCTTGYTTGCCCGAATGGCTGTTATACAGGACGGCGCCAACCTTCGCGAAGCAGATCTTCTGGCCGGCCGCTACGTTGGGCGCGCCGCAGACCACTTCCATCTCTTCGCTACCGGTGGATACCCGGCAAAGTGATAACCGGTCTGCCTGCGGGTGAGGCTCCTTTGTGACGACCTGTCCCACGAAGCACTCTTTCCACCCGCCCATCTCTACAACCTCGCCGACCTCTACGCCGGCCATGGTTAGCCGATGGGCCAGCTCGGCAGCAGGCAGATCCACGTTAACGTACTCACGTAGCCAACTTAGGGGAACTTTCATGGGCTCCTATAGCTCCCTAATCATGCCGGTTAGCTGCCTTTTCGGAACGTTGGTCCAYTTTGGGAGATGGACCGGTATTTCGTTGACTATTTCGATGTCTGTCTCCGCTCAGGCCAGGTTGGCATCAAGGTGATTTTAGGAGGGCGTCTCGGTGACACTCGTTTGGACGCCTCAGAACTGGCTCAGGAACCTTAGGTCGTTGGAATAGAACAAACGAATGTCTTCAATGCCGTATTTCAGCATGGCGATGCGCTCCGGGCCCAGGCCGAAAGCGAACCCGGTGTACTTCTCCGGATCGTATCCTACACCGGCCAGCACCTTAGGATGGATCATTCCCGCGCCCATGATCTCTATCCAGCCGCTGTCCCGGCAGATGCGGCAACCGCTACCTTTTCCATCGCAGGCAAAGCAGTCGATGGACATGTCCACGCCCGGCTCGACGAAGGGGAAGTAGTCGCACCGGAAACGCACCTTTCGGTCGCTGCCGAACAACCGGCGGGCGAATTCGAACAAGGTGCCTTTCAGGTCGGCGAAGGTGATTCCTTCATCCACCGCCAGTCCTTCGACCTGGTAGAAGTGCCATTCGTGGGTGGCATCGGTGGCTTCGTACCGGTAGCATTTCCCCGGAACCACCACCCGGACCGGCGGCCGGGTGCTCTCCATGACCCTAGCYTGCATCGGCGAAGTGTGGGTCCGCAGRAGCAAYGGATWTTTCCCGTCTTCGTTTTGTTGGTCTACCCACAGGGTGTTCCACATGTCCCGGGCGGGATGACCTAAGGGTATGTTTAGCATCTCAAAATTGTAGTGGTCCGTCTCCACCTCGGGTCCTTCCACCACGCTGAATCCCATCGTCATAAAGGCGTTGCAGATCTCTCTAACGATCTGGGTGGTAGGGTGAAGSCGGCCGCTGACCAGAGGACGTCCAGGCAGCGTAACGTCAAGGCGGTCCTCGGAGACYGACCTGGTCAGTTGGGCTTCCTTGATAGACTTCGACCGCTCGTCTAGTAGTTCTCCCAGGCGACCTTTTGCCTGGTTCCCCATAGCGCCGGCCACCCGGCGTTCTTCCAGGTCTAACTGGGCCAAGCCCCGCAGGAAGAGGGTCAAGCGGCCTCGCCGGCCCAGATAGGCCACACGCCATGCCTCTAGAGATTCGGTATCGTTGATGCCCGCCAATTCGCCGGCCGCCGTGTCAACTAAATCCTGGACGGATAGCGCAGAGGATTGGCTGGTAGGCTGGGTCAAGTGAGGTTACCTTCACCACTACGGCGTGGCCCTAATTCGTCATATTGTGCTTGACCATTATAGGATTCGTCGGAAGGTGGGTCAAGGAGATCAGCCCCNTCGGCTTGGTGTCTAAGGGGTAATGACAGTGGYTCATGGTTATAGMACATATGTTCTGATATRATGATYSYGGTTCTACATCAACAGCCGGTCCGGCTCCTACCGGCAATCWTGACTCAGACAAGGGTGAGACCATGACCTGGTTCCGTTTCAAGGCCTGTGTAAAGTGCCGGGGCGACTTGGTCTTGGACCATTCGGACTGGCTATGCCTGCAATGCGGCATCTATTATTACACTGGATTGTATCAAGAGTCCGCTCCAGCCGACGCCCGTACCGAGGAAATTATATCGGATAATATATCTCCGGACGAGGAAAAGGCCGCCGGCGCTGCAATCTTAATGCCACCCGGATACGCTAGACTAATGGGAACCGGCCCATCTTCGCCGCTACCTATGGAGCCCCGGAATCGCCTATATCTAGCTATGCCTAGCTTGCCAAGGGGCTCGGCGATCGCGGCTACGCTGTTCCAGACATGACTGGCAGCCGAATCCTTTTGGCTTTAGACGCCGGGGTAAGGGARAGCGGCTGGGCTGTCTTTGAGGATGGACGCACGGTAACGACAGGAGTTATCGGCGCCGGAACTAAACGCAGAACCGAAGCTCAAATAAGGGTTYCCYATTTGGTGGAGAAGTTGGACTTGCTGGTTGAGCGCTGGCGGCCGGAAGAGGTGACCCACAGCTTGCCCTCGGGAATCCGCTGGCCGGTGMCTGCCCTAGATCTGTTGAGCGATAGCTTGGCCCAATGGTCCCGGAAACACGGATTGGCTGTATACGCCTATACCGCGCAAGAGGTTCGGGAATCTATGGCCGGCCATCCCAACGCTYCACGTGACCAACTCGCCTATGCGGTCATGGCCTGTCTAGGCCTCATCGGCCAAAGTAAGACTACCCATGAGTGGGAGGCCTTGGCCGTTGGCCACTACCATCTAACCCGGGGAGACGCGGCGGCCGACCCGCCCAGTTGAACGTTTTCCGGTGCCGGCAATGCCTGTCCTCTAGTGGCCTTCGGCATCGGGGAAGCTCTTTTCTCCGGCTTCGATCGCCACATCCAGCCGATTTTCTACAGGTGGAACGGGGCAACTCCAGTTTGCGTTGTAGGCGCAATAGGGATTGTAGGCGTAGTTGAAGTCCAACCGGAAGCGGCCGTGATGCAGGGGCTCCAGATCCACGTAACGCCCCTCTCCATAGGAACTCTGTCCGCTGGTTAGATCGGTAAAGGGCAAGAAGAATTCGCCGTCATTTTCATCTCGATAAACCGTCAGCGTGGCTGTCTCTCCCTCAACCTGGAAAGAGATCGTTCCCCAACGAACGTAGGGCTGAGAATCTCCGGTGCTGGTGACGATCTCGATGGTTTCTTTTTCCTGGTCGCTCARMTCATCGATCGTTAARRCAAATTGCAAGGCTGAGTTTTCCGGATAGTAGGCCAGCCCGGCKAACCGGCCCTGTTGCTCAGGGGTAAGGGGGGCATCGGGGTCCTGGCCGAAATAGCGGTCTTTGCCTTCCCGGAATTCTGAGAGTTCGGACATGGCTGCCTTCTGCGAACGATTTGTTGGCTGGTTRACGGCAGTTCTTTACCCAAAGACCATSTAAACACTCACGTGTATGCACGGACCGCCGACATTGATATCGATCGATTGGATGCCTTCCACTGGCAGTAGATGCGGCCACTTGGAGTTAATCCTGGACATGCCAAARGGTGTCAACCGGCGGTGTATAATATGGCCTCTACAACAAGTCTAAGAAACGGGAACCCCCGTAACAAATAACCGCACTCAGAAACGGATGCCGGCTACGGGGAAACCMCGTGGAATTGGAGAGGCAATGCCGATCATACAACGCCCCTACGTCCCTCCCGAAGACCAGGTGCCCCAGGAGGAGAGCTACACGAACCCCGGAGACACCCAGTCAAGTGAAGATTCCTCCGGAGATCCGATAACTTTCTACAGCGACTCCATGCACATCTTCAGCAGCCTGTACTCAGCGGTCATCTTCTTCGGGGAGCAGATGGAAGAGAGGGAGCCTATCCTGCGGGCTCGTATCAAGGTTAGTCCGCAGATGCTGAAAGCTATCGCTCTGCTCACCACTAAACATGTTCGTGAGTACGAAGAGGCCGTCGGGCCCATATCTCTGCCCGATCAGGTTTACTCCGCCTGGGATTTGAGCACGGAGGAGTAACATGGAGGACGAGGACCGAACGCTGGGGGAAGACTTTGCGATTCCGGTGCAGATCCAACCGGGCGTTGATGACGCGGAGCCGGCCGATTGGYCCTGGAGAAATGTAGGGACCAGTTTGCCCAACCGGGCGACYTTTCACCTRACCCACAGCGACGTTAGCCGCATCATCGTGGACGTGCTTCGGCCATCGGATTCCCCGCCGGACGGGCAGTTCGTTTTATCGAAAGAAGTCCCGATAATAATCATGGACAGCCTGGACAAGTACTGGGCTGCGGAGTCCCGTGTCCAGCTACCCCTTCATGGTGTGCGGGTGCCCGTGGAGGGTGACACCATTGCCGAGGCCAAGACGGCTCTGGCGGCGGATCTGGCGGCCCAACTGAGGCTTCTGCTACTGTTGGCTTCTTCCCACAAGGTGCTGGCGCCCCAATTGCAGGAAAATCTGGCTTTTCTCCGGTCGATCATGACCACGGCGTCAGAGATCAAGGCTTAGCGCCGATGCGGAGTTTGCGGCAGGAATAGGCTTGTTTGAGCCGTGCTTTACGTAATCTCCGGCAACGCTTGCAGCGCGGCAACGACCTCACCGGTCGGCACCAGGCTGGATGTTTCATCTAGGCGCTGTTTGAACTCGACCACGCCGGCCTTCATGTTTCGCGGGCTGACCACGAGCCGAACCGGCAAGCCAAGAAGGTCGACGTCGTTCAGCTTGACCCCGGCTGTCTGCTCAGTGCGGTCATCAAAGAGAACTTCTATACCTTGGTCTTGTAGCTCCTGATACAGCCGTTCCGCCTCTTCAGCAACCTGTTCGTCCGCCAGATTCAAGCCCACCAARTGCACCTGATAGGGAGCGATAGTAGCCGGGAAAGCGATCCCTTTSTCRTCRTGRTTCTGCTCGATYGCCGCYGCSAGKARYCGGCCYAYGCCGATCCCRTARCAYCCCATMAKKATSGGYTGMTGCTGMCCWTYKTSRTCMAGATAWKYYGCKCCCAGMGCWTCGCTGWAGAARGTSCCCAGYTTGAAGATGTGGCCCACCTCGACGCCTCTGACTGCTTCCAGGGGCTGGCCGCAGTTGGGACAGCCCTGACCCGGCCTGGCCAAGGCGATGTCGGTCAAGATGTCTACTTGGAAGTCCCTGGGATAGTTCGCGCCGCGCAGATGCGTGTCCGSCTTGTTACCGCCCACCACGAAGTTGTTGCCGCGGGTGATGGACAAGTCGCCGACGCGTTTGATGTCGTGGATCCCGATKGCCGAAGCGGAGCCGGCCACCAACCCGGCTTTGGCGACTTCTTGGTCGTCGGCCAGGTGCAGATCGCTGGCGTGGAGGGCGTTTTTCAGCTTTATATCATTGACTTCCAAGTCGCCGCGAATGGTTACGAACACCAGCTCCCCATCGGCCATGTAGAAGACAGCCTTGAAGGTCTTTTCGTCGGAGATATTCAAGTACTGGGCCAGGCCGTCGATGGTCTTTACGCCGGGGGTGCTGACTTCTTCCAAAGATTCTTCGTCTTCGGCGGACAACTCGTGATAAACGCCGGAAGCTTTCTCGGCGTTGGCGGTGTAACCACAGGCGGAGCAGGTAATGACCGTGTCTTCCCCGGTYGGRGTGGYCAAAATGAACTCRTGAGAGTCTTTGCCGCCGATGGCCCCGCTGTCGGCCTCGGCCATCAACACCGGCARGCCGCACCGGCGGTAGATGTTCTTATAGGCCTGAGCCATCGCCTGGTAACTATCGTCCAGGCTTTCCTCGTCGGCGTTGAAGCTGTAAGCGTCCTTCATCACGAACTCGCGCACCCTGACCAGCCCGGCGCGGGGACGGGGTTCRTCTCTGAACTTAGTCTGTATCTGATAAAGAAYCACGGGGAGGTCGCGATAGCTTTGAACGTTGGCCTTAACGATGCCGGTAACCACCTCTTCATGGGTGGGCGCCAGAACCATGGGTCGGCCTCTGCGGTCCTCCAAAGAGAACAGGTTGTCGCCAAAAGCGGCGCCTCTTCCCGTTTGTTCCCACAACTCCATTGGTTGGAGAGCGGGCATCAGCAACTCTTGCCCTCCCGCCCGGTCCATCTCCTCGCGGATGATGGCTTCGATCTTGCGAAGAGACTTGAAGGCCAAAGGCAAACTGGCGTAAATTCCGGCGGCCACTTGATAGATCAGGCCGGCCCGCAGCATTAGGCGATGGCTGGCCGTTTCCGCTTCAGGGGGGTCGTCTCTCAGGCTCTTGGTGACTAGCTGAGAGACCTTCATTGACGTTTCGAATCAACGGTTACCGGAGTGTTCTCCACCTCTTCCATCAGGGCCGTCAGCATGTCTTCCTCAGCTACCACCTTGACCTTCACACCCTTGCGGAAAATAATGGCTCTGCCCGCTCCGGCGGCGATGCCCACGTCGGCGTCCTTGGCTTCTCCCGGRCCGTTGACCTCGCAACCCATCACGGCAACGGTGACTTCYTTTTTACTGGCTTTTAGCAGATCGTCAACCTGATTGGCCAGCTTTACCACGTCTACGTCCGCCCGCCCGCAACTGGGGCAGGCGACTAGAACCGCTCCCTTTCGCCGCATGTTCAGGGACTTGAGTATCTCGAATCCGGCGAAGACTTCGTCTTTAGAGTCGCCAGCCAACGACACCCGTATGGTGTCGCCGATCCCTTGGTACAACAACATCCCCAACCCCACGGAGGACCGGATGGAGCCAGCCTGGACCGTGCCTGCCTCGGTGATTCCCAAGTGCAACGGGTATGGCACCATTTCGGCCARGTTGGTRTACGCTTCGACCGTTGTTGGCACGTCGAAAGCCTTCAAAGAAATCTTTATCTGGTCGAAATCCTGCTCTTCCAGCAGGCTGATCTCCCACAAGGCGGTGGCGACCATATGGTCRACGACGCTGTACTCCCCTTCCGCGGCTTTGCCGGCCTTGGGCAACTGGTTCACCAAGTCCATGTGCCGGGAGAAGCCTCGGGTGCGGCCTATGCCGCCTACCGGGGGTAAGCTGCCGAAGTTCACCCCGATACGGATGGGAATGTTGCTCTCCTTGGCGGCCTGCACCACTTGGCGCACTTGAGCTTCGTCACGAAGGTTGCCGGGATTCAGGCGCAGACAGTCGACGCCGCCCTTGACGCACTCCAAGGCAAGTTGGTAGTGAAAGTGGATGTCGGCGACCAGGGGGATATGGATCTGCTTCTTGATCTCAGCCATGGCCTTGGCTGCTTCCATGTCAGGTACGGCGCTACGGATAATCTCGCAGCCCACCTCTTCCAGTTCATGGATCTGGCGTACGGTGGCGGCCACGTCCCGGGTGTCCGTTTTGGTCATGGACTGTACGGTTACGTCGGCTCCACCGCCAATTTTGACTCCGCCAATGGTAACCGGCTTGGTGACTCGGCGTTTGTTCATTGGGGATTCCTATCAAAGCCTCATAAAGAGGGAGATATTCGCGTAATCCGAAGGTGTTGAATCGGTATTGCTAGCGCGGCGGTRAGAACTTGCGCCARGGTCATGGTACTGGGARCCGGAACTATTTCCCGGGGACAATGTTACACGAAAGGGGGAAGCGGTGCCAGGGTATAGCCGCGGGAGTCCGAACGCGTTCAGCCCAAAAAGCTCTGGCCCTGGATGAGGCGATTGATGTCGTTGGCGCTGATCAAGATGATGAAGCCGATCAGAACCACAAAGCCGACGAGATGCACCAACCCCTCTTTATCCGGAGGCACCCGCTTGCCACGCCGGAGCCATTCCAGCAATACGAAGACCAATCGGCCGCCGTCCAACATGGGGATGGGCAGAATGTTCAGGATGGCAAGGTTGATGCTTAGCAAGATGGTGATCGCCATCCAACCTTGCAGCCCGCCCTCTTTGGTGAATTCACCCGCTATCTGGGCGATGCCGATGGGTCCAGAGAGTTGGGGGGCAGAGCCACTGGAGAATGCGCCAAAGATGCCCTGCTTCACCAGTCGCAGCAATTCCCAGGTGTTGACGAAGCTATTTCCGAAGGCTGTCCACGGGGCCTGAGAACGTTTCTCGATATGGGAGTTGTCCAACCGGGTGGCGATCCCTACCAGCCACCGCCCTTCCTCTCCAACGAACTCGGGCTGCACGTTAATGACCYKTTGCTTGTTTCCACGGAGAACCAGCCACTCCATGGRCGAGCCGCCGTTCAGGTTGATATACCGGATAAGATYCCCGGCGTTTTCTATCAGGCGTCCATCGGAAYTCAATATGATGTCGTGCTGCTTGATTCCAGCCGACTGGGCGGGAGAACCCTCAGTGACCTGATCCACCGCCACCTGTCCCACCAGAATCTCCTGGGGCATCATCAGCAGGACGGTAAAAAAGGCGATGGGCAGGATGGCGTTCATCAACGGCCCCGCGACCAGTACTAGGAAGCGAGTGCCAACTCCYTTGCCTGCCAAACTGCGCGGCACTGCCGGGTTGCTTTCCCCGGCCAGGCGCACAAATCCCCCTAGAGGGGCCCAGTTCATGGTATAAAGCATGTCCGCCAGCACTATGRATCCGTCCTCKACGGCGCGAACCTTCCCTTCGTGCTTCAGCAGTTCGTCGGAATCTGATAAATCGTCGGGCTGAACGGGARCCGAAACTGCATCGSATTTCYTTTTGCCTGTCAGTTTGGCTATCAAGCTCTTGGCCGCGASAGGCGATTCAATCACCTGGGCAACCAGATTCCCTTGGGAATCTTCACCCGATGAAACTTTCACCAAACTGCCAACTTTTATATCGGATGGGCCGGTCAGGTTTATGAAGCGGGTTTCAGGGGAGATCAAGACCCGGGTCTTGCCGGTATAAAGGGTATATGCCCTGGGAGGAAAGCCGACRCCGAATTCCAGAACCTTGACTCCCAGTTTGCGGGCGGTGGCGTAATGACCAAATTCGTGGACCACCACCAAGACCACCAGCATGGGAACCATGGCGCCGACCGCGATCAAAAAGSTTTCCATTCAGCCACTACCCTTCAAATAYTACCCGGCTATCTTGCTGGCCAGCGCGGTGGCCCAACGATCGGCCTCCAGCACCTCTTCGGCGTCACGGCCCGGTGATGGATCATGTTGGGCGAGCACCTGCTCCACCAATTGATATATGCCGGTAAATGGTATCTTGCCTTCTAAGAACGCGTTCACGGCAATCTCATCCGCCGCGCTAAGTACCGCCGGGAAGGTGCCGCCGCGCCGCCCTGCCTCCACAGCCAAACCGAAACACGGGTAGCGATCCATATCAAGGGGCTCAAATGTCAGCGAATGGGCTATGCTTGTATCCAATTTGGGAATCATCTCATTGGGGAGACGGTGGGGATAAAAGAGAGCGTATTGGATGGGCAACCGCATGTCAGGCGGTCCCAATTGGGCTTTTATAGAACCGTCTGCAAACTCGACCATGGAATGAATCGTGCTYTGAGGATGCACYACTACTTCTATCCTATCCCAGGGCACGCTAAATAACCAGTGCGTCTCAATGACYTCGAAGGCTTTGTTCATCAAGGTCGCCGAATCAATGGTGATCTTACGGCCCATCTGCCAGGTGGGGTGCTTCAGTGCTTTTTCCGGGGTTACATGGGCTAGTTCTTCCAGGGGAGTTGTCCGAAAAGGGCCGCCCGATGCTGTAATCATCAACCGTTGGATRGGGTTGTCCTCTCCCCGAAGGCATTGCCAGATRGCGCTGGGTTCGCTGTCCACGGGCAGAACTWCGCCACCGTATTTCTTCTCGTAGTCCTTGATGATGGAGCCGGCCATMACGATGGGCTCTTTGTTGGAAAGGGCCACTGATTTCCCGTGCTTCAGGGCGCTAAGGGTTGGGAGCAACCCCACACTGCCCATGGTTGCCACCATCACCTGGTCCACATGYTCTAGGGCGACCATATCTGCCATGGGAGTGAATGAGACGCCATCGGGCAATGAGTCCAGCGGTTTGATGCAACAGACGTGGCTCGGATTAAACTCCGCCATCTGCTGTTGCAACAGTTCTAGATTGTTGCCTGCGGCCAGTCCAACAACATCAAATTCGCCTGGAAATGCCCGCACAATGTCCAGGGTTTGTCTGCCGATGGAGCCAGTGGAACCGAGTATTACTATCTTCTTCATGAAGTAAACACCGTGGCTACAAGATAGTACACCGCAGGCACCGATAYCACAATGCTATCCAGCCGGTCTAGGATGCCGCCATGTCCGGGGAAAAGATTGCCGGCATCTTTCACGCCGGCGATCCGCTTCAGCTTGGATTCCAGTAGGTCGCCCCATTGTGCGGMCACGCCCACGACCGCGCCGATCACGCCCACCTGCCACARCGGGATTCTCAGGTCAAAAATCGCCCCCAAGACCAAGGCTGCCGCCACCGCAAAAACGAATCCTCCGGCGCTCCCTTCCCACGTTTTGCCGGGACTTACAGTGGGAGCCAGGGGCCTACGGCCCAACAACCTTCCCGTGAAACATGCGCCGGAATCGGTGGCGAATGTTACAAGTACGGCAAAAATCAGCCAATCACGGCCCAATGATCCGCCCCCATCCAATCCCCGTAGCGCCAAGCTATGGCCTAGCAGAAACCCGATGTAGATCGGACCGCCCAGAAGATATATGACGGCCGTTAGGCGCCGGCGTGCGGAATGGAAGGCAATCATCCAGAGCAAAGCTACGAAGACCCCGGACACCCAGATGCCGCCGGAAACGATCAGAAGGTCGAGCGTGCCCGAMGCGGCACTGGCGCCCACCACTAGAGCGGTGGTCCATACCATCCCTAAGGCGATGGGCAGCGGTCCAGTCTCGGGAGGCAGTAGCCGGTAAAACTCGCGGATGCTCAACGCCGCGGCCAAGACCACTAAGGCCGCAAGAGAAATGCCGCCCCACCAAACGAGGGTCAGCAGGATAGGAGTCCCCACTAAGGCTGTCAGAACCCGAGGGAGCAATCGTTATTCCTCGGGTTCCACTCTGCCGAAACGCCGTTGACGGGTGCTATACGCCTCTAGGACTTGCTCTAGCTCTTCAGAATCCAGATCAGGCCAGAGCGTGGGTGTGTGGAAGTATTCGCTGTAGGCGGACTGCCACAGCAGGAAGTTGCTGATCCGCATCTCACCGCCGGTACGGATTATCAGGTCGGGATCGGGAGAGTGGCCGGTGAACAAGTACTTACGAAATAGCGCTTCATCCACCTGATCCTCGGGTATGCCGTCTCGAATGATCTTCCGYACCGCCTCCAATATCTCGTCGCGCCCACCGTAATCAAAAGCCACGTTCAGGGTTATGCCGGTATTATTTCGGGTCAAGCCCTCCGCATAGGCCACCTCGTCTTGCAGTTGGTGACTGATACGGTCTTGTTTGCCGATGTGGACGATGCGCACGTTGTTTTCGTGAAGGGCCTCGGTCTGGACCCGCAAAGCTTGTTGTAGAATCTCTAGGATCCCCGCGACTTCCTCTGCGGGACGATTCCAATTCTCCGTTGAGAATGCGTAGAGGGTAACGTATTCCACGCCCTTGGCGGACAGAGTCTTGAGGATCCTCTGGATGGAATCCACGCCGACACGATGTCCATCCAAACGGGGTAGCCCCCGTTTCTGAGCCCATCGCCCATTACCGTCCATGATAATAGCTACATGTACAGGTACTTTTCCCTTTGCTTGGGAGAAATTTTGGGAGTCTGCGGGCTTAGTTTGCATCGGCTAGACCTGCAGTATCTCCGCCTCTTTGGCGGCGCCGACTTGATCCACGGTTTTGGTGTGGCCGTCGGTTGCTTTCTGCAGTTGGTCTTGAGCACGGCGGCTCTGGTCTTGGGAGATGTCTTTGTCCTTTTCCATCTTTCTCAATCGATCCTGCCCGTCCCGGCGCACGTTTCTGATTGACACCTTTCCATCTTCAATCTTGCGTTTTAGCACTTTAACCAGGTCTTGGCGCCGTTCTGTGTTAAGCGGAGGCACCGGCACCGTGATATTGGTTCCGTCGTTGGAGGGGTTGAACCCCATGTCYGACWTTAGCAAGCTCTTCTCGATYTCCTTCATGGCYGMTTTGTCCCAAGGTTGGACCATGATGGCCCTRGCATCKGGYGCGGAGATGGATGCGATCTGATTGAGCGGCGTGGGCACACCGTAGTAGTCCACTTTGATGTTCTCGATCAAAGAAGGMGTCGCCCGGCCGGTCCGGAGTGCGCTGAGTTCCCGCTTAAGAGCGTCGATCGCCCGGTCCATTTTWTGGTCCACGTCGGYCAGAACAGTCTCRGGTGTCTGGTCATTACCGCCGTCATTATTTGTCGTCATGGTCAATCGCTCCCGGTTATAATGGTGCCCACTGACTCACCAGACAGAATTCGGCAAATGCTTCCTTCGTCTCCGATGTCGAATACGATGATCGGCAACTTGTTGTCCATGCATAGTGAAACCGCAGTGGCGTCCATGACGTCCAGGCGGCGATTCAAGGCGTCCATGTAGTCCAGGTTGTTAAAACGGACGGCGTCGGGGTTCTCGTTGGGGTCTGAGTCGTATACTCCGTCCACATTGTGCTTCGCCATCAGGAGTACTTCCGCGCCGATCTCCAGCGCTCGTAGCGCCGAAGCGGTGTCGGTTGTCATGAAGGGGTTCCCGGTGCCGGCGGCAAACAAGACCACTCGCCCTTTCTCTAGGTGCCGCATAGCCCTTCGCTGGATATACGGTTCCGCCACCGCTTGCACTTGCAGTGCGCTTTGGGTACGTGTAGTGATTCCACAACGTTCCAGCGCGTCCTGTAGGGCTAGAGCATTGATTATTGTAGCCAGCATTCCGGCGTAGTCGGCGGTTGCYCGGTCCATTCCTTGAGATTCGGCCGGTGCGCCGCGCCAGATGTTTCCGCCTCCGATGACTACCGCCACCTCGACGCCCATATTATGTGCTTGGCTTATCTGGTGAGCAAGATAATTAACCGCGGCAGGCTCAATGCCGTAGCTMCCGGAGCCTTTTAACGACTCACCACTTAYTTTCAGTAAGATCCGATTGTAGCTAGCCTGACGCATAAGGCCCGGCTGAGGTTATTCTCCCAGCGCCAATCGGTTGAATCTCACTACCCGAACGTTCTCGCCAACCTTGGCCGCCATCTCTTGAACGATATCCGCGACCGAATTTGAGTTCCCTTTGATGAACGGTTGTTTTAACAAGCATACCTGAGCCGCTGGCCGGTCGTCGTCCTCTTCCTTATCGCTTTCATCAAGGTAGGCAGGCGCCATGGCTGCCACCTGCATGGCGATGTCATGGGCTAAGGATTGGAACTCGGGAGTTCGGGCAACAAAATCTGTTTCGCAGCCCAACTCAATTATCGCTCCGACCCGCCCACCGGTGTGGATGTATGCTTGGACCACTCCCTGATTGGTTTCACGGTCCGACCGTTTGGCTGCTTGGGCGAAGCCTCTATCCCTTAAGGATTCGACCGCTTTGTCCATATCCCCTTGAGTCTGCTCCAGGGCCTGCTTGCATTCCATGATTCCGGCCCCGGTTTGGGTGCGCAGGGCTCGGATTTGATCGACGCTGACCACCAAGTATGCCTCCTGTATTTTCAAAGGGAAACTATGCCGTGCGATTAGAACCGGTACAACACTGCCGGTAGCCTGAGCCAGCGGCCACTCAATGGGCAGCTTTAATTACGAGCTTGCCTCTTCGTTGTTAGGCTCCGGTTCGGAAGGCGCCGGYTCATCAACAACCGTGCGATCCAAAGATGCGATCTCGCGCCCCTCTGAATCCATTGCCGGTATCTCGGCTTTCTCTCCGAATAGATCGGAGGTTACCGGGTCCGACCCCTCCGTCATTTCTACTTCATCGTCTTCAGCCAGTTGCAGTTCTTCCCGCCGGGCCTGTTCCAGCAGAGCCGCTTCTTCCTGTTCCGCCAAGAGCATGGCTTCTTTCTGAGCCGCGCCTTCCAGAACCGCGGAGGCCATTCTGCCCGCGATCAAACGGATGGACCGGACGGC
Organism: SAR202 cluster bacterium; assembly: GCA_002401285.1. The sequence goes on from NVSQ01000010.1 coordinate 26,835, forward strand.
GTCATCATTTCCGGGGATAGAGTGGGTCACTTTGTCCGGGTCGCAGTCCGTGTCCACGATGGCGAAGATCTGGATTCCCATGCGGCGAGCTTCAGCGATACAGATGTCTTCTTTGCCGATGTCGATGACGAACAACGCCTTAGGCAGTTCGTTCATCTCCCGCATGCCTAGGAAATACTTTTCTAGCCTATTCAGTTTGTCCCGTAGTTTTACGCCTTCTTTTTTGGGGAGCACCCGKAAGTAACCGGCGTCCCTCTTTTGTTGCAGGTCAATCATGTGATTGATCCGCCCGCGAATGGTCTGGAAATTGGTCAGAGTTCCACCCAGCCAACGCTGGTTCACGTACCACATGCCACAACGTTCGGCTTCACTCTCGACGACTTCCTGAGCTTGCCGCTTGGTGCCCACAAACAGAACCTTGCCACCGTCGGCCACAACTTGGACCATTGCCCGGTAGGCCTCGTTGATCAGCCCCAGCGTCTGCTGTAGGTCGATTATGTGGATGCCATTACGTTGGGTGAAGATGTACCTTTTCATCTGCGGATTCCACCTTCGGGTCTGATGCCCGAAGTGAACGCCCGCCTCTAAGAGGGACTTCATCGTGATCGGTGCATTCGGTTCCCTGGGCGGAGCTGGACGCTCTTCTACTGGAACCTCTGGAGCCTGTACCATAAAACCTGCCTTTCTAGATTAATTAACCTTTTATTTTCCAACCCGGCCTGTCGACGATTCCCAACAACGCCGTTGGCGTCTTTGAAAACCATTATAACTGTCAAACCCGTACTCGAAATTCGCCAGCCGCGGCCCATAACAAACACTGGCCTCCCGGTAAGMCKGGACTTGGAATAGTATATCACAGGCGCAAATGCCGGGCAATGATAAAATGCGCCGCCGCAAACGGGCATGTGGCTTCGATTCCTGAAGATGAGAGCCTTACCAGGCTAGCCGTAGCCMAGCCGGTGCAGGTCTTCTTCRTTCATCCCGATGCAGTGCCCAATCTCATGCCACAAAGTTATCTTGATTTCTCGCTCCGCTTGCTCCCGGGAAGAGCAGCTACGCAATATAGGCTGCCGGTAGATCGTGATTTTATCTGGGAGGGAAAGACCGGAACCTTCCCTTTCCGGCAAGGGCACTCCGCTGTACAACCCAAAGAGGGTCCCTGGCTCTTCCAGCAACTCCAAGTCTTCCTTTCGCGGCCACTCTTCCACCACGATATCCATGTTGGTGATGGCCTGTATCATTTCGGACGGGATCTGGCGGTATGCCTGGCGCACCAACCGGACGAACTCGCGGCGCGAAATGTTGATCAACTACCCATACCCGGGTCCAAACCCGCCCGATGACGAATCGATTTCAAGATGTCTATGTTCTGTTGGTCCGGACCTTTCCCTTCGAATCCTGGTACCTCCAGAAGGAAAGGAACTTCCCGGAAGGCTGGATGCCCCATGATCGTGGCGAAACCGGACTCGCCGATAAATCCTTCGCCGATGTTGTCATGCCGGTCAACTCCGGAGCCGCAGGGTCGCTTGGAGTCGTTGGCATGRACGACCAAAAGATTTAAGACTCCKATGGTATCCTCAAACTSGCTGAYCATGGCCTCGATACCCTCGGCAGAAGGCAGGTCGTAGCCAGCCGCTAAGCTGTGCTGGGTGTCCAGACAGACCTTTAGCCGCGGACTGTTCACCCCTTCGATGATGCGCCCCAATTCCTCAAATTTTGCGCCGATGTGCTGGCCCATTCCAGCCATATTTTCCACTGCTAGGTAAGGGCCGTCTGGCGAATCTTCCAGCACCCTTTTAATAGCCGCCACGGATTGGGCTAGAATAGCTTCATAACCCGCTCCTTTGTGGCTGCCCGGATGGAAAACGACACCTTCAGCCCCGATTTCCGCGGCAAGATTCATGTAATTGACCAGGGACTGGATCCCCCGCTCCAGGTGGGCTTCGTCGGCAGTTCCCAAATTGATCAGATAGATGGCATGTAGGAAGATGGAGTCTATTCCCGCCTCGGCCGCCTGACTCCGGAAAGACTCAATCTCCGGTTCAGGTATCGGCTTGAAGGCCCAACCTTGGGGTGAAGAGCCGAATATCTGGATGGCCTCGCAGCCAATCTCCGCGGCTCGGGCGATCGACTTGCTTAATCCCCCTGCGGTGGAGACGTGGGCGCCGATCTTCATCTGAGACTCCTCTTAGTTATCAACTGTTCAAAGTTCGTTTGACCGCTGACCGCTGAAAGCTGACCGCTCAAATTATACGCCAGCGCTGGATTGGCGGCGCAACCTCTCAAGGATATAATCCAACCCCATGATGCGTGCGTTATTCCTGGAAAAACCCGGCAGGCCGCCGGTCCTAGCAGTGAAAGAGACTCCTATCCCGTCCCCTGGACCGGGAGAGGTGCTGGTGGAGGTCGCGGCGTGCGGATTTTGCCACCATGACCTGCTGGTGATGGCCGGCGTCCTGCGGCGCGGGGTTAAGCCGGGAGTGATTCTAGGCCACGAGATATCGGGAATCGTGGCCCAAGTTGGCGAAGGGGCTAGGCTGGTCGAGAAAGGCGACCGGGTCGTTAGCCTACTGACCAACGCCTGCGGCCAGTGCGAACGCTGCTTGAACGGCCGGGAGCACCGCTGTCTCCACGGCCAAGGCATCGGCCACGGCCGCGACGGTGGCTTCGCCGAGTGGGTGGTGCTGAGTGAGTTCAGCCTGGTGAAAATACCCGAGTCTATCGATCTGACCGGCGCGGCCCTACTAGCTTGTCCCATGGGTGTGGCGTTACAAGCGGTTCAGCATGTGGCGGAGGTTGGCCCCGGCAATATCACCGTAGTCACCGGAGCTGGGGGCGGCCTGGGGATCCATGCATTGCAGATCGCCGTTGCGTTGGGGAGCCGGGTATTAGCGGTGACCACATCGCCGGATAAGCTGGGTCGATTCGCGCCGCTGGGCGCCGAGGAAGTGCTCCACACGGGTGAGTTGGATTTTAGTGAAATGGTCTTGGCGCTGACAGAAGACCTGGGCGCCGAGGTAGTGATCGATACGGTAGGCTCTGTCCTCTTTCCGTCTTCCTTGCGCAGCCTGGCCCAATTCGGACGCCTGGTTTTATTGGGGGAAGTCGCCGGCAAACCGGTGGAGCTGAATCTGGCCGAGATAATCTTTCGGGACGCCCAAGTCCTGGGGTCATCGGGCGTTTCACGATCGGTGATCGAACAGGTCGCGGATATGGTTTCCAGTGGACAAGTAAAACCGGTGGTTGGAGGGTCCATGCCTCTGGAAGAGGCGGCAAGAGCCTTCGATCTGCTGTCCAGCAGAAGTGTTTTGGGGAGGCTGGTGCTTACCGCCCCAAGATGACGCTCATCAGCGTCGTCGCGGTAGCCGATGTGGCCCGTCTGCCCCGTCCTATTAGCTTGCCGAGCTCGCCCCGGTCCCAAATCACGATGAACTGACTGGCGATGAAGATGGAACTATAAGTTCCAACCACGGCGCCGATCGCTACGACCAATAACAGCCCCCTGATACTGGGCCCCCCCATCAAAAGCAACGCCAGCAACACAAACAACGTCGTGAAGCTGGTGTTCAGCGACCGCCCCATGGTGTCCATGATGCTCATGTTGACCAATGTAGCCAGAGCCCGGTCAGGGAAACGAATGGTGTTCTCCCGGATCCGGTCAAATACAACGATGGTGTCGTTCACGCTGTAACCGGCAACGATGAGCACTCCAACGATGAACATGGAATTTACCTCCATGTTCAACACCTTGCCCAGTATGGAGAACACTCCGATCACGATTATCACGTCGTGGACCAGGGCCAATATGGCGGCCACTCCGTACCGGTAGGACTTGGGAACACGGCGGAAGGCGTACCAGATATACAGCAGAATGAAGACCGAAGCCGCCAGCAACGCAAAGAACGCGTTTATCACGGTCTCACTAGCGACGATGGGCGACACCGAATCGAATTTTATTTGATCCCTCACCAATCCAAAGGAGTCTTCCAGGTCTTGCTCCAGAAATTCCCTTTCCGACGGAAGATCGCCCACCGGTTCCGCTAGAAGCTTGGTGCGGATGAAAAAGGAGCGCTCTCCGGTTCTTTGGATCAGGGCCTCGCTGTGTCCCATTTGGTTCATGCGTTCTTGGATCTGCTGCTCACTAACCGGCGAGTCAAAGCTAACTTGCAATACCGACCCGCTGGTGAAGTCGATACCAGGGTTTAGACCCGACTCCCCCGAGGCCCAACCGGGAGGGACTATCAGAGAGATCAGACCCGGCAGGATAATAAACGCCGAGATCAGGAAGTACCAGCCTCGTTTGCCAACGATGTCAATCAATTTTAGCTCCCACCTACCGGGACGTCTCCGGTTCGGCGCAGACGCTCTGGAGTGAACAAGTTTATCCGGCGGCCCAGGCCGATCCAGGCTAGAAGTTGAAGCAGATTACGGCTGACCACCACCGCCGTAAACATGCTGGCCAAAACGCCAATCATGAGACTTATCGCGAACCCGGTGATCAGCCCGCCTCCCAACCGGTCGCCAAACCAGATCAGCACGATACAAGTGATAAGGGTGGACACGTTGCCGTCCCGGATGGCCGGCCAGGCCCGGTTGAACCCCACTTCCATGGATGAGGCCAGGGTACGGCCGATGCGCACTTCCTCTTTCATCCGCTCGAAGATCAGCACGTTTGCATCGACGGCCATACCTATAGACAGGATGAAACCACCGATGTGAGAGAGGGTCAGGGTAATAGGTATCATCTTGAATAGCGCTAGGACTATCAGCGAGTAGACCACCAGAGAGACCGCCGCGACCACTCCGGCCATGCGGTAGTAGGCCACCATGAACACCATCACTAGACCCAGGCCTATCATCCCGGCTACCAAGCTTTTTTCCAGGGATTCAGACCCGAGCAGAGCATCTACGTCGCTTTCTTGAATGATCTTCAATGGCACCGGCAGACGGCCCGACTCCAGTTGGATCGACCGAGTCCTAACTTCTTCCCGGGTGAAATTACCCGTAATCTCGCTACGGCCGTCCCGGATCCAGGCCCGGGAAACTGGGGCCAAGAGTTGCTCACCATCCAGAATTATCGCGATCCGTTTGGTTTCAACACCTACGATGCGCCTGGTCAATTCGGAAAAGATATCCGAGCCCCGATCGTTGAACTGGATGGAGATCGACCAACCCACTCCGGATGAATCCATTACTGGATCGGCTCGATCCAAGTCGTCTCCAGTGAGTCCTATATCGGCGTCCTCATAGCTTAGGCAAAACCGGTCTGCGCAAGTCCGTTCTTTGAATTCCAACAGGGCCGTCTGCCCGATGAGGGCTTTGGCTTCGTCAATGCCGCTCACTACTTGGAATGAGTCGATCTTAACGCCTAACTGATCTCCTAGAGCCTGACGCAGTTGGGTCTTTCGCCCCGAACTTAACGTATTGGTCTTGAGCTTGAACCGACGGTTATCGTCTTGGTCCAAGGAATTGAACGGCATTTCAATCCGGGCCAAAACCGACAACAGATCTTCCATTTCAACCGGTTCGCTGAAGGTGACCCGGATGATTGAGCCGGTGGCTCCAGGCAACTGGACTAATATCCGGTCGTCGCCGATCGTTTGGATGATCGGCTCCTCCGTGCCAAAAGCGTTAACCCGGCGATTTATGATATCCAGCACACCTTCCATCTGTTCCGGGGTGGGCGGGGGAGTTTCGATAGCCTGGAAGGTCTCCAAGCTGTCAAATTTCTCCTTCAGGCCCTTCTCCAAACGGTCTCGGGTGTCGGCGTCCAGATTATCAGAGGTTATTCGAAAGACGTTGTTCCCCTTAGATTTAACCGACACAGGGATCTTTAATTCGTTCGCGGCGTCGGTGATCTGTTTCGCGGTTAGGACTTCCCCGAAAACTGCTTCCACTCGGATGGCAGTATCCGCCTGGTATACCAGATGCCCGCCGCCCCGCAGGTCAAGGCCCAGCTTCAAACCAAGCGGACCAGAGCCGCCTCGGTCTAATTGAAATAAACCGGGGATATTTATGCTGACTTCGCGAAAAGCCACGGAAGCAACTGAAACCGCTAAGATCAACAGAACCAGGAACGATAGCCGGATGCTCCTTTCCCTCGAAGAGGAAGGAAATAGCATCCACAGAATCGAGCCGAAAAATCCCCCTATCCACCTTCCCAGCAAGGGCTAACCTCCGGCCGACTTATCGTCGTTAGAAATTCCATCTTTCTCCAGGACCTTTGAGGCCAAAACAAACGCGTCATCACGGGTCGCAAGTTCTCCTACGGCCTGAGCCTCTTCTATCTGAGCTAACAGGTTGCCGATCAACGGTCCAGGCACTAGATGGAAACGCTCCATCAAGTCGAGGCCTGTGACCAGCCGTTCTTTTTGGGCGGTAGCCTCCGGCTGGGCGCCCAATTCCAAGATGTGCGCCACCATTCTAGCATGGACGGACCAAGCATCTGTATCAAGTTCCGGCCCTTTTGCGGCCAAATGGTCCGCCATCCACAGGAAAAGGGTGTCTATGGCAACGTCCCCCAAGTCGCGGAAGTACCGGTATACGGCCCGGGCCGTGGCCAATTCCACGCCTTGTTGCATGGTGGCCGGCCGCAGATGTTCTTCCACCATCTTGCATACGGCAGCGACGCCTCTTGCGCTCATGTGCAATTGGGTCAGCCGGGTCTCAGCAATCGCGGCCCCCAATTCCGGGTGGCCCGGAAATCTGGTGCGTCCGGTTTCGTCCATATGCTTTGTTTGAGGCTTTGCCACGTCATGGAGCAGGGCGGCCAGTTTCAGCACCGTTCGCCGGTTATGGCCGTCGCTGATCACTTGATTGAAGTATTCTTCCCTTCCCCCTGGCCAAGGTAGTTGGGTGTATATAGGCGAATTGTGATGCCCTTTGGTTACCAGTTCCGCGAATTCCACCGCGTGCAGGGAATGGTCCCACACATCCCAATAATGTTCCTTAGGCTGATCAACTCCCTTGGCATCGGCCAGTTCTGGAATAACGCGGCAGAGCAGATCCAAGTGGTCCAACACCTGAAGATATCCCCGTGCTCCGTCCATCGAAAGTATTCCCAGAAACTCGTTGCGGATACGGTCTCCGGATACCTGGGAAATCAAGGGAGCCGCCTCAGTTACCATTCGTACCGTTTCCGGTTCGAACCGGAATCGAAGCCGGGCCGCCAGATGCACCGTTCTAAGGAGTCGTCCCGGGTCATCTTGGAATACGTGCGGGTTGACGGCCCGGATGCACTTTTTCGCCAGATCCTGACGCCCATTGAAGGGGTCCATGACCTTTTCCGCGAGTTCTGGCGAGTCTATCGCTGGCCAATCCTGAAATGGAAGGGCCATGGCGTCAATGGTGAAGTCTCTTCGGGCTAGGTCCTCCTCAACGGTTCCGGTGTACCCCCAAAGATCAATGGTCCAGTCTTTCCCTTTTTCGTCTTCAGGAGATTCAGGGTCCGGACTCGGTACGACTACCCGGGCAGCTCCGAAGGCGGTGCCTAAAGGTACGAAGGTTCCCCCTAGAAATCTGGCTAGTTCCCGTCCGATCTTCTGGGCGTCTCCCGGCAAGGCGATGTCCACGTCCCGTGCCGGCGTGGCCGACCGCAACGTGTCCCTCAGGTAGCCTCCTACCAAAACAACACCACTCTCTTGAGCAGCGAAAAACCCGCTCAATCTTTGGAGCATCGCGGAATGAGTCACCGGTGATTCGTCAAAATTTGTCATAGGATCTAGGTGGGTTTGACAGACGGTCGATGGGATATAATTCGTGGTCGGCGCGGAGATGGAATCAACCGCCCGGGATGGGTTGGCCAGACGGCGGATTGCCCAAAATCTGAAAAAACGCCGGGATGCCGGTCCACCGGTGGCAATTATTTGGCAAGCCCCGGAATCAACGCTTCTTGTTTACTCTGGCTGTTCCCCCGCTTCTTGATCATCAGCGGCCGTTCCCCGACCGGACCCGGAATCTTCGCCCGATTCCTCCTCCTCTTCTTCTTCCTCTTCTTCCTCTTCTCCGTCCTGGGGTATCTTCCACAGGTCGTCAGGGGCGACCAAGTGGTCGATATACAGGCTTCCTTGCAGATGGCCGGTCTCGTGCTCCAAGGCTTGAGCTAGTAGCCCGTCGGCCTTGATGCGGATCACTTTCCCATCTAGACCGATCGCCCTGGCCCGGACGCTCACCGAGCGCTTGACCAATCCACGATATCCAGGAATGCTCAGGCAGCCTTCCACCACTTCCCTTTCTCCTTCCTGCTTGACGATCTCGGGATTGATAAGTACCAACGCCTCTTCCCAGTCGGGTAGTTGAATCACCGCCACTTTCTGAAGGGACCCGATCTGGTTGGCCGCCAGCCCTACGCCCAACTCGGCGTGCATAGTCTCTATCATGTCATCGGTGAACTTCTTCATGTTCGCCGGAACCTTCCCGACTTTCCTGGCCTGCCGCCGTAAGATCGGGTCCGGTAAGATCCGCATGATCAAGACCGACACTGTTGTCTCCTCCCAATTGCTGGTTTGGATTGATCCGCGATCAAGACGGCTTTCTCAATCAATATCCGAATTATATCCAAGGGTCTTTGCGGGTGTAAAGATTAGCGTACCCAATGTGCGGGTATATTTCGATGTCATCCCGAGAGAAGCGCGGGGTCTCAGGCCTGATTTTAATTCGGCGACGAGGCGTGGACATGACCCCTAACGGAAGCTCCCTGTTGTTGGCCTGAGATTCCTCACCAGCCTGCGGCAGGTTCGGAATGACATGAGCAGTGGGCGCGAGGGAAACATGCACAAAGAGGAACATGCACATCGGATTAGCTAGAGGACATGGACTGGGTCCACGTCCACCGTGGTTCCAGAGGGGAAGCTGGTTCCTTCAAGAAACCGCTGTAGATCTGGCCCTCTAAGCACCATATGCCACCGGAAGCGGCCTCGGAGACGGGAAGGCATACCGGGCGCCGGGCCAACAATCTCGATACCGGTTAGACCTTGAGCGTAGGCTTTCTGCCGCAGCAATTCGGCGGCGGCCGTGGCGTTGCGCTGGCAGACGCTCTCGCTGGAGTTTTGAAATACCAGATGCGCCAAACTGTTGAATGGGGGATTGCCTAACTGCCGGCGGAAGGCGATCTCTTGCTCGTAAAGGGACACATAGTCCTGCTTTGCCGCTGCGGCGATGGCGTAATGTTCGGGGCTGTATGTCTGGATGAATACCCTTCCCGGTGCTTGACCGCGTCCCGCCCGGCCGGCCACCTGGCATAGCAGTCCGAACGACCTTTCGCCGGACCGAAAATCGGGCAGATGTAGGCCAACGTCGGCCAAGATAACTCCCACCAAGGTTACGTTGGCAACGTCTAATCCTTTGGCCACGACCTGTGTGCCCACCAGGACTTGAATCTCGCCGGACTGGAATCCGCGCATGGTTTCGCCGGGATCAAGTCCGCCGCGGGCCGTGTCCGAGTCCCACCGCTGGACTCGGACCCCCGGCAACATCGCGGTAACCTCGTCCACCACCCTCTGAGTCCCGATTCCCAGTTGACGTATGTGGGAACTGCCGCACTCCCGGCACTGCCGAGGGACCCGGCTCCGGCGGTTACACCGGTGGCACATCAATCGTGGTTCGGCTGATGGGGCCGCTGATGAGTCCTCGGACGTGCTCATCGAGTGATACGCCAGGGGGACCGAACAGCGGCTACAGTTCACGACTTTTCCGCAGTCCCGGCACTGGACTATGGGGGCGCTGCCCCGGCGATTCAGGAACAAGATCGCCTGTTGTCCCTTGCGGACGCATTCCCGGAGACCTTGCGCCAAGCTTCGGCTGAATATGCCGCGATTACCGTCCCGCAATTCCTGGCGCATATCCTTAATCTCAACCCGCGCCAATTCCGCCGTGCGGCCCGGAGACTCCTCGCCGATGCGGTGGGGTAACTCCAGAAGTTGGTGACGCCTAAACTGGGCGTCACGGGCAAAGTAGTAGGTCTCCACATCCGGTGTGGCGCTGCCTAACACCACCACCGCTCCGGTGAGTTGGGATAGTTCTGCCGCGACGGTCCTGGCATGGTACAGAGGTTGGGCCTCTTCTTGCTTGTAGGTCCATTCGTGCTCTTCATCCAGCACGATCAGCCCAAGCCGGGGCACCGGCGCGAAAAGGGCGCTGCGAGGACCCACCACCACATCGTATTCGCCCGACTGAATCTTCCACCACTGGTCGAATTTTTGCCTCGGTGTCAAACGGCTGTGAAGAAGGGCCACCCTCCCCGGAAACCGGGAGCCAACCCGGTCCAACGTCTGAGGCGTGAGCGAGATTTCCGGCACCAGGAATATCGCTTGCTGGCCCCGGTCCACCACGTTCTGAATCGCTTGTAGGTATACCTCGGTCTTGCCGCTGCCGGTGACTCCATGCAGCAGAAAGCTGCGAGGGGGCCGGGCCGGGTCGTCTAGGGCCCGGGTGATGCAGGCCAGCGCGTTCTTTTGCGCCGGAGTCAATATCAATCTCGAGCCCGGTTGAGACCGCTCTACCTGGGCGGCGGGAGTTGACTCTGTTCTGATCCACTCCAGCCCCGCCAGACCTTTCTCCACCAAGGCGTTCCCCACGCCCCGGCCGAACTCCTTGTTGGCCAGCGAGATTGGGTAACCTCGTTGGGCTGACCGGACCGCTTGCAACAGATTCGATTGCCGCTGCGGTAGCCCGCCGGGTGTTTCCGGCCATTCCTGTTGGGGGTCAGGCTTTCCGATGGCGAACAGGTTGCAGGAATGGCGGGGGGAAAGGCCCGGCGCGGGCAGGTCCACCCTGCGCGACAACAGACCATTGTCGATGAGGCGGGCCAGCTCCCGCTCGCCGCCCCGGCCCAGCAACTTAACAAAGTCCGTCTCTTTCACGCGGGAGTCACCCGTTAGTGATAGCAGCGCCTCCCGGGTCTCAGGACGCAGGGACTCCAAGCGGTCATCTTCCCCGATTCTTGGCATTTCGGCGGCAAATACTTGAGAGCGCACCTGGGTTTCGAAGCCGGGCGGCAGCATTAGAGAGACGGCGCTGAAGAGGGAGCAGAGGTAATATTCGCTCAGCCAGCGGGCCAATTCCATGTGGACCTCGTCCACCAAGGGGCTCGGCTCTATGGGCGCCAGGATATCCCGGGTTTCTTCTACCTGGGAGGTTGCCGCCAATTCGGTCACGATTCCTTGAGTGAGGCGGCTACCGAAGGGTACCCACACCATCTGGCCGGGCTCAAGCGAGTATCGGGGAGGGATGCTGTAGGAGAAAGTCCTTGAATGGCCGACCGGGGCATCGACCGCGACTTCCGCGTATCTCATGCCAAAAAACTATCCGGAAGATTTACGAAACCTGGATGGACGCGGCGCCCATCCTGACGAGAGCGCCGTAGGCCGTAGACAGAATACCGGGCCGGAACTGTTTTTTCCTAAGTGTTCGTCTGGGTCCGCGCTCGTCTGGGCAAAGTCTTCTCTTTGATTCGGGCCGCTCGGCCCTGGAGACCGCGCAGGTAGTAAAGCTTGGCCCGCCTTACGCTGCCTCGCCGGGTTACTTCCAAGGATTCGATCAGCGGGGAAAAGAAGGGAAAGATTCGCTCGATACCGATACCGGCGGAGATTCTTCGAACGGTGAAGTTGGCGGCTGGGCTATTCCCATTCGACAGACGGATGACAACCCCCTGGAATGCTTGGATACGTTCACGGTCCCCTTCCCGGATGCGGAAGTTGACTCGTACACTATCACCAGGACCAAAGGCCGGAATATTGGGGTTGGCATCGACTTTTACAATCTGAGCAGGTTCCATGATATATATCGCCTACGTTGAGATTCGATTTAGGGTCCCGCGCCGGGGAGTTCGACTTACTAGAATAGCATAACACTGGGTTGTTTGGTAAGCCGCGCGGAGGCGGATTTTAGCGTCTGATCGATTCAATGATTGCCTACCGGGTTACATCCCCGCGATGGAATATAACGTCCGTCCCCTCGAATTTACGCCGCCGGGGGTACAGGCAAAAAGGTATGTTCCTAGATATGCGCAGGCATCGGAGTAAATCGTGCGGGAAGATGACGCATCTAAGAGGCGAAACGTGGAAATTGGAATCCTAATTTTTCTTCTGGAGTGCCCTAGATGAAGTTGAAACGCAACTGGGCGTTGGGAATCATGTCCACCGTCTTAGTCTTTGTATTGGCCGGCTGCGGAGGGGATAGCACATCAACTTCCCCTCCTGCGTCCCAAGCAGATCCGGTTTTCCCCACGGTGGCCGCGCAACCGGCAACATTGGCTCCTACCGATGTTCCGGTGGCTAAGGAGGCGGCAACCGCCACGAGCGCGCCGACTGCCGTAAAAACCACTCCCGTTTCCTCTGATGCCCCATCCGAGCTTGGCAAGGGCGAATCAAAGCAGGGATCTGAGGCTGAGGGAAGCAATGCGAACCGCCCACTCGTGGCGGCTGACCCGGGATATCGCGAGGAGTTGAGCTCTTCGGGCCTAAGGACCGGTGGTTGGGAGACGGACTTCAGCTTCCACACGGTGCCCTTCGACTCCATACTGTCCGGGGGGCCGCCCCGGGACGGCATTCCCCCGATAGACAACCCTACATTCGTCGAGATCAAAGATGCTGACGAGTGGCTGGAAACCCTGGAACCGGTCGTGTCATTCGAGCTGAACGGCGACGCCAGGGCCTACCCTCTGCAGATACTGATGTGGCATGAGATCGTGAACGATACCGTAGGCGGCGCTCCGGTGTCGGTGACCTTCTGCCCCCTCTGCAACTCGGCCATCGTCTTCGACAGAAATATTAATGATCTGGTGCTCACGTTCGGGACATCGGGCATGCTACGGAASAGCGACCTTATAATGTGGGACCGGCAGACCGAGACCTGGTGGCAGCAGCTAACCGGTGAGGGGATAATCGGGCAACTGGCCGGACACAAGCTGACCTTCATCCCGGCTCAGATCATCTCCTGGGAAGACTTCAAGGCAGCCAATCCAAAAGGCCAGGGCTATCCCGGGATACGGGTTTGGGCCGTCGCTACGGTCAAAATCCCTACGCCGGATACGACCGGGTAGATAATCCACCTTTCTTGTTCGACGGTGCCATCGACGGCCGTTTGCTTCCCAAAGAGCGAGTCGTAACGGTCACTATCAGTGACGTTGAGGCGGCATTCCCTTTCTCGGTGCTGGCCAAAGAGGGAACCATCAACTACAACGTCGGCGGTACGGATCTGCCGTCTTCTTCAAACCCGGCACCCGTTCTGCCCTGGACTCCGGTAATATCGCCGATTCCAATAAGATCGGGGCGGCCGGGCTCTTTGAGGCCACCCTTGAAGGAACCAAATATATCTTCAAGAACGAAGGCGACAAAATTGTGGACAACGAGACCGGCAGTGTTTGGAGTATCCAAGGTGAGGCCGTCGAGGGACCCTTGGCCGGAAAGAAGCTGACACCGGTGGTCCACACCAACTCGTTCTGGTTCGCCGTCGCCGCTTTCAAACCCGACACCAAGATATACCAAGGCAAATAGAGATTTCCTCACCCAATCCCCGATTCCTTCAGGGCCACCCCTCTCCTTCTGGGRGAGGGGCCGGGGGGTGAGGGCCTACCGCCCCAACCCAGGAAATATGACATCTCTAAAAACCCGCACTTCCGGGAAGGGCATATCGTACCCGCTGGCCACCGTATGCGAAGGAAAGATAAACACGTGGTTAACTCCGGCTTCCTCCTGCGCCCGCTGGAGCCTGCTCAAACATTTTTGGGGTGAGCCGAACAAGCCGAAGGCATCGCAGATCTGCCGGGCCAGATCGTCGCCGATCTGCTCGGGTTGAACGTTGTCAGGAAGGTCGATACCCGCTTCTCTCAGCCAATGCAGGTTGGCACTGCTGGGGTAGGTTAGGAAGGGTAATCCACGGCGCAGCCAGCGTTGGGGCCAGCGAAAAGCCTCTAGGCCMTCCTCATCTAAGGCCATCGGAGTGATAAATATCGTGTGGAAGTTTTCCAGAGTACGTCCAACCCTTGCCGCTCCGGCTTCGAGACGCTCTCGGGCCGCGGCGATGGCCTGAGGGTGTAGCCCTACCAGCAGAAGCGCGCCGTCGGCAACCTCTCCGGCMAGTTCCACCATTCTGGGACCAGCGGCGGTCATGTAAACCGGCGTCGGCGGGCTACTGGTGTTTCTCAGACTCGTTTCAGTCCCGTTGAAGGTCACAGTTTCACCGGCCAGCAGGCTCCGGATAGTCAATATTGTTCGGCGCATCGTTTCCACCGAGGCTCGGGGACGGCCGATGTTGCCAACCGACAGGAAGCCAGGCGCGATGGTCAACCGGATCCTTCCCGGCGCCAACTCCTCCAGAGTGTGGCTCAACGACGCCAACACGCTGGGATGGCGAGTAACCGGGTTTGACGTGGCCGGATACAGATTCAGCGTGGAAGTACGCTCCGCCGCCAAAGCCAGGGTTAGGTACACGTCCCTTCCACTGTGCTGATGGTCGTGGACCCCCACGCCGTCGAAGCCGGCGTCTTCGCAACCGGCAATAAAGTCCGCAGTCTCCTTCACCGGAAGACCAACCGGAACGCGGATGTCCACTTGTACAGGCATATGTCTTCCCCTAGCTCCGGTTAATCACCGGGCGCTCTATCGCAAATCTTGATACAGTGCCGAGTATAATCCGCCAGGCCACCAACACCCAAYCGGKCWTCCGATTTGATTGACTTTGAGGGCATTGGGGGAATTAAATAAGACCCTTCCTAATAACTATTCCCTACACCGATGGAGGCAGTCATGGTCAGCAGCCAGACAGACTTATTGATCCAAATCGTGAATAACGAAGCAACCCGGTTGGGCGACTTTCTGACCGGGCTTGACGAGCAGATGTGGACCCGTGATAGCGCCTGCGAAAGTTGGGTTATCGGCGACGTGGTTGCCCACTTGGCGGCGGGTGCCGCCACTTGGGCCAACTCCATCACCCGGGCAGTGGCTGGAGACTCAGGCCCGCCAGAGGGGCAGGATTTTTTGGGCCCCGGAGATCGCGGCTCAGAAACCATCGGGCAAACCGCCCGGGATTCCCATCAGCGAGTTGGAATGGGGCTTATGGAGAACTTCCGCTCTGGATACGCTGGCTTGSCACAGGTGCTAGCCGGTCTCAAGGCCGATGATTGGGACAAACCCTGCTTTCACCGCCGCAGCCCCATGCCGATCATGGATTTTGTGTCCCTTAGGCTACAGGAACTGGCGATTCATGGTTGGGACATTCGCTCCGGACTGGATCAAAACGCGACGGTGTCTGAGGAAGCATTGTCGGTGCTGGCGGGCCGGGTGGCCCGATGGCTGGGCTTCGCATTCGAGCCCGGCCTAGATCTGCCGACCCCGGTAAGGTATCGCTTTGACATTTCGAGTCCCGTGGCGGTCCAGGAGGACGTTGTGGTCACCCATGACGCATACTCCATCCAATCTTCCGGCCGAGGCGTCGCCGACGTCACTTTCCGATGCGACACCGGAAACTACATCCTCTTGATCTACGGCCGGATGGCTCCTAGTCACGGCGTCGCCACCGGCCGTCTAACCATCGAAGGGTCGCAGAAAGAGGCAGACAACTTCACCGCTTGGTTCAAGGGATTCTAAAAGCCCCTGATTAGCCACAGAGCCACAGAGNMCACWRAGYYWYWKWRAANYWCTMASWTWWWTTCTTTGTGACCTCTGTGTTCTCTGTGGCAATTTCGTCCTCCCCGCCTTCAGCCGATAACCGCTATCGCCTCCACCTCCACCACCAACTCCGGGTCGGCCAGGCCGGCCACTATCACGGTGGTGCTGGTGGGGCGTCCTTCCGGCGGCTGTGCTTTCGCCCGGCCCGCCCGCACCCCGGCCATGTTCTCCCTTCCAACCACGTAGGTATTGGTCTTGACGATGTCGGCCAGCGTTCCCCCGGCGGCCTTGACAGCCGCTTCCAGGTTCGCCCAGGCCTGGATCGTCTGGGCTTCAGCGTCGCCGACGTGGATGGGCTTCCCGTTGACGTCACGGGAGAGCTGCCCGGCGATGTAGACGGTGTTCCCCACCTTGACCACGTGGTGGTAGATGTTGTTGGGCGGAGTTCCCAGTTCCGGAGGATCGATAAATTCTTTCCGCATTTCATGTACCTCCCCATAGAATTTGGAATAAGGCCGTGGCACTAAGTCTACTTGATGGAGGGAGCGGACCGGCCAAGGAATCTCCCTACAGGGGTGAGACCCTTCGACAAGCTCAGGGCGAACGTTATCCGCGCGCTCTCCGTCCGTGGCGCCCCTTCCCGTTCGTGGTGAGCCTGTCGAACCACCCGTCTCAACCGGTGAGCATGTAGAACCATAGCCCCGGCAGGCCGTCTACGTAGAAGAGCGGCCCCGCCGCAGCCCCCGGCCCGGCAAAGCGCCGGTGTTTTCACCTTGGTCGATGACCACCCGGCCATTGACGATCACGTAGTCTATGCCTACCGGATAGTGCTTGGGGTCCTCCTTGGTGGCGTGGGTCTTGACCGTGTCGGGGTTGAACAACACGATGTCGGCCTTGAATCCGTCCCGCAGCAGCCCCCGGTCGGGGATGCCCAGGCGCTGGGCCGGGAACGAGGTCATCTTACGGATGGCTTCCGGAAGCGATAGATGCTTCTCCGCACGCACGAACTCGGCCAGCACTATGGGAAAGCAACCGTAGGTCCTGGGGTTGGGATACTCGCCAAATAGGATGGCGTCGCTGGCGATCATGCCCATGGGGTGGGAAACGAAGGCCCAAAGAGTGTGGGGGTTGGTCCCTAAACCCACGGTTGAAATACCCAAGTTCTCCTCCACCAGCAGGTCGAACAGCGCGTCCACCGGGTCCTGGTTCCGCATGTCCGCGATATCGGTTAGCAACCGCCCGTCGTATTGCCGGTTTTGGGGCTGAGTGAAGTTGGTGAGCCAGTTGTTCTCCAGGCGGTCCCTGGAGATCTCCCGTTTCATCCTGGCCCGGTCGTCCGCATCCTGCAGCGCCGCCATCAACCGTTCCGGTCCGCCGTCTTTGGCCCAGTGCGGCAGCCCGATGGCCACCATCGTGCCTGAATAAGGGTAAGTGTAGCAATCGAACGTAACGTCCAAACCCTCGTCCCGGGCGTTCTCCACCAAACCGATGTAGTCCAGATGGCTTCCCACTCCCTGGGCGCTCTGGCGATAGTGGGTCAGGTGGATGGGACAGCCGCTGCGCCGGCCGATCTCCAGCGCCTCCTCCCAGGGCGCCATCAGCCCCTGAGACCGGAGGCTGGCTCTGGTGTGGGTGTGATAGATGCCGCCTAAGGATGCCGCTACCTGGGACAGGGCCGACAGCTCGGCGGTGTCCGCATAGGAGCCGGGTGGATAGTCCAGACCGGTGGACAGCCCATACGCCCCCTCTTCCATGGCCTCCCGGACGACCGCCTTCATGTCTTCCAACTCGGCGGCCGTCGCGGGCCGGTCGTTCCATCCCACGGACCATATGCGCACCGGGGAGTTGCCCAAGATATACGCCATGTTTATGGCGACCTGGTGATCGTACTTGCTCAGCAGATCGGCGACGGTCAGCCAGTCGGCGGGCATGGGCGGATAGCCGTTGAGACCCGAGTCTAGCCAGATGTACCGGTGCAACTCATCCTGAGTTTTGAAGGGCGCGTGGGAGATGCCGTCGATGCCCACCAACTCGGTCGTCACCCCCTGGCGCACCTTGGGGTCGTGGTGCGGCTCTCCCAGAATCGTCAGCCCGGCGTGGGAATGGACGTCGACAAAACCGGGACAGACCACGTAGCCCATGCCATCTATCACCCTCCCCGCCTCCAATTGGGATACGTCGCCCCGATGAATGGTGATCGAGTCGCCCGTCACCAGCACGGCAGCGTAAAACCCTGGGCTGCCGGAGCCGTCGATGATAAGGCCGTTTTTGATGATTAGGTCTGGCATGGCATTCTCCTGAGTGTTGGCCTGGAGTGTCCCTCGCTTTATATCACCGCAACGTCGTGCCAGCAACCACGGATCACCCGCCAAACCAGATTTTGCCGGAGGCGCGTTCAGGGTATACTAGTCTCCGAAATCCTGGAAACATTGCCAGGAGGTGTGTCGTGGTCGCAGACGTTAGTAGTCTGGTGGATGGTGAACGCGGGCTGGTTAGCCGGCGGATATTCATCGAACAGGATATATACCAGCAAGAGTTGGAGCAAATCTTTGCCCGCTGCTGGCTGTTCCTTTGCCATGAAAGCCAGATACCCAAACCAGGCGACTTCTTCAGCACCTATATGGGCGAGGACCCGGTGCTGGTTATGCGGGACTCGGGCGGCAAGATCAATGCTTTCCTCAACATCTGCCGCCATCGTGGTAACCGTCTTTGCCGAGCCGACTCGGGTAACGCCTCCTCCTTCAGTTGCGCATATCACGGCTGGACCTATGGCAACGACGGACGCCTGATGGCGGTTCCCAACGAGCGGGACGCATATTACGGGGAGCTGGACCAGAGTCAGTGGAATCTGGTTCCGGTGGCTCAACTGGACAGCTATAAAGGTTTGATCTTCGCCACTTTCGACCCTGACGCGCCGTCGCTACTTGACTACCTGGGTGAGATGGCCTGGTACCTGGACTGCTTCTTCGACCGCCGCCAAGGTGGGGTAGAGGTTGTGGGGGGAGTTCAAAAGTGGACGATTCCCGCCAACTGGAAGCTGCCTGCGGAGAACTTTGCCGGCGATGCTTACCATACGGCTTGGAGCCATCTTTCAGCCATCAGGACCGGGTTCGCCGGAGACTTCCGGGTTAACGCATCGACCCAAGGCGCTGTCCTCTCTCCGGGGAACGGACACTGTATCATCGCCCTGGGCCCCGAAGACGTGGCGGCGCCTCCGGAACCGGATATATTGGAGTATGAGAAACAGGTCCGAGCCGAGGTGCAGCAACGCCTAGGTGAACGCACCAGCAGGGTCAATCCCATAGTGGGCACTATGTTTCCCAACTTCTCCATGCTCCGGGCCGCCTCCTACACCTTTCGGGTTTGGCACCCCAAGGGGCCGGAGAAGACCGAAGTGTGGGCCTGGGTATTCGCCGATAAAGCGGCGCCGGACCACATAAAACAACAGTTGAGACTGGCCAGCATCCGGGGGTTCGGCCCCTCGGGTACCTTTGAGCAGGACGACATGGACAACTGGCAGGAGTGCACCCAGACTTGCCGCGGGGTGGTTTCCAGAAAGTTCGAATTGAATATGCAGATGGGACTGGGCCACGAAAGTTATGACGAAGAACTCAAGGCTTGGACCAGCGATTTCCGGCTGAGCGAAGCGAACCATCGCCGTTTCTACGGGCGTTGGGCGCAGGTCATGGGTGCCGACACTTGGCAGGGACTTTAGATTTCGGGTTGGGTTAGACTAGGCAAGCGGTTAGAATGTTCAAATGGCAACCAAGCACGTCGAAATAGAATCTCAGCCCATCGAGACGTCTAACCACTCAGGCAACGGGCTAGTAGGGATAAATCCGGCGGGAAAAATCTATGCCGGCAAGCTGAGCCAACCTTCGCTCCAGGCGCTTCGCCACATTTGGGCGCTAATACGGGGAGACGCGATTCTGGCGGCGGTAGCCAACCCAGTGCTGGCGTTTCACGACTGGATCTCCGACCCGCCCATGACGGAGCGAGACCGTATCAAACGCTACATCGTCGAGACCCGGAATGCCAGCGAAAAACGCCGCTTGGCGGGACGCTAGAGAGTCTTTCTCGTAGATCGTCTGATCCACTCCCTTTCGCACGCTCGACCTGTTTACCCCGAACCGTACCTCCGGTAGTACCGCATCGCATTGTCCCAGAACAGTTTCTTCTTGGCGCTCTCCGGAATGCCATCCCACGCCATCACGGTGTCAATTGAAATGGGGAACCAGCTTTCGCCGTGGGGGTAGTCGGACGCGTACATCAGGATGTCTTCACCCAAGATGTCTATGACGCTCTTGGTGACCTCCTGCCCTTCCGACATCTCGATGCTCTGGAAATACCGCCCGCTGGACACGTACTCGCTGGGAGTTTGCGCTAGTTTTGGGAGAGCCGATGGGATCGATATCTGGTGTTCGTCCAGCCTCTTGACCCAGAAGGGCAACCAGCCGTGTCCCGCTTCCAGCACACCCACCCTCAAGTCTGGGTAACGGTCCATCACGCCCGACCCGATGATCGACGCCATGTTACGCATGCCGCACCAAGGGTGAGCGGCCGAGCGTTGGAGCCAAAGGTTGTCCCAGGTGTCCAGTCCCCCGGGCGCGTAGGGCGGGGCCACGGTAAAAGTGTGCAGCAATATCGAAAGGTCGTTCTGGGCGGCGGCGGCCCAGATGGGCTCCAGGTCCGGATGGTCCAGGGGCGTGCCGTAAGGGGCGTAAACCAAAACCGCCATCGGCCAGCGGGATTTCCCCCACCTGTCGATCTCCGAAACGGCGGCCTCCACGTCCCGGGCGGAGCACAGGATGACGCCGGTCAGCCGGTCGCTAAAGGGCTGGCAGTAGTCCTCCATCCAGCGGTGATATGCCTCATAGAACGAATTTTCGAACGAATTTTCCAGAGCCGTGTCCGGTTGGGAGGTCCAGACGCCGAACCAGCCCGATGGCAGCAGCAGGTTCACGTCGACGCCTTCCAGGTCCATGTCCTTGATGCGCTCGGCGGGGTCGTCTTCCAACAAAGGGTTGGGGGGCTGCCGGTGCTGGGCGGTGAACCCGGTCATATACTMGCTGGCGTCGGACTCCCGTGCTTCCGGTTCGCCCAGCCGGCGAGCGTATTTGCGGGTGTTGAAGTTGTAGGTGGAGTGGCCCGTCTTGTCGTTCTTCCGCAGGAACCCTTCAAACTCCTTGAGTTWACCCAGGTCCCCTGCACTCATGTACCGTTCCAGAATGTCGGCCTGGGGACCAACATGAGTGTCCGAATCGAATATCTTGTAGCCGTTCTTTGCCATGGTTCTCCCTCTTGTTTAGATTCTCAAGCCGTTGTTACATATTGTTGTTCGRGWAACCGRCGGGTTGCCTGCCCGCTATTTCACTSCGRGAAAGGACCGNANGAGGCGATCTACTTYCGCCCAGCCGACCGCTGGTATTTTTCCAGGGCMTCGGCGGAGAAGTATTTCTCCTCCAGTTCTCGTTGCTTGGCCACTTCCGCGCCGCCGATCTTCAACTGGCCGSTGACGTAAGGGTTGTCTTTGTGRGCCTCCCGGAAATCCTGATAGGCGATGCTGCCTCTGTCCATGAAGTCTTTRACGTAATCGTAYAGCGCCACGTAGGTCACCAGGTGGGTGGGCTGRGGYACCCAGGCGATRTTGATGCCCAGGTCCAGCAGTTCGTCGTTGGTCAGAGGCGTGTTCATGAAGCCCTGCATTATCGAGAACGGTCCCTCCACGGCCTCCCTGGCCCCCCGGGCCTCGTCAACATCTCTGGGAGCCGTGAACTGTACCCAGTCGACCCCGCCGATCTCTTTGTAGGCCTTCATCCGGTCCAGGGCTTCGGCGTAGCCGCCGTTGGCAGCCTCTCCGGTATAGCACTGGGCGATGACCACAAAGTTGGGGTCCAACTCGCGCTTGCGTTCCACGGCCGCCTGATACCTGGCCAGGACCACTTCCAAGGCCTSAACCTCCATGCCCGCCGTGCCGGTGCCCCGCTTTCCTTCRATGGGCTGGTCGTCGATGCGGACTCCGGCGACGCCTTCTTTGATGCAGTCCTCCACCATACGCCGTACCGCCATGACGCCGCCGTGGCCGGTGTCACCGTCCAGAATGACGGGGAAACTCACGGCCCGGGCGATCCAGCCGGCGATCAAGATACACTCGCTGAGGGTGGCGGTCCCCACGTCCTCCAAGCCGGTATAGGAGCCCACCACGCCGCTGGTGCCCACGAATCCCGCTTCCGCCCCAGCGGCTTCCATAACCCGGGCCAGGGAGGCGCTAGGTGGGTGCATCACGCTGAGCACCCGGTCTTTCCGCTGCATCAMCTCTTGCAGCTTGGCCGTGGCTTCTTGRTAGGGCATGATTCTGCCAACCTCACGTTAAATTAAAAGTATATTCGGATTMCAGCCAGGGTCGTTCGACAAGCTCACCACGAGCGGTGATAACCGTTCTCCCTGAACCTGTCGACAGGCCGTGGGCACCTCTCTACCCTTGGAAGAGGGGCNGGGGGTGAGGCCCCTACCAAAGCTCCTGAGACGCCAGACGCGCTCCTTCCACCATGGATGCCAGTTTGGCCCAAGCGACTCTGGTTTCCACCTTTCTGCCCCAGGCTGACGTCCCGAAGCCACAATCGTTGCCAACCATCACATTCTCCCGGCCAACGATGTTAGCGTAGCGCACGATCCGCTCGGCCACCAACTCTGGATGCTCGATGAAGTTTGTGGTGGTGTCCAGCACGCCGGGGATAATTACTTTGCCATWGGGAAGCTTCACATCCTGCCAGACTTTCCATTCGTGGGCATGGCGGGGGTTTGCGCCCTCGAAAGATAGGCCCATCGGGCTGGCCTTGAGCACGATTTCGACGATGGACTTGAAGGGAATATCGTAGTGGTGCGGGCCCTCGGTATTTCCCCAGCATAGATGCAACCGCATCCGGTCCGCCGGTATGCCTTGCAGAGCGTAGTTGATGACCTCCACGTGCAGCTCGACGATCTTGACGAACTCGTCTTCCGACAGATGAGAGAACTGGGACACTCGGGTCATGGCCAGGTCAGGACAGTCTATCTGCAGCAGCAGGCCCGAATCGGCAATGGCCTTATATTCGTCCTTCATCACGCCGGCCAGGGCGTAGAGATATGCTTCCTCGGTGGGGTAGAAATCGTTGGGCAGGAAATTGGCGATGACTCCGGGGGAAGCCGATGTCATGAAGAACTCTTCAGCCTGAGCCTGGTCCGCCGCGGCTTTCAACCGGTCGATGTCCTTCTGGACGGCGGACCAGTCACTCCAGGCGATGGGACCGGTGCAGGTCGGCTGGGGGATGTTTCGGGAGGACGGACGTTGCTGCTGGGCGAATTCGGGAAAGTCTTCATCGTCCAGCCGGGGCCGCGACCGGATCTGCCGTTCACCATCAAAGCCGGTCAACCGTTCTTTGACGTAGGTTGCGTACTGGGCCCGCCCCTGTTCGCCGTCGTTGACAACGTCTATTCCGATTTCCACCTGATGCTGGGCCACCTCAGCGACGGCCTTCTCCGATTCGACGCTAAAGATGCTTTGGTCCAGATCCAGTTGGTCTTGCTGGGTTCGTAGCAGGTCCTGCATGACCTCGGACCGGGGCAAACTGCCCGTGTGGGTGGTGAGGATCCTGGATGTGCTGGTTTTCATTTCGGCTACCCTCTGCGGTAGGCTATTCTCGGTGGTGTTTGACGATGCTATCAACATATGTCGCGCCTAGTCAAATAGCTCGTAGCTGGCAGCGTTTGCCCGCAACGGTAGGTGTTTGCTACACTAGGGCCACTTCTGAGTAGTGGGGGACGTGAGCGGGCTCGGTGAAGGGGAGCAAACTTAAAGCAGAGAAGGATTTTTCATGATTTACGAAGTCCGTACCTATGATCTAAAACCGGGGACCGTGGCCCAATTCGAGGAAGCGTTTGGCGAAGCGTTGCCCTACCGGCAAGAGTATTCTCCGCTGGCCGCCTTTTGGCACGTTGACATTGGCCCATTGAACCAGGTCATTCACGTATGGCCCTATGAAAGTCTGGATGAGCGCGAGCGGATTCGAGCCGAAGCCTCCAAAGACACTCATTGGCCGCCCCCCAACAACGGCGCCATCTTGAACATGAACTCGGAGATTTGGTCTCCCGCYCCATTCATGCGTCCRATGGGTGGCGACCAAAAGCTGGGCGATATCTACGAGATGCGTATATACACCTACGAGCCCGGTTCCATACCGGAGCTTATCCGTAAGTGGACCGACGCTATCCCCTACCGGGAGGAGTTTTCGCCTCTGGCCGCCGGTATGTCCACCGAGCTTGGCGGCTTGAATCGCTGGATGCACATCTGGCCGTATAAAGACTTGGACGACCGGGAACGGGTCCGGAAGGAAGCCGCGACGTCGCCCCATTGGCCCTCGGGCGCACCGGGCCGGGTCAGGCAGGAAAACAAGATAATGATTCCCGCTTCGTTCTCACCCATGCATTAGTCCGTCACCTCCCCTGAGTGTTTGCCCAGGGAAACTGGCAATCGAGTTGTACGGTAAGCGATCGATGCTACAAAGAAGGCCCCCAGGATATGTCCTGCGGGCCTTCTGTTTACCCTGTTAATAAACCGGAAGGGAGATTCCCGGTAATCTCCCCGCTAGTCGCTGCTTGCAGCCAGATCGTGGGCCGCGTTCTGTCTCTCACCGTCGATCAAATCTTCTGCGCCGGTTTCGCCGTCCAACATGTTCCAACCCAACATCCACTGGTAGGTTCGCTGTAGTTCTTCCTCGGGGATGGGAGCAGGTTCCACCACCTGCAGGCGGCTAGGGCTCAGATCGTCCACCGTCAGGGCGGCTACATCAGGGTCCGACTTGTAGTAATCGATGAAGTACTGCAGGTACTTCCGCTTATCGGCCTTGATACGCTCGACGGCTTTGTTTACCGCCCGGCTGAACGCGGCATAGGTTTCCGCGTCGACTCCCGGAGTAGCCACCTCGGTGCCGTGGAATGGAGACATAACGATGATCCTGCACCCCGCCTTCTCCGCCACAGTTATGTATGGCTCGGTCAGCGTCGTGGCGACAATCTCACCTTTCATCAAAGATCGAAATCGTGCGCCTGAGCCGTTGGGCGCCAGGCAGGTCTTGATGAGGTCCCKGGGCARGAAMCCCTCCAGCATCAACAGGCACAGATAATGGGTGCCGGCGAAGTAGGGGACCCCAATGAGCTTGTTGGCCAGTTGTTGCGGTGTGTACACGTCCGACGACGGAGCAACCACTAGGGCCCCATAGGCCACGATGGACCGTCTTCCCAGTTGCCGTCCCTGCACATCGCTGTCCTGCACCCGGCGGTAGTTTCCCCACTCGCAGGCGTTGTACATGCCCGCCTGACCGGTTTCAAAGGTGCTGGCATGACTCATAAAGGGACTGACCAAGTCGGGATCGGTAACGTTGGTGTCGGTCCCTGTGGGGGCGTTTTGACCGCGCTCCTTGAACTCCACGTCCAGACCCTCCGCCTCGAAAAGACCCTCGTGAAATGCCACCAACTCTGGGAGTCCCTGGAAGGGGGCCGTTGTTTCCAACAAAAGTTTCGTTCCCATAGCTCACACCCGCCTTTGAACAAGATTAGGTTGCGACCTAAATACCCATGCCGGAATCGGTCCAGGCAACTACCCGCTAGTGGAGTTTCCGGCGAATTCGCAACAATAATACCATGGGATGWGAAGGTTTTTAGCAGTCGTCCCATGTCAACGGAACCAGGGCAGTAGGYCATAGAAGACTGACCTAACCACATTATCGTTTCATAGTGTCTCKAAACCCACCGGYCCCAACGCTAAGTAAACAAGCCCGCACCCCAACTGCCATTCTCAATAACGCTCTGTTTATTGCCCGGTGTGCTTAGACCATCCCCCACTCTATCGCGTTACGTAGCAGCTGTATGTAGGCGTCCGATTCCCAGGTAGCGCGGAGCGCTGCCGGCCTGCCGCCGGCGTCCTCGGGGTTGGGATCGGCTGCGAGCTGGCTTTGGCTCACGGGCGAACAATGGCCAAGCGCGATATAGGTCACGCCTCCTTTGCCAATGTTGCGAGTGAAACCAAGCGCGCGGGTCTTGCCGTCCGGCTGGAGCGCCGTGTCCTCGTCATACTCGAATCCGGAGCCAAGCGGTGAGTCATCTGGGCCCAGCTCCGCGGTGAGTATTAGTTGCGTCTCAGAAGGGTGCTGGACCTCAATCATGTAGGGCTCGTCTATCGTCTCGAACGACTCCGGGAGGTCCTTGGTCAGCGGGTGTCCTGGGGCAACAACGTCGACGCGAAACTTGCGCATCGGTGGGTGGCTGAGAAAGAAACCTCCGAGCGTGTCGTGGTGGCTGGTTTTGACCATCCGCCGTCTTCTTCCGTTTCCGACCCGCGTTGCCTTGCCRCCACTCGTGCCGTGCAAACCCAGCCAGTGACCGCCGTCGTCAAGCCATTGACGCACGATCTGGTTCCGGTCGTCGTCGAGGAACGGCCCGGCGACGTAGGTTATAAGCAGTTGAGTCCCGGGTAGCCAGCGATGAATATCGTTGAAGTCATTTCCTACGGTCGCCGGCAGGCCTTGYTCTTCTAGCAARCCCAGCAGCCTGAGCCGTGCATAGTCCATATCGTGCCCACCCAGCGCTCCCGGCGGGTATCCACCAGTGATAACGTGAACACGGCCCGACATGATTGTGCTCATCAAAACCTCTCTCGGCGAACCACTCGCCTGATCCTGACTCGTGTGCTGAATTATACTGCGCGGCGCTGTAACTCTGCTACGCTTTGTATCTTCCCAGTGGMAAGGCAAAGATTCATTAGCAGACCACCACCGAAAGGCGCAACTGAGTGGGATCACCGATGAAACCGAGGCCAGAATTCGGCGGCGAGGCTGGTAAGGACAGGGTATTACGTTTGCCGGCTCGGATAGTGGTAGCCCTAATCAGGGGATAAAGAGAACCCGCCGTCAAAAGTAGTGCTACCACGCATGTGTTCTTCTTCTCTTTGTGGTTGAATATTACGGTCACGCTGTAAGGAGGCTAGATATGGGGTATCAGACTCCGATATCTATCACGCTCATCTTCGGTTTCATCGCCGTCTCCGCAATGTCAGGCATTGCAATCKTTCTCTCGATAGGCTAGGGACTTCCCTGCCGTTCTGTGAGGTGGATAACCAATGAAAAAAGCATTTGGAATCGTAAGCCTAACGATCTATTCCTTCGGCCTTGTCATCGGGCTAGGGTTTGCAGTGGTAGGCGAGGTCAACGGGAGCAACCAGCTGATAGGAGACAAGGTCGCTCTTGCAAATGAGGTAGCATCCCTGGAAGTCGAACAGCAGACGCTGATGGATACCANNNTNGGTGGCTGAGCGTAAATCGCATCAGAAGGAATTAGCGCTGAGTCTCAGCATGGCCGGTAGACTGATTCTCCCCATGCCGCAGACCTACTACCAAATAGGACAATCTCCGCATCAAGAGTAAGTACCAGGTCTTGGTGTCTTAAAATCTGGCTGCCTCGCTGAGTCTTACTGCACCGCCATCGGGTATCAGTCCTGAAAACACTTCGGGGTGAATGATTTCCAGCCCAGTCACCAGCCTTGGCCCCARCCGGCTGNTGTAGGCRTCRGCATCKATWATRAARACCYGGTCGTTTCGTACCGCGGGGAGAGAATCCCACCCTTCTAGATTCAACAGTAGCGGAATGTCTTCAATCGCCCGATCTAGGTTGAACCCACAAGGCATCAACATTATTATCTCGGGTTGACTCGCTATTACCTGATCCCAGTCCAGACGCGACGACCCCGTTTCYTTGCTGCCAAAACAACTTTCACCGCCARCTCTTTCCACCATTTCCACCACCCAGTGACCACCGCACAACAGGGGATCAACCCACTCGAGTTGGAGCACTTTAGGACGGTGCTCTMCCTGGGCCGCTCTCTCGGTAACAGCATCGATGCGAATCTGCAATCGGCCGGTTAATGATTCAGCGGCTTCGAGCCTATCAGTGGCCCGCCCGACACGCCGGATGTCCTCCAGAACATCGCCAAGCAACTCCGGGTCTAGCGAGATYACCTGAGGTTCCTTATTAAGTGTCAAACCAAGTTCGGCTACCTGCCGAGCGGACAGGGCTCATACATCGCAAAGGGCTTGGGTCAACAGGATATCTGGGTTTGCGGCAAGCAACGCCGCTTCATCGGTTATGTATAGTCCCAGCCCTTGCCGGAGTTTTTCTGAAATAATCTCGCTGATCTCACCACTGGACGGGCTGGTGCCATCGAAAACGCTGCGAACGATGACCGGCTTGGTTCGGGCTTCGACCGGATAGTCGCACTGGGCGGTCACACCGTAAAGCTGGTCTTCCAATCCCAACGCGTAGGCTATCTCGGTTGCCCCAGGCTGAAAGCAACAGATCCGCATGAATCACCTCTGCCCGTTCGAATCGGGCCACCCCGGCCAGAACCTTAATTTCTGCCGAATTTTTGTATAAAACTCGATTCCGGACCAACCTGCAAATGCTTGCCAGAAACCGCTTCCGGCTGGGAATCAAGRATTCTTACTCGACCAATACTCTCACCCGTTGGGCCATGTTGTTCCCCATTCCCTGGGCGTTCCAAAACTGCTCGATCGGTTGTACGTTTTCCTCAGTGTCGGTGGCCCGTACCGATAGAGTGTGCCATCCCGGGACGGCATTCCAGTCAAACGACCACTCCCGCCAGGCAAACGTTGAAACCTGTTCRCCCAGGGTGGCTWCGGACCAAGTTGATCCATCRTCGACGCTGACTTCCACACGGGAGACCCCCAATCKACCGGCCCAAGCCCTGCCGGTTAACRTTTGCYGTCCAGCAGTCATCCATCGCACTCTGGTCATCGTATCGGGAATCCCGGGCGGGATCATCAGCGCACGGACGCGGATCAACGTCACCGGTTCGCCGGGTTCTTCTGTATCCTGGGTGTAACGGTAGGACTTGGCCATCTGATAACCCTGGAACTGATCGCCAACCACCTCGATCTTGTCTAGCCATTTGACGCTGGCCATGCCGTACCAGCCGGGCAACAAGAGCCGAAGCGGGTAGCCGTGCTGGGGCTGGAGGGGCTGGCCGTTCATCTCGTAAACCAGCATCATCTCTTYCCGCATGGATTCTGCAATGTTCAAGCTACGTTGGTAAACCTGCAACAYTTCCCCTTGAATCCCTYGATCCGCTCCGGAGAAAACGATGTTCACGGCTCCGTCTGTGAGACCGGCTTCATCCAAGATCCCCTTCAGAGGAGTACCGGTCCATTCGGCGGTGCCGATCCCTTCGTTGAACCATGGCTGACTGAAGACACGAGGATTCAGCAAAGCTCGGCCGTTACCGGCGCATTCCATCGTCACTGCCATCGTGCGTGCCGGCCGCTTCTTGATGTCGTCAAGGCTCAAGCTAAGGGGTTGGGAAACCAGACCTCCCACTTGTAGCTTCCATTGGTCGATGTCGAYATCGGGGATATCAAAGTGAATGACAAGATAATGCATCCCGGTTGGGGTGACAGGATAGCGCATGATCTCTAGCGGCATGCCTCGGTTGCGTAGGGCAAGTTGTACTTCTTCCCTGTGAAACAGGTCTGTGGCTTCCCGTTCGCTGGTMTCTGGGAGTTTTAAAAACCGGGATGTAGGGTWGTCCAGGGTCATGTTCCACCTCGTAATCACTGATCGGGCTACGCCGTCAGTTTACTATCCTAACTGGGAATTCCGCGTTTTGGWAGAACCCGCGACTCGTGCGACAAGCCCATCTGGCCGGCTCTCGAAAGACTGAAGGGATATTGTTTCGCGTCTGATTTATTGTTGATTGGGTGCTGCCATTAACGTATCATCGCTTTAGCCGGGCATTATCCCATAATCGGCCGGCGGCATCGCTGGACCTGATTCGCACGATAGAAAGAGGCGCGGAATGAGCGGCCCTTCACAACCTCACCGTACATCGAAACCAACCCCTACGACGAGCCGGTTGAAGCTATATCGTCTTGATGTGCAGACAATATCGTCGTGAATATTCAAGAGTGAGAAGCCCTAACGGGCGCAACGCCGCTTTTCAGCGAATAGTGATGGAGCTGCGTTTTCGCCGTTTACATCTGATGACCCTTGTCATGTTCCTGGTCGTTCCGGCTTTGATTTCGTGTAATACCGGCCAGACTCCGGCAACGCCTCATATACCGCCCTCCGCGACCGTCATCCCACCGGTAGCGCCACAGTCTGCCACTCCGGCGCCGCTTGCCTCCAGAATCGATGTCTTGGACGATTGCCTCCAAACTATCGATGTCTCCACCCATTTCCATGTCCAACTGACCATCACCCTCCACGGCCGCATCTTGCCGATTCCCTCAGGGATCGGGATCGATAGAGGTTGCTTCAATCGAATACACACCCACGCCGGGAGCGGCGTTATCCATGTTGAACATGCTATATCGGAGTCTTTCACCCTGGAAGACTTCTTCTTAGTGGGTCAGCGCTCGGAAGRGTTCAACCCCCTGGCCGGCCGGCGGGTGATCCGGGTATTGGTCGACGGCAAACAGTACCCCTTCGATTATCTGACCATACCACTGCGAGACGGGCTCGACGTCCGCCTCGACCTCGTCCGGCAGATCTCGGCAAGAAGGACGGAGGGTGGGGGCAAGATTCTTGCTCGGCGCTCCTCCATTCGCCACGTGAATCTCTCACGATACGATTGACAATCGATGTGGATGATACTTACCCTGTTTATCCGTATCCCGGAAATCTAGGGCTTACCAAAGGCGCGTATGGCAGAGTCAGACCGTATCAAATGGGACCAGAGGTTTGCGCGATCCAATGAGATTGATATAGCGCCGCCGAACTGGCTCAAGGAAGTTGAGGCTTCGCTACCCCAGCAAGGTTACGCGCTGGATATCGCGGCAGGCGCCGGGCGCTTGGCGATCTGGCTGGCAAGCCGGGGACTAGATGTGCTGGCGGTGGATATCTCACGGACCGGGCTGGAACTGGCGCGCCAAGGAGCCGCGGCCAAGGGGTTGCAGATCGAAACCCTGGCAGAAGACTTGGAAGCCGAGCCGTTGCCTGAAGGCCCATTTGACGTGATTACCTGCTTCAACTACCGCCAACGCGGCCTGTTCCCTTTGATACGCGAGCGTCTGAAGGTTGGGGGATTTTTTCTGTCTGAAGTCGCAACCGTTTCCAACTTGGAGCGCCACGCCCACCCATCCCTGAAGTACTTGGCTGAGCAGGGAGAGTTACGCCRAGATTGTGCCCCGCTGGAGATTGTGTACTACCGTGAAGGCTGGTCAGACGACCGCGCCTCGGCACGTGTACTTGCCCGTAAGATTTCTTGTCACATATCGGAGGCGCCAATATGACAGAGGACCGAGTTTCCCAATCCCAAGGGAACGGCATCACCGCGATCGACCCGATGACCGCCATGCGATGGCGCTGCATCGGCCCGCCCAGGGGAGGCCGTGTGGTCGCGGTGGCCGGGGACCCGGAGGATCCGGCGGTCTTCTACTTCGGCGCCTGCGCCGGTGGTGTCTGGAAAACCTCTGACGCCGGAACTTATTGGGAGAACGTGAGCGACGGGTTCTTTCGCACCTCAGCYGTMGGCGCTATCGCCGTCGCCGACTCCGACCACAACGTSRTCTACGCVGGTATGGGTGAGTCGTGCATMCGAGGSGACGTCTCYTAYGGSGATGGCGTTTACAGATCCACCGACGGAGGCAAAACCTGGACTCACTTGGGGCTAGAAGACACCCGGCACATCGCCCGGATCAGAGTCCATCCCGAACACGCCGACATTGTGTACGTTGCCGCTCTAGGCCATGCATTTGGTCCTAACAGCCAGCGCGGCGTTTTTAGGTCCCATGATGGTGGAAAGTCGTGGGATAAAGTGCTGTTCCTCAGTGAAGARGYYGGCGCCATCGACCTSTCCTTGGATGCAACRAATCCCCGAATCCTATACGCVGCGATGTGGGAAGCYCACCGAACGCCGTGGAGTTTGGTTAGTGGAGGCCCCGGCAGCGGGATTTACAAATCTACTGACGGCGGGGATTCCTGGCAAGAACTAACCGGGAACCCTGGACTGCCTCAAGGCCTGAAAGGGCGCATCGGGATCGCGGCGTCGCCGGCCAGATCGGGMCGRGTATGGGCGACTGTCGAGTCSGAAGACGCSGCCCTRTATAGGTCAGACGACGCCGGCGCCACCTGGGAAAAWGTGAGCGACAACCAGGACATCCAAGGGCGTCCTTGGTATTACCAGCACATCTTCGCCGATCCTCAAGATTCCGATACTGTGTGGGTCCTCAACTATCAGACTTGGAAGTCCACCGACGGCGGGAAGAACTTCGATCAGGTGACCACACCCCATGGCGACAACCACGACCTTTGGATTGACCCAAGAAACCCCCGTCGAATGATTGAAGGCAACGACGGCGGCGCCTGCGTTAGCTTAAACGGCGGAGAAACCTGGTCTACCATTTACAACCAGCTTACTGCACAGTTCTACCATGTGGCCACCGACAATGAGTTCCCCTACCGGGTATACGGCACGCAGCAGGACAATTCGGCCATCTCCGTTCCTTCCCGCACCCACAAAGGAGCGATTCCCTGGGGCGACTGCTACACCGTCGGCAATTCGGAGAGTGGCCACATCGCCGTCCACCCCCAGGATCCCAACATCGTTGTCTCCGGCGCCGTGGGAAGTTCGGCGGGAGGCGGCGGTAACTTGGTGCGGTACGACCATGCCACCGGCCAGGTCAGGATCATTACCGTATGGCCGGAGTTGGGTACAGGCCGAGGCGCCAACGAGATGAAGCACCGTTTCCAGTGGACMTTCCCCGTCCAGTTTTCTCCTCACGACCCGGACATCTTATACGTAGCCGGCAATCTGGTGTTCCGTTCCACCGACCAAGGGAGCACCTGGGAGCCCATCAGCCCCGATCTAACCCGTGCTGATACTTCAAAGATGGAAACTTCAGGGGGGCCGATCACCAAAGACACCTCGGGTGCGGAGACCTACGGTACGATCTTCGCGTTCGTGGAATCCCCCCATGAGCCGGGGGTTTTCTGGGCGGGCAGCGACGACGGATTGGTCCACATTTCCAGAGATGCCGGCAAGACGTGGAACGACATCACTCCCATAGACCTCCCGGAGTGGACCCTTATCAACATGATCGAGGTCTCTCCYCACACCCCTGCCACGGCCTACATGGCCGCCACCAGATACAAACTGGACGAAACCAGGCCCATGCTCTACAAGACATCGGATTATGGCCAGAGTTGGACCGATATTTCACAAGGAATCCCTGAAAGCGACTACACAAGGGTCATCAGGGAGGATCCGGGCCGCCGAGGATTGTTGTACGTTGGCACCGAGACCGGCGTTTACGTCTCTTACGACGATGGCGGCGCCTGGTCGCCTTTRCAAGGGAATCTGCCCACCGTACCCATCTACGACCTGGCCGTCAAAGATAATGATTTGATCGCCGCCACCCACGGCCGGAGCTTCTGGATCTTGGACGATCTGACTACCCTGCATCAGCTTACCAACGAATTGRCGGKGTCRCCGGTCCAACTGCTGCARCCCCGCACCTCGRTYCGGCTTCGWTCRCCCGCCGCKYCSCGYAAACCTTCCAWGGGCAAGCATTATCGCTTRTCCCTAGGGGCCGACGTCACATACACCGAAAAAAAGGGYCCCGGCGGTGAAACAGTGCGCCAATTCCTGGATGCGGGCGAAAATCCGCCGCAAGGCGTGATCGTTACCTACTATCTGAAGGAAGCCCCAGAAGGACAGGTAACCCTGAAGGTTTGGGACAACCAGGATCAGCTGATAAATACCTTCACCAGCACAGATCCAGAGAATCAGTCCGGCGACGGGGACCAGGAGCCACGGCTTCCCGCGGTGTCCGGTATAAACCGGTTCGTGTGGAACATGCGCTACCCAGACGCCAGGAAAGTGCCCGGAGACAAAACTACGGAAGACATGACCACCGGCCCGACGGCCCCGCCGGGAGACTACCGGATTAGCCTATCCGTCGACGGCACGGAACAAACCCGGGAATTTCAGATCGTCAAAGACCCTCGGGTGGCCGCCAGCCAGGCCGATTTTGACTCCCAGTTTGACCTGCACCTCAGCATCCGGGACAAGTTGTCTGAGACTCACGACTCTATCAACAAGCTTCGTAACATCCGGCGTCAGGTGGAGGAGTGGGAGCAGAGGGCCGAGTCCCACTCCTCGGCAGAGGCGGTGGCGAGCGCGGSGATTCCCTTGAAAGAAAAACTGGCGGCGATCGAAAACGAGTTGGTGCAGGTGGACCACAAAGGGGCGCGGGACCGGCTAAATCTGCCGGTGAAGTTGAACCGCAAGCTGGCCGAAGTCATCGCCGTGGTGGCAAGCGCCGACTTTGCGCCCCCAAAACAGGCCGGTGAGGTGTTCCAGGATCTTTCCACTCGTATCGACGTCCAGATCAAGCTTCTGGAAGATGTGGTCGAGAATGACGTCTTCCAGTTCGTAAACCTGGTAGAGGAGTTGGGTATTCCCGCTATCATTCCCAGCGCCGCTCCYCCCGCCGGRTCCTAGATGGAGTCTGGCGGAACGGAGCGTAACTATTACTGTTTCTAGATGATTTTGATGCRTGGACCGACAACTCTCCCCCGTCAAAGGAAAGAGAAYAAATCCCTTCCCCCTCGACGGGGGAAGGTYWGGNTGKKGGTGAAGCCGTAGGCATCAATTTCAGATTGACGCAGTACTAGTACYCGGGGCCGTACGCGTAATGAACTCATCGGCAGACGCATGAAAAAAANAGCATGTTGCCGAAAAGCGGTACCATGCCCTATCATCCACAGGTTGATGCTTGCCCGCGTACTTAATATCGATACCACAAAGGAGTAGCTMTGTACTCGCTGATTCGAGTTCTACCGCTGCGGCGTTTACTCTCGGAGCAGGCCCCGGCTTTCGGGTCATCCTTGCTCATCGCCGAGCTGTTTTACAAATTCCACAGCTTCCTCTTGGAAACCGGTGCGTTTCTCGCGACGTGGTTCGTGGTTGACATGGTGCTGTCAAGCGTGATGCAGCGATTACGCCGTAGTCGCGTCACGGCAACGATTTCTGATTCCCCGTAGATAGGGAATGCCCGTTCCTGCCGTTGGCGGAAAATAAGCGAACGCGTACTGGTGCTGTTTGGTGGGAGCCATCTGCCGGCTGAGGAGAARCCCATGAATCCARTGACGACTGGCGTCTTGCTCTTGGGCGAATTGCCTGCTAATGAACTAGCATCGCTGGCCCGCCGGATCGAGGAATGGGGGTATGACTACCTTTGGCTTGGGGATGAGCGATTCTTCCGCGAAGTGTACTCCAGCCTTACTTTATGCGCGTTGAACACTTCCCGAATCAAGCTGGGACCATGCGTCACCGACCCATATTCCAGGCATCCAGCATTGACCGCTCAGGCGATCGGCACGCTGGACGAGATCTCCGGCGGCCGGGCAGTCCTGGGTATCGGAGCTGGGATATCGGGATTCGCCGAGCTTGGGATAGCCCGGTCCCGGCCAGCCCTGGCGATCCGGGAGGCGGTAACACTGATCCAAGCCCTCATGAGAGGCGAAGAGGTTGATTTTCAGGGCCGCACCGTGGAATTCAAGGGTGGGGGCCTCAATTTTTCCCCTCTCAGGCCTGACTTACCVATCTACATCGCCAGCAATTCACCCTTGGGACTTCAACTTGCCGGGGAAGTGGCCGATGGAGCCATAATTTCTAGCTGCGCGAGCCAGGCTACCGTGGACTATTCCCTAGGCATTATCAGCGAAGGCGCYTCTAGAACSRRCCGGGACAYYGCCGCCATCGACCGGGTAGCACGCCTYAATTGCTGTATCGCCGCAGACTCTCAGGAAGCGCTGCAAGGGGTAAGAATGTCCGCGGTTCGATCTYTAKCCACCTACACCCGCTTCGCTATMKCKGCTGGGTTAGAAGTTACCCCTGGTCTGATAGACGCGGTCGCCCAATTAGGCTACACCCATGACACCCAGAAATTGGAAACTCTGGCCAGGCAGGCGCCAGATGATCTCATACGAGACGCCACGCTTGCCGGAACGGTAGAAGAAGTTACCGCTAAAGTCGTGAGCATGATCGAGTGGGGAATAACTCAGGTAACGATCCGAGCGTCCGCGACTCCCCGCCAAGGCATCGCCACGACGCTGGAGGCCTTCGCCACCGAAGTAATGCCTCAGGTACGCGAACAACTCCGCTGACGGTGAATAAGGAACGGGCGCGCTCACAAGTCCAGACCCTGGAGCGGGGTCCGGGCATCCGAGTCAGACGACGCCTTTAGCTCAAGTCATCKCTGAAGCTATACGGCGCTTTGGGACGTCCGCCTTCGGGCAGCCCGATGGGCAGATGGACGTTCAGCAGGAAGGGACGCTTCTCATCCTCCACCATTTTAAGCCCATGCTCAATGGCTCTGGCGATACTCGATTCGTCAGTGGCGTCCATGGCCTCGACGCCAAAGCTTTCCGATAGTTTGACCGGGTCTATGTTGTCTAGGACGACGCCCCGGTAATCGCCAGTCCGTTTCATGTCGGCATCCGCACCGCCAAAGGCCCCTGCCACGATTCCGTATGCCCCGTTGTTGGAGATTACGTAAAGTACTGGAATATTGTGGCTCGCAGCCGTCCAGAGAGCRGAGTCAGAGTARTAAAGGGAACCGTCGCCSACGAGRCCGACGACCGGTTTGCCGGGAGCGCCGAGCTTCGCTCCGATGGCGGCGCCCATGCCGTAACCTTCCGAGCCACCGGCGGGTCTGATGTACTCGTTGTTGCCGGCATCCCCGGTGTTCTCAAGTATGTCTTGGGCGACGGCGAATTGCTCAATGGTCACCAGCCCACCGCCGATCCGCTCCAGGGCCTTGTCTAGAGCGTCCGCGAGTACATATGGACGCACCTTGCCCTGCTGTTGTGGGATCGATCGGGCGGCGTCCCGCCGCCGGGCGCGGAGTGATGCAGCCTCTTCTCTTGCCCACGCTCGACGGTCCGCGAGATCGTCCGAAGGGGAGTCGGTTAGCTCGAGTAGGCGCTGGGCCGTTCGTTTTTCGTCGGCGAGGACCGCGAGGTCCAAGCCTGGGATATTTTGGAGATTTTCGACGTCTGAGCCTACAGCGATGATGCGTTCGGCGTTGAAGAAGGCGGAATAGTCGTCGGCGGTACCGGCGCCGTTGTGGCGCACGCCGAAACAAAGGATAAGGTCGGGGTCGATATCACCTGCCTGCTCAAGACGGCGTCCGCCACAGTGGAGCGGATGCTTGATGGAGACCCCGCGCAACTCCCCCACAACTGGAATGCCAAAGCGCTCGGCCAGGGCCGTCACTTCGGCGTCGGCGCCGCTTTTCCAGATACCGTCGCCAGTGTACAGGAGGGGACGTTTAGC
Organism: SAR202 cluster bacterium; assembly: GCA_002401285.1. The sequence continues at coordinate 63,825 of NVSQ01000010.1, forward strand.
ATCGCGTAAGGCTTGGGCGATCTTCTCAACGTCACTATCGGATGGGTAGCCCGTGCGGATCTCCGGCAGGTCACCCTCGATAATGTTTGCGGTGTACTGCTCCGGACCGAGCAACCGGTCATAGACCGCCAGGTGGACCGGGCCGACCGGTGGAGTCATGGCAACCCGCAGCGCGCGCTCAATGGCAGCCGGCAGTCCTTCAGGCTCGATCACCGTCCAGCTGGCCTTGGTCATCGGGGCGCTGATGGCGGTTGGGCCGGCATTGTGGGTAAGGTCCAGGCTTATCCTATCCGCAAAGCTGCCGGTGTCTCCGGCGAAAGTAATCACGACGACCGGCAAGCTGCCCGTCCAAACGTTGATCAGCTGTCCCATGCACTGGGCCAGGCCCGCTCCCAGGTGAACGACCATAACGCCCGGCACCAGGTTGGCCTGGGTGTAGCCCCCGGCCATGGCGGTAACCGTGCCTTCATGGAGTCCCAGGATGCCGTGGATATCAGACCGCGAGTGGAGCTCGTTGAAGAACAGAGCTTCGCGCGAACCTGAGTTGTTGAAGACGTATTTGACTCCCGAAGCTACGAGTTGCTCGACCATAAGGTGGGACGCATTGGCTGTCATTTGCCTAGTTGGCATCGTTAACTCTCCTCAGTTGGCTATCTATCTCTAGATCGAATATCTATCCGAAGCTCATCGCTCGGGCCTTTGGCAATTCACCGCGGAACTCCTGGTACAAGCGCTGAACATTGACCATGACCCTCTCCGGCTCCACCCAGTCAGCATACTCTCCCAAGGGAATCGCACGGCTAGTGTCCTCAACGCTCGCGCCCCGCTGAAAATGCGATCGGGACTTGCGCTTTACCAAACGAAGGTACTTCAAGGTCGCGCTAACCACTTCCTTGCCGCTTACGGGACCATGCCCCGGTATCAAAGTCGTGGCATCCAAATGATTCAGGATCCCGTTTGCTACCTTGATCCAGTTGCTTACGTGTCCATCCCGCGCCAGTGGGGTCAGATAGTGAAATGCCACGTCTCCCGTGAAAAGCACCTTATCCTCAGGCAGGTATACGAGGGTGTCCCCGTAAGTATGGGCCGGACCCGGATGGAGCAATTCGACCACCTTGCCGCCCAGGTGGACAATCATTTTGTCCTCGTAAGTGATACTGGCAGGAGTTAGCCGAGCCTCCGCCCAGTCTTCTTTGTACTGGGGGTATCGTTCACTCAGCATCCCCACGTCCGCGCCCCTGGTGATCAAAGATTCCCGGCATCCACGGTGAGAAACTATCTCGGCCGGAAGGTAGAACTGGTTGCCAAAGGAATGGTCCACATGATGGTGGGTGTTGACCACGTATCTGATGGGCTTATCGGTGACTTTGCGTATCTCCTCCATGTACATACGTACCTGGCTGGCTACCATCATGGCGTCGATAACCAACACGCCATCGTCGCCTACTATGAAGCCGGAGTTGCATATGTCCCATCCTACCCCGCTGTGGATATAAGCGAAGACGTTGGGAGCGACCTCCTGTAATCCCGACTTCCAGGATGGTATGGGCATCTTTGGCTCCTTTGGCGACTATTTTAAGGCGGGGAATGGGCTCTCACCGGGGCAAATGTACAAGTACCCCACTAAGGGTTCGCAAAAGACAATGCTTGGTCAACGAAGTCCACTCCAACCATCTCGCTCCACGCGGACTGTAATTGGCGGGTGATCGGCCCCGGCACGCCTTCGCCCACCGGCCGGTTGTCGATCTTCCCGGCGGGCAGGATGCAGTACGTGGTGTTGGTAAGAAATATCTCGTCGGCGGTATATGCGTCGTAAGGTTGGAGCTCTTCTTCCCGCGTTGGGATCCCCAGCCGTTTAGCCATCTCCCGGATGACCCTCTGGGTATCGCCTTGAAGAGAGCTGTGGTCGGTCGGCATTCTTAGCACGCCGTCGGTGATCAGGTAAAAGTTGCCGGCTATATGCTCGGCGATGTTGCCGTTCTCATCTAGCAGAACTGGATACGCTTCCGGGTCCACGTCAGCCGCTTCCAGACTGGCGATGACGAAATTCATCCGGCTATAATGCTTCACCTTCGGATCGAGGGATTCGGTGGAGTAGGAACGGGTTCGCGGTATAACGACGTGCACGCCGGACTGGTAGAATTTAGCGAACTGGGCGAAGTCTATTCGCTGGGGCAGGATGCACACGGTTGGGGGCACGGGATCGACGACACTTTTCGCCCTGCCTCGTGTCACGAACTGGGTGACCGTAAAGTCTCCTCCAGGCTCACGCAAGTCTTCGTTTCGCTCCACGACTTCGCGGGTCAACGCTTCTAGCTCGTCGATATTAAGTCCGGAGTCCAGACGGGTGAATTTAAGTGAGCGCATGAATCGCTCTAGGTGCTCACGCAGCCGAAAAATCTTTCCATCGAAGGTGCGTTGGAGATCGTAGACCACGTCTCCAGTACGGAACCCCCTGTCGGTGGCGTGGATCAGACACTGACTGTCAGGAACAAACTCCCCGTTAAAATACGCGATAAGCTCGTCCATATTTACCTCAATATCGAACGCCGGTAGGGAGGGTCAGAGACAGAAACTCTTGGACTGTCAGCGGCGTCCACGCATCCGGTCTCTAGAGGCATATTACGTCGGAGGAGAGGGGTTGTCCACACGGCACAACGGTTTCTCCAGAAGTGAGTATCAAGCGCGATAGCCACAAATGTGGAAGAAGAGTCGCACCGGGAGGACCTCTTTCGATTGTAAGTGTTGGACCGTTGGGTCTTCAATTGTTATAAAATCCATTTCGAAGGCCCCCTGGGTGATCCAATAGAAGGTGATTAGGAGGAAGACCATGCTAGATCTGATTATTAAAGGCGGCCAGGTCGTGACTAGCTGGGGCGTAGGCGACTGGGAGATAGCGGTCCAAGGGGACAAAATCGTCGGAGTTGGGGCTCCGGGGACATTCACCGAAGAAGCGGGCCGGGTGATCGACGCTTCGGGCAAGATAGTGGTTCCTGGAGGCATCGAACCCCACGCCCATATCGCCGCGCCTTTCGTGGCCCAGGGTCAAAACCTGAGTACGGCGCCGCCGGAGCAGGTCAGCCGTGCCGCCCTCTTTGGAGGCACGACCACGCTGCTGGACTTCGCCGTCCAGAATCCCGGCATCGACGTCAACCAGGCCATCGCCGAGCGCACTTCGGTCTGGCAGGGAAATTCCTACGCCGACTACTCTCATCACCTGATGCTATCGGGCGAGATTGATTCCAACATTATGGGCCAGGTGCGCGAGGCCGTCGAGGAAGGATTCGCATCCGTTAAGATATTCACCACGAATGTACGTCCTCCCACCACTCCAGGGCCTGGGCGAATGGTCCGCATGGGCCACCTTCACGATCTGATGGAGCTGATACAGCGTCACGGCGCAATGCTGCTGGTCCATTCCGAGGACGACGACATGGTGATGAACATGTACCGGAAGCTGGGCGACGAAGAGCGCACCGTTTGGTGGAATATGCCGCTGGTGCACAATAACGAGTCAGAGGACGTGTCGTTTCGCCGGGTCTTGAACGTGGCTGGGTGGACCGGATCTCCGGTTTATTTCGTCCATGTCAGCGCCAGGGAGGGGATCCAAGCGATCGGAGAGTCCAGAGCCAAAGGGATGCCGGTATACGGAGAAACACTCCACAACTACTGCTGTTTCAACTCTGATAACTACCGGGAAGAGAACGGCATGAAGTACCACACCTATCCGTCCCTAAAGTCGGAAGAGGACCGGCTCTCCCTGTGGAACGGCATCGTTCAGGGCGGCCTCAGCACCATGGCCACCGACGAGTACTGCACATCCTGGGAGGTCAAGATTGCCGGGAAAACCATATCCGACGTGACCGGAGGACACAACGGGGCCGAGACCCGCATGGGGATCACGTTCAGCGAGGGGGTTTCCAAGCGCGGAATGACGCTGCCGCGGTTTGTGGACGTAACATCGGCCAACGCCGCCAAAATCATGGGCCTGTACCCACGCAAAGGGGTCATCGCCCCAGGCAGCGATGCCGATATCGTCCTTATCGACCCAAATATCAAGAAAACACTAGCCACGGGAGACTTCCACATCACTGACTACAGCATTTGGGATGGATTTGAAATCGAAGGCTGGCCGACAACCACTATCTTGAGAGGAAAAGTGGTCGTGGAGAACGGCCAGCTACACGCAACCCTGGGCGGAGGCCAGTTTCTCCGTCGAAAAGTCGACCCCGCTGTCACCAACGGGCCGGTCTGTTAGCCCTATCCACCGCTGCGCTTTCTCAAGAAAGGTGAGCTGCAGCGGTGAATCTGAAAAAGATTGGGACGTCTGCCTCCTGAGAAGCGCGGCGTCCATTGCTCACGTGTATTTATCCCCATCGGCACGAAGCATCGGTGGAGCGGTATTTCGGGCGTAAGCTGGATAGAACACGCTGGCGACTACACCCAATCCGGTGAGGACACACAGCGTTACCAACCCCGTCTGCAGCGAACCGGTGAACTGGGCTACCAGCCCGGTCACAACCGGACCCGCGGCGAATCCCAATCCCGAAAACGTGACTACCAAGGAAGAGATCACCGCAACCTCCCTGGGCCGTATCCCAGGAAACTCAAAGGGCAACACATTAATGGCCGGGGTGGCAACCCACACGATCCCCAGCCCGGTGATCAGGAACATCAGCAGAATCGGGTTGGTCGTGAAGGTGATGGCCACCCCAAATAGCACGTTAAAGAGCGCCGGGACACCCAGCAACAGCTTGCGGTTCCGAATCTTGCGTGCCAGGAATCCTCCAAAGAGTCCGCTGGGAATGAGGCCGTAGTAGAGGAAACCCAATAAGGGGCCACCCAAGGTGAGCGACACTCCCCGTTCTTCCAGCCAAAGCGTCGGCAGGAAAGTCACTATGGCGGTCCAGGTAGCTGACAGGAAGAACATCATCGCGGCGATGATCCAGGCTTGAGGATAAGCAGCCAGGGCCCGAAGCGGCGCTCCTTCTTGCTCATTCAGCTGGCTCTTAATGTCGCGCACCGGGGCCTTTCTTTCCTGGGCCACCAACACCCAAGCGAAGGCTTGCACCAGCATCAGTCCGCCCATCAACAAGTATGCGCCCCGCCAACTGCCAACTGCTGTGATAAAAAGGGCGCTGGTGCTCACGGCCAGCGCGAGGATCAAGCTGTGCTGCGAAAGACCGACCGAGTTGATCTGTGCGTATTGGCGGGGTGCGGCCCACTGCTGCAGCAGCAATGTCCGGGCGGGAGTGGCGATGACGTGGCAAAGGACGAGGAATAATCTCGCCAATAGCAGGAAGACGAAGCCGGTGGCCAAGGCCTGCATGAATAGAAAAGGGAGGCTCAATAACAGAGACACCAGGACAACTGGCACGGGCCGGAAGCGAGAGAACCAAGCGCCGAATGGCAACGCGGCGGTAGCAGCCGTGATCCACCAGACCCCCTGGAGCAACCCTGCCTGGAGCAGTGAAATATTCAGGTCGTCGCGGATAAACGGAAGGAACAGGCCGAAGGTATAGGAGATGAGGATTACACTGCTGCCCTGAGCCCGGAAGAGCAGCAACACCGCCCAACCGCGGGCCGGGGTACGAGTCACCGTACCTATCGGTGAATYGGAGGCGTCCATCTAGRACCCTGGTTTTKCAGCGAGTGGTCCCCGTTGCTCGCCTATGGGACATATCGAGGGGAATCYGATCAACCCCGGACCGCCGTGCCATCGATGCGGGCMATAACTTCCGGCGCAAGCCGTCCTTTGGCTTCGGCTTCGACACACTCCTCTAACTCTGCTCGATTCTTTACGCCGAGAAYTACTGTGGCTACTCCATCCATGGACAAGGCGTACCGGTGGGCYAACGCGGCGGGAGAYTCACCCAACTCTCTGCTCAGATCTCTGAAGGCTGCCGCRCGCCGGTAGTCGGCCAWATCCGGATGGTCNKCWGGCRRCTKYSRGYSRMRKKCACTGGTCAATGCTCCCGCTTGGACCGCCCTGATGCCCATGACACCGACGCCACGACGGTGTGCGGCGGCGGCGATCTCCCTGGGTTTGGCCGGACCCTCAAACCGCTTTAGCGCACCAGGGGAATCTAGAAGATTGGTAATGACTTGGATCGCCTGAGGAGGCGGGTCGCTTTCTATGGTTTCCAGGATGGCATCGGGCACGCCGATACCCGTGATTCCCCACGCCCCGATCAGGCCTTCCTTCTTTAGCGTCTCAAACGCCGGAATCACGCTCTCGACGAATAGTGTTCGAGGCGTACCGTCGTAGCGCGCCTGGTCTTCRTCAGCCACGATCATGTTATGCARRAAGAAGARGTCSACYCGCTCCAGCYTCATCCGGGCCAGGCTGTCACTCAAGCTCGCCCGCAAGCGGGTTAGGACCTCCCCAGACGGTGGGTTGCCCAGTCTGGATTTGGTGGACACCCGCACCCCGTCCGGCAGCCTGCCGCCAAAGGCCTCACCGATGACATCTTCCGCCTTCCCGTCACCATAGGTGGGCGCCGCGTCCAGGAAGGTGATTCCCCAATCCACGGCCGCCTTTACCGTGGCCACCGCCTCTTCCTGGCTGGTGGGGCCCCAGACCTGCCCGGTCCCCCCGCCGCCAAGAGTCAGTGCGCTAACTTCACCCATATTTCCAAACCGGCGTTGTTCCATATCTCCCTCAGACTGACTACCACTTCGGCCCTTACGATGATTGCTGTGCCGTTAGGCCTTAAGTATCTCCCTCCGGGACAGCACCCGCTCCATCAGGGGCCGCATGCCTAGCTCGCTGGAGATAGCCAGAGACTCGTCCAGCAGGCATATTGCCTTGGCGCGGTCACCCTCAGCATCGCGCTCTCGACATATTTCATTTTAGATTTGAAGACAGCTATTGGGTGATAACCTGGGGGTTGTCTTGAAAATTGGGCAYCACTTCATCAACAAAAAGTCGCAAAGAATTGAGCGACTGCTCATGGRACATAGTCCCCCAGGCAAAAACGCAAATCAAGTAATTGCAGCCGGATACTTCAAGCAAGCGAGCGATTTGCTCATTTACTCGAGAAGGAGAGCCATAGTTTAAAGTTTCGTTTTGAGTAGARGAATCCCAATTGAAAASTCCGTCCGGGAAATGGTCATCATACTCGTGCCATAACTTAGTGAGTGAATGGAACCAATCCTGGTGGGCTRCGCGGGCTACCATCTCAGCTTSATTATCGGTTTCAGYCACCAAGATCCGCCGCATTACTCCTACCTTGGGCTCTGTTACATGCCCGTTCAGTCGATCCGGATCGGATTGATGCTCTTTCCACAGGTTCCAATACAGGTCAACGTTTTCTCTTATCCGTGCCGCCGGAGCGAGACTAACAAAGTGGTACCCGTTTCTTGYCACATTAAGGAATGCTGTTCGGATTATYAGTTGGATACCATAWTGGTGGGTAAGGCWTCTGGTAGGGTTCCATCTCCATCGGAACGTTGTTGAAGTTGTAGTATTCTCCCTGAAAGTTCAGTCTTGACTGGGTCATCCCCTGAACGATAACCGCCACGCTCTCGTCGAAAATTGCTCGCGCATTATTATGATCGATTCCGGAGAATCCCAATTCGTACGGGGAAACGCCACGGGCCACACCCAAATCCAAACGGCCATCGGAGAGATTGTCCAACATACAAATTTCTTCTATCAGACGCAGCGGCGAGTAAAGCGGCAGTAGGTAGCCTAGCGGCCCTATCCTGATTTTCTGAGTCCGTTGGGCGGCGGCGGCAAGAAATAATGCTGGCGAAAAGGAGGTGGGTTCGGTGGATTGGGAGACAGTAGTTGCCGGGGAGACATCCTGGACATCGGGAGAGACGGCATCTTGACCCAACGCCCGCTGAGCGGCGGCTAAAAAGTTCTTAGCGTCCGCGTTTTCCGGGTCGAAAACAAGGAGGTCCAGCGCGCCTTGGCGAACGGCAGCCCAGTCGCGACGGTCGGCTGCGTCGTCTATCTGGTCAAGAATGCGGTCGATTCGCCTTTGGAAACGGTCACTGGGCATAATGAAAGGATGTCCACCGGCATATGCACATGGTAGACAGGGTGGGTACGGACGTTACCGAGGGGCTGGCTTTTCTAGATTACCTGGTAAGCCCAGATCTGGTGGAAGACTTCAGGTTCACCCTTGGGGAGAGGCTGGAAAGGCTCGGTTATTTTGGCCAGCTTCCAGGCGCCGGCGTTTTCCAAGGCGTCCTGCTTCTCTTTGAATCCACCGTCCTGGTACACGTCCGTTCTGAGACTAAAAGCGATGTGGCCACCCGGTTTGGTGATTCGGATCAACTCGTCGAATGAGGACGACGGGGCGTGGCCCAGGGTAAATACACCAACGCTGATAACCGCGTCAAACGCATCGGTCTCGTAGTCTAGATTATCTCCCAGGGTCATCTGATGAAAGCTATGGTAAACGTTCTTTGACTTGGCCTCTTCCAGCATGCCCATCGAAAGGTCCATCGCCACCATGTCGCGGAAGCCCAGTCCGGCAAGGATCTCACCCACCAAACCGGTTCCCGCCCCGGCGTCCAAAACCTTGGCGGTGCTGGAAACAAATTCGGCAAACAACTGAACCGCGTTTTGGGGCGCGTTCCAGGCGAAATCTTCTTCCAAGTCTTTGTCATACGCCGCGGCCCACTGGTCATAGCGCTCTTCCAACTCCTGGTTGTTGGTCGCCGCATAGACCCATTGGACTCTTTCTTCGCTGTTTGGGTTAACCAAACTAGTACACTCCTAAATTAACGAAGAATTCCCGGGATGAAGCCGGGCCGGCGCTACTTCTTGCAAACAAATAAACCCCAACCCACCTCCCGATTGTCCACCGCTTTGGCGGTCTCCTGGTAAGCGGTTGTCAACCACTGGAAATGCTCCGCATGTTCACCTTCGTCCTTGGGAGTGCGTTCGGCCAGTGCAAGATAGCTGGTTTTCAGGTGCTCGGAAAGGTCATGAGCTTCCAACACCTCAAATCCCTCGTTCCGCAACGCGTCCTGGTAAGAGTCGAAGCTGAAATCCGTATCGTAGAGAAGCCGGGAATAAACATATTCCTGCCCGTCAGGACTGATGTCGGGCTGGGGCTTGACTAGGTCGTCGAAGACCATGATCCCACCGTCACACAACACCCGGTAAGCCTCATTGAGCGCGGCGGCTTTATCGTGCACGTGGTAAATCACCGCCTGGCTCCAAACGTGGGTGAATGTTCCATCAGGGAAGGGAAGCTCGGTGGCCGATGCCTTCTTAAAAGCCAACCGGTCCTGAAGATCGGAAGGTTGGTTCAAACGGGCCTTCTCGGCGTTATCCACTCGGACGCCACTCAGATCGACACCGGTAACCTGACACCCATGGGCTTTGGACAGCCAGATGGCTGTAGTCCCGTTACCGCACCCCAAGTCCAAAACACTTGCGTCTTCGTCGATGAGCCCTTTGTTAACCATTATGTGATTGAGATTGGAAGACGCTTTGAGAAAGTCTCCGCCGGTACTTTCGTCGAACACGCCCCAGTGGACGCTGCCATCCTCGTCCCAAACAGCCCGATATATGCCATCCTCGGCGTCGTAGTAAGATTCCGTATCTGTTTCAGTGTAGGTGTTGGACATGTTTAGCCCCTTCAAGATACTCAACAAACTTGTTCGTATCGTCGACCAATATCATCTTGGGCTCTATGGGCTCGTCTGCGAGATCAAAGGCCATGATGATAATGCAATCGCCATTGTCAACTAATCGTGCGGCCGCCCCCTGAACGGCGACTATTCCCGAGCCGCGCTCACCGGGGATAGCATAAGTTTCAAATCTGTTGCCGTTGGTAACATCGCATACTAGGACTTTTTCGAAGTTCCAGATATCGGTTCGGTCCATCAGTTCCTCGTCTATGAGGATACTGCCAACGTAGTCCGGGTTCGCGTCGGTTACAAAGGCCCTGTGAATTTTCGACTTTAACAAAGTTCTCATATACTACCTCCGAGTATTATTGGGACATCAAAATAGGTGTCATGAGTAGGGGAAAGTTCTGGTGGAAGATACCCACGGGTTGAACTGAGGTTGCAGGTCTGGAGATGGCCCCGGAACACTAGATGTAGAATTCTAATGTGCAGCCAGCTAAGGCTCACAAGGTAGAGTATGCTTTCGGCCGCGCTGGGACCAATGTAGTGAAAGATTCCCACTTTCGACATTACATATCGCTGCGATCAGGAAAACGGCTTACTTCCACCCGAGAAATTCCCGATTTTGTGCACGAATATTACCCCCCCATCTCAACCAAATACAGCTTTGACAGTCACCCGGTACGAGCAAACCCCGACATGTTAACGGCGAGTGGCCGGTTTGTCAATCCGATTGCCGGCTCAAAAATGCATCACATAGTATGGGTCGCCTTCTATCAAGATCCCGTTCGATTCCCCTACGATTCTTGCCGTGTGACAAGTCAATTTACCCAGCAGAGGGATGATGTTATGTTGATTCACGATTTCGCCCGGTAGTCAATCCATGCTTTACACATAAAAGCCTCATGGTTATATTAAAAAATTGAAGGGAGAAAAATATGACCGAATCAATGACAGACCAAGCTCGGGGATTGGCTAGGTTGGTGGGTATTCCAATTTCAGAAGAGGACCTGCCGGAAGTGGCCAGCCGGTTCTTAAGCCTAATGACCGAGTTAAACGGTTTAACCGAGATGGACCTGGCAGACATCCAGCCCGTGTCAGTGTTTCCTGATGAAGACCGGCCAGGCGCTTGACCCCGCTCATAACGGCTGCAAGGCGTGGGAAGAGGAGGCATGACCCCACCGCCACTGGAAATTGCCCGTCATGACTAAGCTGCTAACTTCACGATTAACTGCTTAGATACCCAAAAGCCAGGCCGTCAGCCCAGATCCAGTAAATCCATCACAATCCAGGGAGGATCAAAAATTTGACCGCGAACAGCGATTTGAACGTTCCATTCCTGTCGGCCGCCGCCTCGGCGTCGGCGATTCGAGCCAAACAAGTCTCATCAGTGGAGGCCGTTCGAGCATATCTTGAGCGCATCGACAAGCTGGACCCATCCTTGAAAGCGTACATCACTGTGTGCCGGGAAGAGGCCCTGGGAGCTGACGAACGAGGAACGTCAGAAGAGTTGGAAATGGCGGTCCGTGTTCTACGAGAACACGGTTTCGTGGCGCTCTGTGGCAGTGATCGGACGGTAGAACTCCGAGAAAACGCGGAACTCAGATACCAACTGGAAACGGTCAAGAGAAGACGCAAACTAAAACGGCAGGACCCAGTGGATGATGGGGGTGCTAGGGCCGGTCGCCCCCTCTCCGTAGAGCGAAAGATAGCAAGAAATTGCGCTTTATCAGGAACCCCGTATGTCATTGGCCTCTACATAGCCAAGGGGATAGCGGAGGAATTMTCAGCCGCGCCCGAGKACAGAAARCTAAAATACGCTTTTGACCGCGAATACAGGACACATCGGGTCAATCCACCGGCAGCACCAACTGGATGGTCGAATTATTCGCTAGGTGGCCTAGACGCGGCTGGATGGCCCACAGGATGGGAGCAGGGGTGGAGGCCAGATTTGATCTGCTGGATATGTGGTGGTTTGGTGGAGGATGTATACCGCCGGGCACTCATGAATGGGGAATATGGTGTCGAGTGGTATCCGGYCCACTCGAAGTGCGGGGAAGAGGCGGCAAAACAATTGGACTAAGTCATACTGTCTGGTTTTGGAATCTGGAGCCAACGCCGTCCCTACAAATGGCCGAGTGTCAATCAGGGYCTGAACGTCAGTTCTATCCGCCCATCCTTGAAAACGTGCGCCGCTTTAATGATGCYCTGRAGGAWSGCCTTGGCCTGRGGCACCTCCATRTCCCGGAAGTCCTCCAYAAATGACCGYACYTTCACCGGAACGGCGGCGGCYTGGGMYTCCATRTCCTKCTGGGCGGCAACGCTGGCCTCTAGYTCGGCCTTGCGGGGCTGCAACCCCTCTTGTTCCTGGCGGCGRAYBTCTTGGCGCTTCAGGTATTCCGACTCGGTCATGATTTCCCGGTCTACCCGGTCMAGGTCATTHAGAAANCCCCGCTCCAACTCAGCCAACCGGGCATTTACCCKGGTAAGYTCGGYTTCRTCSCGGTTGTCCGTTTCYTGGCCCTGGGCSTCTAVCAACTNCCVGVACCDYHTCGGGNTCRSWRTACTGGYTCADRTGYTCCARKAYGGCWTCTTCCAAGGCCYCCTGGCGGTGATTCCGGCCCTCGGAGCATARCTCCCGRGCCATYTTCCGGCCGGTGCAAGTGTAGTAMCGGTGCTTTCCCNTTGTTCTCACCCGACATGGCAGCGCCGCAATGGCCGCASCGGAGTATCCCAGATAGCAGATAAACACTGTTAYCCATGTTSCCSCGGTGCTGGCCCTCTCGCCGTATGGTAAGCCGCTGTTGNRRGGTTGNCCCAYTCTTCGGCRCTGAGGATGGCTGGGTAAGCGCCTTCGTTGACGATAGGCTCTCCAAGATGACCCTTGAACACCGGGTTACCGGCCATAGMCGGATTCAACAGTATCAATTTCAAGGATTGGGCCGCGAAGAAGGACCCTAGYTTTGTCCGGTATCCCTGGCGGTTYAATYCATCGGCCATCGCCTTGTAKCCCATGTTSYGGACGGTSGCYAATTSATAGGCCAGGCGGACAGCTGCGGCCTCTTCCGGCACCTGTTCGACGTGGACACCGTCCCGGTCATGTACCTTGACGTAACCAAACGGCAACTTGCTCACCAGCTTCCCCCTTGAGGCGGCTTCCCGGAGGGCCAGGCGTACCCGTTCTGACGTGCGCTTTGATTCCTGACCAGCAATCCCCGCACGGACAAGCAATAGCAATTCTTCACGTAAATCCTCGTTRAYRSWCTGGACGGTKRTMCCGCSCTCYTGCAAKTCCCARTASCGSCGKARRATCTCCCTKGGGTTGCGGCCAAAGCGGTCAAGGAAAAGCACYACMACGTTGCCGATRCCTTSYTGGGYGACRTRYTCCASCATCTTTCGGTATTCCCGCCGGTCATCCTTTCGGCCGCTCGCAACGTCGGTAAAGGTAGCGGTTGGGTCGAGGTGGTTTGTCCGGCAGTAGTTCTGGAAAGAGGCTTGCTGGACTTCCAGGGATACGTGGCGCTCCCCGGCTTGCCCAGGGGAGGATACTCTGAAGTAGCCGACGGCGGTGGCGGTATCTATAACGGTGGGCATGGCAGCCTCGATAAACCGGGATGCCATGATTCTATCAGATAGAGAGCTTTATATCAATGTATCTGTGCCYACCATCATGCCYTCKRTRGTRAGRCGGGACCGRTCCAGGGCCACGGCCAGGCCGAAGTCGCCGATCTTGGCGATGCCGTCCTCCGTCAGCCAGACGTTGCCCGGCTTCAGGTCCCGGTGGACGATGCCCCGGCTGTGAGCGAACTCCATCCCCCGGCAGGTTTCTTGGGCTATCTTGATTGCCTGCTCCAGGGGAAGCCGGTGGTCTTGTGCGTCCTCTATCACCCCTTCCACGTCCCCGCCGCCCATCAGTTCRGTGACSATGTAGGGCTGGTCTTGTTCCTCGCCCAAGTCAAAGACCGTAACGATATGGGGATGAGAGCCCAAGCGCCCCATRGCCTGGGCCTCACGAGTGACACGGGTGCGGGAGGTCTCGTCCAGGCCCTCGGTCTTGATCAAGGCGAAGGCCACTTCCCGGTCGAGCGTAGTGTCGTGGGCAAGGTAGACCATTTTGTTGCCGCCATCYCCCAGGAACCGCCTGACCTGGTAACGGCCATTGGCGAAGGAGGTGGGTTCGGTGGATTGGGAGACAGTAGTTGCCGGGGAGACATCCTGGACATCGGGAGAGACGGCATCTTGACCCAACGCCCGCTGAGCGGCGGCTAAAAAGTTCTTAGCGTCCGGATTTCCGGGTCGAAAACAAGGAGGTCCAGCGCGCCTTGGCGAACGGCGGCCCAGTCGCGACGATCGGCGGCGTCTTCAATCTGGTCAAGAATGCGGTCGATTCGCCTTTGAAAACGCTCGCTGGGCATAATGAAAGTATGGTAACGGCAGGCTGAAAGGATGTCCACCGGCATATGCGCATGGTAGACAGGGTGGGTAGGAACATTAAAGAGGAGCCGGGTTGTTTAGATCACCTGGTAAGACCAGATCTGGTGGTAGACTTCAGGTTCACCCTTGGGGAGAGGCTGGAAAGGCTCGGTTACTTTGGCCAGTTTCCAGGCGCCGGCGCTATCCAATGCGTCCTGTTTCTCTTTGAACTCGCCGTCCTGATACACATCCGTTCGGAGACTGAAAACGATGTGGCCGCCCGATTTTGTGATACGGATCAACTCGTCGAATGAGGACGACGGGGCATGGCCCCGGGTAAATACACCAACGCTGATAACCGCGTCAAACTCGCCGGTCTCGTAGTCTAGCTTATCTCCCAAGGTCATCTGATAAAAGCTATGGTAAACGTTCTTTGACTTGGCCTCGTCCAGCATGCCCATCGATAGATCCATCGCCACAATGTCGCGGAAGCCCAGTCCGGCAAGGATCTCACCCACCAAACCGGTTCCCGCCCCGGCGTCTAAAACCTTGGCGGTGCTGGGAACAAATTCGGCAAACAACTGGACCGCGTTCTGGGGTGCGTTCCAGGCGAAATCATCC
>NVSQ01000107.1 GCA_002401285.1 SAR202 cluster bacterium
AATAAGATAATATAGACGTATCGTATCAACGAATCTGGCCCATCTAAACTCGTGATAAGGAATGAACAATGACCACCCAGAATGCTCCAGCATCTATGTATCGGTCTACGGAAGGATTGGGCGTATGGGCACACAGAGGCAAAGTGGCGGCCGTCGGTATCGGCCACTCTCCCACTTACCGCCGTTGGGATGGGAGACCCGAGACCACGGTGGGCGCCAACAGCATCCTGGCGCTTAGGAAGGCTATGGAGGACGCGGGTGTGTCTCCGAATCAGGTCGACGGTCTAGTGCTCGTTCCCGTGACCACAACCGGGGCTCACTGGCAATCGGATGACCCTGTACCCATGGATGTAGTCAACGCCTACAATCCCTCAGACGACCCTTTGGACGGCATTGCCAAGCTGAGCGCCAATTGGCTCTTAAAAAACATGCCCGAGTTGGAAAACGTCAAGTTCACGATGGACGCTCCCGGCTGTATGTCCGCCGCCATCGTGGTAGCAGCCCAGGCCGTGGGTGATGGCCTTGCCGAGACCTGCTTGGTGCTAAAAGGTTGGCATAATCTGTCAGGCCGATACAACCAAGGGGGAATCAGCGCTGCGGACACGGTTCCAGGGACTTACGCGGTCGGCCCTGGGCGCACTATATGGGGACCGCCAGGGTGCGCGACGACTGCGTTGCAATTCGCTGAATATTGCCGGAAATATGGCAAGCACCACGATATGATGGCCCCTTTTATGGCGAATTCACGAAGGAATGGCCTGTTATTTCCTGAGGGGTATTGGGCCCAACACCGGCCTGAGCAACTAACGCCGGAAGATTACCTGGCAGCCCGTTGGATAGCCAAGCCAGCGAACCTTTTCGATAACGACATCCCAGTCATGGCATCTGCGGCGTACTTGTTCACCACGGCTGAACGGGCCAAAGACATGAAGCAGAAACCGGTGTACATCCTTAACCACGCCTCGAGCAGGGGCAGCCCTAGGAGCCTGATTGGAACCCTCGATGAGGTCCAGGCTGAGACCGCGAGCTCAGGGAGAAAGATCCTCGAGGGTGCTGGTATCACCGCAAACGATCTCTCCTTCGAGAACATGTACGATGGCTACGCCGAATTCCACCAGTTCCATATTGAGGGCCTGGGTTACCGCGGAATGAAAGCTGGAGACGCTTTAGATTTTTACCAAACGGATATCAGTATCGAAGGCCCGAATCCGGTCTTACCCAGCGGCGGGAACATCGGCAGCGGGAGAACTCGTTTCTGGATGCACACCGATTCCATCCAGCAACTACAGGGCCGGGCAGGAGCAAGATCGGTGACCGGTGTAAARCCGGAGATCGCCGTCTCCGGTGGTCCCACTCCGTTCGGTGGCAACTTTACCGTATGGAGCGCCACTCCAGATTAGAAACTCGTCAATCCCAAAAGCAACGATTGTAGGCGTTCAGCGATAATGGGACACATTTAAGGGGAGAAAAACATGAGGGTGGTGGTGGGTTTGGACTCCTGGTGCAGGGTGTAGATTTACTGCATCGAGAAAGGAGCCAGAAGTGTCCCAGAGCAACACCGGTCAAGCCCAAGCTGCAGAGACACTAACTCAACCTCTTATCATCAGGGGAACCAGTTGAATYTGACAAATCCCAGCTTAGAAGACGAAGTATTTAGGGAGGGTGCATGAAATATGACGTTGTTATCGTCGGCGGGGGAGCGGCTGRATCGGTGTTGGCCAGCAGATTGGCTGAAAACGCGAATACCTCCGTTCTGTTGCTGGAAGCCGGTCCGGATTACCCTGATCCAGCCAACCTTCCGGACGAGATAAAGTTCGGCGGCACAAGATTCGCAGAATCTCCGGACTCGGAACACAACTGGGCCCTGCGAGGAACAATCACCGAGGAGCAAGGGGAGATCCACGTGGCGCAGGGCAAGGTGATCGGGGGAGGGTCGTCCATCAACGGTCAGGGATTTCAAAGGGGATTACCCGAGGATTTTGACTCCTGGTCTTCTCTAGGCAACGATGAATGGTCTTATGCCAAGGTACTGCCCTACTTTAGGAAAGCGGAGCATGACCTCGACATTCGGGATGATTTTCATGGAACCGACGGACCGATGCCAGTAAGGCGCCGTCAGTCAGGCCCCTGGTCTGACATCCAAAAAGCCTTCCATGCAGCCTGTTTGCAGGAGGGGTTCGGCACCACGGAGGATACGAATGGCCCAAACCCCTCTGGCCTTGGCGTGTCTCCCACGAACAACCTGGACGGCTGGAGGATGAGCGCCGCTATCACTCACCWAAATCCCATGCGCCACCRTCTTAACCTTACGGTGAGGGGAGCGGTCTTCGTCAGGAAGGTCTTGATCAAGGATTCGAAGGCCGTCGGMGTGGAAGCCGAAAGCGGGGGYGAGGTTTTCAAGGTTGAAGCAGACCGGGTCGTGTTGAGCGCCGGGGCGATCAAATCGCCCCACCTGCTCATGCTATCGGGAATCGGCCCCGAAGACCAACTTCAGCAATTTGGGATACCCACGGTTCATGACCTCCCCGGAGTAGGACAGAACCTAATGAACCACCTCAGCGCCCAGATTACCTTTAAGGTCAAAGATGGAATCACCCTCACTGCTGATACCGATGCAGTAAGCTTTGGTTTACGCTACACCTCCCAAGGGTCAAGCGCGATCAACGATATGCGACTGGGCTGCTCCYCAGTCGTCGACCGACGGCAGGAGCGCGTCCCCGGTACACGGMCCAGGTACCTGAGCGGTGAAGTTCCACCTGACCGGGTGGCACGAATATCGTGTGGGCTCGGGTTGCCCGACGGCTCAGGATACGTCAGGTTGGCATCTGCCGACCCCGGAGTACAGCCGTCCTTTAACTACCGTTATCTCCAGCATCCAAACGACAGTCGACGGGTGAGAGAAGGCCTGCGATTTGCGAATAGACTTCTGGAATCCGACGCGTTTAAAGACGTGGCCGATCATCGGATCCACCCAACGGATGGCATTCTGGCCGACGACGACGCTTTGGACCTCTGGATACGCCAGATCGTGGGAACAGCCAGGCACGTGTCCGGGACCTGTAAGATGGGACCTGATTCAGACCCAATGGCGGTAGTTGATCAATACTGCAGAGTTAAGGGAGTACAAGGGTTGTGGGTGGCTGATGCGTCGGTGATGCCTCGAGTTCCAAGGTCGGGTGCTACCCATGCAACGGTTGTCATGATAGGCGAACGTGTCGTCGACTGGATTGCGTCGGCTTAACCCCGCCTTTTTAAGACGGAGCGGCCTTGGTCTAGATGACCCAGTCTSMGTCAGGCTCTGAACCGATACACGAGTCACACCTGTGAGCGCCGTCCGGGAGTTTTCGCTGAATCTGTCATAGGCCACGAGCCGTTTGGGCGGATTGAGGTAATATTGGAGGTGGAGAGGATTCCGACTGACCACCTTCGG
>NVSQ01000108.1 GCA_002401285.1 SAR202 cluster bacterium
GACTTCGGAAAACAAAAGCCCCGAACCTGATGACRKGYCNGRAGSTARYWWWNGWMGGGTWKSWGGAGWYGGRGSAGAGTCSAASCSCCCAGCAACTAACTTTCMASGAATCKCGGTGGATKCAAATMGGKYCRATYGCYTGGYTGAAAAGASTGGYTTAGGTGTTRRRCYTCGACYRTTACAAARCCCAAATGYYCTCGGGATTAACCGTGGGCATTTTTATGCCTAGAATTGCTAGGGATAGTAGTTATAGTGCGACCGACCAGTCCCCGGCGAGATCAGCAGATTGTTACGGGTGAAATATGCAAGATCGCCGATTTTCACAAATTGTTAAACTACGTACTTGAACCTATTGGTGGGCAGGCCCGAACGCCAAGTCTCGCCTAGTGTCCTTTTGGAGGAATTTTGCCAAGCATCAAGTTGATAACCGAGAACGAAGCCAGCGGAATGGTCAAGGAAATCTATGAGGACATCAAGGCCACCA
Source organism: SAR202 cluster bacterium (assembly GCA_002401285.1). The sequence continues at coordinate 485 of NVSQ01000108.1, forward strand.
TGGGATGGTCTTTCGTCCCGGAAACCTTCCAGATGATTGCCCATGACCCAGCTCATTTAGATTCATACTGGGCGCATTACAAACAGACCATGACTCCCGGCAAGGTTGACATAAAAACGAAAAAACTCATCGCATATCTGGTCTCTGTGATGAACAACTGCGGGGTTTGAGTTCGCTTCCACTTGGATGCCGTGAAGCATCTTGGAATGGACGACGCAACCCTTGCCGAAGCCGTCGAAGTAATGACCGAAGTCACGAAGGGAAATCTAATCATGCATTCAATCGGCGGCCGCCATTAGCCCGGCCTTGGGACAACACTTTTGAGTTGCCAGTGGTGTCCGATGAAGGTCTACTMTTGACCGTAGCCAAGTTAACCTCCACCACCTGTCTCAGTAATGGAATATCCGAACATAGAAGAACGGCGAATGCTAAACGAACGCGACCAGGCTCCGGACTTCACCGCCAAAGACTGCATGAATAGAGSCCAAGTTTGACCCCTTTCGTTATCAAAACTAGAATGGTTCGCGTCACATGTATTGAAGTGGTTTGGCCTAGCCGGCTTTGATACGGGGAATCTCGGATAATACGAAAACTTTTAGGAGGAATCGACGATATGTTGGGAGAAAAGTTGGGCGAAGTCCAGGCTGCGACGGTGACGAGAGTACTTCCGACTCACGGGTCCAGCCCCCGGTTCGAAACATCGGCGGACGGAGGTGGTACGATTTTGGGCGAGTCAGTAAAGTTTTTAGCCACCTATTGGAGCGAAGTTAGAGCAGATGGGTCCCTCTATGGCGAGTGTCCCAACTCGGGTGTCTTTATGACTCAGGATGGGGAAGTAGCCACGTTCATAGCATCGGGAGCCGGGGGGTTCACCAGCGAGGGCGGGGCCTTTTTTCGTGGAGCGGTGTATTTTCAGACGTCAGGAACTAAGTTGGCACGCCTAAATGGTATCTGCGGAGTTCACGAGTGGGATGTGGATGCCGAAGGGACCGGGAAATGGGTCATTTGGGAGTGGAAATAGCTAACCATTTGCCCCCTTTCGCTTACAAAGGGCCTTAAACTGCAGATAGGCGAAGTTTTCAGACGAACTGACTATTAAGTCGAGTCACTAGTTGCTAACAAGGAAACCCTTCTCTCAGCAATTTGGGAGGAGGGTTTATTAATGCCAGCCTAACTCGGCAGCTTTTACCAACCAGGCAACGCTGTTTGTCTCGGTAAGATGAGGGTGGTAAAAAGTTAACTGCTGGAGCGCTAGAGTAGAGTCGAACTATACCGAGAACGCGGATTAACCGTGTTGCTGGCGGCGTAGTTTCATAAGTGGCTAGTACCTGCAGGCCTGGTTAATGGTATCTTCACTCCCGCGCTGGAAACACTTCCATAATCTTCGCGATTAATCCATCACTATCATTGCCGGTGATGAGGTCACGCAACTCTTCTAATCCTTCGCTTGTCGTATCACCGTGGAAATGAGCGCTAGAGTTCCGTAGTCTCTGTACTTTCTGTAGGTCCAAAGAAAGTCCGGCAGCTTTATCAACTGCCCCATCCCCAAACTGCTCAAATAGAAATCTCCGCAGATAACTAGCCCCTGAAGGAAGACACCGAGGGGGCGGGACGGCCTCTGGAGTTGCCAACGGGGCCGACGGCCTAGTAGATTCGTGGTAGCATGGCGACCTGGGTCATAGTTAGGTCATTAACCTACGATGCCTATCGGGTTAACTGCGGGAGATCACCGGGTATACAGCATACTTGGTGTCCAACGCTGCGAGTGTGTTCGGCGCTGCACGGTGGCGAGGACCATTCGGAGGTTGTGAAAGTCCTGCATGGTTCCACGATACCMCAGTGAACAGGAGGTAGCATTGGAAACTGGTCTACCAAGGTGGAATCGCGCCCTCCGCTCCCTTTTGGGCATTTTGTTTCTGGCCCTGCTTGTCTGGGGACTGGCTGGGGACGGCCTCTTAGACAATCCCGTTGGGCTGGCCCTCCTTGGCTTCTTGGGTGCTTCTCTCATCATTCAGAGCCTGTTGGGCACCCCCGGTTGCGAGATCACGGCCGGGGTGAACCTGCTGTTTCGACTCTTGCGACGGCGGCAGCAGGTTGTCTGCCCTTGACCGGCCGATCCCCTCTGGATGAGGGACCAGTTTAGAAAGATGCGGGGGCCTAAGAAGAATCCCCAGCGTTGAAGGCGCCTTATTTGACTTAGCAGTGGCCCTGGTGGCCGGAGGGGAGGTAGAACGGTGGTCGGTATCAAGCCGAAGCCCCAGTTTATGGGGCTTTTTCAGTTTATGGACACCCATTCAGGCTCACCAACGACTTCGGAAAACAAAAGCCCCGAACCTGATGACGGGTCGGAGCTAGCTTTGACGGGTTGGTGGAGACGGGGGAGAGTCCGTCTCCCGATACCCTACTTTTTGTCCTGTCACCATAGTGGCGAAAAGAGGGGCATATTCGGGCTTCGGTTCGATATCGACGAAATCCTTCCCGTCGATGGTAATCCGCTGAAACACCTGCTTGACCAAGGCCTCCCGGTCCTCGTGCGTCACCCCAGGGTGCAGCCAGAGGCCTGGTAAGTTTTGTAGGAACTCGGCAGCACGCTCCAGATTAGGCAGTTGACGAGGCTTCACGGCGTCGTCGAGTAGTTTAAGTTGGCGCACAAGAACATTCCGCTCCGAGCGGTATTCTTCATCGGAAATGTCTCCCCATTTGTGCTGCTTGCGGAGGTTTTCCAGGGCCCGTTGCAGCCGTTCCCCCTGTTGATGGTTCTCCTGTTGCGGGGGTTCGTCCGCTTTCAACGCCGATATGATGCGAGTCTTCCAGCTAGCGTCCAACTGCAAGTGGGGCATGACCCTATCACCCATCTGGTCTACCAGAGCCTCGACCGAC
>NVSQ01000109.1 GCA_002401285.1 SAR202 cluster bacterium
CCTTTAATCCAATTCTCTTCATAAAACCATAAAGGTAATTCTTTTTTTAGCCTTTCTTTTATTTCTTCTTCATTATAAACTTTATCATCTTTACYCATAANNTTTCCTCATATGYATTTGCTTATTAAAATAAAAAAATATAMTTATGRTANTTTAGTTAAAAAGTTTAACGAAATAAATTAAAAGTTAAATGTTTAAAAAAAATACTATACAAATTATTTCACCTGCAAGGTTGCATTTTGGTTTTTTAGAAATTAACAATAATCAACAAGATAATTCATTTGGCGGGATAGGCTTAAGTATAGATAAATTTCATACAAAAATAAAAGTGATAAGAAATCTTAAAACAAAAGTTAAAGGTAAATGTTTAGACAAAGCMTCCTTCTTCTYAAATATTTTTTGTAGAAAAAGAAAAATTAAACCAAATTTTTTTTTAAATGTTGAAAARYCTCCTCTACAACATATAGGTTTAGGCTCCGGAACTCAATTAGCATTATCGATTGGTAGAGCTATTTCAGATTTAAGCAATCTTAATTTAGATATAGAAAAAATTGCAAAAATTTTAAATAGGAGTTACAGATCAAATATAGGATTAATTAATTTTAAACATGGTGGTTTTCTAAKCGATTTAAAAATAAAAAATAAATTTTTTACTAATATTGATAAAGNTTTTTTTCCAGAAGAATGGAAGATTATTTTAATAAAAGATTCAAAACAGGGTTTACACGGTAAAAATGARSTAGAGGCTTTTAAAAAAATTAAAAATTTTCCAAAAATAAATAATATTAGTTTAATTGATCTAGTTTTATTAAAAATATATCCTTCATTAATAGAAAATAATTTTAATGARTTYAGTAAATCAGTTACCAAATTACAAAATATAATAGGTAATTATTTYAATRTTTTTCAAGGTGGAATATTCTCWAGTCCAACAGTAAGYAATGTTTTAAATTTCTTAAAAAAAGAAAATGTTTTAGGATATGGACARACATCTTGGGGCCCAACCGGCTTTGCTTTTTTTTCCAATATAAAAAAAGCAGAGCTGATGAAAACAAAACTCAAAAAAAGATTTTCAAGTTGTAATAATTTAGRATTTATAATATGCTCWGGTAAAAATAGYGGCGCAGAWATTCAWTTAAAATAATGACAAAAGAAAACCCTTTTATTTTACATGCTTTAAGTCCAACAAAAATTGTTAGTCCATTTGATATTAATATGGCTTACGACTCTGGATTTGATAATGTTGCTACATACACAAATATAACAATRRATGATRTTTCTGATTTAGTTCAAGATATTATTTTCTCGAGACACCCAAACGATTGTAAAAAAACAGGATTATTTATTGCGGGGGAAGACGCAGAAGARGCAATTGAAATGTTAGAAAARGCAAAAAAAGCAATGGTCCCACCTTTTGAAATTTCTGTTTTTGCTGATCCTGCAGGATCTTTTACTACTGCTGCCGCAATGATAGCTTGCGTTAAAAATTTATTATTAAATAAATTTCAAACTGACTTTAAAAATAAAAAATTACAAATTGTTGGTGCTAAAGGGATTGTCGGTGGAGCATGTGCTGTTATTGGAGCACAAGAAGGTGCAAAAGTAGGAATGGTAATCCACAGAGATGGTGCCATTGATCCGATTAATAAAAGARTTAATGAATATAAAAARAAATATAATGTTGACTTARAACCTGTAATGGGAATTACTGATAAAGAAAAGACAAAAATGTCAGAAGATGCTGACATAATTCTAAGTACTGCCAAAGCAGGRAGGGMAGCTTTATCATTAAAACATTTTGCTTYAGCAAAAAATTTAAAARTTATTTCAGATGTTAATGCTGTGCCTCCGTCTGGTGTAGAAGGTTTAGAAGTAAATGCTAATGGTGAAAAAATCAAAAATTCTAGTGTTYTAGGAATTGGAGCATTRGCCGTAGGACAAATTAAAGCACAGGTACAACATAAATTATTAAAATTAATGTGTGAATCTGATAAGCCTGTATTCTTAGATTTCAGAAAAGCGTATAAAATAGCTCAAGAAATAAAAAARTAATTTGTATAATTGTTATGAATGCTAATTTAAGTGTTTCAAATCTTGCAAAAAAATTAGTAAAAAAATTAATTGATAATTCCAAAAAATTAAATGTTTTAGTAAAAAAAGGGCCGCTTAACTGTACAATTATCGATGCTGGGATAAAAATTAAAGGAAGCGAGCAAGCAGGAAAACTAATTGCTGAGATTTGTATGGGCGGTTTAGGAATAATAAATCTAAAAAAAACTAATACTTTTCCACATTGGCCCTTAGAAACAAAAGTTGAATCCAAACATCCTGTAATATCATGCTTAGCGAGTCAATATGCTGGTTGGAATTTATCYCATRAAAAATTTTATGCTCTAGCATCCGGTCCTGGAAGAGCWATTGCAAGAAGAGAAGAATTATTTAAAGATTTACAATACGTTGATCAAAGTAAATTTGTTTATCTGGTAATGGAAGTAGATAAAAYACCTCCAAARGAAATTATAGAAAAAATATCAAATGATTGTAAAACAACAGCAGAAAATATTATTCTAATATTRACRCCAACKCAAAGYATATCAGGAGTTATACAARTCGTATCWAGAGTTAGTGAAGTAGGATTGCATAAATTGCACACATTAAAATTTCCACTTGAAAATGTCGAAGAAGTCTGCGGWTCTGCCCCAATACCACCTGTATCAAAGGACTTTATAACCTCTATGGGTAGAACTAATGATGCTATATTATATGGTGGTAATGTAGAGTTAAAAGTCAGAGGTACAGATGAACAAATAAGCRAGCTAGCAAAAAATCTTCCGAGTACATCTTCTAAAGATTATGGAAAACCATTTGCTGAAATTTTTAAAAATTACAAAGGTGATTTTTATGCTATTGAYCCAAATTTATTTAGTCCTGGCAAAGTAACTRTTAYTTCRTTAGAAACAAAYAAAATCTTTGTAGAGGGAAAATTAAATAGTGATCTTTTAGATAAATCTTTTGGRTATGAAAAAAGTTAAAAATGTAATTATTTTTTCAGATTCACATGATTGGCATAGTAATCAATTAAAAAAAGAACTAAAAAAATTAGGRTGTAAAGTTTTTTTTCTTTCTCTTGATGATTGTTTTAYAAATACAAATAGTGAAAAAAATATTTTTATTCCTGGGTTTTCAAAAAAACTGCCAAATGGATGTTTTGTAAGGACTATAGGAAAAGGTACTTTTCAACAAATAACACGAAGATTAACGATACTGCATGCATTAAAGAAATTAAAAGTAATTTTATTTAATGATGTAAATTGTATTGAAAAAACAACTGATAAATCTATGACAACAT
>NVSQ01000110.1 GCA_002401285.1 SAR202 cluster bacterium
CCCACTTGGCGGTCATGATTTTACGAACGAAACTTGGAGCAATCGATTTAAGAATTCCATGCCGAAGCTACCTAGTGGCTCTAAATACCTCAGGCAGCACAATGACTTGGTAATTTCGATGAATTTATTAGCCAACGCACAAACAAAGGTTGCTGAGTACGTTCCCATTGAGTCCCGTATGCTGCGGCAAAGGTACGGCGACCCAGTGCCTCCGCATTGTATAAATGTTAGTAGGCCTGATGGTTGGTGGTATTTCAGTCCAAGGTTCATAGAACTTTGCCAACAGCAAAGCCTAGCCGATGCAAACTGGACCAGGGTTAGAGGGGTATGGGAGTGGGAGATTTTCAAGATATATGATGACGACCGTTACGGGGTGCGTGATTAACCCAAAACCATTTGGTCAACGTTGGCAGTTGGTCGGCAAAAAAGAAGCCCCACAGACCGAAATCTGCGGGGCATTTTCATGCCTATATTGGCCTACCAATGGTCAAGCTAACCCCTATGCTCCGTTTCTCTCTTTCTCCCACAAGACTTCCAGCAAACTACCGGGGTTCATCGGCAGCCGGTTGGTCCGGACCCCTACCGCGTGGGAAATGGCGTTGGCCACCGCCGCCATGGGCGGAACCAAACATACCTCACCAACGCCTCGCACCCCAAGGGGGTGGCCAGGGTTGGCTACCTCGACGATTACAGTGTCGATCATGGGCAGGTCCAAGCTGATGGGCATCCGGTAGTCCAGGAAACTGGAATTCAGCATTAGCCCCTGGTTGTCCACGAAGTACTCCTCATTTAAGGCCCAGCCAATACCCTGGACTAAGCCGCCCTGAATCTGTCCCTCCACATAGCTGGGATGGATGGCCTTCCCTGCGTCCTGGATGGCGGTGCAGCGGAGGATGTCCACCTTGCCGGTCTCCGGGTCAACCTCAACGTCCACGATGTTGAGGGCGAAGGCGTTACCCACGCCGGCGGGATTCGCAGTGGCCCGTCCCACGATGGGACCGCCGGTGCCGTTTAGCCTGCGGGCAATCTGCTTGAGGGTCATCCTCAACTCTGGATCTTCTTTGTGGTGTAGCTCACCGTCCTCGTATTCCACGTCGTCAGGGGTTACGTCCCAGATGCGGGCCGCCCTTTCGATGAGCTGCTGGCGCACGTCCTCAGCTGCCCGATAAACGGCGGTGCCCATCTTGAAGGTCACGCCGCTGCCCCCGGCGCCGGAACTGTAGCCGATGGAGTCCGTGTCGGCGATGGAAGGTTTGATATCCGTGGCCGGAATTCCCAGCACCTCGGCTAGGTGCATGGCCATAGCGGCCCGGCTGCCCCCGATGTCTGGAGATCCCTCCACCAGACTGATGGTGCCATCGGGGTTGACGTTGGCCRYCGCGCTGGCSGGGCCGGTYCCGTTGAACCAGGCTCCGGCCGCGATGCCCCTGCCCTGGTTGGGACCTTGTAGGGGGGTGGCTAAGTGGGGATGCTGCTGCGCAGCTTGAAGGACCTCAACCATGCCGATGCGCCCAAAGGTCGGCCCGGCGACCTGTCGCGTGCCTTCCTTGGAAGCGTTGATCAGCCTGAACTCCACCGGGTCCATGCCGATCGCGTCGCAAAGCTCGTCCACCAGCGACTCGGCGGCGAAGGCGGCGACCGGGGAGCCGGGCGCCCGGTAGGCGGCGGATTTCTGTGTATTGAYGACCACGTCTAACCCTTCGATGTAAGCGTTGGGAATGTCGTAAGGGGCTAACATGGTCCGGCAGCCGGAGGGGACCGGCGAGCCAGGGAAAGCCCCCGCCTCATAGATCAGGTGCGCCTCGGCGGCGGTTATCTTTCCCGCGTTGGTAACTCCCATCTTAAAGGTGATGTGGGTGCCAGACGTGGGACCGGTGCCGTGAAATACCTCGGTGCGGCTCATGCTAATCTTGACCGGCCGTCCCGTCTTGCGGGCCATGGCTGCGGCCACCGGCTCCAGATAGCACCCACCCTGGCCTTTCCCCCCGAAACCGCCGCCGATCTCCATAGGAATGACCTTTACCTGTGACACCGGCAGGCCTAGGATGGTGGAGGTGTGGTCGCGAAGGGCGAAATGGCCCTGGCTGCTGGCCCAGATGGTCACTGTATCGTCGGWGTTCCACTGGGCGGTGGCCGAATGGGGTTCGATGTACCCCTGGTGGACCGGCTTGGTGTGGTATTCCCGCTCCAAGACTACATCGGCTTCCTYAAATCCCTGCGCAACGTCGCCCGAGCGAAACTCGAAGCGGTTGGCGATGTTGCTCTCCTCGCCGGCCGCCACCTCGCCCCAGCCGCCTGAGCGCATCGCCGGGCTGCTCATGGTAAGCAGCCTCTCGTGTAGGATGGCCGCACCATCTTTCATAGCGTCATCAGCGTTCAGCACCGCAGGAAGTACCTCGTAGTCGACGTCGATGAGCGCTAGCGCCTCTTCCGCTACGTGTGGACTGTTGGCGGCCACCGCGGCCACCGCATGCCCTAGATATAGCGCCTTCTCTCTGGCCATCACGTTCCGGCTGTAGAAGCCATAGTTGACGGCGGCACCTTCTTCCTGATCGGCCACCTCCGCGGAAACGTCGGGCAGGTCCGCGGCAGTGACCACGGCATGCACTCCCGGCAGAGCCAGAGCGCGGGTGGGGTCGATTCCCTTGATGCGGGCGTGGGCGTGAGGGCTGCGCAGAATCTTGCCGTGCAGCATTCCGGGCAGATGGATGTCTGCGGCGTACCGSGCCCGGCCAATTACTTTGTCAGGCCCGTCGTGGCGAATCGGGCGAGTGCCCACCACCTTATATTCCTCGGTGGAAAGGACCATGTTGGGTTTGTAATCAAGCATTGTTGCCTCCTCCGGCGTGGGGCCGGATAGTCGTTGGGGATAATCTATCACAAAAGCCGGGCGTTGGCCGCATACTAAGGTGGACCCAATCCTGTCCTACTGATCGGGTCCACCTTAACCGCCCCACATTCTACGGCGAGCAAATCACGCTTACCAAGATCTGCCTACACGGTATTGGGCTTCTGATGGGATCTACAGACAAGCGTGGAGAGTAGATGTAACATTAGTAGATGTATTATCATCGGACTAACGCTTGGTCCTCTTCGACGTCAACCTCGGCGTCGCATTTCGGGCACGTCGCCAATTCGTCGTCCCCGATGGCTTTTTTGTCGACTCCGAACGTGAGCCAGCATTTGGGGCATTTGAACATCGTTAGGTCCGTCGGTTATTCTCCTTTGGGTTAAACTGCTTGCTTATCAGCTAAGAAGCGCCGCGGGTCATAGTTCTCGGTCATTTGCGGTTCGCTCCGGGATGCCATCTTTTCAATGCGAATTCGAGCC
>NVSQ01000111.1 GCA_002401285.1 SAR202 cluster bacterium
CGACATACACAACGATGCAAGGTTCGCTTTCGCTTTCGCCGACACCAAAACCAGTCACGCCCGACTGCGCCAACAGCCATGCGCTGCGCTTGGTCACGATATCGTTGATGCTGAGCTCAGGCATTGCCTTCCTGTTCATTCGACCTCAATAGTTAAAAAGTAAGAGAGGGTGGGAAATAAACCCCACCCTCTCTATACGTTGTCGCCGTTACTAATTKAYNTGRMTRMKSKRTRCCSRWYAYSRKSASNCYSAASYCSRCMASSANCKSTSMKRTYKKKYTKSCSWKWRWMSTGNTSCWAYYAKCGMWSANNASRCCYACMSNNTKTKCCNNTGSRTCRTKCSTNCRCNGRTCMNGAGNAGYCNGAATCTCCACCTGCKCTAAACAGTCTGAAATAAAATTGACTGAGTCCATGCGTCCCTTATTTATGCGACCATGGTGTTGACTGGTTCTCCGATTGCGAATTATACCTAAGCAAATCAATTCCAGGAAACTCTTGAGCAACATCCAGGGACGTATGAACGTATTTTACTTAGTGTTTTGCTACCCCCACCTAAGAAAGTTTTATCTACCCGGCCCTGGTGGATAATGGTGTGTAAAACCTGGTATTCTTCGCCAATCACGGTGGCATCTACGCCCAAATAGTTTTGTGCTCCGTGGGAAYGTCCATCAACGTGATGGTGCCACGTTTTCAGTAAATTGATGGGCCACGACTGTGATTCGTGGAGGAGGATATCCGAGTTGATAGGCACATTTCCAGAGCAGCGGGAGGCTAAGCGGCAAGCATTGCTAGATGCAGTGGAGAGCCTGCGTGGTGTCTTCTTGGCCGGCGCCGACGAAGGCGAAGCGGCGGGCACCTTACCCCAGTCTACTGTGGACGCCATTTACGATTCCGGTTTGTTTTCCTTCAAAACGCCCCAAGTTTTGGGCGGAGCCGAGGCGGATGCCATGATCCAGATGGACGTGATTGAAGCCGCCAGCCGGATTGAGTCAGCGGCCGGCTGGTGTTTGATGATTGGCGCCGGAAGTCTGTCGGGCATGGCGGCCTTTCTTCCTAACGAGGCCATCGACGAGATTTTCGTCGGSGGYRTCGCCCCCAARRCWGCKGGGGTGGCTGCTCCTACCGGAAAGGCCACTCTGGTTGAAGGTGGCTACCGTGTCAGCGGACGCTGGGCGTTCGCAAGCGGCATCCGACATTCCCAGTGGGTCGGTTTTGGGGCCATGGTTGCGGACGGTAACTCTACACCCCAACAGATCCGGATGGTGGTGCCTACGTCCCAAGTCCAGATCCACGACAATTGGAATGTTCTGGGTCTGCGAGGGACGGGCAGTTGCGAGTTTTCCCTATCCGACGTTTTCGTGCCCCAGCGGTTCACTTGGGGTGGAGCCGAAGCCAAGCCCCTGCGCGGCGGACCCAACTTCTTGCTGGGCCGGCCGGGAATGCAAACCACTGGGCATTGCGGGTTTGCGCTGGGCGTGGGACGCCGGGCGCTGGACGCGGTGACTGAACTGGCCAAGCAGAAGAAACGGGGTTATCGGGGTAACGAGGTACTGGTGGCCGACCGGGGCTCGTTCCAAAGGTTCTTGGGYGAGTCCGACCTCCGCCTGCGGGCGGCCAAGGCTCTATGCATGGAAACCATCGAAGAAGCCTGGGAATCGGTCTGCCAGGGTATAACCCCGCCGCCGCCGTTGCAGATTCGGCTGCGCGCATCCGGAACCTACAGCACTACGGAGGCCTCCGATGTAGTCTCTCAAGCGTTCCGGTTCGGCGGCGGAACCGCCATGTACAATTCGCACATTTTGCAAAAATGCCTGCGTGATATCAACGCAGCGGCCCAGCATCACATGGTAAGCGATCGCGCTTACGAAAACCACGGCCAATTCATCCTCGGATTCCCCGGCGCCAACCCCATGGGATAGGCGAGGGATGTCTCGTTAGAAAAATTCTTGCGGCTCCCATTTTCTAGTCTGGTCTCCGTGTGTCCGCGTCAAAATCTAGGCGACGATTAACCCCGAAGTACGGCCTTCACCGGGAGTTTAGTTAGGGAACCTACGGCTTTCAACAAGAGCATGCCCGAAACGAGCTAGACAACGCCGTCCGGATTATTGAACTGGACCAAAATCCCGTCGGGGTCGAACACGTAGATGCTCCGCATCTCCCCACTGGCGTTCAAGAATGATTCGGCTGGCCCGGCCAACTGGTAGCCCTTGGCCGTGAGTTCGTTGGCCAGGGCCTTAACGTCATGAACACCGAAGGAGATGTGGCTGATGCCTACCTGGTCCAGTTGGATGGGTGCCCCGTCGGGCTCCTCCCCAGGATGGCTGGTCAGAGTTAGGGTCGGAGTAGCGCCTTCGCCGTAGGCCAGGCTGACCCACCTTCTTACCCGGCGTTGGCGCTTGTAATTTTGGATGCGCCCGCCTTGCTGACCGCCCTCGGATGGATCGGTGGTCTTTTCCCCCAATACCTTCATGCCTAGCGCGTCACGGTAGAAGGCCAGGGACTTCTCCATGTCCCGCACACAGATTCCCACATGGGTAACACAGGTTGCTTCCATCACCAAATCCCCTCCTATCCGGTCCCGATTACTATGATTTGCGACACTCTTTGGTAGTTTTTAATTGTATCCACCTAGCAAACAATGTGCACAGGATGTGCCCGTTCGTTGGATGTTATATTGTGTTGGACGGTGTTTTAGGCCTCGGATGGTGGACCGAGTAACATTGGATACCACGCCTGAGCACGGTTTCCAACTGACTCTTAACCAGTGGGTTCCCGGTTCKACCCCGGGGCGGGTCAMSWASWYWWWGGCATSAAAGARMMMCKGYYKSAAMAWCCSGGSYSTTNTTGCTNNNNTTTNGCYAANWWRTYYCTWRYMACSTNWCRWCNSCSRTNNGMACTAYWSMYAMWAAAATCCGAAGATGGGCCGGATCCTTGAGGCGAGAGGTATTAACTAATGCCGGATGGTCTGCCAGAGCCCTCGAACGACTGCTGCGGTCAACATGCCGCCTGGCGTGAAGTTCCACGAACCAGCACACCGCAGCGCGGATAGACTGGGACGGGGCGGGCGACTTACCCGATGATCTATCGATATTGGTTTGCTGGTTGCCAACACCTTGAATGAAACCAATGAATGAGGGTCACGACTGGTCTAAGATTGGACAGCAAGGGCAGAGGCCTCGGCATTGTAAGACCCAGGACAACAAAATCCCGGTTGAGTGATTATTTCGACATCATGTAATTTGCAGAGGCTTTCCCATGACGAAGCATCGTGATTCCTACCGACAATATGTGCCATCCATGTAGAATTCGCCTTCAATCTAATTT
>NVSQ01000001.1 GCA_002401285.1 SAR202 cluster bacterium
ACCTTGCCGTTGACCTGCACCACCAGGGTGATGATATCCTCGGCCGCCAGGTCGTCGTCCCACTCGGGAAATTCCTGCTGGTGGATACTGTAGGCATGGCCGGTGCGCTCCCACAACTCCTCAGTGACGTGGGGGGCGATAGGCGCCAGCATGAGCAGGAAGTTCTCTATGCACTCCCGCCAGGTGGCCGAATCGATGCTGGATTCCGCCCAAACCCGATTCAAGTGATTAGCAAGCTCCATCAGACTGGCGATGGCGGTGTTGAACTTGAATCTGTCCAGGTCGTTGTGGCACCTTCGAATGGTTTGATGTAGGACGCGCAGCGTCTCTCGCCTTTTGTCATCGGTTATAGCTGTAGCCCGGGCCACCTTTTGACGCTCCCCATCCAAGTCGGCTGGGTCCCGGACCACGATGTCCCAGACCCGGTTCAGCCAGCGGGCGACGCCGTTGATGCCGACCTCGCTCCAGGGCCCCCCTTGGTCCCACGGTCCAATAAACATCATGAAACAGCGAACCGCGTCCGCTCCCAAACCTTCTACAACTTCATCGGGGTTGACCACGTTACCCCGGCTCTTGCTCATCTTCTCGTGGTCTTCTCCCAAGATCACACCCTGGTTGAACAGGCGTAGAAAGGGCTCCTCAAAGTCCACTACTCCCATGTCGTGCAGACCTTTGATGAAGAACCTGGAGTAAAGAAGGTGCATCACCGCGTGCTCGGCGCCCCCGGTATACTGGTCCACGGGCAGCCAGTCCTTGACCGCCGGGTCGAAGGGTCCTTCACTGTAGCCGGGACTGAGGTACCGCAACATATACCAGGAGGAGTCGAAGAAGGTGTCCATGGTATCGGTTTCGCGCCGGGCGGTACCGCCACATCGATAACAGTTGGTGTTCAAAAAGCCGGCGTTGGAAGCCAAGGGCGACCCCTCGCCGGTGGGGATATATTCGGCGTCGGTGGGCAGCAAGACCGGCAATTCATCTTCAGGCACCGGAACGATGCCGCACTTGTCGCAATACACCACCGGTATGGGAGTCCCCCAATAGCGCTGCCGAGAGACCAGCCAATCCCGCATCCGGTAGGAAACGGTGCGGCTACCCCACCCCTTTTTCTCGATGTCCGCGGAGATGGCCTCGATTCCTTCCTCGTCGGTCATACCGTCGTAAGCCTCCGAGTTGGTCATGAATCCGCCGCCCAGGTAGGCTTCGGTCAATTCGCTGCCATCCCAGGAAATGGGCGCCACGACGATGCGGACGGGTAACCGGTATTTTCGGGCGAAAACGAAGTCTCGAGAGTCGTGAGCCGGCACGCCCATGACCGCTCCGGTCCCGTAGGTCATCAACACGTAGTCGCCGATATAGATCGGCACCTTCTCACCGTTGAGCCGGTTGATCGCGTACGATCCAGTGAACACCCCAGTCTTGTCGGTTTCCGTGGACAGCCGGTCGATCTCCGAGGTCTTCCGGGCTCGGTCAATGTAAACTTCAACGGCTTCGCGATGTTCCTCGGTGGTCAAGTCCGCTACCAAGGGATGCTCGGGCGCCAACACGATGAATGTAACGCCAAATATCGTGTCGATGCGGGTGGTGAAAGTGGAGATGTCCTTTTGTTCCAAGCCCTTGTCTGAAATATCGAAGGAGATTTCCACTCCCTCGCTTCGGCCGATCCAGTTCGTTTGCATGGTCAATATCTTGTTGGGCCAGTCCAACAGACCGCTGAAGTCCAACAACCGGTCGGCGTACTGAGTGATSCGGAAGAACCACTGCTCCAGGTCCCTTCGCGTGATGGTCGTACCACACCGCTCGCAGTTCCCATTGATCACTTGCTCGTTGGCCAGCACGGTCTGACAGGAGGGGCACCACACAACCGGGGCTTTCGCACGATAGGCCAAGCCCTGATGGAAGAACTTGAGGAAGAGCCACTGGTTCCAGCGGTAATACTCGGGCAGGCAGCAAACGATCTCCCGGTCCCAATCGTAGATCGCCCCGATGGAACGGAGCTGCTTGCGCATGTTTTCGATGTTGCTCATGGTCCAGGAATAGGGATGAACTCCCCGGCTTATCGCGGCATTCTCCGCCGGCAATCCGAAGGCGTCGAAACCGATGGGATGAAGGACGTTGTATCCCTGCATCCGCCGGAAACGGGCGTGACAGTCGGCAGGAGCCATGGCGTACCAGTGGCCGATATGCAGATCCCCGGACGGATAGGGGTACATCGTCATTTCGTACCACTTGGGCCGGGGATCGTCGTTGTCTACCCGATGCAAACCGTCTTTATCCCACCGATCTTGCCACTTACGGTCGATCTCCTTCGGGTCGTAGCGCAACTCCACGTGTCGCCTGGCTTCCGCCATAAATAGTCACCTCGGATGTGCTTGGACTTGCCAAACATCTTAGCATAGATACGTTTTAGGATAGACGCCGCCGCAGCGAACGCACTTGTATCTCTGGGGCGCCGGTTCATTTCTCGGAGATTGGCCCTCCCTGGTTATTGACTTGCCGGCCACAAGCTACTAGAATCCCACTGATTCGCTAGAGGTCATCCTGACCGGCCGTTCCACTGCGGCGTACGCTTCGTCGATCTAACCACAAAAACGCACCGAAATGTCCCCCCAACTTCTCACAGTTCTTCCTTTATTTAACTGCCGAGCTTTTGCGCGTTTTTGCGTGACCGGGATGGCTCTGGATCAAGTTATGTTCTTGACGCCCCGAGACCGGGCCAACCCACAGATTTTAGTCTTCCGGAAATAGACTGTTGCTAAACCGTAGGTCCAGGCCCAGAGAGACAGTGATCCGTCAGACACGGCCCAGAGACGTGCGACGGTCGGTGGCCCACTTCGCGCCCGACCGAAGACCTCCCCGGGCTTTGAGCACTCCTTATATCCTCCTCTTGGGCTTCGTTCTCTTAATTWTAGTTGGCGGCCTAYTTTTGGCGCTGCCCATCGCCAATCATCAARACGAATTCACTTCCTTGGATATCTCCTTCTTCACGGCCATATCCGCCGTAACCGTCACCGGCCACACGGTGGTGCCGACCAGCACTTATTGGAGCGTATTTGGACAAGGCGTTATATTCCTGTTGATGTTGGTCGGGGGGCTGGGATTCATGGTGGTCAGCACCTTCCTGTTATTAGTGATCGGACAGCGGTCTACTCTCCAGGAACGGTTGATGTCCAGCGGGTTTATGCGTGACACGGTGGGAGTGGAAGGAATGCAGGGGCTGAGACGTATCGGCCGCAACGTTGTGCTGATGGTGTTCGCTCTGTACGTCTTGGGGACTATGGGCATCTTCTGGCAGGTGCAGGGCCTGGACGGGATGGGATTTGGGGAGTCATTGTGGAACTCYACTTTCTTGTCGGTATCGGCATTCAATAATGCCGGGTTCAATATCTTGCCGGAGTTACCCACSGGWAGCAGYTTAGCYAGGTTCGCCACCAACCCCATCCTGCTACTCATGACCACGGTCCTGATAGTCTTGGGAGGCTTGGGATGGACCGTGCTGTTGGACATCTACCGTAACCGGCGATTCCCCCGGTTGGGCCTGGACGCCAAACTCGTGGTCGTCACTAGCCTGGCCCTGTGGGGATTTGGCGCCGGTGTGCTGCTTATAGCGGAATTTTCTAATCCAGAGACTCTGGGCAGCTTGAATTGGGTGGACCGGGTGACGGGAGCGGTATTCGGCTCGGCCAGCGGCAGAACGGCAGGGTTTACCACGATAGACTTCGGTGATGTTCGAGACATTACCAAGCTGACCTATACAGGATTGATGTTCATCGGTGGTGGTGCGGGCTCTGTGGCCGGCGGGATCAAGGTCGTTACTTTCGCTGTAATCGTCGCCGCGGTGGTTTCTTCCTTGCGGGGCCGCTCCCATGCCGAAGCATTTGGGCGCGAGATCCATCAATCCCAGCTTCATAGAGCTTTGGCCGTGGCCGTTTTGGGTATTGGGCTCTCSATGCTGCTGGTAGCGATCCTGACATTAACGGAAAGGGACGTCTTGATCSAAAAGGGTATTTCGTTCGTGGACCTGCTGTTCGACACGGTTTCCGCCTTGGGCACCACTGGAGCTTCAACGGGGATCGTGCCTGATCTCACCGTCGGCGGAAAGGCTATATTCATGGTGGCGATGTTTGTCGGTAGATTGGGCCCGGTGACGCTGGCATTGACATTGGTCCCCAGGGAGGAGGCCACGGTATACCGCTTTGTCCGGGAAAGGGTTAAAATAGGCTAGTGCCAGGATAACGGAGGGAATTGGTGAAGAAACAAGTCTGCGTCATCGGTTTGGGCCGTTTTGGCGCCACAGTGGCCCGTGAACTGTTCCAATCGGGTCACGATGTCTTGGCGATCGATATCGACGAAGCTAAGATTCAGGATACGTTGGGCCACGTAACCTATGCGGTCAGAGCGGACGCCACCAACGAATCGGTGCTAAAAGAGTTGGACGTGGCCGACTTCGACGTGGCGGTCGTGGCCTTGGGCAACGACAACGCCCAGGGCAGCATCCTGGTTACTTCTCTTCTTAAAAGCATCGGTCTGCCCTTTATCATCGCCAGGGCAGCGGACGAGTTGCACGGAGATATTCTTGAAAGAATAGGCGCCGACAAAGTAGTTTTCCCCGAGATGGAAAGCGCCCGCCGGGCAGCCCACGTCGGTTTCGACTCCGGCGTGGTGGACTACATGCCGATCATCCCCAACTTCGGCATCACCAAGGTCCATCCCCCAGAGGAGATGTTTCGCCATACTCTGCAAGAAGTGGGCCTAGGCGGAGGATCTGGGAACAAGTACGATATCTCCGTCTTGGCCATACGGCGGGGCCGCAGTTACGTGTTGCATCCGGCCAATGATGAGGAGATCAAGCCTGGCGACGTTTTGATCGTAGCCGGCACCAACGAGCATGTAGGCCACCTGTACGATCTGGCCCGTGACCTACCACCCCCTGTTCCAACAGAAAGGAGCGACGTGCGCACCGCGAGTTGATTCGATGCCGCGCGTCAGATTCCGGCAGATCTCAATCTCCGCTCAAAGTCACTCACTTTCGATGCCCTATGCTATTTCATGATTCGCCACAATCCTCAGTCCAGCCCGATTCGTTTTGAACGGTCGCGATTCATGCTTGATTTGCCCGCACTCAGTGTTTATAATCTGCCGTTGACGTTTCACTGCGTCAATCGCTGCCAGTCTTGGAGGCTGTGTGTCCGGAGTTAAATTCGACGCTAATCGAATCCTGGTGCCGGTCAATGGAGACAAGGCCAGTGAGCACGTATTTCGCTGGGCTTGCCAGTTGGCGCGCCAATCCAAAGCCCACCTCCACGCGGTCTACGTCATTGAAGTACCTTTGGAGATGCCCTTGGAATCGGAGATWGGCGAGGCCACCGATCGGGGCGAGGAGATCCTGGCCCGTATCGAAGTTATCGCCTCTGAMGAAAAGTTGAAGGACGTCCACGCCAGGTCCTTAAGAGCCAGRCACGCCGGACCTGCCATAGTCATGGAGGCCGAAGACCGCCAGATGGACGCAGTCATCYTGGGGGTCCCCTACCGCCGGCGCTTTGGCTCCTGCACCTTGGGAACGACCTCCAGCTACATCTTCAACAATGCTCCTTGTCAGGTCATTTTCTGGCGGGAACGCGCCCCTACCCCAGTGCTTGCCTAAGGCTGCTCCATGCGGGTATTGATTCTGGGATGCGGTAGATTAACCACCACCCTGGTACCAGACTTGGCTGKCAACGGCACGGAAATCACCATTCTGTCCCGCGACCGCGAATGCTTRGAATCCGTGTCCGACATCCCCGGTGTGGAAGTTGTGCTGACCATAGAGCCCACCATGCAGGACTACCTGCAGTTGGCCGGCGTAGATACCACGGACATCTTTTTGGCCTTGTCCGATGACGATCACCGTAACGCTCTTACCGCCCAGATCGCCCGCCACATCTTCAACGTGCCAAAAGTGATCTGTCACCTGGACAACCCCCAACTCCAGATTCTATATGCCRGCCTGGGACTGGATGTGGTGGGGTATTCCTTCGGGCTCCTGCAGGATATCCGGCAGTCCATAGAGAAGTGAACCACATCTGATGTTTGCGGTAATCGTTGGTTGCAGTGAGATTGGATACCATCTGGCCAAGTCCTTGTTGGCKACCGGCCACGAAGTGGTCGTGATCGAAAAGGACCGGGAGAGATG
Organism: SAR202 cluster bacterium; assembly: GCA_002401285.1. Next base: position 6,170 of record NVSQ01000001.1, read on the forward strand.
TCAGTTACTCATCGACGAAGTKGGGGGTATCTCTCTACAGGGCGACGGCACCGACGAGGTGATCCTTAAACAGGCTGGCTTGGCCCGGGCCGATGTTCTGATAGCCGTTACCGGTCGAGACGATACGAATCTGGTCGTTTGTCAGATGACCAAGCATGTGTTCAACGTACCAAGAACCATGGCCGTGATCAGGGATCCCAAGAACGAGGCGCTTTTTCATCTACTGGGAGTCGATGTGGTCGTTAACTCGATACATCTCGTCCTTGCCAGCCTGGAGGAAGGCATTCCTGGCCGTCCATTGGTGCATYTGAGCAGCCTGAGCGCGCCTGGCACCGAGTTGATCAGCGTCTCCATACCCAGTGACGCCGGGGTCGTTGGCATGCGTTTGGAAGACGTTGAGTTGCCGCCCCACAGCTTTATATCTTTGGTGATCAAGAAGGGTGGCGCGTCGTTGCCGACCGACGGCCTGGTTCTTGAGGCAGACGACGAGCTGGTCGCGGTCACAATGACCGGCGATGAGCAGACCCTTTACGACATTTTGACCGGAGTATAAGGGTGGTCAAAAGCATCGCATATTTCGGCCCTTCGGGCACCTACACGGAAGAGGCGGCTTTTCAGTACGACCCAAAAGCCAACCTCCATCCCTTCCCAACCATACCCGCGGTGGGGCTGGCCGTGTCGTCTTCCGCCACCGACCAAGRKGTGGTTCCCATAGAAAACAGCTTGGAAGGGGCGGTGAATAATACCCTGGATATCTTGATCAGCCAGCCAGACTTGTCCATATTTGGCGAGTTGGTGTTGCCGATCAATCACTATTTGATGGCGAAGCCCGGTACTAACGCCGGCGGCATCCAGGTCATTTATTCCCATCCCCAGTCGCTGGCGCAATGCCAAGATTACCTGGAACGTGAATTCCCTAACATCCAGCAGGTTGCCTCGCTGAGCAATTCAGCTGCCGTTGCCGACATGGAAAAAAGTCCTATTCCGGCCGCGGCCATCGGACCCCGAAGGGCCGCCGCACTTTACGGCGCCGAGATTCTGGACCGGAACATCCAGGACAGCCCGAATAATATGACCCGGTTCGTGATATTGGCGCTACACGACCACCCGCCCACCGGCTCCGACAAGACATCGATGTGCCTATCTTTCAATCAAGAAGCGCCCGGCGTCCTTTACCGGGCCTTGAATGAATTTGCGTCCAGAGACGTGAACCTGCGAAAGATAGAGTCCAGGCCCACTAAGCAATTGCTTGGGSAGTATATCTTCTTGATCGACTGCGACGGCCACCGGGAAGACCCATTGGTGAATGATGCCATYCAAGCCCTCAACACYTCTAACAGTGTGTTGAAAGTTTTGGGGTCTTACCCGCGTTGGATCGATGCAGAAGCAAAATAATACTGGCCCTCCCTCCGGCCACCGCTAAGACCACACCACACGCCAAATTCCCTACACCGCTTAGCTAGTCACTACCGTAGGAAGGGCCAGCCGGATTGGGCCTTGGCTTTTCTCGAGGTTGATYGCGTCATGCCCAGGCCCGGGATAGCCCTGATATTTTAGTTTTTCTTAMGAGATCAAATATCCTTTATTCTTCGATTTCGTCAGCATCGGATGTCCGGTCGGGGTTCCTATATTCTTGAACTAACTCCACCACGCCCCTAACCACTTCCATCACGGTCGGAACCACACTCAACGGACGCGCTACTCGATTTAGCAAGATCCCGGTGATTTCTTCAACGTTCTGGGTCACTTGCCTGGTTGACCGATAGACCCGGAAGAGCCATACACTCCACACCACCAGCAACAATGTCGACAGACCGGTGAAGACGATGACGRACACGTCTCGGATAATGGCTAACGCTTCTATGTGCTCACCTGGAAGTATTTTTATATTTRTTTAMTATTYCAGYCAAACTTAACAATTATGTCAATGACTTGTCAACGATTTGGAGACCGAGTTTTTGACATAATCAGTATTTTCTACCTTTATGACAACCCAAACCCATGTGAGTCCCCTGAGCAAGGGTATCGAGTTGATTTTTCTGCTTAGGCAAACCCTACAACGACGAAATAGCGTCCTTACCGTCATCCCGGCGCARGCCGGGATCCAGGRGCTTTCCGCACAGAGAAGACGAACGAGGAGGAAACCCGGCTAGGGATCGCGGTGTCCGGAGCAATGACGAAGGCCAACAAGCCGGCCGTATTCCCAATAAGCTGGGACTCATCCTGGAAGGTCGGAAAATGGGCAGCTACATTCAAATCCTGGACCGTTCCGGTCACCGCAGGTTTCTGTAGATGGAAACTCCTTCGTTGCGATATACCCTTTCGACCAACTGAGATTCGGCAAGTTCCTCGAATTTCTTTATGCCTTGGGGAGAGTAGTAGATGCGTTCAAGCTCGCCGACCACGACATACTCAACGTTGTATTTATTCAGGAGGAACCGGGCGCGTTCCAAGTCACTGGTTTCGTAGATCTCCTTGACCCGGGCCGCCCGGTCGCGGACCGTATAGTCGTAGTCCATTCGCTGTTGTATCTGATGCCAGGGCCAGCCCAACACCGTGGGTAGCCCGGTGTAGGTGGCGATGCGGCCGGCCCAATGATATTGATCGTTGTGGGCCTCCAGCACCACCGGCGAACCTGCCACATTRTTCTGCAGCCATTGGATCGCCTCYAGGTCCCACTTCAGATTGACCGGTTGTTCCAACTCCCGGTGCACGGCCTGTTCCATATAGGCCGTACCATCCAGGGTAAAAAGCCCGTCGTTGAACCGGTCGGCCACGCGGTCCTGGGTCCCCATTACTGTGTAAATCAAGCTGGAACCGACGAGAACAGCAAGTACGGCCATCCAGGTCCTTCTCCGCCAATTCGGACCATCCTGGGAGCGGGCCTGGGACCCCAGATACCAAAGCATGTARGCCACGGCCAGACTGAACAGCACCCATACTTCCAAGTAGTACTTGAATTGGGTATTCATGCGGCCGATGTCGCCTTCCAAACGCACCAAGTCCACCCCAACGCTGATAGCCAGGCCCATGCCCAGCAGCAGCAGCGGCAATATGGCAAATGGACYGCCGATCTCTYTGGACCGCARGACGTCTCGGACCGCAACCCCCGCTAGGACCAACASACCCATCAGAAGCGCGGCCGTCCAGAATTCGGCGGCGGCCAGGTATACCGCTAAAAGCAGTCCAACCGCGCAGGCCGTTCTGGGCCAAGATATGCTCCTGCTAAAGATACCTAAGCCCTGCGTATTATCGGCGAACCGTGACAACTCGGAAGCTAGGCCTCGTCCTACGTGAATCAGGGTTTGCCGTGTCTGATGCACCAAATAGGTCAGGGCGACAAATAAGAACAAACCGTGGATGCCCAGGTAACGGTGCAGCGGCGTCCGCCACCTCGTCGGCTCCAATCCAGTTTGGAACGTCTCATAAAACTGGTGAAATGGATAAAAAGCTACTACGCTGAGGGCCAAAACGCCCACGACGAGTACCGCCAAGATAGCTAATCTACGCGGGGCCCGTCCCGGACTGAAGTAGACCGCCAACCCCAAGATCGCCACGGTGAGAAGGACGTATGACGGGTAGTCCCAGCTATTTATCACSCACAACGCCCCCAAAGTCACTGCTAAGGCCGCGCTAGTAGCCCACTTCCAGACCAGGCCACTTTGGCGCAACCCTACCACCATGGCCAATCCCAGGCCKATGACCAGCAAGGTGRAGGGCATCACCATCATGTGAGGGTGCAAGTCGGCGAACAAAAAGGTGAAGAAAGGGAACTCGGTGATATGCCAAGAAACGTCCGGAGACCCGGCGATYTTCTCGGGCACCCAAAACGCTAGAGGCGACGGGTCGAAATTGTCCATCGGGGGAATCATCCGGCTGCTTCGCCAGAAGTCGAAGTCGGGAAAGTTCCGGCAATTTTCCACCAAGGACAGGAAGAGCCCGCCGATCAAGCCGCGGCATACCAGATATTTGTACCAGATACCCTGAGCGATCTGAACTATGCCGTCCAAGTTACCGATGACCGAAACGAATAATCCCGCCGTCAAACCCGCGCCGATGGGAGTCCATAAAGAGATACGCCAGAACCGACGGCGAGTCCGAATTCCAGCAACCGTGGGTTCCGCGCCGCCGCATATATTAGATCGGCGCGTACCCTCGGCCAGGTTATAGRCCAGGGAATAAGCCCCGGAAAAAGTCAACGCGAAAAACATAGGTACGGCCAAGTTGAAGGCCGTAGACGGGACGATGCTGGTCACCCGAATCAATCCGGCCAGCACGAAGTAACCCCAATAGTAGTAGTTCATGTAGCCCCCGGCGTACCACGGGTCGAAGGGGGGCAACGACGTGGAGCGAACTACCGCGTTGAGATAAGCCAGTTCCATAGGCTTTTCCCCGCCCCGGTAAGGGTGCCAAAGGTCCGGGTTCGCCGCCCTTACCACCACGAACGCCAGAAAAGCCGCCAGAAAGATGAATTCTCCAGTGAGTGCCAGCCGCCAATGTTGGGCGAAGAACCCTCGAATCTCCCGCCATCGGAAGAACAGGACCAGCCCCGACAAAGAGGCTAACGCCAGTATCCCCAGGTAGATGGCCGYTCGGGATAATTCGAGCCACCCCAGACTAACCAGGAGCCAGGCCACGTAGCTCGCTCCCAGCAAACCAACGATACGAGCCAGAACGATTCCCCTGTCGGGCAAGGGCCTGAACAGGAACATGGACAGAGGCAACGCCGCAAGGTATATCAACTCCACCACCAACAACCAGGCCAGAACGGGCAGCGCGTTGGTCCAACTTTCCCGGAGGATTATGCTAGACCAAGTACCTCCGCCCTGCTGCACCGCCGCTTCATCCGCCGTCATCAGCAATCCAACCGGTGGCCTTCGGAAGCCTTCCACGCGGAGCCTTGATAACTCCAGCCTTAACTCACCCTCGCTCATCTTGTATTGGTTGTGAAATATCAATACCTGGGGATGGTCGTAGCCAACCACGTTATCGTCGGCGTACCCCAGGTCTAGCTTCAGAAGAGCGTCTTGGTCCGGCGCCGTCGGTCTCGGGGAAGGGAGACCGGCCCTTTTGAACGGATTGTCTTGGAAGGAGATTCCCAACAACCTGGGATGGGAAGTAAATCTTCGGTCCAGCAGATAACCYAACTCYCCCTCGAATAGCTTCCGATAGTAGGAATTGCTCAGTGGGTACCGATCCGGGGCACGGGCCACGCTACTGTATGGRCGGTTGCTGTAGAAGACCACGTATTCGGCTTTCGAGAGGCGCTTGGCAAGTTCATTCATCTTTTCCCGGTCGTCCGGTTGGTTGTACACCGGGAACTGCCAAACGTCATAGCCATACAGGTTGGGAATAAATTCATCCCAGTGGTTATCGCTGACGATCTTTGAACCGTAGGCCACGTTCTGGTTGATCCAACGAGAGGCCGCCACCGCCGGATGGTCGTTCGCGTAAACCATCTGGAAGGCCAAGGAATAAAATGCGGTGGACACCACCACCAGCCCCAACAATAACCACGCCGCTTTGGTCGACTGGGARCGCAACCATTGCATCATCGGGAAATCGATCTGCCTGTTCCTAACGGCCGGTGGCCGGGTCCGGATGTAGGAAAACCGCCGGGCGAAGTCCACCGTCCAAAGGAGCATCCGGGCRCCCATCAATATAAGAAAAGGCGTCAATGGGAACATATARCGCTGGAATTTCACCTCGAAGCTCTCGAGAAACAGGAAGGTGGGAATCACCCAAGCCAATACCAAAAGATCGGCCCGTAGATGGCGTCGCTGGGTCACCACCAAAACGGCGGTGAAGGGGACCGCCAGCCAAGCCACCGCACCCAGGGGCAACCCAAGTCCCCAAAGGGCAACCTGCCGGATCTGGTAAATGAAAGCCGGAGTGTCGATGTACTGAATGGTAAAGGGAAGGGTGCCGGCCTCACGGGCCATATCGACCTGGCTCCCGATTCCGTCAAAKAAAGCGTTATAGTCCAGCAAGGCGTAGGGAGCGGACAAGATCAARACACCAACGGAGATGACACCGGCYAATGCGGCATGACCAACAACYGGGATCRCCGCACGKGGCGTGATGCGTTTCCAACSGCCRCCAACCGAATCCAGCAAGATRTACAMGTAAGCCAGAGTCAGGGGCAGCAGMAGCGGCAGAATATTRACCTTTGGCGCCAGGGCCAACCCCACGAAAAGGCCAAGTAGCGCCGAGTCCCGCAGACGCCGGCGTTCCACCATGCGCAACATCGCCCAGAAACTGGCCAAGGTGAACAGCACGGAGAAGGTTTCCGGCCGGTAGAAATGGCTGTTCTGTACGTGTATCACCGCCAAGGCGGCCAGGCCGGCCGCCAGCAACCCGACACCCAGGCCGTACATCCGGCGGCCCACCAGGAATAACAGGAGCACCGACCCCACGTCGGCCAGAGCGGACAGCGGCCGTCCCACGTATCGCATATCCAAGGCTGAAATATCGGTGAACAGCTCTATAGCCGACCGAAAGAGAACCATCACGTAGATAAGGATGCTGCCCAAGGGGAACCAGTGGGGGTTCAGGGGGCTGCGCTCTGCGTCCAGGAAAACGCCGGGGCTGGGAAGGCCGCCTACGGTTTCCGGGTATTGCTGTACATACCCGCACCGGCCATAGCCCGCCTTTTCGATCAAGACATCGTACATACAACCGGCGCGCATGTAGATATCCCGTTCGTCGGGGTGGAACAGGTTCCCATCGTCCCAGTTGACCCCATGCAACCGTAGGCCAAGGGCAACCAACAGAATCAGGGCAAGAACCAAGAAGGCCCAGGGTAACCGGCCGGGAAAGTGAAGCCGTGGTGTCATCGCACCTCGCACAGCTACACGCTCAGCCAATGACCACTTGTGGATTCATCGAGAAAATAAAAGGCGGCATGGATCGGGCTAGATCAGGCAAAGATGAGCTCCATCGATGGGTTCGCAAAAGGGGCTGGACATTCACCATCTCCGGCGTTGACCAGCCCCTTTGCCATTCCCCGTTTAAATATACGATGCGAGAAGGGAGCTTAGATGCCTTTGTCGGCGATCAAAGCGCATAGATCGGCGGTGCGGCAGGAGTAACCCCATTCGTTGTCGTACCAGCCCATGACTTTGACCATACGGCCCTGCATAACCATGGTGGAGAGTCCGTCGATGATGCAGCTATGGCTGTTTCCTTTAAAATCGGAGCTGACCAGCGGCTCATCCGAGTATTCCAAAATACCCTTCATCTTCCCATCGGMTGCTTCCTGGTAGGCCGCGTTTATCTCGTCCACGGTTACGTCGCGGGACACCGTGGCGACGAAGTCGGTGATCGATCCGGTAATGGTCGGTACCCGGAACGCTATGCCGTCAAGTTTGCCGTTCAACTCAGGCAGAACCAAGCCCACGGCCCTGGCGGCCCCCGTCGAAGTCGGGATGATGTTGGCGGCGGCGGCCCTAGCGCGCCGTAAGTCGGAGTGGCGCTGATCCAAGATGGCTTGGTCGTTGGTGTAAGAATGGATGGTGGACATGACGCCGTGTTCCACGCCGAAGGAGTCGTGCAGCACCTTGACCATAGTGGCGAAGCAATTGGTGGTGCAAGAGGCGTTGGAGACGATCTTATGATTAGCTCCATCGTATAGATGCTCGTTGACACCTAATACAATGGTCAGGTCCTCGCCTCGGGCCGGCGCTGAGATAATCACTTTTTTGGCGCCGCCTTCCAAGTGCCCGCCGGCTTTTTCCGCGTCGGTGAATAGCCCCGTGGATTCAACCACCAGGTCCACACCCATCTCGGACCAGGGTATCTTCGCCGGGTCTCGCTCAGAGAAGACCCGTATGCTCCGGCCGTCGACTACCAAGTCCCCGTTGCTGGCCTCCACGTGGCCGGGATATCCGCCATAGGTTGTGTCGTATTTGAGGAGATGGGCGTTGGTCTTGGCGTCGGTCAGATCGTTTACCGCCACTATTTCCAACTTGTCCGGATATCTCTCTTTGGTTGCTCGTAGGACCAAGCGTCCGATTCTACCGAATCCGTTGATGCCCACTCGAGTTGTCAATTCCCACCTCCACAATCTTGGCAACGGCGCCGGTTATTGAGCCCAGCTGGCCTGCCGGAAACCTGGCACTCATACCCCACAGGATAGCCCGTATATAATACCCGCTTATCCATGGGTTGTGAAGTTGGGAACGTGCCTGATATGAGTATGGGTAGAGTCCGGCACTTCACTCCGATATAATCGGTTCGGAAAGCTTGATCTGGTCAAGTTTGTCCCAAGTCGTATCATTGAACAGTTGACCAACGAGCTGTTCTAAATCGTGGGATACCCAGATTGATTCTGTAGGCTTATCAATCAATAAATCGGAGGTTCGACGTGGCATTACAACAAGTCACCAGCAACATATTCGCGGACACCGGCCGGATGGGTTGTAACTTTGGGTTCCTCACCACTTCCGACGGGGTCGTCATGTTCGACAGTCCCCACCGCCCGACCGACGCGATGGAACTGAAGGCGGAGATCGCAAAGAGGGGAGARCTGCGTTACATCATCAACACCGAACCCCACGGCGATCAYTGGACCGGGAACGCGTTCTTCGACGTGCCGGTCATCGCCCAGGAAGGTGTGCGGCGCCGCATCCTAGAAACCGACATGGCTTCGCACATCCAGAGAGTATCCGGCTTCGGACCCGACGAACCCAAATTGATGGAAGGCTACACGCCCAACGCCCCGGTTATCACCTTCAAGAATGGCATGACCCTGAAYGTTGGCGACCACACAATCGAGATGATTCACATGCCCGGGCATACCGCCTACCAAGCAGCCATATGTATCAAAGAAGAAGGCGTGGTTTGGACCAGCGACAACATATTCAACAAGGTCCAGACCTACATCCARGARGCSAGCCCMGACGAATGGCTGACGACRATCGMGGCTCTGCGSCGGTTGGACGAGGAAATCTTCGTACCGGGCCACGGCCTGTTGTGCGACAAAGGCTATCTGGACGAACAGGGGTCCTATATCCAAGAGTGGAAAGACTATGTTTGGAATGCCGTCGARCGCGGAGTAACCAAGGAAGACGCGATCTACARCCTCACCGACAAGATCGCCCGCTATCCCATGGAGTCCCCTCATCAGGATAACCCGGCGGTGAACCGGATGAACGTGGCCAACCTCTACGACTTTCTGACCGGAAACTGGAAGCCATCCAACCCCCAGTCCCCGCCACCCCCGGAAAACCGATAACGGAATCTCTTCTTCTGTAGCGGGAGAGGGCCGGTGTGAAGACTTTCACCCCCACTCTAACTCTCCCCAAAAAGGGGAGAGGACAAATCCCTTCCCCYTCGACGGGGGAAGGTTAGGATGGGGGTGATTCGCTGCYTTGGAATCTCGGCCCCTGGCGGATAAAAATTCCGGTAGACCGCCCGGGTATCAAACCCCCTTGAGATGCCGAAAGGCGTCACGCCCGGCATACCTGGCCGAGGAACCCAGCTCCTCCTCGATGCGCAGCAACCGGTTGTACTTGGCCACCCGGTCCGACCGTGCGGGCGCGCCGGATTTGATCTGCCCAACGTTCCAAGCCACGGCTAGGTCGGCTATGGTAGTGTCCTCGGTCTCTCCTGAGCGATGACTCACCACCGCGCCCCAGCCCGCGTCTCTGGCCAGGGTCAATGCCTGGAGGGTTTCGGTGAGAGTGCCGATCTGATTGGGCTTCAATAACACCGCATTGGCCGCCCGGCYGTCGATGCCTAGTTGGATGCGGCTGGTGTTGGTGACCAACAGGTCGTCGCCCACCAACTGCATGGTCTCCCCCATGCGTTGGCTCAGTTGAGACCAGCCATCCCAGTCATTCTCGTCCAGCCCGTCTTCGATGCTGATAATGGGATATTCCTTAGCCCAACGGGCGTAGATATCGCCCATCTCTTCCGCGGTAAAACTCGTGCCTTCCCGCTCCAGCAGGTATTTGCCCAGGCGTTYTTGGAAAAGTTCGGAAGCAGCCACGTCCAGGGCCAGATAGACATCCCGTCCCGGAATATACCCAGCTGTTTCAACCGCCTTCAGRACCAATTCTAGAGCGTCTTTATTCGAAGGCAGGGTGGGAGCGAATCCCCCTTCATCGCCCACGTTCAGGTTATGTCCACCTTCCCGTAGCAAACCCCTAAGRGCATGATAGATGTCCGACCCGGCTCGGAGGGCCTCGGCGAAGGTTGATACGCCCACCGGAGCCACCATGAATTCCTGGATATCGGTGGAGTCRGATGCRTGGGCGCCGCCGTTTAGGATGTTGAACATGGGCACCGGCAGGCTTACTTCGCCCCCACCGGCAAGATASCGCCACAAGGAAACGCCTTCGCCATCGTTTTGGACGGCGGCGCCGGCTTTTGCCACGGCCATGGACACGGCAAGGACAGCGTTGACGCCTAAGTTGCTTTTATCAGGGGTGCCATCGAGTTCGATGAGACGCTGGTCGATACCTTCCTGGTCCGACGGAGACCGGCCTACCAGGGATGGACCCAGCAGGTGGTCGACGTTCGCCACCGCCTTTAAGACCCCGTTGCCCCGGTAACGGTCCRGGTCCCGGTCCCTCAATTCCCAGGCTTCGTGACTTCCGGTGCTGGCGCCGGAAGGGACCGCCGCGTGAACCGTGACACCATTGGAGAGGGTAACCTCSGCTTCCACRGTRGGATTSCCYCGTGAATCCAGAACTTCCCTGCCGCGAACGCYGGCGATCGTYGCTCCAMCGCCGTGRCYYACCATGRKATTGYYGTCGGGGGGAAAATAGCCAAATAGGTCATGATCTGTCTCACCCTCCACCCACCAATATCGGTTCGGAACAGATATATCTTACGACGAGCCTTAAACGAACCGTGCCTCCGCCGCCGCGATCGCCTTSTCCACGGCGTCCACCGGGTCAGACGCTTGAATCATGGCTTTGTCCACCGGCTGGCCGTCCCCGTTTCGGGATAGCGGCCAGGTATTCAGGGCAACCACGGGTATGCYGTCACCCAAAGCGTGTGCAATCTCCGACAGAGTTCCGAAAGCGCCGCCGATGGCGATYACSGCRTCTCCGGTGTGGACCACAATCACGTTKCGCGARAAACCCATGGTSGTAACRATSGGAATGTCCACRTAGGARTTGGCRTCCCKGCTTGAACGTCCCGGTAGTATGCCGATGGTGGTCCCACCCGCCGATTTAGCACCCCGGCARGCCGCTTCCATGATGCCGCTAAGCCCGCCGCAGACCAGGCCAACACCGCKATTGGCCAGCTCCCGGCCAACTTCTTCAGCCAATCGAATATGATCAGGATTGGTGGGACTGCTGCCGCCGATGACCGCTATAATCATTTTTCCAAATCCATCTCAGCAACTCTTGCCGCCCGATCGGAACTAAAGACCGGGCAGAATTGCATGGCTGGCCGCGTCAATAACGGCCAAGAATGGCGCCGGGTAAACTCCCACCCAGAATACCCCCACCAGGCTAACGCTCTGAACMATGAGGATCAAAGGCGAAGTGGAAACTTCCGGACCGGTGGGGATGTAGACTTCTTCTCCAGCGATCGCCTCCGCCACTTCTTCCACGGGGCGGATGTACATCTGTCGAATGACCTGTAAATAATAATACAAGGAGATCAAGCTGCTGAAGATAGCCAATCCGGCCAACCAGAGTAGTCCTTGGCTGGCCAAAGCGGTGAAGAGGTAGAACTTGATCGTGAACCCGGCGAAGATCGGCATTCCGCCGAGAGAGAACAATCCGATGGCGATGGTCGCCGCCAAGAATGGCTGTCCATCGGCCAATCCCCTAAAGGCCGAGATGTCTTCCCGTCCGGTCATATTGAAAAAGGAAATCAACCCGGCGAACACCAGCATGTTGGTCAGCGAGTAACCCACCAGGTACAGCATCACACCACTGGCCGGGAGTATGGAGTCCGCGGACAACGCCGCCACGCCGGTCAGGATTATGCCGACTTGGCCGACGCTTGAGTAAGCCATCAATCGCTTGATGTTGTGCTGCGCCAAGGCGACCAAGTTCCCTGTCAGCATAGTTATCGCCGCCATCACCGCTACGACGATCCGCCACTGGTCGGCAGCGGGCAAAAATCCTTCGGAGAACAACCGAAGCACCAGGGCGAAAGCGGCCGCTTTTGAGCCGATGGCCAGGTATGCGGTCACCGGGAAAGGAGCCCCTTCGTAAACGTCGGGCGCCCACATATGAAACGGTACCGCGGCCAGCTTRAATCCCAGTCCCACCAGAATCAAGGCCATGCCGACCCACAACGCCGGGCTAACATCGCCGGTATTGGCCAAAGCGGCGCTGATAGAGGCGAACTGGGTCACTCCCAGAGTGCTGTAAACCATGCTGACGCCGTAGAGCAAAACGGCCGACGAGAACGCTCCGATGATGATGTACTTCAGACCGGCCTCGTTGGACTTGGCCTCGTTCCTAGCGTAGGCCGCCAGCACATAGAGGCAGAAGCTAAGCAATTCCAGGGAGATGTACGCGGTTAGCAGCTCCCTGGACTGGGCCATCACGTTCATGCCGAGGATGGAAAACAAGATCAAACCGTAGAACTCGCCCCGGCTGGTCAGGTTCTTTTCCACGTAGTCCATGGAGCTTAGGATGATGAAGATACCCAGCCCCAGGAAAAATATCTTGAAGAACAGCGAGAACGCGTCAACGGCCAGTAGACCGCCATACAGAGTCTCGTTTTCACCCCAAAGCATCTTAAGGGAAAGCGCGATCAGTCCCAATAAGCCGGCGATCGACAACCATCCCAGCAGATTCTTCCGGTTCTGGGGAACGACCAAGTCGACGGCCAATACAAGCAGGGCAAGTCCCGCCAGAGCGAACTCCGGGGTCAGCAGTTGTAGATTAGCGGTTAAGCCGGGCATCTGATCCTACACTCCGGGGAGGGCGTCTACGCTGACATTGATGAGCCGCAGCAAGGGCTCGGGCCAGACACCCACGAATATAATGATTAATACGAAGGCGCCGCCCACCGCCTTCTCCACGGGACTGGCATCGGTGAGATGCTCCCATCTGGCATCTGACTCCCCCAAAAACGTGAGBGCCAGCAGCCGCAAGATGTAAACCGCCGTCAABGCCGCGCCBATSACGGCCAGMAYYGCMARKGGWARRTAGGTRCGGAAGGCCCCRGTGAACACCATAAAYTCGGCGATGAACCCGCTCAATCCGGGCAGACCCAACGAAGCCARTCCGGCGATCGCGAAGAAGAAGCCCGTGACCCCCATGCGGCTGAACAACCCCTTCAGCGCATATATGTCGCGGGTGTGGGTCCGGTCATAGATCGCCCCAACCAAAAGGAACATGAGGGCCGTCATTATCCCGTGGGAGAACATCTGGAGCACGGCCCCGCCGACACCGATGCGGTCCAAGGTGGCGATACCCATCAGAACGTAACCCATGTGGCTAACGCTGGAGTAACCGATAATATACTTGAGGTCAGTTTGGGACATGGCCGACACCGCGCCGTAGAGGACGTTGACCGTGCCCAGCGTGATCAATACGGGCATCCAGTTTTCCGCGCCCTCGGGGACGATCACCATGCCAACCCGGATGATGCCGTAAGCCCCTAGTTTCATCAGCACTCCCGCATGCAACATGCTGACCGCCGTGGGCGCTGACACGTGCCCGTCGGGGGACCAGGTATGGAAGGGCCACATGCCTGCCAGGACGCCGAAACCGACCATGAACAGAGGGAAAACCCAGGTTTGAAACTCCTCGCTAAGCTGGCCTGCTTCGGCCAACCTGCCCAAGGTCTCCATCGAGAAGGTGGGGAACCCGGATTCGGCCGCCCCCATGTATACCGCCAGGATSCCGATCCAAACCAACACACTASCGGCCACGAGGAACAGAAACAACTTCGTCGCCGCGTATTCTTTGGCCCGGAAGAAAGTCCGGAAGTCGGTGGAACTACCCCATACGCCGATGAGTAGGTACATCGGCAGCACGGCCAGTTCGTAGAAGAAAAAGAGGAAGAACAGRTCCCGCACCGCGAACGTCCCAAAGACRCCCGYACCCAATGCCAGCAACAGAACGAAGAAGTCCCGAGGCCGGTAGACGATGTTCTGAGAGACCAGCACGCCACCCAACAGAATGATCCCGTTGAGCAAGATCAAAAGAGCGCTTATCCCATCGACCCCCAGGGACAGATTGATGTCCACCGGGGCGGGAAGCCATAGATAGCTGTCCTGGAATTGGAACCCACCCGCTCCATAGTCGTACCGGAGGAAGATATACAGGGAAAGCGCGAAGCACAGTCCGGCGACGACGATGGCGAAGTACCAAACGTCCTTCTGACGGTCGGCCGGCATGAACATAGCCGCGATCGCTCCCGCCAAGGGAACGAAGATGATCAGCGCCAGAGCTATTTGGTCAAAGTTTTCCATGCTATCCCTAGGACACCGACCTGAACCACCAGAAAATGGACAGGGCTATCGTGCCTAGCACCATTCCCATGGCGTAACTATAAAYATGACCGGTCACGTGCAGTCGCATGGCAACCCCTAGCCGATGGACTGAATTGGCCGGCCCGTTAACGGCCAGGTCGTTGATAACGATGCGGTCGAACAAACCGATGAAATTCGCGAAGACCAGCACCACTCGGTCCACCGCCCACTGGTAGGCCTCGTCAAAGTAGTACTTGTTCTCCACCACTGGGATCAAACTACCCAATCTCGCCCGGAATCCCTCCAGGGAGACGCGATCTTTAATGTACACCAGATACCCAAGGATAAACGCACCCACCGCCAAGATTATAGAAAGGATGCCCAACCACCAGTTGAAGTGGAAGCCCTCGGCCTCGTGGAAAAATAAGAAGCTGCCGATGCCTTGGTAGCTGCCCGGCCAGTTGAAGCTGACGAAACCAAAAACAGCCGCCAACACTCCCAGCAGGGCCATCGGACCTATCATCGACGCCGGAGATTCATGGGCATGCTCCATCTCTTGACGCAAGTTACCAAAGAAGGGCACGAACATCGCCCGGGCCATGTACATGGCGCTGAGGAACGCCGTCAGCAGAGCCAAAATGATGAAGGCCGGGTTAAGGTGTTCGTTCACCGCCAACAGGATCTCGTCTTTGCTCCAGAACCCGCTTAGGATAGGAATCCCACCCAGGGACAGCGCCCCTAGGGAAAAGAGAAAAGCCGTCATGGGCATCACTTTACGAAGTCCGCCCATCTTCCTGATGTCTAGCTCATCGGTACCGTGCATGACGCTCCCAGCACCCAGGAACAACAACGCCTTGGCAAAGCCATGGGCCAACAGGTGGAAGATTGCCGCAGTGTAACCGAATGCCCCCAGGGACAGCATCATCAATCCCAAATGGCTGATGGTTGAATAAGCAAGGATTCGCTTCAGGTCCACCGAAACCAGGGCGATCGTCGAGGCCATCAAGGCGGTGATGAGACCGACGATCGCGACCACTAATAGGGCGTCGCCGTCGTAGGCGCTGAATATGGGGTAAACCCGGGCTACCAGGAATACACCGGCCACGACCATTGTGGCGGCGTGGATCAGGGCGCTGACCGGGGTTGGGCCCTCCATGGCGTCGGGCAGCCACACGTGGAAGGGGAATTGGGCGGACTTGCCCATCGCCCCAAGGAACAGCAGCAGGGCCGCGACAGTGGTAACGCCCTCGGACATCGCCCCACYGCTAACCGCCTCAAAGGCGTCGAACATGCTGAAGGTGCCYACTTCCCGCCAGATCAGCAGGATACCAATGAGCATTCCCACGTCGCCAATACGGGTGACGATGAAAGCTTTTTTGGCCGCTTCCTTGGCTGCCGGTCTTTCGTGCCAGAAGCCGATCAGCAGATAAGAACAGATCCCCACCAACTCCCAAGCTACGTAAAGCAACAGGAAGTTGTCGGCCAAGACCAAGGTCAACATGGCGGCGGCGAACATGGCGTGGACGGCATAATACCAGCCGAACCGGGAGTCGCCGCGCATATATCCCAGGGAATATATCTGGACCATCAGAGCCACGAAAGTAACCAGACCCAGCATGGCCAACGTCAGCGGATCTACGATTATGCCCCAGGTCAGGGCAACGCTGCCGGCCGCCCCRGCCAGACCGGCATGGAACCAAGCCATCTGGTAATGGCAGGTCAGGGTCCCCGTATGTGAGCTTACTAAGCAGTTTTCCGTGCCGGCGCCCGCCCCCAGGAAACCGGCGAACACCCACCAGAACATGGCAAAACCGGCGGCAATGGCCAAGATAGCCAAGAACGATCCACTTCCCGGCAAGACCCGTCCCAACACCACGATCAACGGGGCGGCGGCAAAGCTGAACAMGSSRRTSWSSMWSRYSMAMTCCRKWCKMAGCGMMCSCRKCMKAWMGSYGRCCKCKRMKMRCWSRKMGSYSAYRGCYRRYKACSAYKYCATSWRSKMMRSYWYMTYCRCGYWKWYCGRSSYSCGGYKGSSGWWGRYGCGCAGAATTATCGCCAGCGCCAACCCCAACTCGGCGGCCGCCACGGTGATCACGAAGATGGCGATGATCTGGCCATCGAAGTTGGTGAATGCTTCCCCAACGCTGCGGTAGCCCAAATGGGAGGCAGCGGCGATCAGATTTATGTTCACGGCATTGAGCATCAACTCGATGGACATGACGATAAGGACGGCGGACCGGCGCGCCAGAACACCGTACATCCCTATGACAAATAGAGCCGCGCTTAGCAACTGAAAGTAGACTAGATCAACCACGGGTTAGGTCCCTTCCTCGTTTTCCCGGGCAATGATRATCGCCCCGATRAGCGCCACCAGCAGGACGAGGGAAGCTATCTCGAAGGGAATAGCCCATCTGGTAAACAATGAGTTGGCCAGATCGGTCAGCGCCGGGTTGTGAGGCTGGGTATCGATCGCCGCTTTCGYCCARAACGACCCAGCCAGCACGGCCAGCGTGGCTACCGACGCTACCGCGSCCAATGGCCACTGCCGGTTATCGGTGATCCGGGGATATTCGGCRGTSCGGGTGAGCATGATCGCGAACAACAGGACGATGGTTATTGCCCCGCCATAGATGAGAACCTGAACGATGGCCAAGAATTCAGCGAACAGGATCAGGTATATCCCGGCCACCGCCAGCAACGACAGAAGCAGCGCTAAGGCGGCGTGYACCACGTTTCTGGTGGCCACGACACCCAGACCTCCGCCCAAGGTCAATACCGCCAATACGATGAACAATATCCAAGACATCTCTACGCGGCCAACTTAGCGAAAGAATGAACGTAAGACATCACAACGACAGGCGGCGCTCCAAAAACATAATGAATGGAGATCAATCTTGACCGGACTCCCCTCATGCAGTCACCCAGTACCGGGCAAATAATGAGCCACCTKATAGGCGGCTCCGGAAACAATTGCTTGTTGATCGAAGGCCATTCGGCGTCACGATATAAGGCTGCTCCACTGTTTTCAAGAAGATKATTCCGAACCTTCGGTTTCCCCATCGCCGGCCACGGCCSGTGCGGCCTCCGGTTCTGGTTTGGCCCGTTTGGTGGGTGGGATCCAGCCGGTCTCCCGTTGAAATTTGGTCCCGATCTCCAGAAGGACCGGGAGGTTGACCCGGTCACCGTTGCGCTTGAAGGTACTCATTTCGTGCTCGTGACTCATCACGATGGCGTCAAAGTTGCACACCTCGACGCAGATCCCGCACAGTATACACCGGTTGAGATTGATTTCGAAGCTGTCTACGATCTTTCTACGGGTGCTCTTCCCTTCTTGTTGGAGTGGGTTGTCCTTCATCGTCGCCGTCATGCACTGGGTTGGGCAGTGACGGATRCAGACCATGCAACTGGTGCAGAATGGCTCYTCTATTTCGCCGTCCCACGTCAGGGCCGGGAAACCCATAAACCGGTCYTGCACCGGGGTGGGAGCCTCTTCCCGCTTCCAAAGCGTTCCCGTCGACGGATATTGGCGCGTCACCGGACTGCGCAACCCGTTCATGGTGGAGACCAAGGTCAACAAGAGACCTTTAATGCTATTTATCATCAGTTATTCCTGCGTGCCATGGTGCACCCCTTACTGGCCGGATCGGGATTGGAGGGCTAGRTACCTGGCTCGCACCTGAGCCGCCTGGCTGGCCGGTCCCGCAAARCGCCGGTAGATCGCGTATCCCACCACCGCCAATCCGGCCAGGGACATCAGGGTCAACGTCCACGGGGGCAATCCGTAGAAAAGGTACACGGCGGTGATGACGATGGCATAGAACGATAATGGGACCATCACCTTCCAGGCAAAGGCCATCAACTGGTCGATGCGCAGGCGCGGGAACGTTCCCCTGATCCAGAAGATCACCAGTATCACCGCGTACACTTTGGCCAGGAACCAGATAATTTCCCAGTTGCCCGTCAAGAAGGGACCAGACCATCCTCCCAGGAACAGCAGAACCGTCAGGGCAGCCACGGCGAAAGTGTTGATGTATTCCGCCAGGAAGAACACCGACCAATGGGCGCCGCTGTACTCGACGAACGGGCCGCCCACGATCTCSGATTCGGCAAAATAGATGTCGAAGGGTGTTCTGCCGACCTCCGCCAGCCCGGCGATGAAGAAAATCACCAATCCCAGGGGAAACACCAGGACATAGGGATAGGAACTTTGCTTCTCCACGATCTCGACCATGTTCAAAGACTGGGCCAGCATGGCGACGGCGATTACCACCATGATTACCGGAATCTCATAGCTGATCAACTGGGCCGCCGCCCTGAGACCTCCCAGGGTTCCGTACTTGTTGGCGGACCCCCAACCGGCCAGCACCAGGCCAAGGATTCCCACCACGGAAAACGCGATTATGTAAAACAAACCCAGATCGCCCAGGTTCTTCAATACCAGATTCCCAGTGCCCGGGATGGTGACCCAAATCATGAACGCCGGCACGACGACCAGGACCGGGGCTATCCAAAATATGGCTTTCTCCGACGACGTGGGAACAATGTCTTCTTTGAGGATYAACTTCAGGGCGTCGGCAATCGGTTGCATCAACCCCATCGGGCCGGTCCGGGTTGGCCCCAATCGCCGCTGTAGCCTGCCGAGCAACTTCCGCTCCAGCCAAGTTAGGGACAATACCACCACCGAAAGGGCGGTGAACATGGCCAACAGCCCGGCTACGATCCAGAAGAGCGTGATCAGGTTAACCGACAGCAGAGGAATGGGMAGGCTCACCGGTCCACCTCACCCAACACGATATCCAGAGAACCCAGRACCACCACCGTGTCGGCGATCCAAGTGTCCTTCAACAGGTGCTTGATGGCCGACAAGTTGCAGAAAGACGGCGGGCGAACCTTTAGCCGGTATGGTTTATCGGTGCCGTCGCAGACCAGGTAAACACCGATCTCACCCCGGGGATTCTCCGTCCTTACGTAAACTTCTCCTTTGGGGGGSCGAGGCAGCCGTCTTCCTAAAGAGGAAGTGACGTTGCCCTTAGGCATCTGTTTCAGGGCTTGCTCCAGAATCTTCATGGATTCGTACATCTCTTGGACGCGGACAAAATGGCGATCCCAACAGTCGCCGTCCAAACCGGTAGGCACATTAAATTCGAACCGCTCATACACCGAATAAGGGTCAGCCTTACGAAGGTCRTAGTCCACACCGCAGGCCCGCAGGCAGGGGCCGGTCAGTCCGAAATCCAGTGCGTCTTCCACGGATATGGCTGCCACTCCTTTGAGCCGGGCCAGGAAGATCTCGTTAAAAGTCAGGAGCTTATCGGCCTCCTCGATGTCTGCTTGCAGCAGAGGCATCAATTCGCCAACCATTTCCTCAAAGTTGTCCGGCAGGTCTTCTTTAAGTCCCCCGATCCTGAAGTAATTGTGCATCATGCGGGCGCCGGAGACGGCCTCGAATAAGGACTGGACTCGTTCCCGCCCACGGAAGCAGATCATAGAAGGAGTCATTGCTCCGGCATCCAGACCCATGGTCGCCACGAACAGCAGATGGCTGGCGATGCGGTTCAACTCGCACAGGATGACCCGCACGTACTCCGCCCGCTCCGGCACAGTCAGACCCATCAATTTTTCAACGGCGGCGCAATAGACCAATTCGTTATTGAAATTGGCCAGGTAATCCATCCGGTCGAAAAGGGTAATGACCTGGTGAAATTGCTCACCTTCGCACAGTTTCTCCGAACCCCGGTGCAAGTAGCCGATGTGGGGCTCCACGTCGGTGACCTTCTCGCCGTCAACCCAGAGCACCATGCGAAAAACCCCGTGGGTAGACGGGTGCTGCGGKCCCATGTTAAGCAGCATCTCCATGGGTTCACCCCGGGCAACCACTCCAGTCGGGATATTGGTCATCGCCTAACCTTTTTCAAGTTTTTAGTATCCAGCRTTTTCATTGTTTGTCTGAAATCYTYTCTCGGGAAATTCCGTTCTAGCCNCCTTTTATAAAGGGGGWTGGGGGATTTCGGTCCCCNATCCGCACACCCGGTGCTGGTCCCCATTTATAAAGGAGGGTCGGGGGGATTTCCCGGCATCAATCCCTCAAGTCCCTCGAGCAACCCCGACTCGCTGTCCAGCATCAAGATCTTAGGTTCCCGGGCCGGAATCACGGCATCGCTAACCCAACGGTCCCCGTCATCATAGAATCCTGCTTCTATCAGCACGTCTTCCAAGATTCCCAACCGGTCGCAGTCCTCCAGATAAGAACTCACTTCTCGCTGCAAAGCCTCCTTGGCTTCCTCGGGCGTGTCGCCGAACCCAAGCAAAATGAGTTCCGGACAATACGCCTGGTAGGTCTTGCCAGAAAGTGACTCCTCTACTTGATAAACTACGCGATCTCCGGGCCCATCGCTTTCCCCGTCGTTTACCAACGARCTCTGCTCCAATCAACCCCGATTAATCCACAAACTCCAATTGCAATTCGGTTTCCTCAGCTACGCCCGGAAATCCGGCGTCGGCCAAAAGCTGCTCCAAAGTGTCCGTACCGTCGTTCTCCTCGATCCAGGAGCGCATCGTCTGAATCAATTGGTCTTGCGCTTCCTCAACCGACTCGCCAACTCCCTCCAAGGGAAGCTGGTCAACCTTGGCAAGGAARTGATYGCTGTCCCAAATCACTCGAGCSGTCAGCATCACCGATTCCATCGCGATTAAAACTCCTGATAGTCGTTGAACGGATACTCTTTCCGGCCTGGATACCCTTCGAAACCTTCGTACARCAACAAGGGAGATAGATCCGGGTGGCCTTCGAAGTGTACGCCAAATAGGTCGTGGGCCTCCCTTTCGTACCAATCGGCCGCCCGCCAGACCGAGGTCACCGACGGCAGCGCAGCTGTTTCGTAAGGAACATCGGTCTTGATGACCGCCGTCCGGTCGGGGTCCAAGGAGTGGAGGATATACACGATCTGGAAATACTCTAGGTAATCCACGCAGGCCAAAAGGGACAGTTGAGACATGCCCAATCTGGGGTCATCTTTGGCCAAACGGCAGGCCCGCTGGACGTCTCCGGGGCCTATAGTCACCTGGGGGARATCGTCTAAGGCGCCTGGCCGGGGATTGAAATCTTTGAGGACTTCCTTGAGGACTTCCAATATATCAAGATTTGATTGACTGAGGCCTTCGATGGCCACATCGACAACCCCAGCCTCCTCGGAAGCTTGGGTGGCTTCGGGATCGTTATTTTCCACCACTGCCTTTGGCGTCCTGCATTATTTTTTCCTGTAGCTTGAGGATGCCGTAAAGCAGCGCCTCCGGCCGGGGAGGGCAACCAGGCACGTAAACGTCCACGGGAATGATGTGGTCGACTCCCATCACAACCGAATAAGACCGGTAGTAAGGGCCGCCGTTGGTGGCGCAGCTACCCATGGCGATGACCCATTTCGGCTCCGGCATTTGCTCGTACAGCAGGCGGATSGGCTCCGCCATCTTCTTGACCACGGTGCCTGCCACRATCATTACGTCCGACTGGCGCGGCGACGGCCATGTAACAACGCCAAAACGGTCGAAATCGTGGTGCGCCATATAGGTGGACATCATCTCTATGGCGCAACAGGCTAGGCCGAAGGTCAGCGCCCAAAGCGATGACTTGCGGGCCATCCCGAACAGTTGATCCGTGGTCGTAGTAATAACRCCGGGAACTCTCCCTGACGTTGCCTGATCAAAAAGGCTGGCTCCGGGACGGTTGCCCGTACCTAGGGTTATTTCCTCCATTCAAGGACCCCTTTTCGCCATGCGTATACGATGGCAAAGAATAGGACGCCCAGGAACATWATCATCGCGTAAAACGGTATCACGTTGTTGTAAACGACCTTCTGTTCCATGAATATCACTGCCCACGGAAACAGGAAAACCGCCTCGACGTCGAAGATCAAAAACAGGATGGCGAAGATATAGAAGCGGACGTTGATGTTGGACCAGGAATAACTGGTGACAGGAATGCCGCACTCGTACGTCGTGAGCTTTACTTCGGAATGTCGGCGAGCGGACAACAACTGGGAAGTGGCGAACATACCCAAGATGGCCACTGCGGCCACGACCGCCGATAGGGCAACCGCCGTCCAGTTTTCAGCAAACAGACCGGGGTTGAAAGCTTGTAGATTAAGGCCAGCGATAAACGACATAGTTTAGCGTTGGAGAAAACTCTGAAAAAACGGTTTATAGGCACGCCTGCCAAGCKTCCACATGTTAACATCGGGTAGTTGGAGTGTCAATTCCAAGGGCCGTTTCGGCAGGCTGGTGAAGGCCGYTTCCACAGCTATCAACGCTCTCCACGCAAGGCGGTGGAAGAGATATCGTTGCGGAAKCGAGACTCAGGAATCTCCTGGAACAAGGGACTAAACCCCTGAGGAACATCAACTTCGTCCAACGTATAAAACGCGCCGTTATCCTCCCGGCCCGCCACTAGAAAGCGGCAGCCAGTAGCCCACATCTCGGCCAGAGCGGTCAGCATGGCCGATGTTTCGCCTCCGTAGTACCTRGGAGCCAYCAGCCGGACCGCCGTGTCCCATCCAATCACAAAAGCGATGCCGGGAAACAGGCCGGCCTTTTTGCGGAAGGTCTCCGCCCGGGTGAGGACCACCCTATTTTGACCCAAAAACTGCACCAGCCTACGCTCCACCTCCTCTTTAGCCAAGGGCGGCTTGTCCACGTTCACCACCGAGATCTCGAAGAAAACTTSCGCCCCCAGCATATCCCCGGCGATGCGGGCCAGTTCACGATGGCCGTCATGGAAGGGACTGAAAGAGCCCGGTAGCAACGCGCCGCCGACCTTGGCGTCCACTGTCATCTGCCCATCGGTTTCTACCARCASGCTGTTCACTTCGCCGGATAATAAGCGCGATATAGGGTCGTCGTGCTCCTTCGCACCCGTTATCAACTCGTCTTCCGGAACCAGACCCAGRGAMACATCTTCMTSTAATCCGCTGGCCGTGGASAGYGCTTGGAGCAACARCCAGCTCACCACCTCTTCCTCGCCGGCCCGGTCGCGCCGGCCCTTGTCGAATCGAAGGGAATAGGTTGCCACGCCGGTTTCGCTCCAAGTGGCGATGCAGCAACGGTGTTCGCCCCGCTTCGGCCGGTCGGTGGCGATGGTGGCGGTGCAACCCAGACCCAASACCGGCACGGGGCTTTCCCGCATGAGCAACGCCCGGTTGTAAGCGGCCCTGGCCATGTCARTCGCAGTTTCCACCGATACGAATTGGGACGGCTCATGGCCGATAAAGTCRATCATCGACAAGGAGCCGTAGGGGACCACCACCTCCAAAAGGGTGCGGGAGGCCCCCGCCACCCCCAATAGCCARGCAACGGCCTCGCTACCGGCCCCGGCCACCGCCARCACGGCCTGSGGWGGGGAGTCGTGGATCTTTTGCACCAAGTCCCGGAAATCRCTCATARATCRATCCGRATCAAATCGTTTACSCTTTGGGCWGCCATGGCTTGAAGTCGAGRTTGGGCATGCGCYGTTTGGAGACCTCGATCTCYCCGCTGATCTTTCGGTCCCACTCCTCGTTCCAAGCAGCCGGAATCTCCCGGCGGGCATCCCGCCASYASAGMGGSTCGSCTTGRGMRARRGTWTCWCCMTCCARMACATCGSCCAGGAARCAGGTCATRTCGCCSCCRTCCATGGCRTTSACCACCCGGCAGTCCAGGWAWCCCCAACAATCGTCCAAGACTGGGCTGCCCGTTGCCCGCGGCGCGTGAGCCACGCCCAACAATTTGTCCCTATCCCTTCCCGATACCAACCCAAAATCATTTATCAGTTCAAGTTGGTCCTGCCGTAGAAAGTTTAGGGCGAAGCACCCGCTGTTGTAGATCAGGTCGTGACTATAGTTGGTTTTGTATATCTGAAGCAVTACCCGGGGCATATCCGGAACGATGGAAGCCGCCGCGATGGCCACCGCGATCTGGGCGTTGGACTTGCCTTGCCAGTGGCTGGTAACCGCGGCGATGGGAGACCACAGGCGCCCCATTATCGGCGCGATCCGGGAATATTCCATGTCGTGCTCACAAGAGGTACGGGGATCAAGGGCTACGGTCCCGTCGGCATTCGGCCCCTACTTAGAGCCAGCCGCCCATCGAGGTACCCCGAGTGTAGCACCGTGGCTTTCCGGTGACCAGAGCGACGAGGTCAATCTCCCGGGAATAACTGCTTGACTTCAGGTATACGTACCCGGCCACGCTGAGAAASTTTGAAGATGCGGGAAGCAATTCRCCTGCGTACTCCCGTCATTCCGGCGAACGCCGGAATCCAGGCCGCATTCCGTCTCAGGGGCAAACGCCGCAGAAAAGCTCACAAATCTGAGTCCYGGCTTCTGCCGGGACGATGGGTGGAGTAGTTTTGGCTAGGGGACGTCATTCGATCCGGCATAGACCTGGGTACCTGGAYGAAAYGAGTACCACCCGAACCAATAGGATGCTCGACTGGGCAGCCTGGCAAGCCGCTCAGTGGGGTTTTCTACTAATACCAACGCCTCTTCCTCGATTTKCCAAGGCCGGTCGTTCATGTCAGTCAGGGTAATGCTCCCATCCCCAGATCCGGTTCGCGGCAAGCGAAACTTATATGACCCTCTTTCGTAAGCCCGGGCACCCANNNCCTGGTCAGTTGCGACAACCACTAATGCTTGTCCCGACACCGTGTCATTGATTACCAGCTCCTTGGACAGTGACTCAARCGGATAAGCCTTGGCTTGCCCATTCAAAATCAACCCTAGGACTTGGGCTTTTGTGKCSARAAGMTCGGCGCGYTGGGGGACCGGAAAKATGGTGTCCGGGGTATTACGGTAGCGGAAGTATATCGACCGGCGGTCATCCTCGGGCGCATAGCTGCTGGGCGGATACACCCCGGTTTCGATGCTCAGTACGGTGGTGTCCGGATGAAGCGCCAGCCAGTCGGCCCATGTTGTCAGCGCTACGGGAATCAGCTCAAGCTTCACGCCGCTRTCGSCCAAAGGTCCCACAACCGGCTCACCTAAGAACTGGTGCCACAACGATTTGGTCCCCCGGTCGTACATCAGCTTGTTGCTGTGATAAAGCATGCCCGACGTACCGAAACTCAGGACCTCTCCATCTACCTTCGTGGAATACACGATTCCAAAGCCGCAGAGAGTTCAATATGCGAGGGCGAAGRGAACGCCGCCAAGAACGTCGTTGGCCATCTCGTGGGGGTTTAGGATTCGCAGCGGGTAGGCCCGGTGTTCTTCGTTTATCAAAACGCCGAAAACCCGGWCCGTGGGCCTCAGATACCTGGCATCCAGAGCGGGAATCGAGGTTGGGTTAATCAGGTCCGGTATGCCATCCTTGGCAACCCCTCMCCMCACCGCTTCTTCCAAGCGGATACGAGTTTTCACGCCGTCGTAGAAGAAGGCCCCCATGCCCGGGTCGATGTGGGCCAGGAAGCGGCCTTTCCACTCGGCATAGCCCATGGGCGGCTCGATCTCAGGATGGCCGGCCAGCCATACGCTCCACTGCATCCATTCGTTCCGCTCCGTCGAGTYAGGTTTGGCATCGTCGCCAACCAATCGATCTAGGTAGGAGCTGTAACTGGCCCGTCCTTCGTAATATATCTGCAGACGCAAGAAGTCGACTAAGATAGGAACGTAGGCGAGGTCACCGGATTCCGCCATTTTATCGGCCACATACTCCAGTCCGAGGAGAACCGGGCCGAACCGGGGCATGTCAGGGTCGTCACCAATCTGGTGGAAGATTGGCAGAGAACTTAGGGCCGAGGCCAGAAGGGCCTGGTGTTTATCGTTTCCAGGATCGGAGGCCGCCGGGCCGGTGGTGGAAGGTGATGAGAGATTGGGATCAACAACGGCTACAACGCCACTTGCGGCCGGGTTAGAACGTGTGGCGGTAGGCTCCGCTTGCCTGACGGTAGGCGACGGTCGCGGCGCGACGAGGGTCGGTTCTGGCGACGGTACAGTGCTCGCTGGCGCCCCMGTRGARTTGCAAGCCAAGCTCACAACTAAGAACRCCATAAGCAACAATAAACCGGCGGGCTTCAGTCCAAGCACAACCCATCCACGGCTTCTGTAWATYRTTGCCGGCATCTGTGACCTCAAAACCTAATCARCCATGCGTTCAGGGGAGATCGGTGGGTTCGGCTTGGGAACGGTAAAGGGGTTGGTTTCTTGTGCKGGACCGCCTAGCGGGGAGTTTCGCCAAGCGCGGCATCGCTGCTATATATAACGGAAGAATCCGGCTCGCGGTTTCATTGATGGATGGTGRGGGTGACGGCCGCCAGGTATCCTGATCGCCGATTCAGACCTACCAGTTGGGATTTCGGTCCTCGGAGCTGTTGTTGGTCATGCGCAATTGATTGATCCCATTCGATTCCATCACGAAGATCTCCCCTTCTCCGTACAGATGGGATACAAAGGCGATGCGCTTGCCATCACGGGACCAGGAAGGCATCAGGTCTTCGACCTCGTTGTTGGTTAGCCGGACCTGCTTGGACCCGTCGCCCCGCATGGTGTAAACCTCGGAATTRCCGTCCCGGGAYGAAACAAATACTATGGACTTGCTGTCGGGAGACCAGGAGGCCCCCCGGTCCGAAACGTCGTTCTGAGTCAGACGGATCGACTCAGGTTCGTCTTGCCARGTGCGTCTTTTCAGCTTGCTGAGGGTGTAGATCTCCTCCTCACCGCCTTCTCCCCGGACGAAAACAATGTGTAGGCCGTCGGGAGACCAGGAAGGCGAGTGATCGAGGCCGGTGGTCAGATGAACCAGGTTGACTCCATCCGGGTTGCGCAGCCAAAGCCCCCGTTCCTCTTCATCACCCAGGACGTAAAACACCAGCCATACACCGTCTGGGGACCAATCTCCCAATCGTTCTTGGYTATCGTTGGAGGTGATGCGAGTTGGATTGGCGCCATCGGAGTCCATCAGATACAAGTCGGTCTGGCCGTCGCGTTGCGAGATAAACGCCAGCCTTTTGCCATCGGGAGACCACCGGGGCGAAACGTCATCTCCGGCTTCGTGAGTTAGCCGCGTGATGACCTCACCCTTCCGGTCTACCACGTTGATCTCCAGGTCGCCGGATTCGTCCGACAGATACGCTATGTGCTTCCCATCCGGAGAAAGTCTGGGACCGTAGTCGGCGCTACCGTTGTTGGTCAAGGAAATGGACTCGCCGGATCTTGCGTTAAGCAGGACCACTTCCAAGTCCCCGTCGGCCGACGACACGTACACGATYTCCTGAGATGAAGAGGAAAGGCAAGCAATGCCCAAAGCTAGGGCGAGCGGAAATAAGATTAATCCGAAAAGACGGGACAAGTACGGCAATTTCATTCTATATCCCCAGGTTGRCTGCCAGGTGCGGACACCGAGACCGCCGCCCCACACCTAAGATTACCTTGATGTGGATTATATCCAATCACAACGCATCGTTAGCTTGCCGCGAAACACCCGGTTTAACCTGAAAAGCCCGGTTTGACGAAAAGCTCTATGTAACCGGCATCTGAGTAGATGCTCGAATACCTACCGGCTGAAAAGGATAGCCGTATCAGTAGCAGTCTGAACACCGAACGAATAACTATMCCTGCTTGTCTCTTGACAGGGCTGGCGGCGTATTTTAGCATCACGGCAACCGGCGAAAGCAGCGACATGGCRATTGCGTAGCCGCCGATGGAGGTACGACATGAAGGTATTTATAAACGCAAACTTGATCGACGGCAACGGCGGTCCGGTCATTAACGACGCGGCGGTGTTGATCRAYGGCGAACGCATTGTATCCGCCGGTCCTCGAGCYGCCGCGACTTGGCCGGASGGAACCGAGGTTGTGGATGTAACCGGGTTGACAATCATGCCCGGCCTCATCGACTGCCACGATCACTTGGCTTCCAAGGACTACACAATGGCCAGCCGGTGGGGCCTCACCGAGCCCATATCCCTAGGTTATCTGCGGACGGCCAAGGCACTGGAAGATACGTTGTTGGCCGGATACACCTGCGTAAGGGAAGCCGGTGGATTGGACATCGGATTCAAACAGGCCATCGAAGAAGGTCTGATACCCGGACCCAGATTGGTMCTAACGGTGGGAATACTTTCCCCCACCGGCGGCCTGGCCGACCGTCCCAGTCCCTCCGGGCACCACAACCCCTTCCACGTCGACGCCCGCATCCCCGTAGGAGTGGCCGATGGCCCCGACGGTGTACGGGCCAAAGTACGGGAGATGGCCCGGGTAGGGGCCGACCAGATCAAGTTCGCCACCACCGGAGGGGCCAGTTCCCGCCCAGGCCACGGCACCATGGATATTGAGTTCGGCAAGGACGAAGTCAAGGCCCTGATCGAAGAGTCGGCGTCTTTGGGCCGCGCCACCATGTGTCACGCGGTTGGCGGTCCCGGACTGCGCATGGCCATCGAAGCCGGCGCCGGCTCCATCGAGCACGGCTGCTATCTGGCCGATGATCCAGACCTGCTGAAAATGATGGCGGATCAGGGCACCTTTTTCGTGCCTACTTTTGAAGTATACGAATTCCACTCCACCGTCAGCGCACCCCACATGATAGCCCGAGCCCAGGCCTTGATGGATGTCCACCAGGAGAGCCTGCACAAGGCCGCGGAAGCTGGGGTTAGGATAGTCGCCGGTACCGACGCCGGGGGATTCGTTCATGGGGACAACGCCAAGGAAGTGGAGATCCTGGTAAATCGGGGCATGACCCCCATGCAAGCCATCCAGGCCGCCACCGGCCTGGCCGCCCAGTGCGCCGGTTTGCAGAAGGACATCGGCACCCTGGAAGCGGGCAAATTTGCCGACCTGCTGATTCTCGACGGAGATCCTTCGAAAGACATCACCATATTGAGGAACCGGGACAAGATCAAGATGGTGATGAAGGGCGGAGAAGCCTTCGTTAACACAGTGCCGGTTGCAACGGGTTCTCCCCAGCCCGTAAGCTGACCCTCTAGAGTTCCGGCAATATCGAATCCGTCACGCCGGCGTAGGCCGGTGTCCAGGATCGCCGCTGTAGAGACGTGTTCTGGATTCCGGCCTTCGCCGGAATGACGGATGCGTGACTGATACCCTGCCCGGAGATTGGAGCAGGGTTAGGGCTTCCTGTATCATGACCCCATGATTTTCAAAGTCCTAACCCTCTTCCCCGAAGTTTTCCAAGCGCCCCTGGAGTCCAGCATGGTAGGCCTGGCCCGCCAGCGGGGACTGGTTACYATAGAAGTCACCGACATCAGGTCTTACACCCACGACCCTCACGGGACCGCAGACGATTACCAATTTGGCGGCGGTCCCGGCATGGTCCTCAAGCCCGACCCCATCTTTGAAGCGGTTGACGACGTTCTGTCCGCCCACTCGGTCGAGCAGCGCGCCGGCATCCCCATCATATTGACGTCGCCCCAGGGGGAAACCCTGACTCAAGCCATGGCGCAAGAGCTGTCCCTAGCCCCAGAGATCGTGATTATCTGTGGCCATTACGCCGGGGTAGACGAACGGGTGCGGCAACACCTGGTTAATCGGGAGGTCAGCATCGGCGACTACGTGCTCACCGGAGGGGAGATTCCGGCCATGGTTCTGATCGACTCGGTAACTCGGCTGATCCCCGGGGTTATTGGCTCCCAAGAGAATATAGAAGAAGACTCCATCACATCGGGTCTGCTCCAGCATCCGTTGTACACCCGTCCGGCGGAATTTCGGGGTATGGCCGCTCCCGAAGTGCTACGCTCCGGTCACCACGCCGAAATACTTAAATGGCGCCGCCGAGAGTCTCTTAATCGCACGTTAGAGCGGCGGCSCGACTTGCTGGACMAAGCTGAACTAACTACGGACGACCTAACTTACCTACGCTCGCTGGGCTACGCCRGGCCGGAGTCTTCTCCTTGATGGCCCGGCCACATATCGCTCAACCGACGACAATTCCCACCCCGCCTTCGATCTCATCGGCGGCACGCCYCTCCCCGARGGAGAGGGGCCGGGRKTGAGGGCCCATGCCCAAATCTGACTTCAAATTCCAAACATCTCTTCGTGTCCGCTGGATGGAGTGCGATGCCCAAAGCATCGTCTTCAACGGAGCGTACATGGACTACCTGGAAGTCGGCCAGTCGGAATACTATAGAAACCTGGGTTTCAGCATCTACAAAGTTGCCGCACAGGGCTACTTCGACACCGCGGTAGTCAAGGTAGAGATAGAGTACAAGGCCCCCGCCAGGGTTGACGACATGCTGGATCTCCACGTGCGCGTCTCCCACATCGGCAACACCAGCCTGATCCTGAACATCGAGATATATCCCCAGGACTCGCAAAACCTCCTGACAACCATTCAGTCGGTCTACGTTGGCTACCATGCCGATTCGGGAAAAACCCGCCCAGTACCCGATGAGATGCGGGGACTGATCAACCACTTCGAAGAAACCGGCGAAGTTCTCCCGTTGGACCGCTTCCCCGATCTGGCCGCGGCGGCAAAGTAGCAGCCAGCGGTCAGCTGTCAGATGTCAGGAAGGACGCCTAACCATTGACGATTACCGTCATCACCGATAGACTTAGCGGGCAATCAACGATCAGCGGAATCCGGTCAAGAAAGCTGATCGCTGACGGCTGATAGCTTAAAGCCACGGACGTTATGGCTCGAATATTCGACCTTCATATCCACACCACCAAGGGCAGCAGCGATAGSAATCTTTCCCCGGAAGACCTGATTCTGGAAGCCGAACGGCTGGGCCTGCGAGGCCTTTGCATCACCGAGCACAGCGGCCCCTGGGACCCACATGAATTCCGCCGATTTGCCGACCGTCACAACGTTGTATTAGTGCGGGCCATGGAAGTAGAAACCGACATGGGACACATGCTGGCTTTCGGTATGGACACTTACCAACCGGGGTTCCATAAAGCGGAATTGCTGAGCAAAGCATCAAAAGCGACGGGCGGATTTGTTATAACCGCTCATCCTTTTCGGGCCGTRTTCAGCCGGCCGAAGTTCAACCGCCCTTTGCTTTACAAGTCGGTGGACGATGTACTCCCGGAGCAACCGGAAGACGCCCTCGACCATCCCGTATTTARACTGGTAAATGCCGTAGAGGTTGCCAACGGTGGGACCGTGGCTGAGGAGAACGGCTTCGCCATGAAAGTCGCCGGCGCCCTCAACCTGCCGGCCACCGGAGGCAGCGACGCCCATTCGGTTCATGGCCTGGGCCTTTTCGTAACGGCCTTCCGTGACGAGATCAACAACGAAGAAGAATTCCTGGCGGCCCTCCATGCCGGAGCATTCTATCCGGCAGTCGGGCTTCGCACCGGGAATCTTCAGCCCTATACGGCTTAGATCGTAGCTGGGTTAATAACCGTCTCGGTGGACTAAARCGGTTGGTTGAGGACGGCGTCCTCAGCTCGGTGGGAGAGGCTAACTCGGCGTTCAGTTTGTCTCGTGATGAAGGGGGTACCGGGAGGACCGGCAAACATGTCATTACTTTCTCAGACCATTTCGCCTTTTGAGCAGATCTGCGTGGCGCTGGACCTGGAAACAACAGGCCTGGACGAAAATCGGGACACCATCATCGAGGTGGGCGCGGTCAAGTTCCAGGGCGAAGAGATCATCGACACCTTCCAGACCTTTGTGAACCCCGGGCGAAACATTCCCGAGTTCATCCAGCGTCTCACCCATATATCTCCCAGCCAGGTTGCCCGAGCCCCCTTCTTCGGCGCCATCGCCGCTGAANSYGRAGKWSTTKRKMNGGCSWWCNCCMGRWRSYCGKSCWSRRCKTGRRCWNNTCGASNNGARGYYCWWGKCNCTSSCRMKSRWYGRCMMWNGMACWNTCSMAMNNACGWCRSNTGGSAMMTRGYWYNCCAWGYKGCKYSNCCAAKMCSAYGMAWTRCYCCNNGGCSKYWCNTCRSCMYYSRYCWSMANNTGYCGNCAWAYSRMGCSCSAWYKNCGCMKYGGMCRAKGYYRMGSYWRSCYRSSKCGTCTTTGTCGCCTTGCTGCGCCGGGCCGCCGAGATGGACCCGGGACTGGTGTCGTACATCGTCGGCCTGGCCACCCGAAGCCGATGGTCCATCGCTCCCCTATTGCAAGGGTTAGACCAGGATGTAACCTCTTCTGCGCCATCGGCCGTGGGGATGACCGGCCTGGACCTTGAAGCCATCGCCAACCGCTTGAGCCGGCCCGAGAAACGTCAAGCCGCCAGCAGGCTAAGTTCCCTAGATGAAGAACGAATCGCCGGTTTCCTYGGTCCCAAGGGACCTTTTGCCCAAGCGTTCTCCGGGTTTGAGCATCGTCCGGAACAAGAGGAAATGCTGGCCAGCGTCACTCGGGCCATCTACCAAGGCCGCCATCTGGTGGTGGAGGGCGGCACCGGCGTCGGCAAGTCCATGGCCTACCTGCTCCCGGCGGTCCTCTACGCCGTAACCCACGGCGGCAGGGTAGTGGTTTCCACCAACACCATCAATCTGCAGGAACAATTGTTAAAAAAGGACATTCCCGCAGTGGTCCAGATTTTGGAGGGCGCCGGACTAGTGGACGAGGGAGTGATTCAAGCAGCTTCSTTGAAGGGCCGCAGCAACTACCTTTGTCTGAAACGCTGGAACTACTTGGCCCGCAGTGATAGCCCCAGCGTCGACGACGCCAGACTCCTGGGCAAGACCGGGGTTTGGCTTCAGGACACCCTCACCGGCGACCGTAGCGAGATCAACCTGTCAGGACGGGAYGCATTCACCTGGAGCAAGGTYTCCGCGGGAGAAAAGGGATGGTGCCCCGGTCTAAGAGACGGCARTCCCTGCTTCTTGAGGGCCGCCAGGGAGCGGGCCGAACAGGCCCATATCATCGTGGTAAACCATGCTCTCTTGATGTCCGACTTRGTTCGGGGCGGGAGTTTGATCCCCGATTATCAACATCTGATCATCGACGAAGCCCACAACCTGGAGGACCAAGCAACCAGCCAATTGGCATTTGAGATTTCCTCGGATCATCTGGAAGAAGCCATAGAAAACCTCAGTCGATTGACGCTGGAACTGAGAATGGCTCTTCGGGCCGAAGGACCGGCTCCGGCAGTTCGGTCGGAAGGAGAAAAAGTAGCGGCCGAAGTTGAAGAAAAGCCGCCACGGTTACGAGAACTTTGGGCCAGACTCTGGGCTTCCGGAGAACGTTACCTGCAAGAGCAGCGTCGTCATAACTCTGACGACCAGTCCCCAGTGTTACTCACTCAAGACGACCGCACCACCCAGATCTGGGAAGATTTATCTCTGGCTTGGGAAAACCTGGATGTAGCGTTACTACAAACCATCCAGGGCGTTTCCAGGATGCACCGCTTCTTGGACACCACCGAATTGCCTGGGGCGGGTGATCAACCTTCCTTGGTGATGGAAGCCGGACAGATGCAAGACAACCTGGACCAATTGCGGGACCGGTTAGGGTCGATACTTGGCCCGCCCAACGATGACCTGATTCTTTGGATCGCCCGCGGTCAGGGAAGAACCGAGATCAGCTTCAACGCTGCGCCCCTCGACGTTGCTCCARCCCTGGAAGACCAACTCTTCGGCAAGAAAGAGAGCGTGGTATTGACCAGCGCCACCCTTAGCACCGACGGTAACTTCGACTATCTGCGTAGGCGGTCCGGTGTGCCCGCCGACAGTGATGAGTTGCTTGTTGGGTCRCCCTTCGATTACCAGAGAGCAGCCCTATTATTGATCCCCGAGGATATGCCTCAACCCAACTCCGACGGTTATATCCAAGCCATCTCCCAGGTCTTGATTGACCTTGCCCGGTCCCTTGGCGGCCACACCATGGCCCTCTTTACTTCTTATTCGTCCCTTCGCGGGGTCAGCCAGAGAGTGCGAGAAGCGCTGCAAGCCCACGACATCGGAGTGATGGCCCAGAGTATCGACGGCTCGGCGCCCCAACTCATGACCCGGTTCGCCGAAAACCCGAATAACYTGTTGCTGGGCGCCAGCAGTTTCTGGGAAGGGGTGGACATGCCCAACGGCGCGGTCAAGGCTCTRGTCCTGACTCGCCTTCCGTTCCAAGTACCCACCGACCCTATAGTCCGCTCCCGATCGGCACAGTACGAGGACCCGTTCAAGGAGTATTCCATTCCTCAAGCGGTGCTCAAGTTCCGGCAGGGGATCGGCCGGTTGATCCGCAGCAAAGAAGACCGGGGAACCATCGTCGTGTTGGATAAGCGAATATCCGGTCGGTCCTATGGAAAGTCCTTCCTCAAGTCCATACCTGAATGTACGACGCTACCAAGCAATCTGGGGACGGTGGGCACATTGGCGGCCCACTGGATGGGAGGTGACCGTGCAAATCGTTCCTGAACAACCGTTGGACATGGTAGCCAGTCTGGAGAGCGGGCAAGCCCACCGCTGGAAAAAGGAGGACGGCTGGCACACCAGTGTCGTCCAAGGCAACTACATCAAGATACGCCAGACGGACGATTACATCGAGTACCATTGCGCGCCCAACTCGGAAGAGTCGATACTGCCCCTGATGCGCAGCTATTTCAGGATGGATGACGATCTGGACGACGTCTACTCTGAAATCACCCGGGACGACCGGGTCGCCACCATGGTGGACCGTTACCCTGGGCTGCGGCTGCTGCGCCAGGAGCCTTGGGAATGTTTCATCGCGTTCATCACCTCCGCCAACTCCAATATCCCCCGTATTCACCAGGGGATGGAAAAAATGGCGGCGAGCTATGGCAACCCGATCTATATGGACGGGTCAGTGCGTCATGCCTTCCCCAATCCGGAGCAACTGGCCGGCGCCGGGGAGATGGGATTGCGCCAACTGGGTCTGGGATTCAGAGCGCCCTACGTAGACCAAGCGGCAAAACTAGTCGCCGAAGCCCGTCTGAACCTGGACGTTCTGGTAGACCTGCCCTATGAAGACGCCAAAKCAAAGTTGATGGAATGCAAAGGAATCGGTCCGAAGATTGCCGATTGCATCGCCGTCTTCTCCTTGGACAAGCTGGAGGCGTTCCCCATAGACGTCTGGGTGCGAAGAGCTTTAGGAGACTGGTACTTCCCCGGCGAGAAGCCACGCCCGGACCGGGTATTACTTGAGTGGGCTCAAGGCTACTTCGGTCAATACTGCGGCTACGCCCAGCAATACCTCTTCCACGGCCGGCGGATGGAGAAATAGCTGGCTGTTCTTCCGGCGAGGTATCAAACTTTCAAGCTTTTCGKCCCGATATCGGGAACGCCGGACTAGCATTCAACTTATAAGGCTACCCGTCTCCGCYCGCGCTTCCTGCGGCGGCGGTTGCCGGGGTCTTTGGCAAGRTGAAAGYGWWKCTGNKGCYCNKNSCSHDNNCYGNTCWMYWCCYRSAKNCGMYSKCSRTGGRMWTSSRMKATKSSMWSRMCGMKRNCTCMAKNNNAACCSGKMGYCRCMMSARCSWCYNGRTGSKGGAAGGATCCACCCGGTAAGAGCGTTGGAAAATGTGGGACAACTCGCATTCTGGGATTCCCTCACCGGTATCCTTTACCTCCACCTGGACTTCCTCGCCCACATCGCGGGCTTGAATCGAGATGGTTCCGTCTGGCGGAGTGTGGCGTAAGGCGTTCTGCACCAGGTTGTAAAGCACCCGCTGCACCCGTTGTGGGTCAATGTCCACTGGGGAGAGTTCCTCGTCGACCTTGCCGCTCAAGGTGAGTTTTTGAGCACGGACTTGGGCCGACATGCTCTCCAGAGTGTCGGAGATCAGATCTTGGACCGAGGAAGTTTCTATTCGAAGCTCCAGCAGTCCGGCATCCAACTGGGCCAACTCGAACAGGTCGTTGATGAGCTGGTTCAGGTTCTCCACCTCGGTCTGGGTCGAGCGCATGTATCGTTTTACCGTCTCTTCGTCTGATACCACTCCATCATTGATGCTCTCCACCATTGCTTGGATAGACGCCAGAGGTGTTCGCAAGTCATGGGAAACCGCCTGCATCATCTCCCGGCGGTTCCGCTCCAACTCCCGCTCTTTGCTAAAGCTCTCCTCTAATCTTTGGGACATATCGTTAAACGCGGCGGCTAGCTCGCCCACTTCATCTGCCGTCGCCACGGGGACTTTGGCTTCCATGTTGCCGGCATTGAAGCTACGCACGGCGTCCAGCAACTCATGTATCGAATCGCTGACCGTACGAGACACGGAAAGGGCCACGAAAACCGACATGCCCAACGCAAAAGCCAGCAGACCGCCGAGCAATACCAAATCATGGGGAGAGAGGAACATCAAAAACGCGGTAAAGCCCACGTTGAGCAACGCCAGAACCGCCGTCAAGACCGCCATCAAAACGATCTTGGCCCGTAACGACCCTATCCAGCCGGGCAGATTCCAGCGGGTCAATCCTAGGGCCGCCGCGACGGTAAGGCCACCGGATGCAAGCAAGAACCCGGCCATCGCAACCAAATCACTTAGGGGTAGTCTGAGCAACACTAGAGTGAGCAGCAGCAACAGTCCAGTTAGTCCCACCAACGTAGCCAAGGCCCCGGATATCGCGCGCCAACCCGGTCTCATGCCGGCGCCCCTTCAAACTTGTAGCCACTCCCCACACCGTTTTGATAAACTTTGGCCGTTCAGAATTAACTTCTACCTTTTCCCGGAGACGGCGGATGTGTACCGTGACGGTACTTGAGTCGGCGGCAAAGGTGAAGTCCCATACCTGGTCCATCAACTGACTTCGGCTAAAAACCTGACCGTGGTTGGCGGCCAAGAATCGCAGCAGATCGAACTCCTTGGCCATCAGGTTCACTTCTTCTCCGCCAACGGTTACTTTCCGCCCTTGAGGATCAATGACCATCCCCCCTAAGCGAATAGCGTCTCCGGAGACCTGAACGGGCGCGGCATCGACTCGCCGAAGCACTGCTTTGACTCTGGCCACCAACTCCCTTGGACTAAAGGGTTTTACCAAGTAGTCGTCGGCGCCCATCTCCAAGCCCACCACCCGGTCGGTCTCCTCACCTCTAGCGGTAAGCATGATGATGGGCACCTGGGATTTCCGGCGGAGTTGCCGGCACACTTCCAGACCGTCTATCGACGGGAGCATCAAGTCGAGCACGATCAGATTGGGGGCCCATTCCCGGGCCAGCCGCAAACCATCCGCTCCGTCGGCTGTTGATGCCACCTCATATCCTTCGCGGACGAGGTACCGCTCGACTACTTCGGTAACGGTCGGCTCATCATCAACTACGAGTATTCGATTGGCCATGGCTCCACAAACTCGCCCTTGAATCAGTCTTTTTAGGTGCGTTTCAGTATACACCGCAGCCCCCAGGCCGAATTTCCATCGAGTCTTGCTTAGAGACGTTACCACCTAAACCTTGCCAGGGAATGAAGAATATTACGGAATTATTAACTAGGCGCGAACCAGGCTCAGAAACCTCGAACTGTAACCGCCAATCACTCCGTCCGAAAGAATTTCCTCACACCGGAAAATGTTAAGAATCTCGTAACATTCGCAATGGTCCGGCAACATCTCCACCGGATACTTGAGCCATACAACCAGGAGGTGATGCCTTGCTAACCCAAAAAGCCAGACGGATTCTACTCCCCGCAATCTCCGCGTTATTCCTCGCTCTCGTCCTAGCCTGTAGCGCAGAGACCGCTCCTGTATCTCCCCAGCGTCAGCCCGTCAAAATTGTGACCGAAGCCACCACACCACAGGAGGTCACTTCGCCAGACACTATGGCAAAGACCGGCGAGTCYATGTCCGGCGAAACCATGGCCAAGACCGGTGAATCCATGTCCGGTGAAACCATAGAAATGGTTGGCATCTCAGGGTACGAGACCTTGGTTCTGAACTTGTTCGATATTCAGCCCTTGCAGAACGGCTTYCACTATGAGGGCTGGGCAATCGTGGACGGAAAGCCCATTTCCACCGGGAAGTTCAACGTCGGACCAGGCGGAGAGCTGGTCTCCCTTAACGGGTCGCCGATACCCCAAGGATCATTCGCAACCGGCGTGGACCTGAAAGATGYTACTGCGGTGATCATCACCATCGAACCCGCCGGAGACAATGACACCATCCCGGCCAGCACCCACTATTTGTCGGGGAGCGTCTCCGAGGCGSAAGTCAGCTTGAGCATCGGCCACGGCGCCGCTCTGGGCGATGATTTTTCCGGAGCCGCCGGGACTTACATCTTGGCCACGCCCACCGACKGGGACGSCAACAACGAAAACAGCGGCATTTGGTTCTYGGACCTGTCAAGCGGAACACCAGCGGTGGGGCTAGACCTGCCAACGCTGCCCGACGGATGGGTCTATRAASGATGGGTGGTCATYGACGGAACMCCGGTCAGCACCGGCAGRTTCACKCAGATSGRCCAAGGCGATCTGGCGGCGCCTTACAGCGGACCGGAAAGCGGCCCCTCTTTCCCCGGTGAGGACTTCCTCTTCAACGCGCCGGAGGGGCTAACGTTCCCGGTGGACCTGGCGGGAAAAGTAGCGGTGATCTCGGTTGAGCCGTCTCCCGACGACTCACCGGCGCCATTYGCCTTGAAGCCTTTGGTGAGCGTCATCCCCGCAAACGCGACTGACCACTTCAATTATTCCATCGGTACTCCAGAAGCGGCCTTTCCCAGAGGAAGCGCGAGCATCGACAGTGGCGACATGTCCAAGATAGTTCAAGCCAGCGGTTAGTCGAAGATCCGCTTAGACCTGCAGCCTATTCGAAGTAAGTTCGTCATGCTAGCGAAAGGGTCCGCGGAAATCCRCGGACYCTTTTCTTTGCTKGATTCAGAATTTCGACCCGAAATAATTTCACTGACTGCTCCGRCCGTCAGCCTCTACCASTACGGYTTCAGCACTAACTTCCCGAAGAAGTTCTGCCCTTCCATCGCCTGGTGGGCCGCGGCGGCTTCGGCCAGGGGATATACCTGGTGGACTACCGGGTGGATGACTCCCCGATTGAGCGTTGACGTGATCTCGTGCATGTCCTGCTTGGTGCCCATGAAGATACCGAATATCTCGATCTGCCGGCTGAACAAAAGCCCCAGATGAAGCTCGGTGCGCAGGCCCGTGGTAGCGCCGCAGATGCCGTAACGGCCGCCCGCCCTCAGGGAACCGAATGCCTTGGGGAAGAAATCGGCGCCAACGTGGTCAACCACCGCGTCGACTCCCCTGCCGCCGGTTAGTTCTCTGGCCCGTTCGGTGATGTCCTCTTCGTTGTAGTTAATGACCTCATCGGCCCCCAATKCCYTGGCCTTGGCCGCTTTTTCCGGGGTGCTGGTGGTGGCGATCACCCGGGCGCCGATGGCCTTGGAAGCCACCTGAATCGCGGCGGTTCCCACACCGCCGGAGGCGGACAACACCAGCACCGTTTCCCAAGGCTTAAGTTGGATCTTCCGTAGGAGCATGTTCCAAACCGGCAAGTAGGTTGTTGGCACCGCCGCGGCCATCTCATAGGTAACGTCGTCGCCGATGGCGTGAACGTTGGCCGCTGGAACCGCAACGATCTCAGCGTAGCTGCCATCGATGGCGCTACCCATGAACTGGGGCCTGGGGCAAAGATCGTCATGTCCCGCCARACARGCCTGGCACTGCCCGCAMGTRATCTTGGGGTTGACCARCACCCGGTCTCCCACGCTAAAGCCGCGCACTTCTGAGCCAACCTCAGTTATCTGTCCGGCGCAGTCGCCGCCTAAGATCAAAGGCGGGGGGAACTCCCGTTGCAGGCCGCGGTCGCCGTTCCGAGTATAGAGGTCCAGCCGGTTCAGGCTTGATGCCCCTACTTGTATCTTTACCTGCTGGGGCAGTGTAGCCGGCTCGGGCCGTTCGCCGTGGGTCAGGACTTCAGGCCCGCCGTGGGCCTCTATATATACAGCTTGCATATAAACGCGTCTCCGAATGTACTAGATGTCCATGCCATAGGTGGTTCGACGAGTTCACCACGAAGGGAGGCAGTCTTCTTCCCGTTCGTCTTGAGCTTGTCAGAGGACCCTCACTCAGGATATTGAAATGACTTCTGGCAAGATCTCAAGGTCTTCGCCCA
The DNA here is from genome assembly GCA_002401285.1 of SAR202 cluster bacterium. Next base: position 46,510 of record NVSQ01000001.1, read on the forward strand.
AAGTAGCAGTCATCACACAGGAACACAATAGCTAAGGCCTCTTCGTGGCTGCCCAGGCGGCCGCACCGGGGCACATCGGTGTCTCTGYTCCARGGCTGGTGAAACTTCCCGCCGCACATCTGGCAGGTAGTTTGGTGCACCCCGTCCAGGTCATCGCCGCAGATGACACAAGACTCTGGCTCCAATTCTTCATTCGTTGCCAAACCGCTCTCCTTGAGCCAGAAATTCCTGGGCCATTCGCCTTTCGTCTTCGACAGTGCTGATTTTCCCGTCTAACTTGGCGTTTCTCAGTTCTTTGAGTATTTTCCCTATCACAGGACCTTCCGGAACACCCAACGCCAGCAAGTCCCGTCCGTTCAGCTCCGGCGACAAGTACCGAAACTCTCTGAGATAACGTCCCAGCCGCTCTGCCGCCAGCGGTTCATCGGTCACCCCAGCCACCGTCAACACGGCGGCGTCAGTGTATGATTCGACCATTTCAACCACCTGGGACGCCGAGATCGACTGGACGGCCAATCGCGGTTCTAGTTGCCTTAATTCAACGGTATYCCGGACCAACCGAGCCCAATCTGAGGGCATGTTAAATCGGCTTATCACCCCTTCTGCATCGCCGGGCGTCAAAGGGTAACTCAGAGCTGACAGGTAAGAAAGCGAGGATCTGCTGCCGGGACTTTCACCGGCGCCGGGTTTATTGATCGAGTCCCGGATCGATTCTTGCACGAYGGCCGCCGATCGTTCCACGGCTTTCGCCTGGGTAAGAGCAGGGTGTATTCCGGCTAAGATACCCAAACAAACAGACCGGGTAACGGCCAGTTCCGGGCGGTCTTCTTCAAATATTCTCTCCAGCTCATGGCGCAACCGGTCTCCGCTGACGGTGGACAGGCATCCATTGACGACGGCTTCTTGGAGTCGGACCAGGGTACCGGCTTCGATGCGAAAACCCAAACGTTGCTCGTATCTCACCGCTCGCAGCAGACGCGTTGGGTCATCGATAAAGCTTGCGTCACGCAACACGCGGACCACCCCAAGCCGCATGTCTTCRATGCCGCCATGGGGGTCCAAAATTTCTGGGCTTTCCTGGCCCAACGGAAGKGCCAGGGCGTTGATGGTGAAGTCCCGCCGGGCTARGTCGTCGTCGATGCTGGATGGCGTCACGTCAGGAAGGGCGCCGGGGCTGCGGTAGGTTTCCCGCCGGGCCGTCACTAGATCGGTGGTTGCGTCTTCAATAACCACGGATGCGGTCCCAAAGCTGGGATGGACCACTAAACGGCCATCCATCTCCTCCGCCAGTCTGGCGGCCAACGACGGCGCGTCTCCTTCCAGAACGAAGTCCAGGTCTTTGATGGGCATTCCCATCAATATATCCCTGACCGGGCCTCCCACCAAATACAAMGGAAGGGTTTGTTCAAGGGCTATTTCCCTTAGTTTCAGGAGGACCGAAAGGCTAGCGCCGGTTAAGCTGCGCAGTACAGCGTCAAAGGGGGCATGGATGTGAAGGGGATTCGGCGTGGAAAGCCTCCTACTYGCCGTATTATARCATGGTGGCCGGCARATCCTTGTCTCGGAACCTKCCTCTAATGCTTTGACAACGGTACCRGGGATGGATACAATCCAATCACGAAAACACCAGGAGGTACTATYGTGGCAGAGKCAAACTTCACGACTTATTACGATTTTCGTTGACCCTTCGTGTAYAATGCCGCCATGTGGCTGGCAAAAGTTAGGGAAGCTAAGGACGAAGAAATCGAAGTCGATTGGCAACCCTTCTCTCTGTCCCAAGTGAACAGCGACAAAGAATCGGATATCAAGCTTTGGGAGCAGCCGGAGCATCTAGACGGCTCTGACCATACCTTCTTGGCTCACCGGTCCGGTCTTGCGGCCAAGCGACAGGGTAAAGAGGCTTTTGAGTCCTTCTTTATCACTCTGCTCAAGGCACGGCACGAAGACAAAAAGGACCTGAACGAYCCAGTGGTTATGGAAGAAGCCGCAATCACTGCCGGTTTGGATATGGCCCGCTTCCGCGAGGACCAGTCCGACCCTGACYTGCTCCGGGARATCGGCGAAAGCCACACCAAGGCCATTGAAGAGGTCGGGGCCTTCGGAGTGCCTACATTCGTTTTTGGGGAAGGCAAGGCTGCTTTCCTTAAGATGTTCATTCCCCCGGACGAACAATGCGCCGAGATTTACGATACGCTGATCAAGACCATGAGCGAATTCGCTCACGTGGGCGAACTCAAGCGCCCGCAGCCGCCCTGGCCTCATGGAGTCATCTAGGGAAAAGTCACCAACTGCCCAGCTCCTGGAATCGGCTTTAGGATTGAAGTTTCGAGACCGGGAGCTGTTGCGGCAGGCTTTGGTCCACAGGTCCCTACTGAATGAACAGGGGGGGCAACCTGAGGATTCCTACGAACGACTGGAATATCTAGGAGACGCCGTGCTAGAGCTTACCGTTTCGACGGAGCTCTTCCGGCGTTTCCCCGTTCTTAACGAAGGGGCCCTGACCAAACTCAGATCCGCGCTGGTGCGCGGCGAGAGCTTGGCCAAAGTAGCGCGACGATTGAGCCTAGGGGACTTCCTCTTGCTAGGCAAAGGTGAGGAAAACTCGGGAGGCCGCCAGCGAGATTCCATCCTTGCCGCGGCGTTCGAGGCGGTGGTGGCGGCGGTGTATCTGGACCAAGGTTTCGACGAGGCAAGCCGTTTCGTGGCCCAGTCTCTGGACCCAGAGTTGCAACAGATCTCCCAGCAGGGCGCTCCTCCGGATAACCCCAAGTCCGACCTCCAAGAGCGCGTTCAAGCCATCGGTCTTTCAACACCTAAATACCGCCTGGCTTCCTGCGAAGGACCCGATCATAATCCCTTGTTCACTGTGGAAGTTCTAGTCGAAGGCGAGGTCGCCGGCGCCGGACAGGGAGGCAAGCGCTCCGACGCCGAGCAGTCCGCCGCCCGGGACGCTCTGTGCAGGACGTTCCCGACGCCAAGCTCCTGAAAATTAAGAACCTGCTCGAAACCCATCGCCGGGAAYCAAATATCCAAGTAAATTTTGGTCARACGAAGGTCCAGCCGCTCAATGCTCAGAATCTTTAAGCGCAATCGCGATGAAAACAAGAAGCAGACCGCGGATGTGGTTCAGGCCAGCCGGGAACGCTGGTTTGGCCGGATCCTCGGCGTGCTCCGCTCCTCCCGTCTGGACGACGCGGTCTGGGAGGAACTGGAGGAGATCCTCATCTCTTCCGACGTTGGCGTGGACGGCTCCCTTAGGATAATCGACGAACTCAARACCAGGGTGAAAGAGGAAARACTTGAAGACCCGGACCAGGTTTTCCAGATCCTGAAAGAATCGCTGGTAAGAGATTTGGAAGAAGGCCTMACCGGCGACCCATGGATGGATTCGACGGAAGARGCRTCTCCTTATGTAATTCTGATGGTGGGGGTCAATGGSGTCGGTAAAACCACCAGCATCGCTAAGCTGGCCCACCATTTCAAGCAGGCCGGCAAGAAGGTCGTCCTCGGCGCGGCCGACACYTTCCGCGCAGCGGCGAAAGAACAATTGGAAATCCTTGCCGAGCGGGTGGGCGTAGATGTAATCAGCCACGGTTCAGGGGCTGATCCGGGCGCCGTGGCATACGACGCCTACCAGGCCAGCAAGGCCCGCGGCGCCGACGTGCTAATCATCGACACTGCCGGACGGTTGCACACCAAGTCCAACTTGATGGAAGAACTCCGGAAGATCAACCGGGTACTGCAACGGCTGGAGCCCACGGCGCCTCACCAAGTGATCCTGACCATGGACGCTACGACTGGGCACAATGGTCTATCCCAGGCCARGTCTTTCAAAGAATCGGTAAACTGTACCGGCATCTTCCTGGCCAAGCTGGACGGGACTGCCCGAGGCGGAATAGTCCTTGCCATCAAGCAGGAGCTGCAGGTACCGATTCTCTTCATCGGCACGGGGGAGGGCCTGGACGATCTGGCGCCCTTCGACACCAGGGACTTCGTTGACGCATTGTTGGCCCCGGTCAACTGAGCCKGGTGCTCAGCTATCAGCTAYCRGCGGTCACCCAGYGGCCGTTGRKTAGCCYYTCGTWAACGCAGCATGGTTGACGCCGCCATATGGTTTCTGTCCATTGAGATTCTCGGCCTGTTGGCCYTGCCTCTAAGCTTCGTTCTGTTCCACAGGCTGCCCGATCGCGGATACACCCTGGCCAAGCCCCTTGCGTTGATTCTGGGGTCTTACTCGTTATGGCTACTGGGGCTCAGCCACATCGCGCCAAATACTAGAGCCACGATATTTGGGATATTGGTACTGGGCGGCTTGATCGCCGTACTGCTTATCTGGCGGAACCGAGATTCTTTGCTGGCTTTTCTTAAAAGAGAATGGCCCGGCTTGCTGGCAGCCGAAGGGATCTTCCTGGGCTTCTTCATCTTCTGGGCCTTTATCGTGTCGGAAGTCCCGGCCATCAGCCACACCGAGAAGCCCATGGACTTCGCGTTTTTGAACGCGGTGCTCCAGAGCCGGTTTTTCCCGGTGGAAGATCCTTGGCTGGCCGGGCAATCCATCAGTTACTACTATTTCGGCCATTTCACCATGGCATTTTTGACCCACCTCACCGGRATAACTTCCAGCATCGCCTACAACCTATCGGTTTCCTTGGTGCCGGCGATGGCGGCCATGGGCGCATTCGGGCTGGTCAACAATCTCATCCGCCTTTCCGGAGGCAGCCGGTTGACGGCTCTTGGATTCGGTCTGATCGCGCCTGCCCTACTGCTTCTGGCCGGGAACCTGGAAGGGGCGTTGGAGTTCATTCACGCCCAAGGGTGGGGCGRCGACGGCTTCTGGGCATGGATCGGAGTGAAGGGGTTGGAAGCGGGCGCGGCCGGGTCTAGCGCTTTCCCCAACGACTTCTGGTGGTGGTGGCGAGCTACCCGGGTTATAGATACTCTGCAAGCCGGCCTAAGCCTAGACTACACCATCACGGARTTCCCWTTYTTCAGCTTYATCTTGGGGGAYCTTCATCCYCACGTGGTTAGCCTGCCTTTYGTGATYCTGGGCCTRTCCCTATGYCTTAACCTCTTCTTGTCCCCAGCCCGATTCGGCCCAGCCTGGCTGTGGCGTCACCCGATCGAGTCGGCTGCCATCGCTTTGCTTATAGGCTCACTGGCTTTCATCAACGCTTGGGACTTCCCTCTGTTGGCGGTATTGTTGTCCATGGTGTTGTTACTCAAGGCATATGGACAGAATGATGGCGACCTTTCGAAGGCCACGGCGCGTTCKGCGTTGATGCTACTTCCCATATTGTCGGTCGCGGTGGTCTTGTTCCTTCCTTTTTACCTAACATTGGCCAGTCAAGTATCGGGCATCCTCCCGTTAACCGGCGTGAGTACCCGGCCGATCTCTTTCTTCCTGGTGATGGGCTTATTTTTCTTCCTGGGTGTTTCTTTCTTACTTCGCCAGGTCGGCGGGTTATCTATGCCGGCCCGAAGAGAAGCGCCTGGCGTTCTGCTCATCCTGGTTGTCTCTCTCATGCCATTAGCCGTCTGGATACCTATCGTGTACTTAATCACTGCGATCAGCGATGGAGCCGCCGCCGCCATCACCAAAGTCTTAACCCGGACTTTATGGGTCTTACCCGGATTGGCTTTCGTGGCGTTGGCCGGTGGCAGCGCCGCTCAACGTGTCCTGCTCAAGCGAGACCTGGTGGTGGCCTTTCCCCTTTTATTACTGGCCGCCGCTTTCTTCCTTCTGGTTGGAGTCGAGCTATTCTTCGTCGCCGATGCCTTCGGAAACCGCATGAACACCGTGTTCAAAGTGTATTATCAGACTTGGCTATTATTGGCGATAATAGGAGCATATGGGCTGTACTTCTGGTACTCTCACGGCAGGGTGGCGGCTCAAGCCGGTACRACAAAACAGCGGCGCGCCATCCCCGTCGCTATACGGCGGGCGCTTCGGCCGGGGCGCCTTGCCTGGACAGGGGTCCTGGTTCTGCTCCTGACAGCCTCAGCCTACTACCCGGTGGGAGCGGTCCTGAACCGAACCGGCATCACAAGTCCGAACCACACGTTTTCCGACAACACGCTGAACGGCCTTGCATACGTTGCCGATGCCGACCAGGGAGAGTACGCGGCGATCCAGTGGCTTCGTGACGAGGCGCCATGGGGCCGCATCGTTGAGGCGGTTGGCGACGACTACTCCGAGTACGGTAGAATCTCCGGAAGCACCGGTCTGCCCACCGTGTTGGGTTGGAAGGGCCATGAGATCCAATGGCGGGGGAACACCCGGCTCCTGGACGGGCGGGAAGAGGACATCACCCAGATATTCCAGAGCGACGATCCCCGATTAGTGGGCCGTCTCTTGAAAAAATACGACGTAACCTACGTATACCTGGGCCGCCGGGAAAAGTCCGCTTACGGCGGTTTGCGCTTGCCGGACCTGGACGGTCTTTTGGAAACCGTTTTCGACCAAGACGGCGTAGTTATATACAAGGTCGTCTCAGGGGCATTGGGGGAGAACAAAAGTGACTCTGGTTAACCCAACRCAACAGTTGGCGTGGCGGGAATGGATCGTCCTATGGCCCGGTTGGCGCCCCGGCTGGTTCCTGGCAGGATTCATGCTCTTGGCCCTTGTTGCCTTGGTGCTGCGGCTTTGGGAACTGGATGGCCGCACCATGCACTACGACGAAGCCATCCATGTCCACTTTGCTTGGAAACTGGCCCAGGGTAAAGAGTTCATCCATTCCCCTTGGATGCACGGACCCTTCCAAGTTGAACTTACCGCCCTGGTCTTTGCCATATTCGGCGATACCGACTTCACCGCCCGCATCACCTACGTCCTGTTCGGGACAGCTTTGGTGGGGTTGCCATATTTCCTAAGAGATCACATCGGCCGGACCGGAGCTCTGATATCGGCGGTGATGCTGACTCTCTCGCCCACCCTGCTCTACTTCAGCCGCTTCGGCCGCAACGATATCCTGATGGCGTTCTTTGCTACCTCTTTGTTTATCCTGATGTGGCGATACATCCACGAGGAGAAAAATCGCTACTTGTACCTGGCGGCAGGAGTGCTAGCCTTCATGTTCGCCAGCAAAGAAACCACCTACATGATCGTGCTGATCTATGGCGGCATGATGTTTCTGCTGGCCGTTCCCGACTTAGCCCCAACGATTCTGGGGCGAGCCAAGATATCCCAACTGACCGGCCCGGCGGGATTCTTGCTGCTGTTGATCACCCTGACTCTCCCCCAATGGGGCGCTATCTCCGGGCTGGCCCAAGACGCGTTGGGATTGATATTAGTAAACCCCAATGGAGTATCCGGAGGAATCATCGGCGCTCCTCATTGGGGATCACCCTTCGTGGCGCTGCCCGTCTACCTCGGCCCGTGGTGGTTCCACTCCCTGATCATCGCGGCTCTTGTTGCGATACTCGGAATAATCAACCGGCGACTTTCTTCCAAAGCGGTCGTGGGGATAGTCGTCCCATTAGTTTCCATTGCCGCGACTTGGATCGCTCTTTTCCGCCCCATCGCAGACGCATCATCGTTCGACATCGCAGTGGCGGCCGACCTTGGGATCTCCGGATTATTGGCCGCCGGCGCCGTGGCAGCCYTGGTAGTCTTGAATCAACCATGGAAACGGGGCGTCTTGCTGCTGCTGGTCCCGGCCATAGCCATGTTCTTGTACCTATCGGTATTTACCCCCCTGGTCAAYGTGGGGTCGGTGTTACACGATGTACTYCCTYCCGGAATCAACGTGGACGCCAGCGCCAACGCCATTCCGATGAACTTTCTGGTAGCCGGTGGGCTGCTTCTCGGTTTGATGGCGACGTCCGCGATTATCGGGGTGGCGTGGCTGGGGTCTCGTTGGCTGATCTGCGCCGGCATTTTCTACGGGATCTGGGTAACTCTTTACACCACCATATTCAGTAACATCGCCGGAATCTTCAGCGGCTCCTGGCTGGGCATGGGCTACTGGATCGCCCAGCAAGACGTGGCCCGGGGAAACCAACCCTGGTATTACTACTTCGTCGGTCTTTCCGTGTATGAGTTGTTGCCGGTGGTCTTCGGGGTGGCCGGAGCTGTCTATTTTCTGAGGAAGGGAGACGTATTCGGCTTGGTATTGGCCTGCTGGGCCGGGTTAACCCTGTTGGCTTACACCATGGCGTCGGAGAAGATGCCCTGGTTGCTGGTAAACGTTGCCCTCCCCTTTATTTTCCTGTCCGGCAAGTACCTGGGCGACCTGGTTGAAAAGGTCCGGTGGCGCAACATACTTCGCCAGGGMCAGGTGTTCCTRCTGGTGTTTCCGCCGCTGGTGGCGGTTGCGGCGGTCTATCTGGTCTATCAATTCGTTAATTCCCAAGGAAACCTCCCCGGCGTGCAATGGGCCTTCGTAGGAGGCACGGCSCTAATGGCCTTGGCAGCGGCGTATCTAATTAGGATCGCCCCAAAACCRACCAGCGGCGGTGTTCTAACGGGATTGGGATTGGCAGTCCTCCTGCTGGCCTTCGGAACGGTAGGGGCATTTCGGGCCGCGTACACCTACGACGATTTCAACAAGGAGATCCTGGTATACGCGCAAGGCAGCGCCGACCTGCCCGTCACCTTTGAAAAGCTTCAGAAAAAAGCTTTGCCCGGAAACTCCTCAGACGATCCGGCAGTTCTGGTAGATTACGACATGTGGTACCCATTCCAGTGGTACGTGCGGACTCAGCAGGACGACAACACCGTAAGGTTCGACTGCTTCAAGGCCGAAGGGGATGAAGGTTGGAATTCCAGTTGCAAACCCGCGTCGGACACCACCGAATCCCAAGCATTGCTCCTGACGGTGGCACACAAGCTAACGAGCATCACTTCGTTGACCAAGTTCCAGAGAGAGGGCCCGTTCTTAGACCTGCTGTGGTTCCCTGAAACCTACCGCCGTCCCCACGAGAATCGGCAGGACGAGGGGTTCCAGTGGGGCTTCCGCGGCATCCCCAGCAGGAAACAACTGGGAGAAGATTTACGTTATTTCGGGGAGGTGGCCACCAGCAAGGAAAAGTGGTCAAAGACGTTAGGCTATATATTGTTCCGGGAACTGGATACCGATTGGTACAAGTCTGAGTATTACAGCTACTTGCCCAAATAGGRTTTGCCCGTGATAGCCCAAGCAATTCRCCCGAATTCGGAGAGTCCGGGACGGGTATGTCCTTGAGCAGGCCCGTGAAGCTCCGGTATACTGGGCACCGTATCCTGTGAAGAAGANNNTGAGGAAACGCCGCAAGTTCTGCCGGGACGCCCAGTGACCTTTCCAACTCCGTTCACGATTATCTTGTMRAGGTATCTAGAGATTGCTGCTTACTAACTGGCGGTTCTGGCTCGCTCTGGYTGTCAGCGCTCTCTTCATGTTGCTGCTGCTCTATCAGGTCGACCTGGGYGAGATACGCAGCGCCCTCTTGGAGGCCAATTACCTCTACGTCGCCCCAGCCATCGCTCTGTATTTCGTAGCGGTCTACTTCCGCAGTGTGCGCTGGCGGTACCTGCTTTCCCCTTTGCGGACATTCCCGGTCAGCCGGCTCTACCCGGTCATAGTGATCGGCTACATGGCAAACAACTTGCTGCCTGCCCGTCTGGGCGAACTGGTCCGCTCCTACTATCTGGCGCGCCGGGAGAATTTCAACGCTAGCGCGGCCCTCGCCACCATCGCCGTTGAGCGGGTTTACGACGGAGTGACCCTCCTGGCCTTTGCCGCCGTGTCGGCGCCGATTTTATTTATGTTGGGCCAGTTCGACGGCGGCGGCGGGATCTCAAGAACTGCCTGGATACTGGTGGGCGGATTGATGGTGGTCCTGTTCTTGGGCGCCCTGGTGTTTTTAACCTGTCTGGCGGTTATACCTCGGTTCTTGGATTTTGTCCAATGGTGCACCAACGTTATTCCGGCGCGATGGGGTAGGAACCAGGTGCAAAGTCTGGTGCTGACTTTTGTTGAGGGACTGAAAGTGCTGAGTTCGCCAAGACAACATCTGGCGCTCTTCGTCTTCTCCCTTCCGGTATGGCTTCTGGAAAGCTCCACCTACTATCTGGTCGGCTATGCCTYCGGCATCGACCAGCTATTCAGTTCGGTCTGGGTGTTCCTGCTTGTAGTGTTGCTACTGACTGCCACGTCAAACCTGGCCACGTCTGTACCCACGGCCATAGGCGGCATCGGCCCCTTCGAGGTAGTGGCGCAGCAAACCCTGCTGGCATTGGGGGTCGGCGCGTCGGTTGGGGCCGCTTACGCCGGGTTCGTGCACCTGATAGCCCTGTGGCTCCCGGTGAACTTGGCCGGCCTGGTCCTGGTATGGAAGCAAAACCTATCTATCAAGGAACTAACCGGGGGCGGAGAGATACCCGAACCGTCGCTGGAACAGATCAATCAGCCCTCGGGACGGACCGGTCAGTCGATGGAAGACGTGTCATGAGAGTAGGCATCATCGGCGGCGGAGCAGCGGGTCTGGCGGCAGCCTACGAACTGACGAAACGGGGCCACTACGCTGAAGTTTTCGAGCGGGCGCCCTTTTTGGGCGGACAGGCTTCGACCTTTACGGTGGGCGGAGGCCAACTGGAACGCGGATACCACCACTTGTTTGTCAGCGACGTGGCCATTACYGAATTGATCCATGAGTTGGGCCTGGGAGACAAGCTGGCCTGGCTAGAGTCCAAAGTGGGCTTGTATCACGGTGGCACAATCTGGAGTTTCAGCACGCCCATGGACCTGCTTCGGTTCAAGCCRCTGTCYATGCTRCAACGGCTCCGGGTCGGATGGTGGACCTTCGTCCTGCAAAAGACCAAGAACTGGCGCAAGTTTGAGGACGTTACGGCTMGGGATTGGCTGGTCAAGCACATGGGCGCTCAAGCCTATCGGGTTATTTGGGAGCCGCTTCTCAGGGGCAAGTTCGGCGACTACTACGACCAGGTCAGCATGACTTGGATCTGGGGCAAGATWTACCTCCGGGTCGCCTCCAGGGGCAAGGGTATGCAGAAAGAGCGTCTGGGCTACCCCATGGGAAGCTTCGGCGAGGTGTTCGACGTGSTTGGGGAGCGGGTTTCCCAGCAAGGCGGCGACGTCCATATCTCCGCCGGGGTCAACCGGATCCTAGTCGAAGACAACAACGCGACGGGATTGGAGGTGCAACTCTCTGACAGTGAACCCGAATCCAGAAACTACGACGCAGTCATCGCCACGACCCCATCATATATCTTTACCCGCCTGGTTCCGGACTTACCAGAGGACTACCGGGAAAAACTGGTGAACGTTCAATACCTGTCGGCGGTGCTATTGATCTTGGTGATGGACCGGCCGCTGACCGACAAATACTGGATAAGTATCGCCGACCACGACCTTCCCTTCGTGGGGATCATMGAGCACACCAATATGATCGACCGGTCCCTTTATGGGGGCCACCACATCGTCTATCTCACCAACTACCCCAGCCGTGAAAGCGAACTATACCAGAAGAGCGCCGAGGAGTTGATGGAAGAACTCACTCCCCATCTGCGCCGATTAAACCCCGATTTCGAACTGTCCTGGATACTGGAGTACCACCACCATAAAGTGGACGGGGCCCAGCCAATCATCGGCACCAACTATAGCGAGCGTATCCCTGACCACCGGACCCCCATCAAGAACCTGTATCTGGCGAACACAACGCAGATATACCCCGAAGACCGGGGCACCAACTACTCGGTGCGCATGGGCCGGCAAGTTGCCCGCATGGTTCTGGAAGACGCCGGTGAGGTAGTCGATTAAGTGGCGGCAGTTGCAAAATCCGGCCCACCAAGTAAAATAGTTGGAGCGGCGCTGTTACGGCGAAGTTACTCTGAAGCCGCAAAGACGCCCAATCATACCCAAGGGCGTCCAGTCCATCATAGTAGGTGTTTGTTGTGAGTGTTGAATCTTCCGAATCCCAATCCGGCAGCCAGTCGCGCCGGGGTTTCCTGGCCAAGATCGGTCTTGGTGTAGCGGCCATCGCCGCGGTATCTCTGCCGCTCGGCCTGGGCCGAGGTAACCCAAAATCCACGGCCACCCCARCGTCCCAAGAATTCCCCGGTGAAGACTCCATTTTCCACCCAGCCCAAGATCCCCGGTTGGACCCCCGCCGCAACAAGTCCTCTTAGAGTCTACGCCAGGATTCCCATGGCAGGTTCGGCAAAGTGGTGCGAGCCGAGGGTCGTCGCTTCTTGCAGGGAATCTAGCTAACTCGCTCTCAACACTGTCACCCCTCTCCTTCCGCCGAAGGATCGGGGTCTCTGGCCTTCGTTGAGAGCGCYTCCAAGGGTGGACAGGCCGTTGGTGCAAGTACTAGACCGTCTTGCTAATGTTACCTGCGATTCCTCGCCGCCCTTCAGCGGAAGGGCTGGTGTCGGAATGACGAAGAGCGTGGCCGAAGGCTRGCGATCCTATCTTCGGAGCACTGACAGGTTGGCGCACTCAGGCGATCCACCACCATCAACTCAACCCGCAACCGGCTAACGCCGCCCAAACTCCCGTTCCATGTGGAAAGAGCTGAAATGGAGCATGGTGGGACGGCCATGGGGACAGGTGTGGGGATTGGTGGTGGCCTCCAACTGCTCGAGCAGTGACCGCATCTCGGCTTCGCTGAGGGACTTTCCCGCCCTGATGGCGCTGTGGCAGGCGATGGACGCGGCCAATATGTCCTCCTGTTGCCGTAGCAATCCCTCGAACGCCACCATATCCAGAACGTTGAGCAGCCCTTGTCCGGGGTCCTGTTCGCTTAAGATGCTAGGGACCGCCCTAACCAGGTAGGAATCGACGCCGAAGGGCTCTAACCGGTACCCGTAGTGGGTCAGCATCTCTTGGTTTTTTTGCAAAACCTCAAGCTGGGCTGGAGACAAGTCAACCATGGCGGGTTCTAGCAAACTCTCGGCGGGCCGYTCGGCGTCCTCCTTGGCCTRAATCCTGTCGAATAAGATCCGCTCGTGGGCCGCATGCTGGTCCACTAGGAACATCCCGTCCGGCCCTTCAGCTACGATATAAGTCAGCTTGACTTGGCCCACGACCTTCAGCGGAGGAGGAGCGGCGATGGACGCCGCCGCGTCAACCGGCCCAGAGAACGTCCCCTGCTGTTGGCCGGAGAAAACGGTGCGGGGGAAATAGGACTGGCTCCCCACCGGATACGGATTCATCGCGGAAGAAGAGCCGCTGGGCGACTGTAGCGGCGGTACCGGCGAGTCGGCGATCAGCGCGGMTCGAACCGTTCGCTGYAAYGCGGAAAAAACCTTTCCTTCCTGGTGAAACCGTACTTCGCGCTTCGCCGGGTGGGAATTAACGTCCACATCGCTGTAGGGCACGGTCAAGTTGATAGCGGCTAAAGGAAAACGGCGCTCCGGCAACAGCCCATGGTAGGCCTCCTCCAAGGCGAAGGAAAGCATGCGGCTCTGKATCCACCTGCGGTTGACGAAGAACGCCATGTAAGTCCGGTTGGAGCGATGGAGATTGGGGGCGCTGATGAATCCGTCGACGCCGTAGCCGTTCTCCGGGTCTTCGCCGTGAAYCTCCAGCATATCCTCGGCCGCTTCGGAACCGTAGACCGCCAACAGCGTTTCCCGGGCTTGGCCGTTGCCCGAACTGGTTAGCGATCGGCGCCCGTCAYTGACCAATTGAAAAGCRACGGACGGGTAWGCTAGGGCGTATCGGGCCACTAACTCTTGRACCCGSCCYGTCTCGGTRGAATTGGACTTCAGGAATTTACGGCGGGCCGGCATGTTGCCGAACAGATCTGAGACCTCCACCGTGGTGCCCACTGGACATCCCTGGGCGCCATTCGCCGACCTGATGCCCCAATCGATGGCGATGCGCTGTCCGGAACCGGACTGAGGCGGACGGGTGGTCATGGTCAGCCGGGAAACAGCGGCMATRCTGGGCAAKGCCTCRCCCCGAAACCCCAGGGTCGCGATGGCGTCGAGCTGCTCTTGGGACTGAAGTTTGCTGGTGGCGTGGCGGGCGAAGGCGGTTTCCAGCTCGGAAGGAGTGATTCCCTCTCCGTCGTCGGTGACTCGAATTCTTTCGGTACCGCCGCCGGCGACCTCAACGACTATCCGGGAAGCGCCAGCATCCAGAGAGTTTTCAACCAGCTCTTTTACCACCGACGCGGGTCGTTCTATAACTTCCCCGGCGGCGATCTTGCTGGCCAGGTCCGGTGGGAGCACCTTKATGGGCATGGCAGCGCCCTAAAAGAGAGGTATGGTGGARCCCTTGGCTTTGTACTGACGGTCTTCCGACGACCCGGTTGCGACGACGTCGGCAATGATCTGGTAGATGCGGTCCATTTCCTGGTCTACGCTTCGTTTGAAGAAGTACGGCGGAACCCACACGCCGCTAAAAGCAGCGACGATCTCGGGATAGTCGTCGATGACAAAATCGGGCTCGAAGGGAACACTCAGTTCTTCCAGTCGCTCGTGGAAATGGTGGGTGGGCTTTTCGTACACGCCGYTGATAAGAGGTTCCAGGTTATGCTTTTTCACCACTTCCCAGCGCTCTCCCATCCCGGACCAGATGTAGATCTCGTGGCCGTCGTCCTTTATCTTTTGTAGAGTCTCCATGGTCCCTGGGCGGAGACTATCGTCAAGCCCCAAGATAGTGTAGTCAACGTCGAAAAATATCTTCATGGGCGAGTGTGGGGCCTTCTTTCAATGGCAGAATTGGGAACCGGATAATGTGATTATATCGTAACCTCCGCTGCGAATACAGTGCAATTCAGCACCGAAAWTTGCTTGTTGTCTGAGATGCAACGCCAAATTCGGCAACTGCTATTCCGCCAGGGCAGCTTCCACCGCCTTGATATTCGCGCCCACCAGCAACTTTCCATCCATGTGGACCAAGGGGCGCCGCACCAAACGGGGTTCTTGCAGCATCAAGGACACCATTTCCGCGTCGGAGAGCTCCTTACCCGCCAATCCCAGTTTTTTTAGGCTGGGGCTCCGGCTGGCGAACATCGCGGATATCCCAGTGCCTTGAGCCAACTCCAACAGTTCCGATTCCGAGAACGGTTCTTTAAAGTAGTCCCTTTCTTCCAACTGGACGCCGTTTTGTAAGAGCAACTCTCTTACCTTTCGGCACGACGATCAACGAGGCCACCAATAAAAAGAGGCAGTTTTGCTCATGGTTCCTCCATCTAAGGCTAAATAGATCAAGGTCCGCCGATTATCCTACTCCGTGTGACCGGCTCCGGGATGTTGTTCGTGATGGTTAAGCGGGGCCCTCCGGGTTGCGAGCTTTCTGCTGCAATTCATAAAGCCGGTTTATGGCCTCCAGCGGCGTCARRTTGGGAATGTCCAACGCCTTGACCTCGTCGGCCAGGGCYTGTGCCGGATTGAACAAATGCATCTGCAGGTCCGGCTCCCGGCGGTGGGTCTTTCGGCTGACGGGATGTCCGTCCCTGTGGTTGCTTTCCTCAAGCTCAGCCAGCACTTCCCAAGCCCGGTTCACCACGCCGTTTGGCAGCCCGGCCAGGCGGGCCACGTGCACTCCGTAACTCTTATCGGCGCCCCCTGGAGCGATGCGGTGCAGGAAGATCACGTCGCCATCCTCCTCAGCCACCGCAACCGTGAAGTTGCGCACCCCTGGCAGGGTGTTCGCCAACTGAGTCAACTCATGATAATGGGTAGCRAAGAGGGTTTTGCAGCCCAACCGGGGGTCGTTGTGCAGRTGTTCGATMACCGATTGGGCGATGGMCATTCCGTCATAGGTGCTGGTGCCCCGGCCTATCTCATCCAACACCACCAACGACCGTGGCGTGGCCTGGTTCAAGATCGCCGCCGTCTCCACCATCTCCACCATGAAAGTTGACTGGCCGGTGGTCAGGTCGTCTTGTAGTCCAACCCGGGTGAAAATCCGGTCCACCAAGCCTATGACCGCCTGGGTAGCGGGTACGAAGCTGCCGATCTGGGCCATCAGTATGATGATTGCCGCCTGCCGTATGAATGTCGACTTTCCGGCCATGTTGGGTCCGGTGAGGACGATAATCTTGGCGTCGCCGTTGGACAGATAAACGTCGTTGGGCACGTAGCCGCCCGGAGGCAGAACACCCTCAACCACCGGATGGCGCCCGTCCTTGATATCTATGACATCGCCCATGTCCAGACTTGGCCGGACGTAGCCGTTGCGCACCGCTATTTCCCCCAAGCCGGCAAATACATCCAGCTGGGCTATGGCGGCAGCCAATCGGGAGATGGCGGCCCCTGATTCGCTGATCTGGCGGCATACCTGCCGGTAAAGGGTTTTCTCCAACTCATCCAGGCGCTCCCGGGCGTTCAGCACCAGAGACTCATACTCTTTTAGCTCCGGTACGATATATCGTTCGGAGTTGACCAAGGTCTGACGGCGGATGTATTCCTCGGGGACCTGGGCAACATTGGCTTTGCTGACCTCGATGTAGTAACCGAACACCTGGTTATACCCGACTTTCAGGCCCCTCAACCCGGTGCGTTCCCTTTCTTTCAGTTCCAGTCCGGCAATGTAGCCCCTGGCGTCCCGGGAGGCVTTTTTAAGTTCATCCAGCTCGGGAGAAAAGCCTTCCCGAATCACGTTCCCCTCGCCCACCGCGCCGCTCGGTTCCGGYGCTATGGCGCTTTCGATCAGGGAGCCCACTTCCGGTATCGGAGACAATTCYCGGCTCAACCAGGMCATGGAAACGTCTTCGCCACCGCCAGTCTGGGAATGTTCCGTCTCCAAACCAAGGCCGAGTTGTTCCACCAGTCCGGGCACGGCATCGAGACCATGCTTTAAGGCCAGCAGCTCCCGGGGTACTACCATCCCGGCGTTTATCCGGCCCAAGATCCGCTCCATATCGGGGACTTGGGATAGAAGGGAGGAGGTATTGGCCCGGCGAAAGCCATCTTCGAAAAAGTATCCCACCGAGTCCAWACGGCGGTTCAACTCMTCCAGTTCCAGCAACGGCTGGCCCAACCAGCGGCGCATTAACCTACCGCCCATGGGTGTCTTGCTCAAGTCCAACGTTGCCAGCAATGACAATTCTTTGTTTTCCGCCCGGCCTGCCGCGAACAGCTCCAGGTTGCGCCGGGTTTGGCTGTCCAGGATCATATAATCCGAGGCGTAGTAAACGGCCAGGTTGGCTAGTCGCAGATTGCCGGACTTTTGGGTTTCTCCCAGGTAATCTACGATGGCCCCAGCGGCCCGCACCGCCAAAGGCAGATCTTGGCATCCGAAGGACTCAAGAGAAACAACGCCGAAGTGGTCCAACACAGCCGATTTAGCTCCTTCGTATTCGAAGCAGGACGGGTCCAAGAGAGTTGGCTCTCCACGAATACCAGCCAATGGTGGCAGGGGAGCCGATTGGGACGGGTCATCAGGTCGGGGCGCCAGCACCTCGGAGGCGGCTATGCGTTCCAGTTCCGGAGGTAATTGGGACCGGTCGAGTTGAGCGGCGGCGAACTCGCCGGTTGTAACGTCCACGTAGGCTAATCCGGCCGAATCGCCCTCGATAACCACCGAAGCCAGGTAGTTGTTGGTATTTTGGTCGAGAAGGGACGACTCCAACACCGTGCCTGGCGTTACCACCCGCACCACTCCGCGGTCGACCAATCCCTTGGAGGCGGCCGGATCGGTAAGTTGCTCGCAGATCGCGACCTTGTGGCCCTTTTTTACCAACCGGGCCAGGTAGTTCTCCATGGCGTGGGCGGGTACTCCGGCCATGGGAACTCTCACGTCTTTACCCATGCTCCGGGAAGTGAGGGTTATCTCCAGGTCTCTGGCRGCGACTCGAGCGTCCTCGTCAAAGGTTTCGTAGAAGTCACCCATGCGAAATAGGACGATAGCGTCAGGGAAGGAGTGTTTAATCTTGAGGTACTGGCGGCGTATCGGCGTCACTGTCCACCCGTGCCCAGCGGTTTACACCAGTCATTCTACCCCACCCAGAGCCYGCTAAGATACCGTAAGTTGGCGACGATGCCGCTACGATCGCCGGAGATCAAAAAACCGGGGGCGTTTCGGCCCCCGGCTATCCAAGTCTGGGAAGGTTGCTTGATGAAGCCGGCTATTCTTTCCAGAACCGTTCTTCTTTGAACATCCACCCCTTGGGAACAACCTTGTCCTTCACGTCGGAGATCATACCCGGGTGGCCGCAGGCGTATAACATGGTATCGTCCTGGGGCAGATTCAACCGCTCCAGGACATCCTCGGCTATTGCGTTTRCCCGGCCTTTGGCCCCATCCCACCCGGCATTCCGGTCTTCATTGGGACGGCTGACCGTGGGGACAAACTGAATGTGGTCCGGATATTTTGCCGCGAACTCCGCCAATTCTTTGTCGTAAACAAACTCGTCCTGATAGCTGGCACCCATAAGCACGTAGAACTTGTGGTCGCGGATACCCTCGTTCACGTAGCTGCGGATCATGCCGATCGAGGGTGCTACTCCGGTGACCGTGGACACCATGAAGTGATGGTGGACATTAGGGTCCATGATGAACAGACCCTTTGCCCGGGGACGGACCGACATCTGGTCGCCGATCTTCATCCGGTGCATCCGGGGCGTTAGCTCTCCTTCCGGCACCACTTCAACGAAAATCTCCAGTAAGGGCTCGTGGGGAGCGGATACGATGGAATAAGCCCGTTCGATCCCTTCCAGACCGAGCGTACAGTATTGTCCGGCTTTGAACTTGAGGGGCCCCTGCTCCGGCTCTAGCTTGATCACAAACAAGTCTTCGGTGATATCGGTGCGCTCCACCAGAGTCGCTTTGGGCAGGTTAGGAAGCGCCCTCACTCTGGGTGATTGGGCGCTACCTCCGGTTGACTGGCTTACCATCAAGAACTCCTTAGATCGGCTAACGACATCTGTCGTACCCACGAACTACCAAGTTTACCCCAAAGGCGATCAAGCCGATTCATGCACCCGAACGGGCGGATAAATAAATTGGTTCAACCCCAATGGCCGAAACCAAACCTCTTTGCCGGCCTGTTAGCTCGAGCCGTTGCTTCCGGCTTTCACCACCTTGGCSGGCCGAATATCCAAACCCGGAACATTAGATGCCGGGTCAGGGTCTTTACTGTCTTGCAAGTCCACCGCCAACTGGCCGAATAACGAAGTGACGGCAACGACTCCCGGTGGGACCGAATCAACCAACCGGGCCTGCCCCKTCAGGTCGCCTCTCTGGGTGAGCACMTCAACTTCATCCCCTTCGCCGATCGACCACGCGGCGGCGTCGGAGGCGTTCAACTCCACCCACTCCTGCCGCTGTATGCGGTTTCGCTTTCCTTCGATGATTTCCATGTCCCGATGGTTCTGCAGCAGAACCCGCCCTGGAACCAATAAGAATGGATATTCGGAATCGTCGGCCGGCTCGGCAGCCCGGAATTCGGGAGTGGCCGGGTCGGCTTTCCTTTCTTGGAAACCTTCAACGTACAATGTTTCGGTACCCGGGGCGCCGGGTTCTTGGCAGGGCCACTGGATACCTCGGTATTCCCTGCTGGAATGGAGTACTTGGGTTGGCTGGGGGCTTTCCAGATTGGTCCTTAGAACCAAACGGCTTTCCTCTTCCAGGCGCTTGTAGGACACCCCCGCGTAGATGGGACTCAGGCGGGCGATCTCGTCCATGACTTGACTGGGCGAATGGTGGTCGAACCCCGATGCTCCCATTCGAYGGGCCAATTCGCAGATCACCCAGCTTTCCGGACGGGAGTCGTTGTTCTTCACTTGAATGGAAGCCGTTAGCCGTTGAACCCGGCGTTCCAAGTTGGTGAATGTCCCCTCTTTCTCAGCGAAAGTAACTCTGGGCAAAACGACGTCGGCGATCTCGGCCACCGGACTCAAAAAGGTGTCGTGAACCACCAAAAAGTTCAACTCCCGCAGAGCCGACAGCCCATCGCCCAACTTTCCATTGCTGAAATTGGCRCTGTCGCCAATCACCATCATTGCCTTGATACGTCCTTCGGCAGCTCCACGGATGGCTGCGGCCAGGCCAAGCCCCGGATTGGACGGCAATGTGATTCCCCAGGCTTCCTCGAACATTTGACGGGCATTTTCGTCGCCAACCGGCTGGTAACCGGGAAGCCGCCCAGGCACGCAGCCAACGTCCCAGGCCCCCTGCTCGTTGGCCCCTTGCCTCATGGGATAGATGCCGGACCCYGGTTTCCCTAGATTGCCGGTCACTAACACCAAGTCGATCAACGCCCGGACACAGTCCTGCCTTAAATCAACCGAGACGTTGTCCAGAGCGTAGACCACCGACGCCGATTCAGCTTGGCCGTAAAGCCGGGCGGCCTCCGCGATGTCATCCAGMGAAACYTGGGTTATCTSRACGATCTGGTCCATGTCCAGATTATGCAGCGCGTAGTGGACCGTTGACGGACTTTCACAGTTCTCTTCCAGCCACTCGGGATTTTCCAATCCTTGGTCGATCAAAGACCGGAGTACGCCACCAAGGAGGAGCAGTTCGGTTCCGGGCGCCGGACGCAACCAGACATCAGCGTAACGGGTCAACTCCACTTCTCGAGAATCGATGACCACCAGTTTGGTGTCGCGCTTGGCGGCCCGTTTGATCGGCACGCCAACTACGTTGTGTTCTTCGGTAACGTTGGAGTTGAACACCAAGATGCAACCAGAATTCTCAAGGTCCCAGATAGGATTGGTGGCCGCGGCGTAGCCAAGGGCGTTCTCCAAGGCTTCGACCAACTCCGGTTGCACATTAGATGTTTGGTCCACGTTATTGGTGTTCATCACCACTCGGGCGAATTTTTGGCCCAGATAGTGCTCTTCGTTGGTGCTCTGAGGCGAAGTAAGCAGGGCGAACGTGTCGCCCGTATACTCGGAAAATCTGGTCGATACCAGGTCCAGGGCATCTTCCCAGGTAGCCTCTTCCAGTACTCCGTTGCGGCGGATTAACGGTTTGCGYAACCGATCGGAGCTGTTGACGTACTCCAGGCCGAATTTGCCTTTGAAACAGGCCTGGCCCCGGTTGGCCGGCGAGTTGAGGTCTGGTACGGCCCGAATGAAACGGCCTGCGGAGTTAATCTCCAGGTTGAGCTGGCAGCCAACGGGACAATGGGGACAGATGGTGCGCTCAACTCGGGCTGCTTTCTCCCACTTGTGGTCACGTTCCACCAGAGCGCCCACCGGGCAGACATCTATGCAGGCGCCGCAGAACTCACACCCCGATTCCAGCAGAGACGTCCCGAACGATGTGCCCACCAGCGCGGAGCCGCTCCTCTCTGTGAAACAGATCGCGTCGTCGCCCCGCAGTTCCTCGCAAGCCCGGACGCAACGGCCGCAGACGATGCACAGGTTGTAATCACGGTCGTAGAAGGGGTCGGCGACTTCCAAGGGAATCTGGCGGTACTTGTAATCCAGGGGTGACTCCAGGTTCATGCCCAAGTAGCGGACGGTGTCCTTGAGCTCGCACCGCTCGTTCTTGGGACAGGTGACGCACCGGTCGTTGACCGAAACGTGGCGGAGACATACGTCGTTTGGTCCGCATATTTCGACCCGGTGGCAGGTAAGACAACCGTCGGGATGCTCTGCGATGAGCATCTCCATCACCGACCGGCGCAACTCCAGAACRTCGGGGACTTCGTTGCGGATCTTCATGCCGTCCGCGACTGGTTGGACACAGGCGGCGGGRTAACCGCGGCCYCCTTCAACGSCGACCACGCACATCCGGCAGGCGGCAAAGGGCTTCATGCCGGGATGGTAGCAAAGATACGGGATGTACACCCCGGCTTCGATAGCCGCTTCCAGGATCATCTTCCCTGGTTGGGTGATTATCTCAACCCCATCAATGGAGATGGTTATGTCATCTGCCATGGATACTACTCCGGTCCGTTTTCACCGCAGAGACGCGGAGGATATTATGAGTTCCCATTATTCATCCAATCCTAAAACGACCCTTTTTATACCTTGTTTCAATGCCGCTACGTTGAAGTTCATCAACAGCCCTACTTTCCATCCGCCAAGCCTTAAGTAGGTTAACAGTTGAGCTTGGTGAATAGGTAATAATCGGTCGACCGCTTTTATCTCGACAACAACCGTGCCAGCAACTAGCAGATCTAGCCGGTAACCGCAGTCCAGCCTTATGCGTTTGTAGTTTACAGGCAGATGRCGTTGCCGATCGAACTGAATTTTTCGCAAATCTAATTCCCTGCACAAACATTCCTCGTAAGCAGATTCAAGAAGTCCCGGCCCAAGCGCCCGGT
Organism: SAR202 cluster bacterium; assembly: GCA_002401285.1. The sequence goes on from NVSQ01000001.1 coordinate 68,682, forward strand.
GAACTTCTATACCAGCTCCAATCACGGTTTGTGTAACCTCGTTTACACTAACCACTCTGCGAACTCCGCGCCTCTGCGGTGTATCTGTCGCGTCACCTGCGGCTAGACACTGGCGAGAATCGGGGGGCCGAGCACACTTCGGTGGGGCAGCGCCGGTTCAGGATGTGGGTTTCAAACTCTTCGCCGAAATAACGCAAGGCCGAGGCCACCGGGTTGAAACCGAGTTGGCCGTGCCCGCAAAGGGAACCGGCCTGCATATCTTGACCCACTTTACGCATCAGGTCCAAGTCCTCTGGAACACCCTCCAAACGGCAGATCCGCTCCAGCACCTCTAACAAGTGGCTCATCCCCATCCGGCAGGGRAAGCATTTCCCGCAGGACTCGTACTGGCAGAAAGCGATGAGGGCCCTGGTTAAGTCGACGACACAATTGTCTTCATCGGCGGCGATGACTCCCCCTGAGCCCAGAATAGCACCGGCGGTTCTYAGAATATCAAAGTCCAGCACGATGTCTATGTTATCGGCGCCCAGCACTCCACCCAACGGCCCGCCGGTCTGCACAAATTTCAGCGCCTTTCCGTCCGGAACGCCTCCGGCCGCCTGGTACAGCACGTCCTTCAGATTGATGCCCAGAGGCACTTCAATCATACCCGTGTATTTCAGGTCGCCGGTCAGGCAGATTATTACGGTTCCAGTGCTCTTGTCATGGCCGATACCGGCAAACCACTCGCCTCCCTTGGCGATAATTTCCGGGACGTATGCCAAGGTCTTCACGTTATTGATGTTGCTGGGTTTGCCGAACAGACCGACCGCCGCCGGAAAGGGCGGGCGGTATCGGGGCATCGCCCTTTTCCCTTCGATGGCCTCCATCAGGGCGCTCTCCTCTCCGGCCACATAGGAGTCGCCGGTCAAGGCCACTTCCAGATGGAAACTGAAATCGGATCCGAGGATGTTCTCACCTAARAAGCCCATTTCCTGGGCCTGKACGACRGCGGCTCGAGCCCGGTCTATGGGTCCGTCGTGGCCGTGACGGATAAATATATAGGCGTGGCTGGTGCYCGTAGCGTAGCCCGCCAGAATTATCCCTTCAACCAAAGTCTGTGGGTCGCTCTCCAGAATAGCTTTGTCGTTGAAGGCCCCCGGGTCCCCCTCTTCGCAGTTGCAGAGTATGTATTTCTGCGGCGCGTTGGATCCGGCTAGGAACCCCCATTTCACACCCGTGGGGAAAGCCGCGCCGCCTCGGCCTCGCAGACCCGAGGTTTTCACGTCCTCCAGAACCTCTTCCGGAGTCATCTCCGTCAAGGCCMGGTTCAAGGCGTGGTAACCACCGTAGGCGATGTACTGATGGATGTCCCCAGGGTCGATGGTCCCGGCGTTTCGCAGCGCCACCCGATTCTCCAGCACCCGCATGGGATGTTGGTTAAGATCCGGTATCCCGGCCAATGTGGAATCAACTTCCTCATCCGGCCCGCCGGCCGCCAGGTAGCCAAGCGCCAAGTGAGCCAGCGGGCTTCCTCCGGCAACATGATTAGACACGATCTCGGCAGCCATATCAGGGGTCACATTGCCGTAAAAAACCCTTGGTCCGCCGGGAAGCTGGACATCCACCAGCGGTTCCGCGAAGCATAGGCCCAAGCAACCCACCTGACTCAGCTGGGCGGCAACGCCGTTCTGCTCCAAAGCAGCTTCGATGCTTGCGATAACGGCGTCGCATCCGGCGGCCTTCCCGCAAAGGGCCGTACCGACCCTTATCCAAGGCTGGCCTCCGGCAGTTAACTCCTCCCAGCGCTGCTGGCTTTCGGCGGCAATCTCCTCGAAACTAGCCATTCTGTTCCGCCAGCAATTCAGCGATCCTTGCCTTGGCTGATTCCGGAGTCGCGCGGCCGATCAAGTGATGGTCGATAGCCATTACCGGGGCTTGGGAGCAGGCGCCCAGGCAGGTGTTGTAGCGGAGTGTCAGCCGCCCGTCGGAAGTATCKCCTTCCGTTTCAAGGCCGCTGGCCTGCAACGCCGCCTCGATCAGCGGCATGGCGCCGACCAAGTGGCAAGAAGCGCCCCAACACACCTCAACCTGGTGCAAGCACGGTGGTTCGAAACGAAAGTTGGGATAGAAGGACGCAACCGCCCAGACTTCATTGATAGTGGAACTGGTGAAAGCCGCTACCTCTTCAATCCCTTGTTTGGGGATGAAGCCAAGTTCGTCCTGGACGGCTAGAAGGGTGGAAAGAACGGTGACAGTGGGCTGGGATTGGCGGTGCATCGCGTCGGCTATGCGGGGTTTCAGCCCATCCATTTACCGGGCTCCCATGRAAAAGTTGATAGAGGAGGTTGAACCAAAATCATGGACTTCGTGAATTTGGTAACAATCCGGATTTATGGTACCACAGCCCCAATTGGCGTTCAATCGAATGGCACTCAGCTTACACGAAATAAGGGGCGGGAAAAACGCCGCCCCTTTGGACGCCAAGTTGAAACCTGCGGCCAGATTTAGAAGGCTAGACTGCCTGCTTGGCTGCGCTGCCCACCAAGATACGCTCTACATCCGGAGCGATCTCAGCGGCCCGCTGCTTGCACTCTTCATCAGTCAGGCTTGACAACGGATGTTGGGCAACCACGAACTCGTAGTCCGGGACGCCCATCATCCGGACCATGGCCTTCGCCGTGGGCAGGAAAACGTGGGTGATGATAGACGCGGTGGGGATGCCCAGGCGCTCCATCTCGATACCGTCGTGCACACTGCACGAACTGCAGGACCCTCAATCACCTATCCCGGTGATCAGCACATCCACCTTATCCATAAGTTCTTGGACGACTTCTGGTTTGGTGGGCAACGAGGCCGAATGCTTGCTAAGCATTATCACGTCTTTAAGGTCGTATTTCTCTTTGAGAATCACGGCCAATTCTTGAAGAACCTTGTCCGAGTTGGCTTTGTGGTTTTCCAGCAAGCCCAGGGTCTTGCCGCTAAGTTCGCTGGGCCGGTCGTTCAGGTGGAACTCGCCAGAGGAAAGGTCGGTCCCCCTGGGATTCACCAAACGCATATCCCTAACCGTTACAGTCTCCGCCATAGTCCCTCCTTATGTAATGCCGCCGTTGCCCGGGCACATTAATTTGGACTGCTCATAATCTTACACAGCGGCTCAGATTTTGCAAGGAGRTGAGCCTCGCTATTCGCTCACATGCTCATAAGAAAAGTGGGGAACATCAGTACGGTCCTTGGCATGTTCGATAGTCATAGCACAGATATTTCCGTCGCGGTCCAGATCCAAAAGTGTGTTCTCATCCAAATCTCTAGTCTCCGCGATGTCCGCGGGTTTAAATTCAATATACAACGTATCTGTTTCTTGGAAATATTTGATTTTCATAGAGTGAACCTACGATCAAAAAATGCGTTATGAACTGTCTCTCCATCAGCCAAAAGAACAACCCGGAGGAAACGACCTCCCATTTCTTCAATCGCCGCCCAGCGCCTAATCCGGCCATCCGCCTGTACGACTTCCCTGACCGGGTGCTCTACAACTCGTAAGAGCCACTCTGGCCTTATCAATACCCGGTCGGGACGGTCCTGTATTGACAGAAAATACTGGGTGAACTTCATCCATGTTGCCCATGTTGCCGGTTAAACATTGCTAGTTCATCCCCCCGGCACATCCACCTTCCGTGTCCGTATCCGGTAGCCGGTGGTGTCGATGATGGCGCTGTTGCGGCCGCCGGTGCCGCCGCCCATGACTATCCAGATATCGTCGGCTTCCCGGGCACACCGGCGCACCAATTGGTCGTCTCCCGGCTTCTCCGGTCCTTGCGCCACTCCCAGCCGGATCAGTTCGCTTAACGGCCGGGTGGCGTTCTCTATCAGATAGTCTTGCATGCCACGGCGGGTCCAACCGTCGTCTTTGAGGGTGATGGCATGCTCCGGGCCGATGACCACGACCCACTGGGCCGGGAACCGCCAAGCCAAGCAGGCCGACTTCAGGGTGTCGGCCAAAGAGGCGAGAATGGACTCCCCGGTGTGCCCGTAGGCGTTGTTGACGGTGATGGGATTGTAGGCCACCGCCACGGTGACGCAGCTATCTTCGGATTGGAAGCCCCGGCTGACGTGGAGGCCGCCCCACGGCGAATCCTCCTCGTTCTCGGCGATGCATAGCGTATATTTGGCGGGATTGCCCAGGGTCCCCCGGTCCAGCACGCCGGGCCGGGCGTCGAAACCGTTCATGAAGCAGAGCCGGATGGACCTGCCCAGGCAAGCGTTGGCCCGGAACCCGGGGCCGAAAAGACCATCCTTGGAGTTCATTCCGATCTGTTCCCGGATGGGACCGTTGACGATCATCAAGATGGCTGGGGAACTGGTGGAAGCGGAGGCCATGTGGACGAAGTTCTTCTCCTCCTCAAGGGTCCGCAGGGTTGTAACCAGTACCGGAAAGTATTCGGGCAAGCATCCAGCCATCACCGCGTTGGCGGCGGCGTTCTCGGAGGTAAGCACCCGGTTGCGCATCTCCAGGGACAGCAGTTCCTCTTCCCCGGTCATGCCCACATATTCCAGCATCTCCCGCACCTTGTATTCGACGGGAGGTACCACCGGCAGGCCGTCGCTCCAACCCAACCGATAGCATTCTTCAATAGCTTCGATGGTATCGTTGGGTTCGACCTGGCCGGATCTTTCCAAACCTGTAACCATGGGTATCCTCCAAATAAAGCTATCAGCTTTTAGCTACCGCTTAGATCGACAAGTTGATTACCTAGTTCTCGGGCAGCCGGAGTTGGACGCCCGCTTTCTCTTCTTGTAACCGAGCCACCGCGTCGGAATCTTCCGCGCCCCAACCCCGGAACATCGCTTCAACGTGGCGCTGGTCTACCATATTGGAAAGCTCCATGGGTATCCCGTACTCCCGGCCTAAATCGGTGGCCAGACGCACGTCCTTGGCTGCTAGAGCAGTGGCAAAGCCCGGCTCGAAGTTTCCTTTGAACAGGAACCTGGGGAATTTCTCCGTTAGGCGCTTGCTACCGCCTGAACTGTTGGCGATGGCATCGGCTAATACCGCCAGGTCCACCCCGGCTTTTACGCCCAAAGTCAGGGCTTCCGCCATAAGGACCCCGATGCCCATGCTGAGCAGGTTGTTGCAGATCTTACAAACCGACCCGTTGCCGATGGGGCCACAGTAGACCACGTGGGAGCCGATGGCGTCCAGGGTCGGTTTGACCTTGTTGAAGACATCTGCGTCACCGCCCACCATCACCGCCAAAGTGGCCGCCGCTGCTCCGTACACCCCGCCACTAACCGGCGCGTCCAACATTGTGACACCCCGGTCCGCACACACTTGGTGCAGCCGGCGGATCACCGTAGGCGAATTGGTGGAAAGGTCTACGTATATCGATCCTTCAACTGCGCCTTCCAGGATTCCGTTTTCCCCCTGGACCACTGCCTCCACGTCCCTTGGGACGGGAAGAGAAGTTAGGACCACCTCGTTGCCCGGTACCGCTTCCTTTGGGCTGTCCGCCCACTCCGCGCCCATCTCCAGAAGGTTGATTGCCGCCTCTCGCCGGAGGTCGTGAACGGTTAGCTGGTGGCCTGCCTTGATAAGATTGGCGGCCATTGGGTTGCCCATGTTCCCGGTCCCGATGAACCCTACTTTCATCGCTAGCGCTCCTACTCGTATCTCTGGTACCGGTCGTGTTTCTGGTACCGGTCGTGTTTCTGGTGCCGGCAGCTCTGGCCGGTGGTTGGGATGGTGGCGGCACTTCCGGCGCCGGCTGATTGGCCGGCGTAGCAGACTGTAGACCGAACCGGTAGCCGGAGTTCTGGTCGAAGGTCTCCTTGGCCACGCGGAACGCGTTGACCGCCGCGGGCATGCCGCCGTAGAACACCATCTGGGAAATAATCTCGGAGATCTGCTCACGGGTCACTCCGACGTGGAGCGCCCCTTGGATGTGCCGGGCTAACAGATCGGGGCTATGGCCCAGAACCGTCAGAGCGGCGATGGTGCATAGGCTACGGGTTTGAAGATTCACCGCCGGACGGTTGTAGATCTCCCCGTAGATGGTCTCATCGACCAGTTGCATCACTTCAGGGGCCAGCTCGGCCATCGCCGGAGGCGGGCCCGGATTGCCGTAGCGTCCGTAATAGCGCAGGCGGAAATCCGCCGCTGCTCGCCGTAGGTCTTTGGGGCTTCGCTCGGTAGTCACAGGTCATCTCTCACAAATACAGGTTTCGGCCGGGAAATTATAACACCACACGAATCATGCGGGCTATGAACAGCGAGCCCGGCAAAGTCGGAAGGATCGGATTTGAAACTTGTTAGGCTGGCAGATCCACCGCCCAGCGCCGGGAAAATGGGTAGGGGCGCACGGCCGTGCGCCCCTACGTCTGGTTCTTATTTGCTTGCCGTTGTTACACAGCCTGCCAGTAGCGGCGGCCCTCTAAGCGGACCACCTTTCCTATATGGTCTGCTGGCGAAAAGTGGCCGGCAGCTATCACGTAGCTCTCTTTTTCCGCCATGTCCAGAACTTTCTCGCGGCTCTGACGGCTCAGACCCTTGTCGATGTCCACGCCGGCGCACCAATCGGATTCTTGGACCTGGGCCTTGTTGTGCAGGACATCTCCCACAATCATTGCCTTTTCTCCTTGGGAGGAGATCAAGATGGCCTGGTGGCCGGGGGTGTGTCCCGGCGTGGGCATGGTCGATACTTCGTCGGTGATGTTGTACTCGCCTTCGATCAGATCCATCTTACGCAATCGGCGCAACGGCATCACTTGGCGCGAGACCTGAGGCGCTGAATCTATCGTTCCTTCCGCGGTAAAGTGGTCCCAATCGGCCTTGGGGACCAGGTACCTGGCGCGGCGGAAATAGGGCGCCGGCATACCGCCCGAGTACCGTAGGTTCCATCCTACGTGGTCGCCGTGGAGATGGGTATGCACAACAATGTTGACTTCATCGGACGGGCCGACGTTGGTGTTGTTCAGCCGGTCGGCGGGTATCAGAACGTCCCTCAGCCGGTCGAATAATTTCCCTTCGGCTCCCCCTAGATGCTCATGGGGTCCGGGTCCCATACCCGTGTCCACCAGAATAGTCTGACCCTGGGAGCGAATCACCCAAACGCCGTAGTAGAGTTGAAGCTGGCCATTTTCTAGGGCGTCGCCGTGGGATTCCCAGTYGSWGRMMGMKRYCWYWGKKWRCRYCRCCNWYSSGTCCCNSRRMKRYRSKATNATGYSSWGSWSYGMMRWSWTTWCCRCANNAYSWWYSKTKANTACYGTNNCNCKCMMTCKTNCKCKMMWTGMTNKMMCKWKYWRMWWMMMCRATTNSTRRYCWWWGKWTTCYAGNTNAYYGAANKYMMCGWSTKGMMSYYSKACNGCTWCCWGCNMYTTWGCNGMYRTYCMMGTCCATCAACTCGATAACTATGCCGACGCCGGCGATGATCCCACCGGACAGTTCCACCAAACGTGCGGCGGCAGCTAAAGTGCCACCGGTGGCCAACAGATCGTCCAACAGCAATACCCGGTCATTTTGACCGATGCCATCTACGTGGATCTCCATGGTGTTGCTGCCGTATTCGAGGGCGTATTCGATGGAGTGGGTAGCGGCGGGCAACTTGCCCGGCTTGCGCACCAGGATTATCGGCTTCTTCATTCGGTCGGCCAGGGGTGTTCCGAACAGAAACCCCCGGGATTCCACCACCGCGATAGAGTCGAAATCCTCGCCCTTGAAAAGGCCTTGAAAGCTGTCGATGGCATGACTGAAGGCCTGGGGATCAGCCAACAACGGGGTGATGTCCTTGAACAAGATCCCCGGTTTGGGAAAGTCGGGCACGTCTCGAATGTAGTCCTTCAGATCCAAGACCTACGCGCCCCCGTTTCATTKTTATCCGGAYAAGCCTCGCGCCRRCCCCAMTCAAAGYGTTCGAATCRGAGGTGGCCCGTGCCCCGGTGCAGTGTAGAATAAGCGCCCAATCACGTCAAGTTGCCGCATCGGCGGATGGAATCCTCGCCAGATCGAACATGTTCGCATAGGCCCCAAAGGCAGCTTCGGGCACCGGGTTGCTGAGCCACGGAAACAAGGCCACTAGACTCACTCAGCCGGTAGTTACATGCGCGGGGCCACACGGAATCGGCTGCATCGACCGCGGCGATCAGTTCCCTTGCCGGGCCAGCCATGCGTCGTTGGCCTCGGCAAACGCGCGCATCGCATGCTCCATGTCGTAGGGCTTCTCCTCCAGGGTTTCAGGATCCCACTCGCTGCGGGACTCAGAGAAGAAGTCTCCTCCGTAGACATGGACGGCTCCAGTGAGCACGTTTCTGGGATTGTGAACCGCGTGGATGACTTCCGGTCCCAGTCCTACCGAATCTTGGATGTCCAGGGCTTTGAAACCGGCCCGGTCCAACCCTTGAGGGGTGCGGCGGAAGAACGTATTGTCCTCCTGGCCACCATAGATCCCGATCACCGCCCACATGTGGTGATCGTGGGGGAAGATCGTCATTCCGGGAGGCCAGATCACGTTGATCACGGTCAAGTCTGAAGAGCGGTGCAGGGTGGTGATCCCGCCGGCCGTCGGAGTCCCCAGGGAAGATTCCACATCGGCGGACAACGACATCGTCCGCTCCATCAACTCCTTCACCGCCAACTGAGGAGCGTGCTCCTTTATGGCAACCTGGCACGACGCGATGAACTCCTCTAGATCGAACATCTTCACATTCCCTCTTACTTATCATCGGTGGCATTCATCCAGCCACCGGCCGCGTTTTCATGGACATTATACCGATTCGGTGGCGGACCTCCAAGAATCCCTTACCCCATGCCCTTGGCGCTGTGGTCCAAGACAAATAGCGAGCCAAGGGATGACTCCGGCAATCGAGTGGTATAAGATATCCGGAGACTGAGACTCAGCATATACAGGCTTGGGATTGCCCTCTTGATGCAGTGGGAGTGACAGGATAAACCGGGTGGCGAGCACGCCCAGGACCATTAAAACAGGAGGTTGTACTGCCATGACAGACGTAAAGACCATCCTGGTGGGAACCGTTGGACAGGGGATACTGCGCAGCGGCGACGGCGGCGAGACTTGGGGCCGGATCGGTATCGGCGCGGGATTGCACTCCGACGCCTTGGTTCGGACGCTTTTGAACACACCCACTTCTCCGGAGATCGTATTCGCCGGGACGGACAAGGGCCTCTACCGCAGCGGTAACGCCGGCAAGACCTGGCAACCGGTCGATTCCTCTTTGAATMGCTACAACGTTTGGGCGCTGGCCGCGGACCCCGGCGACCCCAATCTGATGTTCGCCGGTACCGGCACGCCCACTCCGGCCGCCCTCTTCCGGTCCTCCGACGCGGGCAAGACCTGGGAGAAACGCCCCATGGAAGTCGCCGAAGAGTGCCCCAACGTCGGCGTGCCCAGGGTGACCGGTATCGCCGTGGACCCGGTAACCCGGCGCGACATTTGGGTGGGCCTTGAAGTTGATGGGCTGCGACACAGCTCCGACGGCGGCGATACCTGGGAGAGCATCAACGGGGCGATCCCCAACCCGGACGTGCACAACGTGGCCGTCGCCGGCGGGCCGCCCAAGACCGTGGTGGTCGTGGTCAACAACGACGTTTACACCAGCTCCGACGACGGCGCCAATTGGGACCGTCTCGGTATAAAGGAAGTCTTCCCTTATACCTACCCTCGGGGAATCATGGTGCAACCGGGACAGCCCAACACCATCTTCGTCACCATCGGAGATTCAACCCCCGGCCGGGTCGGCGCCGTGATGCGGTCCAAAGACACCGGCAAGACCTGGGAGAGCCTGCCTCTGCCGGTCGAACCCAACACCGCCATGTGGGTAGTCAACATGCAACCTGCCGATCCCCAAGTGGTTTTCGCCGGCAGCCGTTACGGATACATGTACCGTAGCGAGGACGGCGGCGATTCCTGGACCAAACTTTGGCGGGAGTTCAGYGAAATCTCCAGCGTCCTCTGGGTGCCGGAATAACGTCCCTCGCCCCACAGTTCACTACCGTCATTTAAAACCCGGAAGGAACTAGCCCCCCTTTCGWAAANNGGGGGGTTGGGGGGATTTCCCCACCTCACACGATCGGCCACCTTGAAGGAAAGGAAATACCAGTCCTCGCTAGCAATCCCTCCCCCAACTTCTGCACTCTTTGAATCAACTCCCACTGGTCGACGAACAGGGGTTCGTGGTTCTCAACCACAACCTTACCGTCGATGATCACCGTGTGAACGCTACGTCCGTCGGCGTTGTAAACCAGATTATTAACCGGGTTAAAAATGGTCCGCCACTCGGGCCGCTTGGTGTCGAATAGCACCAAGTCCGCTTTTTTGCCGGGTTCGATGGAGCCGATCTCATCTCCCAGTCCCAGCGCTTCCGCTCCCTTGATGGYAGCCATCTCCAGCGCCGTCTCCGCCGGTATCATCCCCACGTCCTCCCGTCCGTCCTTGTAAAGCACCGCCGCCAAGTACATGGACCGCATCGTCTCCACCAGGTTGGAGTTGTTGCCTGCGTCGGTACCCAGGCCAACGGTGACCCCGGCCCGCAGCAGCTCCGGCAGCAAGGCCGTTCTGGTCATTCCCGCGCCGCCCTTTATCGCCGCCGTGGGGCACATCACCGCTTTGGTACCGGTTCTGGCCATAACATCCACCTCGCCTTGGTCGATGCCCAAGCAGTGAGCCAATAGGGTACTTGGACCAAGGACTCCGATGTCCTCCAGATATTCGGCGGGCCGCTTGCCATGTTGGCTCAAACTGGCCTCCACCGCCTGTGGGCTGTTATTAAAGTGCAGCGTGAGACCCGTGCCGTACCGGTCCGCCAATTCCTTGGMGCCWMKCAATAACTCCTCGGTGGAGAAAGAGGGGGAGAAGGGCATGGCCCAGGCTCGCATCCTGCCGTCCAAGCGATTGTCAAAAGACTGGATAGTCTGATCCATCATTGATATAGCCTCGGCGGTAGACGAGACCGGAAGGTTCAGAGGATTGGGACGGTCCGCCACGTGCCACCCAACGATGATTCGGCAGCCAGACTCCTCATAAGCTTTCATGCAGGTTTCCAGGTGCTTGGTGCTGCCTGGGTCCAGAAAGCAGGTGGTGCCGTATCTCAGAAGCTCAGTGATCGCCAGGAGGGACGTGTAGTACTCCTCTTCCTCGGTCATCTCCCCTTGCAGCTTGAACACGTTGGGCAAGTAGCTAGCTCCCAAGTCATCGGGGAATACGCCCCGGGTAGCGTGGGCGTAGCTGATGTGCATGTGCCCGTTGCAAAAGCCGGGCGTCACCACCATCTCGCTGCCATCGATCACCCGGTCCGCCTTGACCGATTCCAGCTCCGTGGCCTTACCCACCTGGATGATGCGTTGGCCTTCAACGATGATGGACCCGTCTTGAATGATCCTCCGTTCCGGGTCCAGGGTCATAATGAAACGGGCGCYATGAATCTTCAGCGTGGTTTCGGCCATAACGTCTAATCCTCAAAATTGGAGTGCATTTATTTTCAATAGCTCGACGCAAACCGGTTCGCCGGATGTCCGGACCCCAGTTCAATCGTCATGGTAGACCATATATCACACATCCAAAACAGGCACAACTGGCCAAGGCCAAAGGGAATCGGCGGCCGCGCACCCGTCATTCCGGCGCAGGCCGGAATCCAGGCGCGCCTGCCTTCGCGCTAGCCGATGTTACTGGAAAGGGTGCGTCTTTGGRTCCTGGCTTTCGCCTGAACAACGGGAGAGCCTCTATCATTATGTGATGCGTTTCCCCGAATTCGAAAAGATACGGACTCAGAGGCCACCGTATCTTGCCCAAATAAATGGCCGTGGGTATCATGCTTGGTGACCCAGCCGGAAAGCGGCGAGACCGCTGCCGGCATTAGGAGGCTCCATGACAACACCTCAAGTCACTTTCGGATGCAACTTTAACGCCGACGGATATTGGGACGCCGCCGAGTTTGCCCGCCGGGCCGAGGCCTTGGGCTTCGACCGGATAACCACCGGTGAGCACTTGATGGACGGCAACCCGCCGCGGCCCACGGTCTTGAGCATCCCGGCCATGGCCGCCGCCGCCGGGGCCACCAAGACCCTTCGGGTCATGACCGGCATTGTAATCGTCCSTTTSTMKAATCCNGTWSWRWTGSSCRWMRWGMYYTCSRCGMYSGAYSWGRTCTCCGCCGGGCGGGTGGACTTCGGCATCGGCATCAGCGGCCAGCGGGGCACCCAGGTAGAGTTCGACGCCGTCGGCGTCTCCGTGCGGACCCGGGGCCGGCGCACCGACGAGATGCTGCAGGTTATGAAACGGCTGTGGACCGAGGAACACGTSAGCCATCACGGCCGGTTCTTCGATTTCGACGACGTGACCCTGCTGCCCGGGCCGGTCCAGCAGCCCCATCCGCCGATATGGGTGTCGGGCCGCAGCGATGCAGCCATGCGCCGGGCCGCTCTGTTGGGCGACGGCTGGTATCCATACCTGTTCACCGTCCGGCGTCTGAARCARAGCAACGAGGARATTACCCAGATAGCRGCCGAGGCSGGAAGGGACCTAAGCGGTTTTCACTGGGGYTTGAACCAACCSACATCRATAATGGACRACCCGGAGGCGGCCCTGGCCCAAGCGGTGGAAAACGTGGGSMAGCGRTACGTTACCGCCGAGAGGAGCGCCGAGGACATCGCCAAGGCTCTYTGCATAGCGGGCACSCCGGAAGACTGCGTCCRRTCCGTTCAAGAGCGMATMGACGCCGGAGTGCGCGACTTCAATCTAAGCTTCCTGGCCCCGGACATCGACGGTATTTTCCAACAGATGGAAACCTTCTCCCGCCAAGTGATACCTCATTTCCGATCGTGAAWACCCTTCTGGTTAAGGCGCTCCGAATCGACTTGACCCACCGAGGTATTGATGTAGTATCAAGCCAGGTCCCTAGAAGCACGACGCCCGCRGGAYTTTCTCCGCGGGACCCACGGAGGTTGTTATGGACTTTGGACTGTTTTTAGAGTTCCCGCGCCGAGAGGGCGGAACTCAACAAGAAGCGTTTCAGGAATGCTTCGCGTTGGCGGACGAGGGCGAAGCGCTAGGCGTGGATTCGGTCTGGTTGGCCGAATATCACTTCAACCCCGCGCGCGTGCTTTCCGCTCCCATAACCATCGCCAGCGCCCTCGCCGCCCGAACCAAGACGGTCAGAATCGGGCTTGCGGTGATCTGTTTGCCCTTGGGGAACCCGATACGCCTGGCTGAAGAGGTCGCTACTCTGGACCATATAAGCGAGGGCCGCCTGGAGTTCGGCGTGGGCCGGGGCACCTTCCCCAACGTGCATGAAGGTTACAACGTCCCCTTCAGCGAAAGCCGGGAGCGCTTCGACGAATTCCTTGATGTGATCGTGAAGTCATGGACCACTGAGTCTTTCTCATATGAAGGCAAGTACATCACCTGCAACGATCTTTCGGTGCATCCCAAACCGTTGCAGACTCCCCACCCTCCCATCCACATCGGCATCACCTCAGCGGAGAGCTTCCCAATCATGGGGAGCCTAGGCTATCCCATACTGATCAACCCGTCACGAGTATTCGCGCTGTCGGAATTGGCCCCTTACATCTCTGAATACCGGAAGGCCTGGCAGAAGGCGGGTCACCAAGGACAGGGCAAGGTTGGGTTGCGCATCCCCATCTACGTGGCCGACACCGCCGAGCAAGCCTACGCAGAGCCCAGAGACAGCGCGATGTTGTCGGTGGAGCGTCTGGGGCAAAGGGTGGGGAGCTACGCCGCCTACGGGGGGACGACGGGAGACTGGCAGGCCGAGTCGGACCGGATWCTRGCMGCGGACTATGACGAATGGCTGCGAGACAAAGTGGCGTACGGCACKCCGGAGGCGGTAGARGACCGGYTGCACMTTTTGCAGGAAGAACTGGGTCTGGAGCAGATCATATTCGACGTGAACTACGGCAACCTAATCCCCCAGGAACGTCAACGCAAGTCCCTGAGGCTGCTCATGGAGAAGGTAGTCCCCAGYTTCAAATAGCCCCCAATACYSRTTAAYGAAAAGGRCTCAGAGCTGGGAGCCGATGAACTGGGGGCGGCCCCTGAGGAACTCGGCCGCAGACTGAGCCCGCTTGCCTTCCACCTGAATCGTCTTCAACGCCAAGACGCCCTCGGCGGTGACCACTCCCATCGGTGTATCAGCCGCYGGCAAGGACACGACCCGTCCGGGCGGACCTTCCAGCCCATCGGGCAGCGATGAGACGGTCACTTCCAACAACTTCATAACGCTGCCCTCCCACTGGGTGAATAAACCGGGCCAAGGCGTATAAGCCCGGGCACGCCGCTCCAAAGTTGCCGCCGCCACGTCCCAATCGGCCAAACCGTCGCTTCGCTCCAACTTGCGGGTAACCGTGGCSAAAGCCYGGTCCTGAGGACGCGCTTYCAWCTSGCCGTTWACCCAAGCAACCAGRCTTTCCAACAGCAACTCGCCGCCCAATGCGAACAGCACTCCGGTAAGCTCTTCCGACGTTTCCTGGGAAGACATCGGGTAACCACGCTGGGCGACGATGTCCCCGGTGTCCATCCCTTGATCCAGCAACATCAGCGTGACTCCGGTTTCCGCATCCCCTTGCTCGATCGCGGTTACCACGGGAGACGGACCGCGGTGCTTGGGGAGCAATGACGGATGAATATTCAAGCAACCGTGGGGCGGAGTTTCTAGGATGGCAGGCGGCAGAAATTTACCGTACGCGGCCACCACGATGACGTCAGGTTGGAGTTCAGCCAGTTCACTCTGAACCTGGGGAGAACGCAAAGAGTCTGGTTGATAGACGCTTAACCCGAGATCCAGAGCGCGGGCTTTTACCGGCGGCATCCCGGTAGTCCGGCCTCTTCCCTTGGGGCGGTCCGGCGGCGTAAAAACGCCAACGACCTGAACGTCTTCAACCGCGACTAGTCCTTCCAGTACCGGAACAGCAAAGGACGGAGTACCCATGAAAACCAGGCGCATTTTCCCCCTCGATCCAGGAGTACTTACCACGGCGGGTAAACCAGTGTTGCCTGTCCGGCGCGATTAACAAGAAGAGACGCTAGATGGCGGAATATCGATTGATGTAGGGTCAGCAACGGCACAGATCACGTTGAATCCGTCTTGACATTAGGGAAAAGCCGTTGCTAGAATAGCTTGACCGCTTTGCGGAATCTTGCTGAAGGAGGTGATGGCTTATGAAAGTTAGTTTAGCACGTAGGGGCGATGGTAGGCATCTGTCTGGACACGACGAGGTGATCGTAGCCTAACTATCCTTCGTAAAATACGAAAACCCGTTGTCGGGCCCAGGCCAATGTCTACCATCGCCCCTATAATTCGGAAACTTGGATAGGGGTAATAATCGACAGGTTGGCTGGGCCCGATCCTTTTCATGCGATGCCGGTTAACCGGCATCCACGGAAAATATCTATAGATCGGCCTCGGTTGAACGGCATTCCCGTGCCGGCCTCGCTGGGGTTTTTCTTTTGGCTCGATACAAGGCTAGGTCAGGCCGCCAGACGCAATATACGCACGGGCTCGACTAAGCTGGAATTGACAACCGAGCCCTGTCAGCTTAGAATTTCAACTGTGTTACAASCAATCTTGGAGGAACTTCGGAGACTAGATGTTAAGAATTCGACTGAGAAGGGTAGGGAAGAAGGGAAACCCATCATATAGAATCGTGGTAGCGGATTCCAGAGCCCCACGAGACGGCGCATATGTAGAATGGATCGGAAACTATGACCCCATGGCTGATCCGCCGGCGGTCACCATCAAAGAAGACCGGGCACAGGCGTGGCTTAGCCAGGGAGCTCAGCCATCCGACGCGGTTGCACGAATCCTTGATTGGAAAGGCATTCTGACCAGGACTCCTAAACAGCGTACCACCGCCAMGGCRGTTGAAGAAGAACCCGAGGTAGCGGCGCCCGCACCGGCRCCGGTGGCTGAAGCGCCGACCCCTGAACCTGAAGCGGACGACACGACGGCAGTCGCTGAAGAAGCAGCCGAGGAACCGGTGGCTGAAGTCGTGGCCGAAGAAACAGCGGAAGAACCGGTAGCCRAAGTTGCTGCCGAAGAATCAGCCGAAGAAATTTCCGRTGARGSCSMAKMMGMWGATGATATTGATTCTGAAGATACGGGTGAAGAAACCTCTAAAGATACGCCCGAAGAGGAATCCTCGGAATGAAAGAGTTGATCGAGTACATCGCCCGGTCCCTGACTAGCAACCCCGATGCGGTAGTTGTTACCGAGGAGCAGTCTGAAGGCCGGGTAATACTTCGACTAGAAGTTGCCCCGGAAGACAAAGGCAAAGTCATCGGACGGCAAGGACGAGTGGCCCAGGCCATGCGGGTAATGTTACGTGTGGCGGCCGTGAAAGAAGATACCCATGCGGTATTGGAGATTGTTTAGACCAAACTCGATGGCGAACCTTTGGCCTCTGGGCCAATCTCCAGGTTGGGTGGCGGTGGTTTCGGGATGGACGATTCCTCAAGTATCAACGTAGGCCGCATCCTAGGCCCTCACGGCCTATGGGGTAGCGTCCGGATAGAGGTCTACACCGACGTACCCCACCGGTTCGACACCGGAGAGACTCTTTACATCGGCTCGGCGCCGTACCAGGTTTCCAGCTGTGGCTCCGGCAAACCCAATCAACTTATCCTCACGTTCCATGGGTTAACGACCCATTCTCAAGCCCAGGCGCTGGTCGATCAATGGATCACCGTCCCCATCTCCCAGACTCCCGATCTGCCCCCGGGCGAGTTCTACCACTTTCAACTGCTGGATCTRCKCGTCTTAACCCARGASGGCGAAGAGTTAGGTAGGGTCWGCGATATCTTGGAGACMGGCAGCAACGACGTCTATATCGTCTCGGGCGAAGGCGGCGAGATATTGATTCCCGCCCTTGCGGACGTGGTTCAGGACATCGAYCTGGAGCKGGGCGTSATGGTAGTTTCATTACCTGAAGGCCTGCGATARTCTCTTTGACCCCGCCAAATAGCTAGTGCTACAATCCCGTAACGGCAGCAATCTTGAGCAGTCCATTGGCTTAGGGAAAGCAGTCTCGGCGACTGGGCCGATATCCAAGGGGGTTTTATCATGTCAGGTCACTCTAAATGGTCCACCATCAAGCATCAAAAAGGCGCGGCTGACGCCAAACGGGGCGTCATTTTCACCAAGATTAGCCGGGACATCACCCTGGCCGTTCGGGAAGGTGGCGGCGATCCTGACATGAATTTCCGTCTCCGGCTGATGCTGGACAAAGCCAAAAGCAACAACATGCCCCAGGATAGCATCTCCCGTGCGGTCAAAAGGGGCACCGGTGAAGGCGGAGACGGCGACGAGAAGCTGGAAGAGATCGTTTATGAAGGGTATGGTCCCGGAGGTGGGGCCATCCTGATCCAAGCRGCAACCACCAACCGGAACCGCACGGCCGCGGATGTACGGTCGACCTTTGCGAAGGGCGGCGGCAATCTTGGTGAAAGCGGCTGCGTGGCTTGGAATTTTGAGACTAGGGGAGTCATTGCCCTGGCGATAACGGATGAATCCCGAGCAGAAGAACTTGGTCTCATGGCCATCGACGCCGGGGCGGATGACATCAGCATCGAAGACGGTGTGCTTGAGATATTGACCGCTCCCGAAGTCCTTCTTACGGTGCAGAAAGCGTTGCAAGAAGAAGGTGTCTCTCCCGAATCTTCAGAGATTTCCATGATTCCCAAAACCACCGTAACCCTGGAAGAAAAGGCAGCCGAACAGACGCTCAAACTGCTGGACAATCTGGAAGACCTGGACGATGTGCAAAAAGCTTACACCAGCGCCGATTTCCCGCCCGAGGTCTTGGAAAGGTACCGGTCAGCAGACTGATAACCAGGGGRAAATAAAGAAAGATGTTAGTGTTGGGGATAGACCCGGGCACCCTGCGGATGGGTTACGGTCTTCTTTCGTCGGACCCCCAGCCGGAAGCGGAAGATTACGGGGTAGTCTCTTTGCCTTCCAAGATGCCGTTAGAGCAACGCCTTTATCAGCTTCATACCCATATCTTGAACATGATYAGCGTTTTCCACCCTGAGGTTATCGCCGTGGAGAGACCCTTCGTCGGAAGAGGGGAACGTAATTTCCCCGGACCGGCCCTGGCCGTGGGACAGGCCCAGGCCGTCGTTCTTATCGGGGCCGCCAGCCAGGGGATACCCATCTTCTCCTATTCGCCTGCCGAGATCAAAAGCTCGGTGGCCGACTTCGGCGCCGCGTCAAAAGAGCAGATGCAGCAGGTGGTGGCGGCCACCCTGGGGTTGAAGGAAACCCCTGAGTCCGACGCCGCGGACGCCCTGTCGGTGGGGCTTTGCCATTTAATAAAGAGTCRGTCCGCCGCCGCCCTGCGCCAGGAGATATCCCCGGGTTTTGAGAGGTAGCGGTTGATCGTTAGCGTCCGCGGTATCCTAGAGGCCGTGGGACCCGACTGGGTGCACCTGCAAGTAGGTGGGATTTCCCTGCAGATCTCTGTCCCAGGATCGGACATCAACGATCTGGGCCCAACGGGCGGTCAAGTCCGGTTGTTTACCCACCTCCGGATACGTGACGATCAGCCGGTGCTATACGGCTTCTCCTCCACCCATGCTATGCAGTTGTTCCTTATGCTAAACAGCGTATCCGGCGTGGGACCCAGGCTGTCGCTGGCCTTGCTCTCCAGTCTGGGCGTGTCAAACTTGCAACAGGCCATCTTCAACGGCGACATCGCTTCCCTCAGTTCCGCTCCGGGGGTGGGACGGCGCACGGCAGGGCGGATTGCGTTGGAGTTGAAGAGCAAGATCGACGAAGGCGCGGCGGAAATCGGCATTTCTGAAGGCTCCGGAGACGGCGCGGTTATTGAGGCATTGATGGCTTTAGGCTACACCGCCGTGGARKCCCGCCAAGCGGTGAWCGGGTTGAAAGACGCATCCGACCTTCCGGTGGAAGAACGTATCCGGCTGGCCCTGCAACAGTTCGGCGGCGGGGGCTAGGGCTTCTCCTCATTCTGCGTTGCTACGACGAGTACAGGCGTATAATCGGTGTCGCATGAGATTCGGCCATGCCACCTCTTGAGGATCAATGACTGAAATTACCCGCGCGAAAAAATGGGCGGATGCCGGAAAGGAAATCAAAGACGTTTGGGCCGCCGGGGCAAGCCCGAAGGATAAGCGATTCGAGCTAGTCGCCGATTTCAAGATGACCGGCGATCAACCTCAGGCGGTGGCCCGGCTGGCGCAAGGCGTCAATGACGGCGCCATCTTCCAGACCATGTTGGGCGTGACCGGCAGCGGCAAAACGTTCACCATGGCCAACATCGTTCAGGAAGTCCAGCGGCCGACCATCGTGATGGCCCACAACAAAACCCTGGCCGCCCAGCTCGCCTCCGAATTCAAAGAGTTCTTCCCCCACAATGCCGTCGAGTATTTCGTGTCGTATTACGACTACTACCAGCCCGAAGCCTACGTGCCCCAATCCGACACTTACATCGAAAAGGACTCCAGCGTCAACGAGGAACTGGATAAGCTAAGACTGTCTGCCACCACTTCCCTGTTAACCCGCCGGGACGTCCTTATCGTCGCGTCGGTTTCCTGCATCTACGGGCTGGGTGACCCAGAGGATTACTTCAACTTAGTTGCCCAGGTAAAGGTKGGKGAGGTTCGGAATAGGCGCCAGTTGGTGCGCCAACTRGTGGACATGCATTACGAGCGCAACGACATGGACCTGTCCCGTGGAAAGTTCCGCATCCGCGGCGATACCTTAGAAATCATCCCTGCCTACGAAGAGGCGGCGATAAGGGTTCAATTCTTCGGCGACGAGGTGGAGCGCATCGTTCAACTGGACCCGCTCACCGGCGAAGTGCTGGCCGACCTTGCTGAAATAGCCATCTACCCCGCCAACCACTTCGTGACCTCCAAGGAAAAACTGGAAGCGGCCATCGTTGATATCGGTGTGGAATTGGAAGAAAGGCTAGGGGAGATGCGCGCGGAAGGAAAGATACTTGAAGCGGCCAGACTGGAGAGCCGCACCCACTACGACTTGGAGATGCTACAGGAAACCGGATTCTGCTCCGGTGTGGAAAACTACTCCCGCCATCTTTCCCGCCGGGCGCCCGGCAGTTGCCCATGGACGCTGCTGGATTATTTCCCGGAAGACTATCTCATGTTCGTCGACGAATCCCATATGACCCTGCCCCAGGTCAGGGGCATGTACCACGGAGACATGTCCAGGAAAAAGACATTGGTGGACTTCGGTTTCCGCCTGCCTTCGGCCATGGACAACCGGCCCCTGAACTTCGAAGAATACGAAAGCCATATCAACCAGGTTATCTACGTGTCGGCAACCCCCGCCGCCTTCGAGATGCAGCGAAGTACGGCCACGGTGGAGCAGGTGATCCGCCCCACCGGCCTGCTGGACCCAACGTTGGAAGTAAAACCTACTGAAGGCCAGATCGACGACTTGCTGGAACAGATCAAGATCAGAGTCGACCGGTCGGAACGTATATTGGTAACCACCCTGACCAAGCGCATGGCCGAGGAATTGGCCGACTATCTCTCGGAGATGGGTGTTCGCAACAACTATCTGCACTCTGACATTCAAACCCTGGACCGGATAGAGATACTTCGCGACCTTCGTCTGGGAGTGTTCGACGTTGTAGTGGGAATCAATTTGCTCAGGGAAGGCTTGGACCTACCCGAGGTTAGCCTGGTGGCTATTCTGGACGCCGACAAAGAAGGTTATCTCCGCTCCAAAACGTCGCTCATCCAGACCATCGGCCGTGCGGCCCGTCACTCTAACGGGCACGTCATTATGTACGCCGACCGGATCACCGATTCGATGCGGTCGGCCATCGATGAAACCTACCGGCGCCGGACTATCCAGGATGCGTTCAACAAAGAGCACGGAATCGAGCCCGAGAGCATCCACAAAGAGGTCCATGACATTACCGAGGGAATCAAAGCCATAGCGGAAAGCCGAAACCGTTACGACGTCGTCCGCAAAGAAATGACCCGCTCCGACATGTACCGAGTGGTCAAAGACTTGGAAGTGCAGATGAAAGAGGCGGCCAAAAACCTGCAGTTCGAAAAAGCCGCCCAATTCCGCGATGAGATCTACGAGCTTCGGCGGTTGCTGGTCCTCGAGGAGAAAACCCTGTCCCCGGCGGGGTTTAGCGGCGAGGAGTAGGGTAGCTTAGCTGGGGCAGACTCATCACAACGGATTCCCTGCGAGATCCCGCCGGGGAACGACCCCCCKATAGTCCCCCCTTCGTAANGGGGGACGGAGTTCGCTGGCTTCGACATTACAAACGTAGGCTCCAGCGGGGTTTAAGTGACCCAATTTTTCAATAAATCCACTGAGAAAGCGAAACGCCGCCGACTAAGAAGCGACTCGCCGACGGCTGAAAATACAATTTGGACAAGTCTACGTAGAAAAAATATTGCCGGCTACAAATTCCGTAGACAATATAGCGTTGGACCATACGTCATCGACTTYTACTGTCCGGCGCTGAAACTGGCTGTGGAGATAGACGGGGACAGCCATTTCATCGGGAATGCCGTCGAGGACGACAAACGAAGACAAGCCTTTATCGAAGCTTTCGGCATACGTTTCCTGCGATTTACCAACCAGGACGTTTACGACAACCTGGAGGGAGTCTTAGAATCAATCATCAGAGTGGCCTTAAACAAATCCAAACCAACGTCGAACGAAGAAAARTCCCCTCCTTCGTAAGGAGGGGATTTAGGGGAGGTTTAGCCGCACAGGAGAACGACCCCCGGGACATCTCCCCCGTCAGCCACTCCGCTCAACAACCGCGTGCAACCGTGCCAACAACACCCCGTTTTCCTCGGTGGTAAAGCCATCCACGTAGTACTCCCTCTCGCCGGTGGTGCCGTCAACCGCGCCCATGTCCACCGACTTTTGAATCACCTTGGTCTCGCCTTCAATGGTCGGGAGCAGGTTCCGCCCCGCCAAACCCGATAGCGCGGCCACCAGTCCATATCCGCCCCAGTTGGAAACGCTGGAAATGATTAGCCGGTCCACTTTTGTCACCGCCGGGTCGTTGGGCAGGGTTTCAACTTGGGGGATGAACTCCACCAGATTCCCCATCCCTATCTCGTTGCCGCCGTCGCCGATGCCTACCGACGGAATGCCGGCTTCGAACAGGTAGTCCAACCGGGCGGTGTGAGGCGTGATGTCCACGTATCGCATATTCAAGTAGGCGTCGTCATTGGTCCGGCTGCAACGTTCGATGGAAATTATCAATGATAGGTCCAGCCGCTCAAGGATCTCYGAGCTTGCTTTTCGGCTCGTCTCGATGTCGGCGATGGGAAAATCCACTACCTCCGTACCATCCTCCAACAGACCTTCCAGCACGGGCACGGTGTAGGAGTCGGTGATGTAGGTCACCCTTCGCCCSAGCGCCTGCAAAGCTCTACCGATGGCGATCGCTCCRGCGGGTCCGTCCGTCTCCGGACTGCCGGCGGACAATATGTAGAACCCGGTAACGATGGCCACGTTGCCGGGATGGTCCATGATGTACTGAGCCGCCTGCGAGCAAAAGTCTACCGCCATGTGGGGCCGAAGGAGAGCGACACCCCGCTTGTCATGATCCAAAACAATATCTTCGATGGTTTCGCTCATAATTTATCCTCGGTCGAAAGCTGATGGCTGATGGCTGACCGCTGAAAGCTACAGCACCGCGTAGTCAGCGTCGCGCTGGCTGGTGATGAACATCATCCCCGGAGTGTGCGTCATCATCAGACTTGGTTTACAATTTAGCGCCACCGCCTGGGGAGTAACGCCGCAGGCCCAGAATACCGGCTCCTCTCCGGGGTAGATGTCTACCGCATCCCCGAAGTCCGGCCGGGAAATGTCCTTGATGCCGATGGCCGCAGGATCGCCGATGTGGACCGGCGCGCCATGGGTCGCCGGGAACCGTGAGGTCACCTGGACAGCCCGGACGATCTGCTCCCGTTTTATCGGACGCATACTGACCACCATCGGACCTGAAAATCGCCCGGAAGGAACGGTGGGTATATTGGTGATGTACATCGCCACGTTGCGTCCCAACTCTTGGTGGCGCAACGGGATGCCCGCTTCGATCATCGCGGTTTCGAAGGAGAAGCTGCAGCCCATCAGGAACGAGACCAAGTCGTCCCGCCAATGGGGCACCAAGGACTCAACCTCATCCACCATCACCCCGTTCTCATAGATCCGGTACCCTGGAATATCGGTACGGATGTCGGCTCCCGCCGCCGTCAGCACCGGTTCAACGTTGCCTGCCTCTATAACTTCCAACACGGGGCAGGGCTTAGGGTTCCTTTGGCAAAAGAGCAAAAACTCGAAAGCCAAGTCTTGAGGCAAAATCGCCAGATTCGCTTGAACGTAACCCGGCGCAACCCCGGAAGTTACCCCTCGCCAACTCCCGCCGCGGATCTGTTGCCACACTTCACTTGGCTTCTTGGGCAAGGTTTGAGTGCTCATCAAATTCTCCCTTGGTCGATTCTCAGCCAGCTATGTAATAATCTCTCGCCAGCATTCAACCGGAATCTCCCAACATCATAGTTGTCACCTCCCGGCCAGTCAATTTGGCTCAGCCGGGTAAACTAGGGAGGGGTAACGTAGGCGTCTAAACGCACTCAMCGGGTGGTATACTTGCCTAACTTAGTCTCAAAAACATCGGCGGAGACACGGCAAGGCGTTGTATAGCTTATTTCTGCTGGCGGATGATTCAAACGGAGCGCTGCCACTGCTCGAGGTAATAGACCGGGCCGGGTTTTCGTGCTGCGTGGGCGCCGACCTGTCTCATTTGGAGGAAGGTGGCGACCCGGTAGCGCCGGAAGCGRTCCTGGTAGACCTGGCATCCGTCGGCACCGCCCAGACCCACCAGTTCGTTGACCGATGCAAGCAACTCAAGCTGCCCGTTGTGSTGGTTATTCCCGGAGAACAGGCCTCGGATCATGACCCCTCTCTTAACGCCGACGAATTTATCTTCGGACCCGTAAAGGAGCAGGAGCTCGCCGCCAGGGTAAAACAGGCGATTTATCGAGTTAACGGTCCAGCCAGCTCTAAAGTCCTAAGGGCCGGAGAGTTGATGATTGACCTGGAACGTTACGATGTCACCGTCTCCGGCCGCCGGGTATCGTTAACCTACAAGGAGTTCCAACTCCTGGTGCTTCTAGCCTCCAATCCGGGCCGGGTCTACACCCGAGACGCCTTGCTAAGCCAGGTTTGGGGCTACGATTACCTTGGTGGCACCCGGACAGTGGACGTGCACGTACGTCGGCTGCGGTCTAAAGTGGAAGGACCCGGCCGGGTCTACGTGGAAACCATCTGGAATGTCGGCTACCGCTTCAAGACCTCATCTTAACGAATAAGGTTCGATTCGCGACCCCCGCCGATCAGCTTCCCTCGGCGGTGACCTGGTCCAAGAATCGGGCCACTTGAGCCGCTAATCCGGCGTGCTCCGGGGCGGCCAACTCCGGGTCTTGATCCATTACCCGGGCTGCCTCGTCGCGAGCGGTTTCCAACAGCTTGCGGTCCGACAGTTGGGCCATCCGCAGATTGGGCAATCCGCTCTGACGGGTGCCGAAAAAGTCTCCCGGCCCCCGCAATTCCAAGTCAACCTCGGCCAATTGGAAGCCGTCGTGGATCTGCTCCAGCGCGCCCAGCCGCTCCCGAGCCGCCTCCGAAGGAGAATCCGAAAGCAAGAGACAGTAGCTCTTATGCTCGCCCCGGCCCACCCGGCCTCGGAACTGATGCAGCTGGGCCAGCCCAAACCGGTCGGCGCCTTCGATCAGCATAACCGTGGCGTTGGCTACGTCGATGCCAACCTCGACCACGGCGGTCGAAACCAGGACGTCGACCTCCCCTTCCCGGAACCGGCGCATAACGGCGTCTTTGTCCTTGGCCGGCATCCGGCCGTGGAGCAAGCCCACCCGCAGGTCTGGAAAAACCTCCTCGGATAGCCTTTTATGCTCGGCGATCGCCGCCTTCGACTCAATGGTGTCCGACTCACCCACTAGCGGGCAAATGACGAAGGCCTGCCGGCCCGCTTCAACTTCCTTACGAATGAATCCGTAAGCGGCCGGGCGGCGTTCCGGAGGGAGCCACCGGGTGGCAACCTGCTGCCGCCCGGCGGGCAATTCGTCGAGGGTGGAAATGTCCAGATCGCCGTAGAGGGTTAGCGACAACGTGCGGGGTATGGGGGTGGCCGACATGATCAGGGCGTGAGGCGTCTCGTCCCCTCTTTGCCGCAAAGCGGACCGCTGCATCACGCCAAAACGGTGCTGCTCATCGGCCACGGCCAGGACCAGYTTAGGCATRGAAACACCCGACTGGATCAGCGCTTGGGTGCCGATCAACAGGTCCAGGTTGCCAGCGGCGGCCATCTCGGTAAGTTCACGTTTAACCGGCCGCCGGGTRCTTCCGGTAAGCAGTCCCACCGACACCGGCCTTCCCARCGATTCCAGATAGACCGAGACCAGATTTTCCTCCTGCACCGGACGAGCCAGACCTGCCAGCAACCGGACCACCGTATGGAAATGCTGCTCGGCCAGCACTTCCGTGGGGACCATGATCGCRCCYTGATAGCCGTCGGCWGCCACCGCCAGCAACGCCSCYAGAGCYACCACGGTTTTGCCGCTGCCGACCTCKCCTTGAAGCAGCCGGTTCATCGGCGGAGTRCCTCKCTCKAGRTCGCCSAGGATCTGGTYTACACAACGGCGCTGGGCGGCSGTTAGCGTGAAAGGCAACGAATCGTAGAACCCCGCCAGKATCTGAYTRTCGACCTGAACCGCCACCCCCTTGACCTCGTTCGCCTGGTGGTGGCGCCGGGCCAATACCGCCAATTGAAGAGTGAACAATTCGTCGAACGCCAACCGCCGGCGCGCCTCTTCCCAAGCGGCCATGTYATCGGGATAGTGGGCCTGCATGACGGCTTGYTGCARSGGCATCAGATGGTTCTGAGMCAAAACGTCTTCCGGCAAAAATTCGTCWACGCCYGCCAACCATTCTTGCARCCCCTGCCAGGACAACCTCCGGACGTTCCTTGCGGTCAAMCCYTCGGTCAATGGGTAAAYCGGGACCAGTCTGCCGGTATG
Organism: SAR202 cluster bacterium; assembly: GCA_002401285.1. Next base: position 94,754 of record NVSQ01000001.1, read on the forward strand.
GATCTGGGTCTGTCCCTGGTCCAGCAATTCGTAATCCGGCGACTCGAAGACCAACTGACCATTGAAAACGCTGGCCTTTCCGCTGATGGCTATCCGGGTGTTGGGCTTCAGGGTCCGGGCCAGGTAGCGCTGGCCGAACCATACGACTTTTATGTTGCCGGATTCATCGCTCAACACGGTCTCGGTGTCTACCCGGCGGCCCTGGTAGCCCTGCTTGACCRCSCMGGATTCCCAGACGGTGCCGACYACGGTGCAAGGTTCGTCGGGCGAGACTTCCGAAATCTTGGCGATAGTGGAATAGTCGCTGTGGCGGCGGGGGAACAGATAAAGGAGATCGCGGACAGTGGTGACTTCCAAGCGCTTGAACCTGGCCGCCGATTTGGTGTCGACGCCCCGCAGACGGTCCACGGGAGAATCCACCGTCAGTCCGCCGGGGGTTGAAGCTTGCCRGGGAGCCGGTTTYTTTGCCGGATCGCTGGGAGTTGACGGCTGGGCCTTCTTGGCTTCCGGCGGGTGGGAAACACCRAMGTYCGRTCCTRAAGAGTCCCCATCCAGCAGATCGCGCCACCGGCCGGCCCATTCGCCCCGCTCCTCAGCGGTCATCCCCAAGTATGAGTTGTCTAAGAGATTCGAAGCCGTTTGCAGGCCGCTAAGCCGGGCGGTCATCTCTTCGGTCCAAGTCTGGATATACCGGTCCAGGCCTCCCATCACGGCCTTGTTGTCGAACCCCCGGCTTTCTTCCAAAGCAAGGATATTCCGGAATGAATCCACCCAAGWAAGCCCRCTTTTTGGTCGTGAAGTCATCGGAAATTAAGTATATCACGGGCTTCCCAGCGGCCTAGTGGCTGGTGTCATGAAACAAGTCTTAGGAGCGCGATCAACCGCACGTCTCCAGTCATCCGGCGCGGGTCAACGCCAACCCCACGGCGCCGGRGCCGATGTACGTCCCCAAGGTGGCTCCAAAGCGGGCGGAGACTATCTGGTCTTCGGGTAATAGTTCCGAAAGCTCCTGGCGCAGCCCTTGAGCCAGCAGCGAATCATTGCTATGGATCACCGCCAGCTGAGTCAGGGGAGCCGCCTGGCGGGCCAACKCCAAAAGCCGGCGCAATCCCCGCTGACGGTTGCGGGCTCGCTCGATCGGCACAGCCTCCCCGTCTTCCATACCCAATATGGGTTTTACATTGAGAATGGAGCCGACGAATGYTTGCGCCTTACCGATACGCCCGCCCTTTTGCAGGTATTCCAAGGTATCCAGAAGGAAATAACATTTGGTCAATGGCAGGCTGCCGGCCACTTTAGAGGCTACGTCCGCCAGTGGCAAGCCTTTTTCGGCCAGTTCAGCTGCCGCCAAAACCACCAACCCCAAGGATATCGACGCAAGCTGGGAATCGACTATCTGGATCTCAACTCGGTCCCCCATCRATGCCTTGGCCTGCTCCGCGGAGTTCAGGGTCCCGCTCAGCTTGCCGGAAACGTGGATGGAAAGAATGCTGTGACCCTGGTCTGCCARAGCGGTGTATACCGATTGGAAGTCCGCCGCCGARGGCTGGGAAGTAGTGGGGTAATTAATGCCGGCAGCCAGATGGCCGTAAAGTTCATCGGGGGAAATGTCCACGCCGTCTTTGTAGCTGACATCGCCCACTACCACGTTGCACGGAATCACGGTGATGTTCAACCGCTCGGCTATATCGGACGGTAGGTCCGCGGAACTGTCGGTGACTATCCTGATCGCCATTTCTCTTCTCGCGAAGTTGCCCGCAGGTCAAGCGCTTGAATGACTAGCCAGGGCATCGCACCCTCCCATTGTATTTTGTGCCCAATTGCGTCCCCATCCGTCTCGGAAAGGGATGGATCTAATTTCCTCCGTTGGAGTATCATTCGCTATTCTCGTCCCGAATTCTACAGCAACCAAAGGTAATCTCATCCACTTTTYCAGGCGCTCAATGGATACCGCCGTTCATTCGACWGAAGCCAGGTAGTGATAGTGGGGCTGGCCGCCATCGACCAGGTCAACCTGGATACCCGGATGCCGTTGCTCCAACCGTTGGCTTAACGCCTCGGCATCGTCCCGATGGGCCGCGGTCCCTAGGTACAACGTCACCACATGGCTTGGAGACATCCCGGCCAGCGCCAATGCCGATTCTAACACCTGTTCCGGAGCTTCTCCCGCCGCGACAATCTTCCCTTCCAACAAACTGATGTACTGGCCCGCGGCAAATTTCAGCTTGTCTACCGTGGCCGGGCGCGCCGCCTTGGTCACCTCGATGGCCACGATTCCGTCCAGAGCCGAATTCATCGACACCAAATTGTTCTCGGCAGATTCCTCCGGGTTGAAGGCCAACATCGCCGCCACTCCCCGAGGCACGCTATCGGAGGGCACCACGTGTACTCCGTCCTTAGCCATCATCACCTGCTCCGCCGTGGCGATCACGTTCTTGTTGTTGGGCAAGATGATGGTGTGTTTAGCCCCAGCGGATTCCACGGCYTCTAGAATATCCCGCACGCTGGGGTTCATGGTCTGGCCTCCATTGACCACGACGGCGCAGCCGACCTCCCGGAATAAAGCGTCCAGACCGTCCCCGGAAGCGACGGCTACCACCGCCAATTCACCACCGRATACGGCCGTGCTTAGCCCGGCGGTAAATTCTTTATTCTGTTGGCTCATATTCTGAATATCTATCTGGTTTAGCTGGCCCAAAGACGCTCCCAAGCTTAGCGAAGGTCCGGGGTCCGGGGCGTGGACATGTACTCTGACGCTTCGGCCGCCGCCAACCACCACGGCCGACTCGGAAATTTCCACGAACTGATGGCGAATCGACTCGGCCTCCAGATCGTCGCCGGTGATTACGAACTGGGTGCAGTATCCCCATTGGATTTGCGACACCGAATCTAGGTAATGAGCATCAAGTCCAGCGGTCCGGCTGGCATCCGAACCGGTGTAGCCTCTGGCAACGGCCATTGCTACTTGTTCATCGCCGCTGCCRTTCAGATAGGCCAGGGCCCCACCCATAATAACCACCACTCCCATACCCCCGGCATCCACGACCCCGGCTTCCCGCAAGACCGGCAGTTGTTCCGGCGTACGGTCCAGGGCTTCTTGGCCGGCCCGGAAAGCTTTTTCCCATAGATCTCGTGGACCCTCGCCGCCGCCTTCCTGACATTCTTGGGACTCAAACGAAAGAGAACGGATAACCGTGAGCATCGTGCCTTCCACCGGCTGGCCCACCGCCTGGTAAGCGGCATCCGAGGCCAGGGAGAATGCCCTAGCCAGGTCCGTCGTTCGGCATACCTGCTTTTCCTCGAGGGCTTCCGCGAAACCCTTAAGGAATTGGGACAGTATCACTCCGCTATTGCCTCTAGCCCCCCAAAACGCCCCGTCGGCTAGCCCACCAGCCACCTCAGCCAGCGTGCTGTCAGGGGCCGTTGGACACTTCTCCATGGCCGAACGCATGGTCAATAGCATGTTGKTGCCGGTGTCTCCGTCGGGCACGGGGAAAACATTAAGGGCGTTGATRGCCTCTCGATGCCGCTCTAGGGCCCGRGTGGCAGCGGCAAAGSCTTGTCTCAAATCATCGGCGGTTAGATGTRACATCGTTAGGCGMYTYAATASGAATGTTWTCCCRRGCGGAATACCRTGGACATTTAGAYYCGRATCAGKGTCAAKCTGCGCCCAATTATATAACACCGSCGTCACGGGAGCGGGCCAAGCCCGGCCGCCAAGAGCCCCGATTCTCCTTGACACTCGTGAGGCTCTAGCTTAGTATTGATGCTCGAGGAATAATATGGATTACGCAGTATTCAAAACCGGTGGTAAACAATACCGGGTCAAACCGGGCGACACATTAGACGTTGAAAAGTTGTCCGTCGCCGTAGATTCCATCGCCGAATTTGGCGAAGTCCTTGCCATCTCCGACAACGGGGAAGTCACCTTCGGTTCCCCGATGATTGAAGGCGCCAGGGTGCTGGCTCGGGTCGATTCCCACTACAAAGACAAAAAACTCATGGTCTTCAAGTACAAATCGAAGACCAGGTATCGTCGTAAGAAAGGCCATCGCCAAACTTACACGAGATTGGTGATTCAGGACATCCAGTCCGAGCCACCCGCGCCGCCCAGACGCCGAAGGGCTAGGGCCAGCGCAGCGGTAGCAGAAGAAGGGAGCACCGAGAATGGCTCATAAGAAAGCAGGCGGTAGCACCAGCAACGGCCGTGATAGCAACGCCAAACGCTTGGGCGTTAAGAAGTATGGCGGCGAGATAGTCACCAGCGGCGCCATCATTGTGCGGCAGCGCGGTACCCGCTTACACCCGGGGACTAACGTTGGGTTGGGCCGCGATTTCACCATATTCGCCAARATAGATGGACGCGTCACTTTTGAATGGGCGTTAAAGGGTAAGCGGAGAGTCAGCGTTTATCCCGTTGAGGCGGCGGCGGAATCCAAAGCGGCCTAGCTGACATCTAACTACTGTAACCAAACTAAGATCAAGACTGAATGTCTTGGCTCAGGTTTCAAATCTAAGTTGACTGGTATCCAATTATGAAAACAGACATCCATCCGAAATTYTATCACTCTGTGGTAACTTGCTCCTGCGGCAACGTGTTCCATACGGGCGCCACCAAGCCCACCATGCGCGTGGAGCTGTGCGGCAAGTGCCACCCCTTCTACACCGGCGAACAGCGGGTGGTTGATACCCAAGGCCGTATCGAGCGATTGAAGCGGCGTTACAGCCTGGATTAGTCTGGGCGNSSSCCTGGCGCCCCCCAGATGTTGCCTGGTTAACTCCTTGCCCTTRGRTTCAGGCGTGAATCTCCAAAGCTGGCAACCAATCCCATCCGTGGGCATGCATAAACCBCTCGCCGTTCAATCTTYCATATGCTTCCGCAGGGGTTCGGATCACKATTAACCGCTTGCCGGGCCATGCGCGTACTCTGGATCGACTTCCTGAAGCGAGCAATACGAGGTAGGAACAGCGTTGGCGGAACTACCAAGATTTAACTACGGCGGACAGGCGGTCATTGAAGGCGTGATGATCCGGGGGCGGACCCACTTCAGCTTGGCAGTGCGGCGCCAAGATGGCACCATCTACCGTCAACAAGAACTCCTCAGTAATTGGTTTACCGGCCCGGTCCGGCGCATCSCTTTATTGAGAGGGATCCTGGTCCTTTTGGAGTCCCTCTCACTGGGAGTGAAGGCGCTTCGCCGCTCSGCCACTATCGCCATGCAAGAAGAGGAYGGGGATCAGCAKGAGGAGTTGCCCGCTTGGGCCATGGCCGGGACGCTGGCGGTGTCCATGCTGCTAGGCGTCGGGTTGTTTTTCCTTCTSCCTCTGCTAATCGTCTGGTTATTGGACCCATACATCGCTTCAGACTTGGCCAGCAACGTGATCGAAGGGGTCATCCGCCTCACGATCTTGGTTTCCTACATCAAACTGATCGGGCTTTCCAGCGATATCAAACGGGTATTTGCCTACCACGGGGCCGAGCACATGGCGGTCCATACCTATGAAGCCGGCCTGGACCTGGNGGTGGAGAACGTTCGCAAATTCGGGACACCTCACCCCCGGTGCGGCACCGCATTCTTGCTAACGGTGGTCCTGATTTCCATCGTCGTGTTCGCTTTCTTGCAGCGGCCTCCCATGGAGTGGCGTATAATTTCCCGCATCGCCTTGGTCCCGGTTATCGCGGCTTTCAGCTATGAAATCATCCGGTTTAGCGGGGCGCATCAGGAAGCATGGTTTGGGCGAATGATATCTCAGCCCGGACTGATATTGCAGCGGCTGACCACCAGGCAACCGGACGACTCCCAGATAGAGGTCGCCATCTGCGCCATGGAAACAGCCATCGCCGCCGATCAGGGACGAGAGTATCCGGAACCGATTGCCGCGGTCACCGGTGGAGAAACATCCGCTGAGATCGCAGATCCTGRCGGCTCGGAGGAAAACGCATCAGGGTCGAGCACCGACGGCTGAAGGAARACCGGCTAAAGATTCGTCAGCTGTTCGACTGGGACTCCAGCAGCGGGGTCACGCCAACGTCAAGGCTTAGAAAGCTGAAACCAGCCCTCTCGGAATAATGGCGGTCCAGATCGGTGTCACCGATGTGGTAATACTCCTCAGCCTCAAATTGCTCCTTCACSGTACTGAGTTGATGCTTCAACACCGTGAAATCGACYGAGATTCCGCTGTCCCTCCACATCCGCTGCTGAGTGCTGATGGTCCGGTCGGAGCAGCTRCCSACCAAAAACCCCAACTCCTTGGCTTTCCTCACCATGTCCAGRGTAATAATACCCGGCGGATCGCCGACTTCCAGGGTACCGTCAATATCGAAACTAATTAGCTTGGCCAAACATTTACCTCGAGCGTTGGGTTAGATAGATTCAGGCGGCATACCGTATCACCTCAAGTTCCGCCTCACCTGAGATGCCAACAAGAATCTCGTCGATACGGCTTAACACCGCATCTTCAATAAGGTACTCAGGGCAGTTTTCACACTGGAGCACCGGAAGGCTCTTGAGAATGACTATGGAAYTCTCGGTCGTCTTAAAGGGCAGATCACTGATGACCGAGTTCATCTTGGCTCCACAGACGGTGCACTTCATGRTGTTGTTTTCCTTGTCTTAAAGTCGGCTTCCCACTCCTCCAGACTTGGCCGGTAGATGGTGATGACTCTAACATTATCASCCAGGACATCAGCAGCAAACAAGACGTGGATTGAATCTCCGGATACCCGTCCCAGAAGCAAATAACTCGGAAGATACTTGTCGTCTGGATAGAATTCCACTATCTCGTACGAATCGACTGCATCAAGAATTGTTTGGCGGGCGACGAAACGGCCCTGGAGTCGGAGGTGCACATGGTACGTCCAGAGGAATCGGCGGCCCCGGACACAAGCTTRAATGAAGCTTACTGGATTGTCCGGTTTTCTCCCTCCTAGACTCTCCACTTCTTTTTACTATTTCCGCAAGCGAGTTTTAATATTCTCCCAAGTCGAACCGGAACCCGGATTGRCGTGATAGTCGGCGATCCTAAGATCTAGCTSGTCTTTGTGTRATCTGGGTACTTCAAGCGCGTCGGCCCCTGCTGCTATGCTATCCCATATATCTCCTGCAAGCATTACCCGCTCCGCAAGACTGAGGCGATCTGTTCCCAGAGATTTGGCGTTTCCAGRCATCTCGATATCTCGCAAGACGCACTCAAATAAGWTAGACGGCTCCTTCGACAGGTTACGTTGCGTATCGGTAGAAGTCCAGGTGAATCGGATMGCGCGGCCCTAAATCTGGTGCTGCCAAACCGTCCCCTTGGGCGGCTCGTCTATCAGCCGGAACTGAGGGAGGGTGAAGCCGTCTTCGCCGTCTAGGAAAGCCACYTCCACGCGCTTGCCGATGGCCACGTTCTCTTCTTTTTCCGGCTCCATGTTTTCGYCCACCAGGTTGGCGGTGATGCGTAGACCGTCATAYTGRTNYRGGYTGWCCGSWTTGCTCGTCCAACTCCACCAATACGATGGCGAACGGAGCCCAATCCCGAAAGCTGGGAACGACGGTGTGAGCCACGATCTGGTAGCTGTATATGGTACCTTTGCCGCTGACCTGATTCCATTCCCATTGCAATGAGGTGCACCAGGGACAACCGGGGCCCGGCTCTCCCCGTAACAGGCCGCAGTCCAAGCATTTCTTCACCACCAGCCGATGCTCGGCCGCCGCCTCGAAATACCCTTTGTATTCGGTATCAGCGTCCGAGATGTTGATCTGCTGTCCCCGGTATTCATACGAGGGCATACCTTTATCTCCTCATGATCAGGGAGCTACCCACCGCCGGCGTGCCCCAACCCATGTTCATACTTACTTCAGCGTTCCTGACTTGGCGGCAATGGCCCTCCGAGTAGTCGTAGGWGTGGATGCCTTCCAGGGCCTGGGGGCAATAGTCATCCACCGTCCCACGCAATTGACGGACGTTTTCGATGACCATGTTCATACCGTGGGTATACGCCTCGCACAGGTGGCCGCCGCTGGTGTTGTTGGGCCGCCGGCCGCCCAGATTGATCGTTCCGCTCTTTACGTAGTCCTTGCCTTCCCCCTTCTCGCACCACCCGTAATCCTCGAATTGGAGCAGGGCGGTGTAAGTGAAAGCGTCGTAACAACCGGTAACGTCCACATCGTCGTGCGTGACTCCCGCYAGTTCAAAAACCCTGGGGCCAACGTAGTAGCCGGCCACCCGGCTGGCGGGACCRTGCTGGTAGTGGAAGTCGCCGCCGGGCTTGGTCCCTCGGCCTTGAACCCCCAGTATGTATACCGGTTTTTGCTTCAGGTCCYKGGCRCGCTCGGCGGACGTGACGATSACGCAAGTGGCGTTGTCCGTTTCCAGRCAGCAGYCCAGCAGGTGRGCCACCGGRCGGATGATCCARCGGGAATTCATCACATCYTCSACRGTMACCCGCTGYTTCATCAAGGCTTTRGGGTTRTTGCTGGCGTGATTGCTGTGRGCYACTTTGATRTGSGCCAGRTCYTCGTTCTTMACGCCATATTCCATCATGTGGCGRGTGAAGGTGAAAGAGAAYTGCTGAACGGCGCTGATCAGGCCRTAGGGCCGCTTCATCAGGTCGATACCGGTGATGGGGGACGCGGCACGAACTCCTGTACCGCCGATGCGCATCTGGGAGTAGCCGTTCATCGACCGGAAGATGGCCACTGTGTCGCACATGCCCGCTTCGATCGCTCCCATGGCCAGGCCGACCAAGGCCTCGGTGCTGGAGCCACCCCCGGARCAGTCCATGTAGAAGTTGGGCCTTAGGCCCAGGTCGTACATGATAGAGGTAGACGGCGTCGAGTCACCGCCATGGTAGCTCAACATCCCGTCCACGTCTCCCGGTTTGARCCCCGCGTCGTTCATGGCATTGCGGATGGCCTCGGCGCCCATGGCCCGGGTAGTGCGGCCTGAGCCCCGGCTAAACTCGGTTTCGCCAACCCCGGCGATGCAGTATTTACCTCTCAAACTAGTGTTCACGTGGCCACCTTATGTAATGGATTGGTTAAAAGCGGTAACTTGATTCCTATTTCGTGTGGCCTTCACCCTGCCACCGCTGCCATCGGCGGCACCCGTCTCCCTGCAGGAGAGGGGCCGGGGGTGAGGGGATTAAAGCAGATTCCACCGGGGATTCTTGGCAGCCTCTTCTTTCATATAGTCGACGATCCAGTCCCGCACATTTTCCTCTACGTAGATAGTCGGGCGGATCAAATCGGMTTCRTCGGAGATCARTCCTTCCTTRATSGCGGTGGCAACTAAAGGCGAGCCAGGCAGGACCGGGCTTCCGATGCGGAGGTTGGCCATGGCCGGCTTGATGGAATGCAAAAACGCCAGCTTATCGGCCACCGTTTGCTCGGTTTCCCCCACCTCGCCAAAGCTCTGGGCGATGGTGTAATGGAGGCCCCCCTCTTCGCACATGGCGCAAACCTGGCGTAGCGGCTCCAGACGTTCACCCAGAGTCTCGCCGTCGTGCAGATCACCCYTGATGCCTCCCATGATTACCAGGGCGCACCCGGACTGCTTCATCAGCCCTACGATCTCCGCATCGCAGCTAAAGGGGGCCAGACAGGTATTCCAGTTCAGTTTAAGGTCTGCCTCCAGAAMCGCGTGGCACAGGGCCTTCGCGTGGTCCAGCGGGATGTTGAAGCCGTTGTCTATGAAGAACACTTTCCGCAGACCAAACYTCTCTTCCATCTCCTTAACTTCGCTGACGACTTCATCGATRGGCCGGATGACCCGCCAATCTGGCTCTTTCACTTGACCGTTGGAATCCGGCGTTGGATAGGAGAAGTCGCCCAGCTTGGTCAAGACGCCGATGCCGAAACCCGCCTTGGTGTACTTTTCCATGTCCAGGTCTTCCAGCCTTGGCGGCTTGTTGAAACCTGATTTGGCGCGGACCCCGTTGAACACTACCTCTCCGTTTTCCCGGTACACCAACCCGGACAGATGCCCGTAAGAGCTGTTGGAATCCAGCAGATCGGCCAGCTCGGCAAAAGTCTCGCCTCCATCCCCGGCGATCCCCAGATCCGGACCCATGTAGGCGAAACACTCTTTAGGCAGGAAGTTGAACGCCGGCCCGCCGACGACGATCTTGGCTGAGGAAAGGCTGCGAACCTTGTCGATAACTTCTTTAGAGGTAGGCAGCGCCCATTGGGGGTCGATATAGCTGTGATTGCCCAGATTGCGGATGGATATGCCCACCATCTCCGGCTGGAACTCCTTGACCGTGTCTTCCACGTCGGCGATGTAGTCGTCGGAGAACATCAAGTCAAGGACCTTAAGGCTGTGACGGTCCTGGTCCAAATGGCCGGCCACGTAAGCCAAACCAATGGGCAACGGCCGAGCGTCCATGCGGCTCATCAGCCGGTGGTGGCGGTTGGTCGCAATCAATAAGACTCTCATTCATCTCTCCGGCAGGGGAATGGAACTGGGTAAATCGATAATATCGCCCCTGGATTATCGTCCGTATTATCGTCTAACGAGGTTTGTTTGACAATCCGTGGGTCATTCTGGCGCAGGCCGGAATCCAGGAAACCTTTCGGAACAGGGGCAATGCCAAAGGAGAAGCGCCGTCTCTGGGTTCCGGCTTTCGCCGGAAAGACGAGGGAGGACAAATGGTACGTCTCGATTTATCGGCGGCAGGCGGCATTCCCGCATAGCCCGAAATTTCCCAGAATATTCAAGATCAGCAGCCTCCATTTAAGACGCGATTGCGCTGTTTGGTTAACTTAGTCGTATAACCGCTTGGGTCCGGGATAAAACCCACCACTTTCCCGCGTCGCACCTGGGTATGCATACCGCCTGATAACCACTTGTTGACAGTGGGAAGAGGCGGGGCTACACTCCGAACGACCGCCTCGGTCACCCGGTTTTTAGACTTGCTTCCACCAAAAAAGCCGGGCTAACCTTATTCATTAACATCTGCAAGGAGGCCGCCAATATGAGCCTGCCCCGTCCGTTAGAGGGAATCCGGGTGGTGGACTTCACCTGGGTTAGGGCCGGACCTTGGGCCGCCCGTTGGCTCGGCACATTTGGGGCCGAAGTTATCAAAGTAGAGTGGCCGGAAAATCTGGACATCCTGCGCATGAACCGGTTCACCATCCCCACCGGTGTGGAACCCGGACCCAACTCAACCGGCCAATTCGCCGACACCAACGCCAACAAACGTGGCATCACCCTCAATGTTCGAACTCCCAAGGGGCTTGAGGTCATCAAACAGCTCATCGCCGTTTCCGACGTCGTGATCGAAAACTTCAGCTCCCGGATCATGCAGCGGTTCGGCCTAGGCTACGACGAACTGAAACAGATCAARCCCGACATCGTTTACATCTCCATGGCCGGCTTCGGCCAGACCGGWCGGCATCACTATTACGGCACCATGRGTCCGGCTGCCCAGGCCTTATCCGGACTGACATTTCTGTCCGGAYTGCCCGGCGCYCCTCCGGCGGGTTGGGGCTGGTCGTACTTGGACGACACCGGCGGAATGTATGGGGCCATGTGCGCMTTGACCGCCTTGCGGCATCGCAATGCCACAGGGAAGGGACAGCACGTAGACCTGTCCCAGATGATCACCGGCATCACCTTGACCGGCTCCGCTTTCTTGGATAAGACCGTCAACGGCCGCGAAGCCCGCCGAGAAGGGTATCCCCCCGGCAACCGAACCACCTGGCCCGGCGCGCCCGTCACCAACAATTACCGGGGTCCCACGGTGGCCCCTCACAACAGCTACCGAACCAAGGGCGGCGGCTACAACGACTGGTGCGTCATCGCCTGCTTCTCCAATCAAGAGTGGAAGAATCTGCTCAAACTCATGGGGCCGCCCTCGTGGGCGGACGCCTCCAGGTTCGACACGTTGAGCGGACGCCTCGAACATCAAGAGGATTTAGACCGGGGCATCGAATCCTGGACTAAGACCTTGGAGAAGTACGAGTTGGCGGACAAGTGCCAGGCAGCCGGCGTGCGGGCTATGCCGGTGCAGAGCTCCGAAGACCGTGTGGAGCACGATCCACAACTAAGAGACCGGGGCATGTACACCGARATGGACCACCCCATRTTAGGACGGTGGAAATTCCAGAACGCTCCGTTCAAGTTATCCGGTTCGCCGCCGGAGATGCATCGGCCTCCTCCCATGATCGGTCAGCACAATCGTGAAGTCATGGAGGAGCTACTGGGTCTCAGCCATCGCGAACTTGAAGATGGTTATAAGGACGGCACTTTTTGGCCTGAAGAGATGCCGATGTACCCCTACGTTGAGGAGGCAATGAAGTGACCAACGATGCCTCGTCCAACTCCGACGGACTCGCCGGACCTTTGTCAGGACTCAGAGTCCTAGAACTGGCCGACGAAAAGGGCCAATTTTGCGGCAAGTTGATGGGAGACTTGGGCGCCGACGTTATCAAGATCGAACCTCGAGGAGGGCAGAACACCCGCTCGGTAGGCCCATTTTACAAAGACATCCCCCACCCGGACCGTAGCCTTTCTTTCTGGCATTACAACACTTCCAAACGGGGCATCACCCTGAATCTGGAATCAACCGAAGGGCGGGAGTTGTTCCTCCGACTAACGGCCACCGCGGACATAGTTCTAGAAACCTTCCCTCCCGGCTATCTTCCCGCGCTGGGTTTGGGATACAAAGACCTGGCCGCCGGGAACCCCGGTTTAGTCGTGTGTTCATTGACGCCATTCGGGCAGACGGGACCGTGGCGCGACTATCTCACCTGCGATCTGGCCCACCTGGCAGCCGGCGGCCAGATGGCCTCGTCGGGCTACGACTCCGACGATGTCGCCGACGCCCCTCCCATCGCCCCCGGCGGCGGCAACGCCTGGCATATCGGCAGCCATTACGCCTACATGGGTATCATGGCCGCTCTTTTYTACCGCGATACCACCGGCGAAGGCCAATACATCGACGCTTCGGTYCACGAAGCCTGCGCCCTCACCACCGAAGGGGCCATCGCCATATATCTCTCAACCGGTGAGGTTGTGCAACGGCACACCGGCCGCCACGCCTCGCCCGATAACTCGGTCAAGATTCAACTGCCCACCCAGGACGGCGGCTGGGTCAACGTTACCCGGTCCGGGTCGGCATTGAACCCGGCCCGTTTGCGCCGGTTGGCCGAATGGATGGACGAGCACGGGCTGGCCCAGGACCTGCTGGACGAAAAATACCAAGACTTGGCCACGGTCCAGGCCGAYGCCCGSCACACCACCGAYGTGCTGGCYAACTTTTTCGCCAACATGCCCCAAGARGAYCTATGGACCGGCGGTCAGGAGCGGGACTTCCCCTGGGGAGCGATCCGGACGATGGACGAGATCATGGGAGACCCGCATCTCGAAGACCGGGGGTTCTTCGTGGAAGTGGAACACCCGGAACTGGGCCAAAGCTTTACCTATCCCGGAGCGGCGGCGATCTACAACGGCTCGCCMTGGGCCATCTCCCGCCGCGCCCCGTTGATCGGCGAGCACAACGAGGATATCTTTTGCGGGGAACTGGCGCTCAGTAAGGGAGAACTTACCCTGTTGGCGGAATCCGGAGTGATTTAGAGGRGTAAGGAGATGAGTCAAGACAAGATATYCGCGAATCTAGCCGCTGTCGAGGCCCACTTTGCCAGCGAATCAACGGGCAGGATAGAAGACGCGATCGACCTGTACACCGACGACGTCGTCTGGGAAGCCCCCGCCCGRAATCTAGTGATTTCGGGGAAAGAGGCGGTGGCCGCCAACTACCGGGATATTTTTTCCGTGTTGAAAAACGTGGAATTCCATACCAAAGACCGCTTCGCCACCGAGGACCGGGTCGTCGATGACAGCGTGGTTACATTTGAGGTGGCTAAGGAAGGGTTCGTCCCCTTCCCGGTGGGCACAAAGTGTGAGATGCGGCTGACCCACATCTTCGAGATGCGAGACGGCAAGATAAGCAAGGAGATTGGGATAGAAGGGCCTCCCAAAGAGAGATAGCAAGCGGTGCACACGGCGATTATTCAACTAAACTTCCAGTAGGGTGAAGGTTATGTYAATCACCATCGATGAAATGCTGGACCTCCTCAGTTTCGCCGGGACCGAGCGTGCCAACGGAAACGCCAACCATGGCCSCAKNGGCCSYRKWKRCMYTRKWYMSRKKMGASYSGGKCSWSYCKKKSSTCSMKWRGKWCRAGWMKKRCWWGWYWGRYKYGMYMGASGCKMCCRASSCWAYCWMCCSAATCTCCCGATCTGACTGGCGGGAGTTTCTTGGGGACCGGAGCCGRTTSGGGGATTGGATAACCTTCTTCGWCCGGGAGCTGGCTGAAAAGTCCTGGCAAGACACGCTGYAAGAATGGGTCCCCCCGCTGGCGCCCGCCGTCATGGCCGCGGCGACCCATGGCCTCCTGCGCACCAGTCACGCCGTACGCAGCCTGGCAGCCCAAGAAACGCCCCANNNGCGATTACATGAGTTGGCTCAGGGCTWGGGGTATTGGGCGGCCCGATACCAAGTCTTGCCGGGTAGTCCTTCGTCCACCAACGGCGGATTCTCGCCCAGCTCAGCGATTGCCCAAGTCGACCGGCTGCACGGGCTTGMTTTCGAAGGCAGCGGCTCCATCCAACAACAGATCATGGGCTTGGACGAACAACCGGAGTTCGCCCCGGCCATCGACCTGGTAGACACCGGCGGCGACCTTTCCGCCTTTATCTCCAACATTACCGAAACCTTTGCCGGGTTATACWTGGCCAACCAGAAAAACCTCATCGCGTTCGTTCACACGGTCACGGCCCCCAGCTCGTTACGTACACTGGCGCCATATTTSGCGGAAGCTGATGCGCGGTTGGCGGCCCTATACSCCTGGCAAGCCTGCGCCGGCATCTRCTCCTGGTACTCTGTAGTCCCTCCAATGGACACTACAGSCCTGGAAGCRCCCTCAGAAGACCGTGAGGATCTCATCKACCGGGCGGTKGCAGCCGGTGGCGCCCACTCCATCAAGTTCACTGAAGCCTGCWTGCGGGAATACRCCATCAATCCCAATCCYGTGTACCTAGTSGCAGCCCGCGATGCCCCGGAGCGGGTTGGGCCGATCTAGTAACTTGAGAAATCCTCGCTATTTTCCCCAGATCAGATGATAACGGCAGGAGGTAGCTCTTTATGAGCTTGAGAGCTAAAGCGGCAGTGGTCGGTTTCGCCGAGCTGCCAACCCAACGCACCTACCCCGGCAGGACGACCAATTCCCTCTTGGCGGAGGCCTGCCGCATGGCCATCGCCGATGCCGGGTTGACAAAGGCGGACATTGACGGGCTGATCACCCGGGGAACCGACGTTACCCCCGTGGAACTGGGCGAATACATGGGTATGCCATTGAGCTTCAGCGAGGGCATTACCCAACACGGCTCCAGCGGCGCCCACTCTTTGGCACTAGCGGCGTCCTCGATCAATTCCGGATTGGCCACCACGGTGATCTGCACGTTCGGTGGRACRAGAGACCCGGCCATCGGCGGGCTCGCYCCCGGACAGGTTCGGGGGACTCCRCCGGCTACCAAGGGTACCGAGTTCGAGGCCCCCTTCGGTATGGCCCCCGGCGCGAACACGGGTTACGGCCTGATGAAACGGCGGCACATGTACGAGTTCGGCACCACCCAAGAGCAGTTCGCCAAGATGGCGGTGAACCAGCGGTTCAATGCCCTGACCAACCCCAACGCCGTGTTTCACGACCAACCCATCACGGTGGACGACGTGTTGACTTCCCGGATGGTCAACGACCCTTTRCACCTGTTGGAGTGCGTGATGCCCTGCGCCGGGGCCGCGGCCTGCATCGTTACGTCGGCGGAACGGGCCAAGWCCTTGCCCAATCCTCCGGKRTATATCCTGGGGGCCGCCGCCGGAGTGAGCGGCCACGACACRATCTGGCAGGCGGACCGGATAACCACGTCACCGGTGGTGATATCCGCCCGCAAAGCGTTGGAGATGTCRGGCTACAGCCCCAAGGACATTGAGTTCGCTGAATTCTATGATTGATACACCATCCTTGAGGCCGTGTGCCTCGAAGATGCCGGATTCTGTGAAAAGGGCGAGATCGGACCCTTCTTCGACGAAGTAGACACAACCTMTAAGGGTACATTCCCTATAAATACCGACGGGGGNCAGCTATCGGGCGGGCAGCCCGTGGGCGGCGCCGGCGGYTTCCGCCACGTKATCGAGGGCRTCCGCCAGATCATGGGCCGGGCGGATGACCGCCAAGTCGCCAAGCACGACCTTTCCATGGTCAATGGTTGAGGCGGCACCGGGAGCGTGATGTGCACGCTCATATTGGGGACCGAAGCGACTACTTAACGAAGCCTAATCCGTTCRTCCTGAGCTTGTCGAAGGACCAGCTAAGCGGGTGGTTCGMCAGGCTCACCACGAACGGAATRAGAAAGGAATGACGAGGCAGGAATATGACCACGGAATACCAGAAACCTTTACCYAGGCCGCTTAGTCCCGGGCTGACCAAMCCCTTCTGGGACSCGGCCAAGCGTCACGAGTTGGTGATGCCCCGTTGCCAGAAATGCRACCACTTCTTTTTCTACCCCAGGGAGGAGTGTCCCAAATGCCTCTCCCCGGACATCCAGTGGGCTAGTGTGAGCGGCCGCGGACGGCTGCATACTTATACCGTCGTCCACCAACYGGTGAACCCCGCTTTCCGCGAGGATGCTCCCCACGTGTACTCGGTGATTCAATTGGACGAGGGTCCCCGCATGATCTCCAACATGGTGGAATGCGATTTAGACGACCTGAGAGTCGATATGCCGGTGGTGGCAGTCTATGATGATGTGACACCGGATTGGACTCTGGTAAAATTCAAACCGGCATGACATTCGGCAAACTCGGGTAAGGGTTGAGGTAGKGAGGGCAATGACGTTAGATGGCAGCCCGTCACGGCGGGTCGGGGAGGTGGTTGAGGCTAACTCGGCATCGTTCACTGCCCAATGCTACACTCTCTACGACGCTCCACCGCTGGGCTGCATCGTGCGCGCCGGTTCTGCGGAGATCTACGGAGTGGTCTGCCGGGTGGCAACCGAGCCCTTGGACTCCTCCAGACCGGTGTTGGCTCGCGGGGAGTCTGCCGAAACCGAAGAAGAGGTCTTTCGGGACAATCCCCAACTTACCCGTCTGCTGACCTCCCGATTCGAGGCGTTGATCGCCGGTCACCGGGAGGGTGATGCCGATAGGCATTACCTGCCTGCTTTACCGCCCCCGGTACACTCTTTCGTGTACACCTGCAGCCCCCAAGAGGTGGCCCGCTTTACCTCCCGATTGGACTTGCTGCGCCTGTTACTCAACTCCGGGCTCGCTATTGCCGATGAAGTCCTTGGGGCCTGCCTGCGCGGGGCGGCGGTGGCGCACGATGATTCAGAMGCTTTTCTGCTGAGAGCCGGAAAGGCCCTGGCCGCCGAGTTGGCCGGAGATTTGCCCAGGCTGAATTCCATCCTCAAGAAGGTGTCCCCATGACCGGTGGCCCGAACCAGAACGGAGATATTCCCAGTCCCGCCGCGGACGCTGATATGGATTCCCAGGGCGCCGCATTGGGATTGGTTGTAGACGGATCGCTGAGTCAAGGGGTAGAAGTGCGCCTCGACCCAGCCACCTCAGTTGAGGAGGTCAAAGTCGGGGCCTTCGTAACGATCAAGGGCGATAACAACAATTTCTTCGGCGTGGTCACCGACGTCAGCCTGGGAACCACCGACCCCAGGTTGAAGCACACCCCTCCCCAGGTGGACAACCCGTTCATCGCCCAGGTAATGTCCGGCACGGTGGCCTACGGGACCATCTCGGTCCTCCCCAACCTGATAATGCCGGCAGTCATGGGCGACTCCCATGAAGGCCCCTCTGCGGCGAAGACCATCCCGCCCCACTTTTCTCGCGCTTATGTGGCGTCCCAGCGGGACGTGGAAGCCGTGTTCGGACAAGAGGACCAGCGTCACTTCTGGATCGGAAGTCCCCTGGACATGGAGCACAAGCTCTGCATAGACCTGGACGAGATGGTGAAGCGGTCCATCGGCGTTTTCGGCAAGAGTGGCACTGGCAAAACCTTCCTCACCCGGCTGCTTCTGATAGGTATCTTGCAGCAGGGCCAAGCTTCGTCACTGATATTCGACATGCACAGCGAATACGGTTGGGGCGCCGCCGACCCGGAGAATCGCCGGTTCGCCAAGGGACTGAAACAGCTATTCCCGGCCCAGGTTTCCACGTTCACCCTAGACGAAGAAAGCTCCAAACGACGACAATCTCCGTCCGATGAAGTTGTCCGCATAGGCTATGGGGAGATCGAGCCCGAGGACGTGGAGATGCTCCGGGAGACACTGAACCTTTCGGAGGTGGCGGCTTCCGCCGCTTTCAACTTGCAGCAAAAATTCGGCCAACGGGAATGGATGTCCAAGTTCTTGGCCATGGAAGGACGCGATTCGATATTCGAGTTGGCCAATGATATCCAGGTGCAGCCCAACGCATTAGGGTCCCTGTACAATCGGTTGAGCCGGTTGAAACGGTTCGACTTTCTGGTGGAATCCACCCRCCACGACGCGGCCAACCGGGTTATCGAGCATTTAGACCAGGGCCGGCACGTTGTCTTGGAGTTCGGAAAGTACGGCCGGGACTTGACCGCCTACATGCTGGTGAGCAACCTGTTAACCCGGCGCATACATRACAAATACATAGACCGGAAAGAGGAGGCGGAAGGCGGACAGGGCCGCGAGCCCAGGCCCTTAGTGATTGTCATCGAGGAGGCCCACAAGTTCCTCAGCCCATCGGTGGCCTCCCACACCATCTTCGGGACCATCGCTCGGGAATTGCGCAAGTACAACGTCACGCTGATGGTCATCGATCAGCGCCCCAGCGGCATCGATTCCGAAGTAATGAGCCAGGTCGGCACCCGGTTAACTTGTCTGCTGGACAACGAGCGTGACATTGAAGCAGTGCTGGAAGGAACGCCCGGCAGCCGGCAACTGAGGACGGTGTTAGCTCGTCTGGAGCCCAAGCAGCAGGCCCTTATATTCGGCCACGCGCTGCCGATGCCGGTGGTGATCCACACCCGGGAATACGGCTCCACYGATTCCTACGAGCAGTTGAGCCGCWGCGCYGCAGGATGGACGGCGCCCAGCCCCGGCGARACCATCGAAACCCAAGGCGAGCGGCTGGAGCGGGAGATTTCCGAGCTGTTTCCGGAAGACGGGTAAGAGCTAGGTCGAAGGTTCACCTTGCCCTGTTCGTATAGTTATCGCTGCCCCAACTACTTCTACCCCTCGGCCAAAACTTTGAGCCTGCTTATAATCTCCCGGTTGGAAGGCCGGTCGTTGATTCTCTTCCCTACGTACATCCACCGAACCTTGCCMGTCCGATCAAGCAAGWATRTGGCTGGGGCAGCTATACCGTCACCCAAAAGGTCATAAACGCCGTACTCCTTGACGACCGAGGCTTCGGGGTCGTACAGGATAGGGAACTCCAGCCCCAAACCATCAACCGCATATGCAGCGCCGGAAAGATCATCGGTGCTAATGGCCAAGATATCCGCCTGCAGACTCTTGATCAGATCGTAATCCCCTTGCAACTCCACCAGTTGCGCTCGGCAATAGACTCACCAGAAGGCCCGGTAAAAGATTAGGACGACGTTGCCCCGTTCCAGGTAATCGTCCAAATAGACCTGCTGGCCTTGGGCGCTGGGCAAGACAAAACTGCGTGCGCTACCGGCCGCCGCATCGGTATCCACCGCGGCTGCTGGGGGGCTGACGGTCGTCGGGGTCGGATCTGGTATAGGCGTCTTAGTCGGCTCGATGGAAACAACGGCCGCCGTGGGAACTGGCGTGGCTTCTTCGGCCGATTGCTCCTTCCCTGGTTTGGCCGCCGTGTTTTGCTGGAGACCCAGCGTAGGCGGAGGAAGCGAAGTTGACGTCGGTAGTCGAACCRCCGGYGGGACTACCGCAACGGGCACGGGTGTAACGGCGGGTGGTGTCGCAAGAGTAGTGGAGGTGGGAGCGATYGCAGGAGTGACGGTCGGGACTGGCGCCGTGGTCGAGACCACCAGTACAGCTGTTGCCTCAGCGATCAACTTTTGTACTGCTAGCTTCGGTGAATCGGAAATAGTTTCGGTCGGCGGGACCTGAGGAGATGGGGCGAAGTCGGTCGTCGCTGGCACATTTACGGGCGTGGTGAAATTGGTCGCTGCCGGAGGTTCACCGATGGGCGAGGAAGCTTCGGCGATTTCAGAGGCTTGCCGATGGAGCGGCGTTGATTRGGAATCCCGCTGTACCGAGGAAAGATTCCCGGGTGGCGCGGAGSTTGCGCAAGCCGCGAAGATTAACAACAAGGCGAGCCACGCGGGCCACTTCAATTTGGYGATGGGAGAAATTTGGCGAGTCATCAGGTTACATACGATTGGCAGTGTCGAAAGGTTCCTTGGAATCACCGGTCAGATTGAATACGGCATTTTCTACCAGTAGGCTCTACGGCATGTCCTCCGGGTAATCCATTCCGATGTGGCCTTGGGCTTCCAGCTCGGCGTATTCTTCGTCGCTGCAATCCAGGAGCGTCTTGTAGATGTATTCGTTGTCTTCACCCAGACGCAAGGGTCCTCGCCGAATCTTGATGGGCGTCTCGGACATCTTGTAGGGCGCGCCRGGATAGCGGTGGGTGCCCGTATCCTCCTGGTATACCTCTTCGAACACCTCGCGTTCATTCAAGTGTGGGTCTTCATAAGCGTCCCGTTGGTCCATGACCGGACCGGCGGCGACGCCCACGCTTTGAAGCATACGCATCACGTCATTAGACTCTAGCTGTTCAGTCCATTGGGCGATGTTCCGGTCCAATTCATCGTGGTGCCGGTAGCGGGAGATGGCGTCGGCGAATCTGTCTTCCTGGCACCAGTCCGGATTGCCCAGGACTTGAACRAAGGCGGCCCAGTCCTTGTCGTCGAAAAGGGTGATGGTCACCCATCGGTCGACGCCTTTGCATGGATAGCAACCCTGGACGGCATACGGATGGTGGTTGCCCAGTGTGCTGGCATTGCGGCCGTTCATGGAGAAGTCCATGAAGGATTGTCCCAAATAGGGCAATGTGTTCTCCGCCTGGGATAGCTCGATCAGCTGGCCCCTGCCGGTGCGTTTCCGGTGGTGCAGCGCCGCCAGGACGGCGAACGCCCCCTGAGTACCACCGGCGGCATCGGACATCAACACCGTGCTGTTGGCCGACGGGTCCATGTCGGCATAGCCCCGCTGCAGGGTGTGGCCGATCACTCCCTCGATGTGCAGTCCATAGGCCCGGTGGTTCCGGTAAGCGCCTGTATTACCGTAGGCGGGCATGCGCAGCATGATGATCCCGGGATTCTGCTCCTGGAGCAACGAGTAAGAAATGCCCAGTTTTTYCATGGTGGATGTGGGATTGTTCTCTACGAAAACGTCGCTGATCTTGACCAGACGCTTAAAGATGTCCATACCGCCGGGCCGGAGAATGTCCAGGGTCATGCCCAGTTTGTTMCGGGCGTGGGCGTTGAAGATGGGATACCGGTTCCAAGGCCGGGCGGCGGGCACCCGGCCGGGCATGGCTCCGGCCCAAGGGGACATGTCYTTGAGGTCTTCCTCGGTTGGATGCGCCATGGATCCTCGCGCCAAAGGACCGAATGTGTTGAGGGACTCGATCCTGATCACTTCGGCGCCAAGGTCGGCGAGAAACGACGTGCAGTACGGTCCGGCCCAAACGACCGTTATGTCAAGTACCCTGATTCCTTCTAATGGCAACTTGGGCATGTCTAGATCGCTCCCTGCTGCCGAAGGCGCACAACATCGCCGCTGCTGTAACCCAGSCGGTTGAGGATCTCGTTGTTGTGCTCGCCCAGGAGAGGAGCAGGCCGGCGGATGGACCAGGGCGAGTCGTTCATGATGAATGGGCGCGCCGGGTAGTTCAGTGTCCCCGCAACCGGATGGTCGATCTCAATGAATCCGCCCCGGCTGTTGAATTCAGTATCGTCGGCCAACTCCTCCATCGTGTTCAATGGCGCGCTGATCACTCTGGATTCTTGAGCGATGGCCCAAGCCTCCGCTTTGGTGTGCTCCAGGGACCACGTCAGAATCATCGTGTCGAACTCTTCCTTAAGATCCGGGTCTCTTTGCGCACCAGGCGCGTACCACTTGGGGTCTTGCAATTCGGCGGGAGACCCCAACATGCTCACCGCACGGGGGAAATAATTGCGCCCCGCCGAAATTTCGAGATACCCGTCGCTGCAAGGAATCGCGCCGTAGGGGTAACCGCCCCCGCTGCCCAGAGGACTCCGGCCCGTGATGTCGCCGCTGTATTGATAGCCGATCAACGTGCTCATCCGCCGGTCGATGGACCCCACCTGAGTTTCCATGATGGACACGTCCACATGTTGGCCGATCCCCTGAYCTCTAGCYSCGAACAGAGCTCCCATGGTGGCAACCGATGCGGTGGCCCCAGCCTGGTAAAGGAGAACATTCACGCCCAGCTTGACCGGCTCCCGCTCGGCAATTCCGGTGGAGTACATCTCACCCCCCATGCCGTAGACCATCACTTCGGCCATCCGAAAATCCCGGTACGGGCCGGTCTGGCCGAAGTTGGAGATCGAGGTCATCACCAGAGTGGGATTGATCRATCGCAAAGTAGCGTGGTCCAGTCCCCAACAAGCCAACGTTCCGGGACGAAAACTCTCCACCACAATATCCGTTTCCTTAACCAACTCCCTGACAACGGAGCGCGCGGCCTCGGTCTTCAGGTCCAGCGTTATGCTCTGCTTGTTGGTATTCAGGTGCAGGAAAAGACCGCTCTTCTCGCCATGGGGAACGTCTCCTGGGAACGGCCCAAGCCGCCGTGCGCCGTCGCCAACTCCTGGACGCTCCACCTTGATGACCTCCGCGCCGTAGTCGGCCAGCAGCTTGGTGCAGTAAGGTCCGGCGATCAAGTTGGTCAGGTCCAGGACTTTAACATCACTTAGAGCCGAGTCAGGCAAGCCTTACCTCCATTTAACCTTGGAATGGTTGCTAACGAATATACCTGCCGCCCAACGCCCCGGCAATAGACGCGGCTAAATTCTTTTGACATCACCGGGCCTAAAGCTATAATGCAGGGTATTCAAGCCCTATATCTCAGCCCATAAATTCAGGAGGATTCAGGTATGCCCACTGCGAAAGTGGCTTTTTTCAGCCCCCCCGGCGAGCGCGCCGACTTCATGATCAGCGAGGCGCCRGACGACGTGGAAATCGTTTTGGTGGACCCCAGTCTGTCCGACGATGAACAAGCGGCTTTGTGCCGCGACGTGTCGGCCATGATCACCAGCAAAGTCTCCGTGGACGTCCTAAAGCAATGTCCCAACGTCAAGATTGTCCAGACCCTGAGCGCCGGCTACGACATGCTGGACCTGGCGGCCATTCTGGAGATGGGTATCCTGGTGGCCAACAACGGCGGGGCCAACGCCATCGCCGTATCGGAACACACGATYGCCATGATGATTAGCCTCACCACTAACCTGTGGCACCAATATGATTACACTATGAAGGACAAGACCTGGAAGACCGGAATGGATAAGTTGAGGGTGAGAGAGATTACCGACAAGACGATCGGAATCGTCGGCTTGGGACGCATCGGCAAGCAGGTTGCCAAGCGGCTCAAAGGCTTCGACACCAAGACCATCTTCTACGACGTTATAGACGTTCCCCAGGACGTACAAGACGACCTGAACGTGGAGCGAGTGGAACTCGACGACCTGCTGCGGGAGTCGGACATCGTCACATTGCACGTCCCCCTGACTCGCCGGACACGGGGCATGATTTCCGACCGGGAGCTGGAAATGATGAAGCCCGATGCCTATCTGGTCAATTGCTGCCGCGGCCCAGTGGTCGATGAGGCGGCGCTGCACCGGGCATTGTCCCAGCGGAAAATCCTGGGAGCGGGACTRGATGTCCTAGAAGTCGAGCCTACCCCGGTGGACAATCCCTTGTTCGACCTGGACAACGTGGTAATCACGCCCCACATGGCCGGTCCCGGCGAAGAGTCGACCCAGCGGGCCGCCGACTTCGCCTACTACAACATCGCGAAGTTACTTTCCGGGGAAGAAGCGGAGTCCTTGGTCACGCCGGAGTAAGAAATCCCCCCAACCCCCCCNTTACGAAAGGGGGGCTTAGACCGTTTGGACGAAGACATTTCGGGGCATTTCGGCGATGGCCGGCCCCGCCGTATCAAAATCTCACACGTCAAATTCCAGGAGGTGACTTTTGTATCAGACAATCAGTCCCGAGCTTATCAAAACGCTCAGCGAGATAGACTGCCCTAGCATCTGCAACGCCATCGAAGGCTTCAACGTGCAGCCCAAGAACGAGGGGTTCATGCTGCCGGAGATCAAGGGCGTATTCCAGGACCTGCCCCCGGTRGTGGGGTATGCAGTTACCGGCGTGATCAGCGCCGTTCGGCAAGAAGGGCGCAACGTGTCCCGGGAAGACTGGTGGGACCTGATCGCATCGGTGCCCGAGCCTCGATTCATCGTTCTCCACGACATCGACACCCCTCCCATGGGAGCATATTGGGGCGAGGTACAGGGCAACATCCACAAAGCATTGGGCGCCGTTGGCGTGGCTACGGATGGCACGGTGCGGGACTTGGACGAGGCGCACGCCCTGGGATTCCGGTTCTTCGCCAAAGAAATATCGGTATCCCATGCCTACGTTCACCTTGTGGAGATCGGCGTACCGGTGACCGTCGGCGGATTAACCGTGAAGACCGGCGACCTTCTTCATGGCGACAAGCACGGAGTCACGTCCATCCCCTTCGGGATAGCCGATCAGATCCCCGCCATGGTGAAGACCATCGCCGACTACGAGAAAATGATCATCGATCTGTGCCAGTCCAGCGACTTCTCCATGGAAGCTTTGAAGGAAAACGCCAAGATCACCAGGCCGTATTAGCTTAGGCCCAGCATTTCGCTCGACAGGTCGGGAATATATACTCTGACGCGCCAAAATCCCCCCGTAGTCCSCGTTTAATAAAGGGGGGTTGGGGGGATTTCCTCTTTCGCAAGAGCCTTCTATCCTATAAACCAGCCAATACGCCCATGACAGGAGAAATACCATGATCTGGTGCCGCTTTCAATCCGGCCAGAAAGTCAGTTTCGGCATCGTCRAAGGCGACGTTGTCACCGAGGTTTCCGGCAGTCCGTTCGACGAGCACAAAGTCACCGCCAMAACTTTTCAACTGAGCCAGGTGAAGCTCCTGGCGCCGGTGATTCCCGGCATGCTCTACGCCGCCGGGCCCAACCACCGGGGGCACGTGGAGGGAATGGCCGCCCGCCGGGGCACGCCCCCCAGCTACCCGGACCGGCCCTCGCCGAACTACCGTTCGGTCCACGCCATCATCGGCTCGGAAGAGAATATCGTCGTGCCGAAAGACTGCTCCGGCGCGGTRCAACCCGAGGGGCAACTGGCGGTAGTCATCGGCAAGAAGGCCCGCAAGGTATCGGTGGACGAGGCCTTGGACTACGTCTTCGGCTACACCATCGGCAACGACATCTCTCAGCGTCCCTGGCAGCAAGAGGACCGGACCATGTTCCGCAGTAAGAAYTGCGATACCTGGAAGCCGATCGGGCCGTGGATCGTCACTGGGCTGGACCCGGCGGCGTTCCGGATAATCGTCCGCCACAACGGGGTTGTCTGGGAAGACTTCTCCTCATCGGAGCAGATCTGGTCCGCCGCCGAGTGGATCCACGAGCTAAGCAACTACGCCACCCTCCACCCCGGCGACGTCATTTGGATGGGCACCCAAGGCGCCGACGGCGACATGGTCCCCGGCGACACCATAGAGGTAGAGATCAGCGGCATCGGGACGTTGAAGAACTACATAGTGGCGGAGGAGTAGTAGGGGGAGGAACGCATCATGTCAGACGATAGCCAGCAATCGGGCTTGGTCTGGCAGGTCACCACCTGGAACCGGATGGCAGACCTGTACGCTTCAGAGAACGCTCSCCGCATGGCGCCCATCGCCAGCCGGGTGATTGCCCACGCCGGATTAAGCGTTGGCGAGCAAGTACTAGACGTTGGCACCGGTACCGGCATCATCATCGAGCTTGCAGCGCCMATCGTCGGCCCAGGTGGCCACGTCACGGGTATCGATATCAGCCCGGAAATGCTGTCCTACGCCCGGAAGCAACTCGCGGATCAAGGCCTCACCAACGTCACCCTTCGTGAAGGTGGGGCCGAAGCTATTYGCGCTGACGACGAATCTTTCGACGTTGTTCTTGCCTCTTTGAGTTTCATGTTCGTCGTCGACCGGGCCGCCGCCGCCCGCGAGGTCGCCCGGGTGCTACGACYCGGGGGACGTTTGGTTGGATCGGTTTGGGCCGGGCCGGAACAGTGCGATCTAGTCCGGTTTCAACAGATCGCGGGAGGTTTCGCGGCGGCCCCGCCAGTACCCCGAGTCGGACCAGGCTCCCTGGCAGACCCAACCCAGTTCGTCCATCAACTGGCAGACGCTGGGATACAGGCAAGGGTCGAAACAGAGATTCTTGGATTCGACTTCGACGGCTTCTACCTCGCTTGGGACGTCTTCGCCGGAGTCACAACAGCCAACTTGTCCCTGGAGCTTCAGTCGGAAGCGAGGGAGGCCGCATTCTCATCGATGTGGCCTGACGGAGACGGACCCCGCCACTTCCGGAACGCGACTCAATTCATCATCGGCCGCAAGCCTGGCTAGAAACCTGTTCTAGGCCAACACAGGCAAGTCAGGGCCGCCTTTCATCCGTCCCATCGTTTTACTGACCGCTGAAAGCTGACAGCTACCCCGTCACATACCCATTCTTCAGATCCCACTCCCGCGCCGCCTCATCCCGCTCCCCAGGGTCGCCGTAGCCGCCTCCGCCGGAGGATAGGCAGTAGACGTGGTCGCCGGGGTTGACTACTACGCCGACCTCCTTGGAGCCAAGCGGTCTTTCCCCGCCGTCGGACAGTATTCGGTAGTCGTGGGGCAGGCCGGGGTCCGCCCCGAACAGGCCGAAGGGCGGGACCACGATGCCGTCCCCGGCCGTGTTCAGCAGGGCCGGTTCGGTACCCTCATATACCAGGTCGCAGATTGCCCCCAACCCGCCGCGCCAGATGCCGGCGCCACCCGAATCGGCACGCAGTTCGTGGCACTTGATGAAGAAGGGGAACCGCTCCTCGGTTAGCTCGATGCTGGGGGCGCGGATGCCCCCGGCCACGTTGACCTCCCCCACGTTGGGCCAGCCGTCGTAACCGTAAGACGCCCCGCCCCCGCCCCGGGCCAGGAAGAAGTGCCAGATGAAGCGCCGTCCGGTGCGGGGGTCGATGCCGGTCATGGCATAGCGCAGGCGGCGCGAGAAACCGGCGGTAACCGACTTGGGTACCGCCTGGGACAGCGCCTTGAATATGGCCTCGACGATCTCCTCGGCGCAGTGATTGGTGCTCATGCACACCGGGGCCGGGGGATTGGCGTTGACCACCAGCCCCTTGGGCGCGATCACCTGCACCGCCCGCGCCGACCCTTCGTTGCGGGCCACGTCGGCGGGAGCGATGTACATGATGGCGGCGTGGGTCAGAGAGCGGGTGTTGGCGTAGGAGCTGTTGATGAACCCAGTGACCTGGGGACTGGACTCACCCAGGTCGATAGTCATGGAACCGCCCTCGATGGTGACCTTGGCCCGGATGGGGACCAGCTTGGCATCGAAGCCGTCGTCGTCCACGAAAGACTCCCCATAATAAACGCCGTCGGGCCACTCTGAGATGAATTCCCTCACCTGCCGTTCCGTGGCGGCCAGTATGTCGTTGACCACCGCCGTTAAACGATCGGGGCCGTAGCTTTCCAACAAAGCCTGGATGCGCTGCTCGGCGATCATCACTGAGCCGATCTGGGCGTTCAGGTCGCCCAGGAAGTTCTCCGGCATCCTGACGTTGGCCGCCAGCATCTGCAGAACATCTTCGCGAGGCACGCCCTTGTCGTACAGCTTCAGCGGCGGTATGCGGATGCCTTCCTGATAGATCTCGCTGGCCGCCGGGTTGTAGCCGCCGTGGGTGCCGCCGCCGACGTCGCTGTGGTGGGCGCGGTTGACGCCGTAAAACAGCAGCTCGCCCTGGTAGAACACGGGCTTGATGATGGTTATGTCCGGTAGATGGCTGCCCCCAAAATAGGGGTCGTTCAGGATGAACAGGTCGCCCTCGGACATCTCCCCTTCGAAATATTTGCGGACGGCGGCCCCGGCGATGGGCAGGGCGCTGATATGCACCGGGATACCCTCGCCCTGGGCCACTAGTTGGCACTCCGYGTCCAGGATGGCGGTGGAGAAATCCCGGCTGGAGTTGAGAATCTGAGACATGGAGGTGCGCAGCATCACTTCGGTCATTTCCAAGGCGATGGACTCCAAGCGATGCTCCACCACCGCTAGAGTGATGGGGTCAGGGCGAGATTCTCCTTCCTCCGTTCGTGGTGAGTTTGTCGAACCACCAGCGCTTTCCGGAGCAACATCAGCAGTATCCAGGGCCACATGCAGTACTATTCCACCGGCCCGGTCCACGGTGACGCGGTCGCCGGTTTCTACCAGGATGGTGGTGAATTCAGACTCCAGGATGRCCGGTCCATCCAACTGTGCGCCGGGAGGCAGCGCGCCGATGGAGTAGACGGGGACTTCATGCCACTCGCCCAGAAACACCCGGCGTSTGCCCACAGGGGTGGCGGCGGCCGCGGCGGCCTCAGAGGACGTGCTYTGGGACTGAGAGATCCTGGACAAGCGTCCAACCACCGTKACCCGCAACGTGACCAGCCGGACTTCCTGTTYCTGCTGGTGATAGGAATACAATTCCTGGTATCGCTGATGAAAGTTGCCGGACCATTCCGACAATAACGCGCTGTCCTGCTGGGACGGGTCAGGGAAGGCGACATTTACCTCGTAGACTTGGTCCAGGTAGCGCATATCCGCCGATCTCTGGACGTCGATATCATCTTCGGAGATCCCTTGGGCCCGTAGCTTCTCCCTACCCTGGGACTCCAGGCCGCTCAAGATTGACCGCACGGTCTCCAGGTCGATTCCGTCGAGGCTGGCCGGATGAGACCTGGARAAGTCGTACTTCAGGTCGGTGCACAACATCCCATAAGCCGAGAGCACCGGCCCCGCCGCCGGAAGGTGCACCTTTTTAACCTGCAGCTCCCGAGCCACCTGTCCGGCATGGAGCCCCGCCGCGCCACCGAAGGCGAGAATAGTGAACTCCCGCGGGTCCACGCCTCGCTGCACCGACATCAGGCGAATACCCTCGGCCATGGTAGTAGCGACGACTTTGGAAACCCCGTAAGCCGCCTCCACGGTCGTCATTCCCAAGGATTTTGCCACCCGTTCTTCCAGCGCCTTTTCCGCCAGAGTTTTATCCAACTTGGCTTTGCCGCCSAGGAARTTATCCGGGTCCAGATAGCCCAGCATCAGGTTGGCGTCGGTAACGGTGGCGTCTTCCCCGCCCTTGTCGTAACAAGCCGGTCCTGGGTCGGCCCCGGCGCTCTGGGGTCCGACGTGCAGGATTCCTCCCGGACCCACCGAAGCGATGCTGCCTCCGCCCGCACCCATGGTGTGGATGTCAATCATGGGGACCGCTATCTTCCAGCCGCCCTCGAATTTTTCGTGGGCCAGGTGGGGAACGCCGTCTTCGATCAAGGAGATATCGGTGCTGGTGCCGCCCATATCGAAGGCGATGATCTTGGGCTCGTCAAGAAGCTCTCCATGGTAAGCGGCGGCRCTGACGCCACCGGCCGGTCCGGAAAGGATGGCCCGGACACCCATCCGGCTGCACTCGTCGATGGGCGCGACCCCGCCATTGGACTGCATGATGAGGACTTCACCGAAGCTGCGATAAGGCGCGAACCGGTCCTTTAGGTGTTGGAGATACCTGCCGAAGACCGGCCCRACGTAGGAGTTGATAACGGTGGTGCTGAGCCGGTCGAACTCCTTGATCTGGGGGATGACTTCGTGTGAGAGGGAGGTATARACATCGGGGAACTTCTCCCGAATTTTTTCGTAGACCCTGGCTTCGTGGGTGGGGTTCAAATAGGAAAACAGGAAGCAGACCGCCAGGGCTTCGACCCCCTCCTGATGGAAGTGCTCCAAAGCCCGGTCCAGGGCTTCCTCGTCCAATGGCGTGTACACCGCGCCGTCATACCGTACCCGCTCCGGGACTCCCAAACGCAAGTAGCGGGGTACCAACGGTTCCACCGGGGTCATTCGCAGGTTGTACCGGTCTTCCTTCAACCCCTCCCGCATCTCCAGCAGGTCCCGGAAACCATCAGTGGTGATCAGGCCGACCTTGGCGCCCTTTCGCTCCACCAGCGTATTGGTGGCCACCGTGGAGCCATGAATCACCAATTCCGTGGCGTCCAGAAAGTCCTGCAGAGGCAAGCCATAAGCCTGGGCCGCGTCTTCAAGCCCAGTCATCACCCCTTCCGACGGGTCGTGGGGCGTGGACTGCGTCTTGAAATACCGGGGCGGCTCGCCATCGCTGTCCACTACAAAGTCGGTAAATGTGCCGCCAACATCGATGCCTATCTTGAACAAAGGGGAACTCCTTACCGAGAATATCCCATTGCAGAACTGATGCCCCAAGCTCGATTCATGACCCCAAAGGCGTGGTKTCAATCKTACCCGGTGGGAGAGGTTGGACAAGCCAAGCCCCTCTTGGAAAAGCGAAACCAACCCGATCGCGACTTASCAAAAATGCCCTCCGGTCTTCCGGGGAGTCGTCACACCAATCCTTCAGTTCGCTCTTGATCGCCACGTAGCGGCCAGACTGCCGGGGCCTCTGCCTAAGGACAGAGTCAATCCAAGCAAGGAAATACGTCACCGGGCGACCGAGATCGACTGATGCCTGGATTTGATTTAGGCCTCGTAAATCCTTCCGCACATGACCGAGCGGCGTAACATTACCGCTGCCACGTTTGATCTCCACGGCAGCAAGCAATGGGAGGGTTTTGGCAACCCTGCGTCGACCGGTGCCCCATCCATCCCGGGCACTTTGAGCCGATCCGGGGTCGATCACAACGAGGTCGATAGAACGGCCAGGAAGACACCGCCACTCCATTCGAGATAGGTGAACCGAGGAACTCCGTACTCGTTCAGATTCCCCGAACGCCGCTCGCATCAACACCATCAGATAGGAGGCTATCTCGACTTCCTGAGAATAGTTGAACGCGTTATCGTCCTTGAACAGATCAGCGACACTTGCGATACTCGTCTCTAATGCCCACAGTGMCTCTAGCTGGCGTTCGGTGCGAATACCGTAATTGCCGCCTATGTCACCCTCCCGGGTCATTCGAATCTCCTCTAACACCTGTCCATTGGTTGGTTGCGGCGAACCGAGAGCGATTCACCGTTTCAGCGGCAAGCCACTGGTCCAGATTATGAGKMTCMAWYWCRTGNTTWCMRMCRGRKWWKTSMKNGCTGCMCRRSRAMKRSCAYKYNGCAMGGSMAMYKYWCYWMWMKMGWAGSRWNTSAMSKMGNTMAMTYMAGCCCATAACGCCGCGCTGTTGATATCGCGGGCAAAGGTGCGCACATTCACCTGCAAGGGGGAAAGATTCGGTCATCTCGAACCAGGAAGACCACACCGCTTCGGRCGAGGAATCGGTATCGAAGAAAAAGTCTCTAGGCTAACCCTAGATAACTTCGACGGCCCGCTGGGTAGCCGACCAGGCGGGGAACCAGGAGCTGTGACGCCCGTCGCCGCCGGCGACCACTAGGACCAGTTTGTCCACATCCGCCACTAATGGCACCATGAAGTCGTCCGGTTTACTGTCGTATTCGTCGGGCCAGGACCGGGTGCCGTAGTGTCCCCTATTCTTGATCTGTCCCATGGGCAGGCGGACGTTCTCGAAGAGGTATTCTTTAATCTCTTTTCGCCCGAACCCGTCGGCGGCGATCTCCGCGGCGTGCTCAGGCCCTAAAACGATGACAACGGAAGCGCCTCGAGACTGGAAACTATAGCCCGAGATCCCGCCGGCGGTCATGGAGCCGACCATGGTCTCAAGGACCCCTAGGCCCGTTTCCTGGCTCGATTCGACTAGCGTGTGGATGCCCCGGGAGGCGACAACCAATACGGTGCTTTCGTTGGRTTGGTAGCCCATCTCTTCGTGAAGCGGSTCCCAGGGGTTCGCCTCCTGGTTTTCGGAAAAACACATGGTGTACTTGCCGGGCCAGCCGTGGGTGGACTTCTCCATGGTAGCGGCCACTGCCCCGCCCACGTTACGCATGGTCAGCCGAAGGGCACGGCCTATCGTGGCGTTGGCCCGATGTCCCGAGCCAAATACCGCCGTGCCGCCATGAATGCCCARYCTGTCGSCAACCGGCCCGCTGACGATGACCACCGGCGCGGCCCCACCGGTCGTAGTGGTGATGGAGCCGACGTTGAATTGGGGYTGCAGCACTGCTTTTACCGCCGCCAGGACCACCGGAAAGTAGTCGGGCTTGCACCCGGCCATCACGCTATTGATGGCGACTTTTTCTACCGTGACCGTGCCATCCAGGGGAGGAATGCGGCCCAGAACGCTGGTGCCCGACACCTGACAAGCCTCCAGCATCTCCAGGACCAGGTCCTCGGTGGGCGGCACGATGGGCAACCCATCGGTCCAACCTTGGTCGTAAAAGTAGTCGTTTACCTGGCTGATCGGCCCGGACACTTGGAGACGGCTGGCCGATTTTCCGGTGTCTGTTTCACTCATCGTTAACCCTTATTACTTAGCTGGAGGATGACACCAATCCCTGGGCGACCTCTTCAATGCTGGCCAAGGCCATTTTCTGAACCGCCTCCGGCGGTTTACTGGCGATCGGATGGTCAATCACCACCACCGGATGATCGGTCATGCCCAACGCCTTGGCCCTAAGCTCTGCCGCTTTGGTGAACGCCCGGGTGATTACCGTTACCGCGGGACGGCCCCRCTTCTCAGCTTCTATTCCGTCGTGGAGACCCCACGCTGTGCAGGACCCTCAATCGGCCACGGCGTGGATGATGGCGTCGCATTCGGCGGCCAGGCTATCCAGCACGTCGTCCGGAGTGGGTATACTCTGGCTGGCCTTGCGATAGGTCACCACTTTGGACACACCGTACTCTTCCYGCAGTACCCTGCTGAGCTCGGCGATGTACACGTCGGCGTTCTTTTTGTGGTTGTCGATAAGGCCCACAGTGGTTCCCTTCAGATCGGACAAACGCGGAGCCAGTACAAATTTTCGGGCCGCGTCTTCGGCTCCTGGGTGAAGCACCGTGGTCGATTGACTTGATACCATGGCTATCCCCTCCATCTGCCGGCGCCAACCGATACCGCATCGCTTTGACTTGAAGATACAGGCGCCGGTTTCGCTGCTTTATACTAGGGCTTGAAAGTTCAATACGCAACGGGAACCCAGGGAGAAGGGATGCCAGAAGTTCAAGTAGCGCCCTACGGCTCGTGGAAATCACCGGTAACATCGGACCTCATCGTTGCCGAATCGATCAGGYTGGGCCAGTTGGCTCTTGACGGAGAGGATATCTATTGGGTGGAGCAGCGCCCCCGGGAAGGCGGGCGCAACGTCATCGTCCGCAGGACGGCAGATGAAAATATCGACGACGTGACGCCTTCACCCTTCAACGCCTGCAGCCGGGTGCACGAGTATGGCGGCGGCGCTTTTTGCGTGGCCGATGGGRTGGTCTACTTCGTCAACTACGACGACCAGCGCATGTATCGGCACCGGCATGGCGAAGCGCCGGTCCCCATCACGCCCGAAGGAGACATGCGATACGCCGACATGGTCGTTAACTACGTCAGGGAAGAAATCATCTGTGTACGCGAGGACCATACCTCGTCCTCTCAGGAGGCGGTAAACACTTTGGTCAGCCTTTCCATTGAGGGTGTTAGCTCCGGCCAGGTGCTGGTTTCAAGCGCGGACTTCTATTCTTCGCCACGGCTCAGCGCCGATGGTGGGAAGCTGACCTGGCTCAGTTGGAACCATCCCAACATGCCCTGGGATGGCTGCGAATTATGGGTGTCGGACCTAAACTCAAGCGGCTCCTTGGAGCTTCCCGAGAAAGTGGCCGGTGGCCCGGAAGAATCGATTTTTCAGCCGGAGTGGTCCCCGAACGGAACTCTATATTTCGTGTCAGACCGCACGGGMTGGTGGAAYATCTACCGYTGGMKCAACGGAGCCGTCGAGCCGGTCACGGAGATTGAAGCCGAGTTCGCCAGGCCGCAGTGGATCTTCGGTTCGTCCACTTACGCCTTCCAATCGGATAGCCGGATCAT
This sequence comes from SAR202 cluster bacterium, assembly GCA_002401285.1. The sequence continues at coordinate 129,015 of NVSQ01000001.1, forward strand.
CTGCTCTTATGTCCAGGGTGGCAACTGGAAGGTGGCCAGTGTGGATACGCAACTCYGGGAACTGAATCCCATACCCACCCCTTATTCGGACATGGCGAGGGGAGACCTGCGGGTGGCATCGGACACTGCGGTAATCATCGCCGGGTCCCCGGTCGAGGCGTTGTCGGTTATCCGATTGGACCTGGCGACGGGCGATACCCAAGTGTTGCGRACTTCCGGCGATGTAAGCCTGGAGGGGGCGTATTTGTCTACYCCTGAAGCCATCGAATACCCCRCCGAAAATGGCCTGACCGCCCACGCKTTCTACTACCCGCCGTCCAACGGGGACTACGAACCAACCCCCGGCGAAAAACCGCCGTTGCTGGTGAAAAGCCACGGTGGCCCCACCAACGCAACCTCCGTCTCCCTGGATCTGGTCGTTCAATATTGGACCAGCCGGGGTTTCGCCGTTCTGGACGTCAACTATGGGGGCAGCACCGCCTACGGCAGGGCGTACCGGGAACGGTTGAAGGGACAGTGGGGCATCGTGGACGTGGACGACTGCGTCAACGGGGCGTTGTACTTAGTGCGGCAAGGTTTGGCGGATGGGAAGAGGCTGGCCATTGACGGCGGCAGCGCCGGGGGCTACACCACCCTGGCCGCCCTGACCTTCCGGGACGTGTTCGCCGCCGGGGCCAGTTACTACGGCGTTAGCGACCTGGAGACACTGGCCAAGGATACCCATAAGTTCGAATCGCGGTACCTGGACGGTCTGGTCGGAGCCTACCCCCAAGAGGCGGAAGTGTACCGGCAAAGGTCTCCCATCAACTTTACCAGTCAGCTTTCCTGCCCACTGATCCTGTTTCAAGGCCTGGAGGACAAGATCGTACCGCCGGACCAAGCAGAGTCCATGTTCGAAGCTGTGAAGGCCAAGGGTATCGCCACGGCATATCTACCATTCCCAGGTGAGCAGCACGGATTCCGCCGCTCCGAGAACATCAAGCGGGCTTTGGACGCCGAGCTTTACTTCTACTCGAAGATCTTCGGATTTAACGCGGCGGGACCAATGGAACCGGTAGACATCGTAAACCTCTGACGCCGTCCCGCAGCCCCATCTTGTCGGCAAATCGGGCGCTCAAACTGGCATCTAATCGGCAATGGTTGGCATCTTAATTTATTGGACCGGACAACGGTTGGGYCCAAAGGAGACAAACCGATGCANGAAGCTAACATYACCGTATATGGCGCCCCTTGGTGCCCCGATTGCCGCCGTTCCAAGCAGTTCTTGGGCGAGCAGCGCATACCTTACATCTGGGTGGACATCGACGAGGACGAGGAAGGCAGGAAGCAGGTCCAGGCAGTTAACGACGGGAAGCAGATAATCCCCACCATCGTTTTTCAGGATGGCTCGATCTTGGTGGAGCCGTCCAATGCCGAACTGGCCGCCAAGCTGGGCATCAGCCCCAAAGCTAAACGGGAGTTTTACGACCTGATCGTGATCGGCGGCGGTCCGGCAGGAYTGTCMGCCGCTCTYTATGCSGCCAGAGAGGGCATCGAAACCCTGATCATCGARCGTAGCGGTRTAGGCGGACAGGCCGGSACCACCGAGAGGATCGACAACTACCCCGGTTTTGCCCAAGGCATCGGCGGCGCTGAGTTGGCCGACGCCATGAGGGAGCACGCCGAGCGGTTCGACGTGGAGATACTGSAGGCTCAAACAGTGACCAGCATCGAAGCCCAAGGCGACTACAAGATGATATCTACCGAGTCGGGCGATTCCTACTGCAGCCGCTCGTTGCTGCTAACTCCCGGCGCAACCTACCGGCGCCTCAACGTGCCGGGSGAGGAAGACCTGATCGGCGCGGGCATTCACTTTTGCGCGACCTGCGACGGCCCATTCTATAAAGGCCAGGAACTGCTGGTAGTAGGTGGCGGAAACAGCGGTGTGGAAGAGGGTCTATTCCTGACCAAATTTGCCACCAAAGTGACCATATTGGAGGTTGGCGAGCGGCTAAGAGCCAGTCAGATACTTCAGGAAAAGGCSGCCAGCCACYCSCAGATCGAAGTKCGTCTKAAYACCACCGTGGTGGAGTTCAAGGRAGACGGAAAGCTGAGTTCCGTGGTGATCAAAAACACGGCCAGCGGAGAAACCGAGGAGATCACTCCGGGCGCGGTTTTCGTCTTCATCGGCCTGCTGCCCAACACCGCCTTCGTCAAGGGTTCCGTAGACCTGGACCAGTGGGGGTCCATCTCCACCAGCCCTACCATGGAAACCAGCCTGGAAGGTGTCTTCGCYGCGGGGGACKCCCGGTCGGGAAGCACCAAGCAAGTGGCATCGGCGGTGGGAGAAGGGGCCACGGCGGCATTGATGATCCGCCAATATCTGGAACGGACACAGGGAAGCCGGGCGTACAAGGGGGACTAGAGCTGAGTCTAATCGATCTGRRWNGCGGCSWMSSAMSYMMMTCYWAACCKWYSCCYGKSKRGGSGSRWGGGWSYYGKYSKCKCMSCCTKRSSAMKKSSSAKAGWWRKMSASGSGCTGGGTGGCAATCTCGAAGTCGGTCCCCTCTTCCACCAATTTCTTGAGTTCCTCAACCATGCTCTGTCCCACTTCGGCATCCACCACCGCGCCGCAACTTATGCATACCAGATTGGCGTGAGGTGAAAGGTTTGCGTCGTACCGGGACTGACGCTGGAAAGGCAATTCCCGCACGATGGCGGCCCGTTCCAGCAAATCCAAAGTCGCGTATACCGTTGCCAGGGTTACATAGGGGAAAAATTCTTTTACCCTTTCGAACACATCCTTCACCGATGGATGGTCCCCGGAATTGATCACCACTTCGGCGATAGCCAACCGCTGGGGCGTAACCCGAATGCCCAACTGCTTAAGCCTGACCGCCAGTTCTTCCTGAGTCGTCAAATTTCATTGCCCCTTATTAGCGCCACGGGTAAGATCGGACAGATCCGTTGATCTAAAACCATTGGGAACGCCGTACTCTTCGCCTTACATTCTCATACGTGATAGTAACCATCAACCGATTGGGGGTCAATCGACTGTGCGACCCGCTCTTTTCGTCGCGAGATCGGACGATCGCGGGCGTCCTAACTGTGTTAGCTGGGGGAAGACGTACTGGAAACCTGCTCGCCACCGAACCGGCGGCGGTGCACTCGGAGGGTTCAATCGTCCATCACGACGGGGATCCCCGCGGCCTCCGCTTTGGCTTTGGCGGTCTCGTCGATCACTCCGTCCTGCATCCAGATGTACTTGACCCCCACCTCAATGGCCTCGTCAACCACCGGAGCCACCAACTCCGAGCGTCGGAATATGTCCACCATATCGATGTGCTCAGGCACCGACTTCAGGTCCGGATAGCTCTTTTCCCCTAAGGCTTCCTCAATCATGGGATTGACCGGGATTATCCGGTAACCCTGCGATTGCATGTATTTGGACACCCCATAGCTGATCCGCTCCGGATTGTCGGACAAACCTACCACGGCGATGGTCTTGCTGTTGCGCAGTTGCTCCTCTACCAAATCCATCAGAACCTCCCCAAGTTATACAATTRAGTGGCTATTCGATGATTTAGACCCTCGAGTCTACACGGCGAGGGTCTGAAGGCACTCTACCAGGATTTCCCTCTGATGTATTTAAACGCTGAGATGGCCGCGGTCGCGCCGTCTCCCACCGCCGATGCCAGTTGGGACACAGACTTCTGTCGAATRTCGCCCACGGCATAGATCCCCGGCACTTCCGTCTCCATTGAGACATTAACCGGGATGTGGCCGGCATTGTCCACTTTGACCACCCCTTCCACCACACTGGAATTGGGCTCCAATCCCACGAAGACGAAAAGCCCGGATAGGTTCACCTGGTTCTCCAGATTTGTCACTACGTTGCGTACTCGAACTCCCGTCACCGTGTCTTCGCCCACCACTTCTTCCACCACCGAGTTCCAGACTACTTCGATCTTCCGGTTCTGGTGCACCCGCTCCTGAAGAGACTCGTAGGCCCGCAAACTGTCCCGCCGGTGGAACAAAAGGACCCTCTCGCAGTACTCGGTCAGGGTCAGCGCTTCGTCGGCCGCCGAGTCTCCGCCGCCGACTACGCCCACCACCTCGCCCATAAACATCGGGCCGTCGCAGGTGGCGCACTGGGAGACGCCCCGCCCGWAKARYTCCTGCTCSCCSKGGATRCCCAGMTKKCKSAGRGTWGAWCCGGYWGCSRCGATCAMMGCCTTSRYSYGGTASCYKYCKKCRKYGCTGGYYASCAYSSTGWAKYSGCCKTCCMKGGMKATGCSRGYSACKTCGGCCATGATGAACTCCGCCCCGGCGTTCATCGCCTGCTCCTGGACCGACGGCCCTAGCTCGGCCCCGGAGATCCCTTCGGGAAAGCCCGGGAAGTTCTCTATTTTTTCTACGTTGATGATGGAGGCCCCGCCCATCATGCGCTCGATCAGTCCGGTCTTGAGGCCATATTGAGCGCCGTACATCGCCGCGGTCATACCAGCAAGACCGCCCCCGATGATCAACAGGTCGTAATCGTTAGCCAAATCGGAACCTCCTAAACACACCACACGTTAGATTCCATCCCTAGCCCATTTCAGTCATGTCAATTGCGGACCGGGCGGTGTTTGCTTCTGAAATTTTACTATAGTCTCGACTYGTTTTGGGTGTCAACGGTATCAGCATTGGACGGATGAGASGAACGGTTGCACCGTTACTGTCCGATGCCTAGAATAGGTTGCTATTGCAGCGTGACATATTTCTTGGATCCGGTAGGCGAGGCGAAGRTTCTGTGATTTACCAAGTACAAGTTGAGCATAACGTCCAGGTCCCGATGCGGGACGGGGTGGTGTTGGCGGCCGACGTGCATCGTCCGGCCAGCGGTGGCGAGATCATCGAGGGGGCCTTGCCCGTTCTGTTGCAGCGTACCCCATACAACAAGGCTTCCGAAGCCCGGATCGAGGAAGCGACTTTCTTCGCCKCCAACGGATACGTTACCGTGATGCAGGATTGCCGGGGCCGGTTCGAGTCCGAAGGCGGGTTTTCCAAATACGTGGACGACGCCAGGGACGGCTACGACACGGTGGAGTGGCTGGCTCAGCAGTCTTGGTGCAACGGCAAGGTSGGSAYCTTCGGTTTATCCTATGCGGCGCATACCCAAGCGGCTCTGGCTTGTTTGAACCCGCCCCACCTGGCCGCCATGTGGCTGGATTGCGGGGGATTTTCCAACGCGTTTCAGAGCGGTTGCCGCAACGGCGGCGCGTTCGAGCTTCGGCAGGTTACGTGGGCCTTCCGTGAGGCCATGCAAAGCTCGGAGGCCAAAGCCGACCCGGCGGTTACCAAGGCGGCGCTGGAGAACCAGGACATCCACGAATGGTTGCAACGCATGCCCTGGAAGAAGGACCACTCTCCGCTGCGTTGGACACCCGATTACGAAAGTTACCTCATGGAGATATGGAGCCAGGAGAACTTCGGTGAGTACTGGCAACAGTCCGGCCTGTGCGCCGAGGCCTACTACTCCGACTTCTCCGCCGTACCCCAGATGCACATGGGCGCGTGGTACGACTCCTACACTCGCACGACCACCGACAACTTTGCTGCCCTTTCCAAGACTAAGGCCGGGCCGGTAAGCCTGCTCATGGGACCTTGGACCCATGGCGCCCGTTCCGTCTCATTTTCCGGCGATGTGGATTTCGGCGCCCATTCCACGGTGGACAACAATCTGGCCCCCGACTTCAACCATCTGCGCCTGCGTTACTTCGACCGCTGGTTGAAAGATATCCAAAGCGAATCGGGGCAGGACTCGCCGGTCAAGATATTCGTGATGGGCGGCGGAAGCGGCAAGCGCAACCCCCAGGGACGGCTGGATCACGGCGGCCGGTGGCGAGAGGAACAGGAGTGGCCGTTGCATCGGGCAAAAGAAACCCCGTTGTTTCTGCAACCCGATGGCCGTCTTTCCCAACAGTCTCCCCAAGGCGAATTCTCGCCGTCACGCTATCTGTTCGACCCCAACTATCCGGTGCCGACGATAGGCGGAAACATCTCCTCGGGACGACCGGTCATGGAGCCTGGAGGTTACGACCAGCGGGAAACTGCTGAGTTCTACGGAAGTCGGCCTCCGTACATGCCCTTGGCCACTCGGCCCGATGTCTTGGTGTTCCAAACCGAGCCGCTAACCGAAGACCTGGAAGCAACCGGACCGGTCAGCGCCCARCTCTGGATATCTTCGTCCGCGCTGGACACGGACTTCACTGCAAAGCTGCTGGACGTTTATCCGCCATCTTCTGACTATCCTGAAGGATACGCCCTGAATCTGACCGACGGCATCCTGCGGGCCAAGTTCCACTCTTCATGGTCCGAGCCCGAACTTTTGGAGCCTGGGAAGGTCTATCCAATCACCATTCGCCTTTATCCCACCAGCAACCTGTTCGCCAGGGGACACCGTATCCGGTTGGACATCTCCTCCAGCAACTTTCCCCGCTTCGACGTCAACGGCAACACCGGGGAGAACCCGGCCCTGTCCTCCGTTAAAGTCTCCGCGCAAAACAGCGTGTACCACGACGCCCAGCACCCTTCCCATCTGATATTGCCGGTGGTCCCGGCGGAGGGATAAGGCTTGCTAGATATGCTGCGCGCCGGGCCACGGTCCCGGCGTAGTGCCGGGTAGGTCTTCCGTGGCGGTAACCTCGCGAAACACCCGCATCCCTCTGGCCCGGTAATTCGACAACGCGGTTGGGTGGTCCAGGGTGCAGGTGTGGAGCCATACGCGAGACGCCCCCGTCTGCCATCCTTTTTCCAATGCCACGCTCAAAAAATGTCCGCCCAGACCCCGGCCTATGTACTGAGGTAGCAGGCCGAAGCTCTTAATTTCCACGCTGCTCTCGGGCTGGCCATCCAGTTCGAAATAGCCGGCTGGACTCCCGGAGACGTAGGCCACCCACGTCTGAAACTTTGGGCGGTCCACCAACTCTTGCCATTGACGATAGGTCCAAGACAACCGGTCGACCCAGTACCAGTCACCCCCAACCGCGGTATACAAGAATCTGTTGAATTCCGGAGACGGCTGCCCAACCAGCTTGATTTCAAGATCCTGAAGCGGGTTAGGTTTTGGACGGAGGTCACTCGGGTCGGTGATCTCTAAATGGTACGTCGTAACGTCGATCAGCATACTGAGGCGCTAATGTCAGGTATTCCGCAGAGTCATCATGTACTGATCGCCGTTCAGGTCCCGCCAACCCATAGTGCGAAATCCGGCCTCACGCGTCATCACTTCCAACTCACCGGGGTCGATGCGGCGCTCCAGAGGAGGCCCCATTTCGGTCTCCTTTCGATACCATTCAAGTACCGAACACCAGCCCCTGGGTTGAAGCACCTCTCGTACCGCCTCTAGGAAACGGCCCTTGTCCGGGCTTGCCTGGATCACGAAAGCCAGAAACACTCCGTCGACCGCCCCCGCCTCGATGGGAAACTCGAACTCGGAGCATTTCAGTATCTCCACGTTGCCCAACCTTGCCTCAGCCACCCGCTCCCGGCATGCGGCCAACATTTCGTCATCCAGGTCCAACGCCAGTACTTTGCCGCGCACCAGGGCTTTGGCAAGGGGCAGCGTGAAGTATCCGGGACCACAGCCTATGTCGGCCACAGTGTCGTAGGCATTTATGGGACTAAGACTCAGGATAAAAATGGGGTCCGAAGTTTCGGCTCGTTCCGGGCTCAGCAATTGACGTATAAATTCTTGATTGTCCGATGGTCCGGTCTGGGAAGTCACAGGCACACCTCTACTTAACTGAGGTTAACTCTACACGACGGACAGAATGCGTGCAATTTGGAGCCTCGCCCTGCGAGCACAGCTTCGTTGACACAAAATTGGGCCGGGCGGTACACTAACCCTAGCCCCATTTTCAGGCAGATACACCTGGCAAAATTGATCTTTACCAGCCATCGTTTAACCCCTCTACAGCGGCGCCCGCGTGTTCAAAACGATTGGCAGGAGGCGAAATGACGACCATAGGGGAAAAGGACCCTGCGATAGCCGAAGCCCTGCGGCAAGAAGACCAGCGCCAACGCGACTGCATCGTGTTGATCGCATCGGAAAATTACGCCAGCCGGGCGGTGCTGGAAGTCCAATCCAGCGTCATGAACAACAAGTACGCTGAAGGGTATCCGGGCCGTCGCTACTATGGCGGATGCGAATACGTGGACGTGGTGGAGTCCCTGGCGATCCAACGGGCCGGGGAGCTGTTTGGCGCCGAACACGTTAACGTCCAACCTCATAGCGGAGCTCAAGCCAATATGGCCGCCTATTTCGCCCTGCTACAACCCGGCGACAAGGTAATGGGGATGCAATTGGACCACGGCGGTCACCTGACCCACGGATCCGGGGTCAACTTTTCCGGTAAGCTMTACGACTTCGTGCCCTATGGCGTGGACCGGGAGACCGAGACCATCGATTACGACGAGGTGGAGCGGCTRGCCAAGGAGCACCGGCCCGCGCTCATAGTCACCGGATGCAGYTCCTATTCSCGGACGATCGATTTCCCTCGTTTTCKGGCGATCGCCGATTCGGTGGACGCTCCATTGATGGTKGACATGGCGCACATAGCCGGATTGGTCGCGGGAGGAGTCCACCCATCGCCGGTGCCTCACGCTCAGATCGTGACCTCCACCACTCAGAAAAGCCTCCGCGGTCCCCGTGGCGGCTTCGTCCTGTCCACCAGCGGATTGGCCAGAAAAATAGACTCGGCCGTATTCCCCAACGCCCAGGGAGGGCCTTTGATGCACGTCATCGCGGCCAAAGCGGTATGCTTTGGGGAAGCCCTCACGCCCGAATTTAGCCGATACGCCGCCCAGGTCGTCGCAAACTGCCRMACCCTGGCCCAAGAGCTTTCCGAAGCCGGGCTGCGGCTGGTCTCCGGCGGGACCGATAATCACCTGGTCTTGGTGGACCTCACCCCCCTGGATATCACGGGGCAGGCGGCGGAAACAGCCTTGGAAAAGGTAGGGATAGTCACCAACAAAAACGCCATTCCCTTCGATACCAAGCCCCCACGGGTGACCAGCGGTCTGCGCTTGGGAGCGCCTGCGATAACCTCCCGTGGCTTTGRCGAAGAGGCCGTCAAGCAAGTGGCGGGTATGATAGTCAAAGTGCTCACCAATGTGGACAACCAATCCRTTCAGAAAGAAGTAGCCGGGCAAGTGAAGGAGCTAACCTCAGGTTTCCTTGTGCCTGGGCTGGACTTATAGTTGAGCAGCCCAGCCCCCGATGCTATAATCCTATTACTTATTTAATTCCCGACTCAATTCTCTAGGAGTGTTCTTTGCGCCACTACGAACTTGTTGTCATTTTGAGCCCCATGTTGAACCAAGACCAAGCCGTGGACACTTGGGGACGGATAAAAGGATTCATCAACAACCGCGACGGCGAAATCTTCCATGAAGAAACCTGGGGTACCCGGCGGCTTGCGTACTCCATCCGCAAAGGCTCTCACCATTTTCTGGAAGGAACCTATCACCTGACTCGTTTCAGCACTGAAACCCCCTTTAATCAGGAATTAGAGACCTTCCTCCGCCAGGACGAGCAAGTGYTAMGGTCKATGGTYGTVGTCGGAGATCCTCCCAAGCCCGTTTCCGASANMGSCMKCMRKGWCNWRMYCCGCMCNWSRWWGANGMGSYCCNGNYMCCYGANAGARCMWYMMYKSGNNYGKCCGRSKMASCKKCTGTAGCARCCACSGAYGYARYTGANARWGWCNGTMGAAGACGCTCCYGCCGTGGCCGAAGAAACCCCGGAAGAAGCCACCGACGTAGTTGAAGAGACTGTCGAAGAAACTCCAACTCCGGCTGATGAAACGGTGGACGATGCGCCGGAGGACGAGCCTGAAAAAACGTAAGGGCAAGGGGGGCTGAGTTGAATAAGATCATCGTCATAGGCAACCTGGGGCGGGACCCGGAGATGCGCTACACCCCCAACGGCCAGAGCGTCACTTCCTTCAGTATAGCCTCCAATCGTAAGTACACCACCGCCGCAGGCGAGCAGCGTGAGGAGACAGAGTGGTTCAACGTCAGCGCCTGGGGACGCCATGCGGAGCTGTGCAACCAATATCTGACCAAAGGCCAACAAGTCTACGTGGAAGGCCGTCTCCATTCCCGGACGTACGAAACTCGGGACGGTCAAACCCGGTTTGTCAACGAAATTAACTTGACCGACGTGCAATTTTTGAGCCGGGGAYCTGACATGGGAGGGGAAGCGAGCGGTTACGCGCCAGGCCCTGGCCCCGGCGGGATGGGCGATGAAGGCCCACCCATGGAAGACGTTGACGACCTGCCGTTCTAGACAACAAGAATCTGTTACARGAATCTGATAAAGGAAATGGACTGATATGACCACCGAAGCGCCACGCCCCGCCCCCGCCGCTGCCCCTGCAGGTGCTCCTCCAGCCGGAGGACCGAGCCGAGGTCCGGCCAGAACCGGCGGCCCCGGCGGACGTCCTGGTGGGCGTCCCGGCGGTGGACGCCCTCGCGGAAGATATGCTCCTAGGCGAAAGGTATGCTCGTTCTGCGTTGACCACGTGAAAACGATYGACTACAAGGACGTCGACCGCATTCGCCGGTTTATTTCCGACCGRGCGAAGATAGAACCCCGGCGYCGTTCCGGAGTCTGCGCCAAACACCAGCGAGCCCTGCGGCTGGCGATCCAGCGAGCCCGGCACATCGCGTTGGTCCCCTTCGTGCCTTACGTCCCCACCGTTGGGGCAATGAGACGTTAGATCAGGCAGAGTCGTCTCTTTAAGCCAGAGTAATCATAGCGGGGTGGGTCTCCATTGGTSGCGGCTCTACCGCTGTTCTGCTACCCGAATCCGTGAGGAACATTTATGGCCTTCCCTTGGAACCGCGGCGACGGTCAAGACCAGRCTGCCCCAGCAGATGCCCGCCGCCGRGCAAGAGGACGGCGAGCACGACAAGAAGAAGCCCGGGCCGAAAGCTCGCGCTCAACCCGTGAAAAGCGCCATGAAAAGTTGGCCTGGGGAATCGGCTCCGGCCTTCTGGTTCTGGTTATCGGCATCRTTGTATTCGGTTTTTATCAAGAGTTTTACCGGCCGCCCAGGGTTTGGGCTGGCAGCGTGCGTGATCAAGAGTTCAAGATGGGCGACCTGGTGGAGCGCATCCGCGTCCTCCAGGGGCTCAGCGGGCAGGTCGACCTCAGTACCGTACCTTTCGAATACCTACGCGAYCTGCTAAACGCCGAGGTCCTGCGGCARGCGGCGCCCGATCTAGGGTTCAGACTGACCGACGAAGACATAGACGGGGTAATAAAATCCCAGTTTTATCCCTCTGTGCCCGAAGGACAGGAATCCGACCCTGGGCAATTGGATCASGAGTTCCRGAACAATTACCARATATTTTTGGCCCGCACCGGTTTGGCAGACGCGGATTTCCGTGTGATTGTCCAAGAGCAGATAGCGTTGCAGCAATTGGGGCTGATGTTGGGTCGAACGATCCCTGAAACCACCGAGCAGGTAGAGGTGGAATGGATCAGAACCGAAATCGAAGGAAGAATCGACGTCGGAGCAGTCAGGGCCAGACTGGGCACTGAAAAAACCGGAGGCGGAGAAGATTTCATCAAAGTAGCCGGAGAGGTTGGGGTTCCTGCGGGTTTTGCCGATCGAACGGGCTACGTAGGTTGGGTACCCAAAGGAGCCTTCCCAGAGTTGGATGGCGCATTGTTCGGTGACGAAGAGAGGGATATACCGCCTCTGGAGGTCGGCGAGATAAGCGGCCCGATCTTCACCCAGRACGGCATATACATCGTACGCCTGCTCACCGGTCCCACAGACCGGGATTTCTCCAACCAAATGCGAAACAAGCTGAACGTTGAACTGGTTACTAAATGGCAAACCGATGAGCAAATAAGGGGAGCCAATGCAGGTTGGCTCAGAATGAATTTCAACAGCAAATGGTACGCATGGGTCGCGGAYCAAGTTCGGTTGAGCGCCCCCAGGGGAGATYCCGGACAGCAGGGAGCCCCCGGCCAAGRGGCGCCCGGAGGTCAGGGCTTTCCGGGGGGGCCAAGGTAGCCGGATGGTAGAAGAATCCGATGATATCAACGTTGGATTGTTGGGCCTCGGTGTCGTCGGAGGCGGTGTCGCCACGGCCCTGTTGGAGCAATCTGACGATATTKCCAGAAAAGTAGGCCGGCGTGTCAAACTCAAGAAGATTCTTGTCCGGGACGCCGCTAAACCCAGGGACCCCGGCATTGCCGCCAGCCTGATAACCACCAACCCGGAAGAGATTCTAGCCGACCCCGGGATYCATATCTTGGCGGAGGTGATTGGCGGGACCGACCCGGCCACCCGCTTCCTAAAGGACGCTCTTGCCGCCGGCAAGCATGTCGTCACGGCCAACAAAGRGGTGTTGGCCAAGTCCGGCCCCGAGTTGATGTCCCTGGCMAAACAGAACGGTGTTAGTCTATTATTTGAGGCCAGCGTCGGCGGTGGGATACCCATCGTCGGCTGCTTGATGAATCAACTCCTCGCCAACGACATCCAGTCCGTCCACGGCATCATCAACGGGACCACCAACTACATCCTCACCCGCATGGCCCAGGCCCACACAAGTTTCGCCCAAGCGCTGCAAGAAGCCCAGGAACTTGGCTACGCCGAGGCCGACCCCACCAACGACATAGAAGGCATTGACGCCGGATACAAACTGGCGATCTTGGCTTCTTTGGCCTTTCACCGCCGCTTCAACCCGGAGGACATCTTCCTTCAGGGTATCTCTTCGTTAGAAGCCAAGGACTTCCAATAYGCCCAGGAATTAGGATACGCCATCAAGCCATTGGCCATCGCATCCATGTCCAACGGCGCCGTGCAGGCCAGAGTGCATCCGGCCCTGATTCCTCTGGGGCACATGCTGGCCAAGGTAGATGGCGTTTACAACGCGGTGGAAGTTACGGGGTCCCTCTGCGGCAATGTGCTGTTCCACGGCATGGGGGCCGGGCGAGAGCCGACAACAAGCGCCGTGTTGGGAGACCTGATCGAGGCCGGCCGGAGATTGGTGTCCCATCCMAATGGTTCGTCCCCGCCCATGTCTTGGCCGCCGGAGAATGGGTCTTCCGAAGAGACTAYCGGCGTATCCTCCATCGACGGACTGCAGAGCAAATACTACCTGAGGCTAAACGTGTCCGACCAACCCGGTGTCTTGGCCCAGATCGCTCAGATTCTGGGTGATGGCAAAATCAGCATAGCCTCGGTGATTCAGAAGGACGCCGACCCAGACAACCAGTCGGCGGAACTAGTTATCATCACCCATCCGGCATTGGAAGCCTCAGTCCAAGAATCGCTGCGGAAAGTAGTAGAATTGAACGTCGTCAAAGAAGTAAATAATCTGCTCAGGATCGAGGAATAGGCTCCGCGATTCTAATATTCAACCCGATACTCCGAATAAAAGAGATCAACCCGCGCGGGTTTCCAAAGAGCGCTGGTGATACTCAAGCCAAAACTGAGACCGGAACGTTTGTGATAAGCAGTGGAACGGATTAGATGGGCGCCGGAATCTTAGAAACCTATAGGGAATTTCTGCCGGTGACTGATGCCACTCCTCTAATAACCATGGGGGAAGGCAATACGCCGCTGGTAAAGTCCAACCGGCTGGGTAAAGAGTTGGGCTGCGACGAGCTCTACTTCAAGCTAGAAGGCTGCAATCCCACCGGCTCTTTCAAAGACCGTGGGATGGTTGTTGCCATTGCCAAGGCCCTGGAAGATGGCAGCAAGGCGGTGATGTGCGCGTCCACCGGCAACACCAGCGCTTCGGCCGCCGCCTATGGTGCATATTGCGATCTGCCCGTCTTGGTGTTGATCCCCAAAGGCGAGGTGGCCATGGGCAAATTAGCCCAGGCCATGGCCTACGGGGCTAGGATACTGATGATTAACGGCAATTTCGACTCGGCGCTGGCCCTTGCCCGAGCCTACACCTGCAAACATTCGGTGACGCTGGTCAACTCGGTGAATCCCCATCGGTTGGAGGGGCAAAAGACCGGCGCTTTCGAGATAATCGAAGCCCTGGGAGACGCCCCAGACTACCTATTCATCCCCGTTGGCAACGCCGGCAACATCACCGCTTATTGGCGGGGATTCCTAGAGTATCAAGCGGCGGGACGTAGTCTTCGRTTGCCGAAAATGATGGGATTCCAAGCGGAAGGGGCGGCGCCCATCGTCCGGGGAGCGCCGATCGCCAATCCGCAGACCATCGCGTCAGCGATTCGCATCGGCAATCCAGCCAGTTGGCAGGGCGCYGTGGACGCCCGGGACAGTTCCGGGGGRACCATCGACATGGTAAGTGACGACGAGATTCTAGATGCCTATCGAATGATTGCGTCGAAGGAGGGCATCTTCTGCGAGCCGGCCTCCGCGGCGAGCTTCGCCGGATTGGTGAAGATGTGCCGCCAGGGGTTGAATCTGGAGGGACAGCGAGTAGTATGTATCTTTACGGGCAACGGSCTGAAAGATCCGGACCTCGCAGTTAGGAGCGTTGTCAGCCAAACCACCGAGATAGAGCCAACACTCGAGGCCGTGGAAGCCGCGTCTCTGGTCACGGCATCGTAACATCAAGGAGACAGGACATTCAGCCACAACTCATTCAGCAGGCAATAACCACCCTCCTAGACGGAGTTGGCGAGGACACCAAACGCGAAGGGCTACAGGAGACACCGCACCGGGTAGCCCAAATGTATGATTGGCTCCTATCCGGCACCGGACTGGACCCAGCATCAGCCCTCGATGCCGTGTTTGAAGCAGACCATCAAGACCCGGTGGTATTGAGCAACATCACCTTTTATTCCCTGTGCGAGCATCACCTTCTGCCGTTCTTTGGCACTGCTCGGGTTGCGTACATCCCCAATGGCAAGATCTCCGGAATAAGCAAACTGGCTCGCGTGTTAGAAGTAGCCTCTCGCCGGTTGCAAGTACAAGAACGCCTCACCGGCCAGGTGGCCGACGCCATATTTTCCGCCCTAGACCCCCACGGCGTTGTCGTGGAGTTGCAGGCGGAACACATGTGCATGTCCATGCGGGGAATTCAGAATCCGGGTAACCGGGTCGTTACCACCGCAATCAGGGGCCGGTTCGAAAACAAAGGCCTTGGCGAAAAGGGGCTATTGGCCCTATTACATCGCGAGGTAGATTGATGGCGCCCAAGCCCCTCACATCCTTTCATGAGATAGAGGCTGAGTGGGAAGGCGTGCTGACGTCCAGCCCGGTAAACACCGTATTCCTCACACCCCAGTGGCAGGAAGTGTGGTGGGACACCTTCGGCGACGGCAAGGACATGGCCGGATTTTACATTCCATCCAATGACGGGMCAGATGCTAACCGTGTCGACGGTATAGCCTCACTCACGATATCGGGCGACACCCTGTCGTTCGTCGGAAACCAAGAAACGGTCGATTACAACGATTTCATGGTGCGTCCGGGCCACGAAACGGATTTCTACCAAGCGTTGCTGACCAGCTTGGAAGACCGGCAATGGGACGTTATGCGGCTGGATTCCCTGGTGGAGAATTCTCCCACTTTGACCCACCTACCGGAYCTGGCGCGCCAGCACGGCTATTCGGTGGAGATAGAAAAAGAAGACACGGCATCGGGCATTGAGTTACCGTCATCATGGGATGAATACCTGGCTATACTGTCAAAAAARGACCGCCACGAATTGCGCCGCAAATTCCGGCGATTGGAGACTGTTCCTAATTGGAAATGGTATGCGGTCACCGGCGAACAGCAGGTGATGTCACGCTTAGAAGATTTCCTTAGGCTGATGAAGCAGAGCAGCGAAGCAAAAGAAGAGTACATGACCGAGGAACACGAACGGTTTTTCAATAATATGGCCCGGAGAATGTCCCAAATGGGCCTGCTTCGGTTGTATTTCCTTGAACTGGAGGGTAAGCCGGTAGCCACAAGCCTCTGTTTCGACTACGCCTCTTCCAGGTTGCTGTACAATAGCGGCTACGACCTTGATTATGGTTACTACAGCGTTGGGCTATTGCTCAACGCTCTCTGCCTCCGAGAAGCGATTGAGCAGGGAATCGGCTATTTTGATTTTCTACGGGGTTCTGAAACCTACAAGCAACACTTGGGCGGCAAGCAGCATGACCTATACCAGATGGTGGTAAGGCGAAATTGAACGTAAATAGAGTAGCTTTCATATCCTTCCACGCCTGCCCTCTCGCTTCTCCGGGAGAGGGAAAATCGGGGGGYATGAACGTGTATRCCAGGCAGCTCGCTCTTGCTTTAGGGAACGCCGGTGTGCAGGTAGACATTTTCACCCGGGACCACACAGACACCGAATCCAAGATCACTGAGATCGCTCCGGGAGTGCGAGTGATCCACCTGCCAGGAGGCCCCACCGAAACGGCGTTGGACGGGCTATTTCCCCACCTGCCCGAATTCAGCCAAGCCCTACTGGAATTCCAGATAGAGACCGGSCTAACTTATCAGGCAGTCCACTCGCACTACTGGCTTTCTGGTTGGGTAGGGCAACAGATGGCCAMTGAATGGCGAGCCCCACACATCCTCACTTTCCACACACTATCTCTTATCAAGATGCAGTCCCGGGCGGGAGARTCGGAGCCGGCGACCCGGCAGCAAGTGGAGCGGGAGTTGATGGCGTCGGCGRATCACATCGTCGCATTCAGCYCCCATGAAAGGGACGCCATGGTTCGGCTATACCAAGCCGACGCAACCAGAATCGGGCTGATACCGTGCGGCGTGGATCTGTCCCTGTTCCGCCCCTTGGATCAACAAGAAGTGAGGGAAAAGCTGGGGCTCAACGGCGAGAAAGTGCTTCTGTACGTTGGCCGCATCGAGCCCTTGAAGGGACTTGAACTGTTGCTGCACACTGCCGCCCAACTGCAAACCTTCGAGCAGATAAGGGTGTTGGTAGTGGGAGGTGGCGCCGGGCGGGACCAAGAGATAGACCGGTTACGCGAATTGGCCAAAAGTCTAAACGTTGACAAGGTGTTCGATTTTATAGGCAGAGTAGATCAGCAGGACCTGCCCCTCTACTACAACGCCGCCGACGTTTGCGTGGTGCCATCCTTCTACGAAAGTTTCGGACTGGCCGCCCTGGAATCCATGGCATGCGGTACCCCGGTTGTCGCCACCCGTGCGGGAGGCCTCTCCACGATCATTCAACACGGGCGAACCGGTTATCTAAAGGCCTGGCGCTGCCCGGAAGCTTTCGCCAGTTCCGTGGAGATGATAATATCGAGCAGGAACCTGCAACATAGCATGGGACTAGCAGCCCGCCGCCGGGCCGAGGGATTGAGYTGGGACAACGTTGCGGGGCAAATCGCCGGTGTCTACGACTCGCTGATCACCGAGAGCCGCTAGAACCAACCGGAGGAACATTTGGCCGAGCCACCCCTGCCGCCGTACAACCCTCCACGTTCTGACCRCTCTAACCCATTTCGCAAGATTATAATCCACATCCAGCGAACCTTGGGTGCGGGTATATTGGTGATGTTGCCCATCGGCGTCACCATTCTGATCCTCAAATTCCTGTTCGATCTCCTGGACGGTATTCTCAAAGAGCCCCTTGGCTTGCTTCCAGGCCCGGAAATACCCGGCATTGGCCTGGCGGTTTTGATTGTATCTGTCTACTTAGTGGGCATCATTGCGGCCCAAGTGGTGGGCCGTCGCCTCATAGCATTTGGACACCGGGTGCTGGAGGTGATTCCCCTAGTCAAGAACATCTACGGCACCACCCGGTCTGCGGTAGAACTACTTTCCAACAACAACGAATCCCGCTACAGCGGCGTGGTTCTCATCGATTGGCCSCGCCCAGGGATCCAGTCCATCGGTCTGGTGACTTCAAGGATGGTCGACACCGACGGCAAGGAAGTGCTGGCGGTCTACATACCCACTACGCCGATCCCATCGTCAGGGTTTCTGGTCATGGTGGCGGCGAAGGACGTGACTCAAACCGAGATGTCAGTGGACGACGCCATGAAAGTAATCATATCCGGGGGGATACTGGCGGGACGWGTCTTCAAGCAGTTTGGGGTGATGGCTCAGGAAARGAGCARCTCGAACCAGTGAAGCTCTCCCACTTTCTCAAACCCGACCGAGGTGTATAAACGAGTCGCCGGGGTGTTGGTGCCGTCCACCTGAAGGCCGATATCAGCCACATCCAAGGACCTAAGATATTCCATTGACGCCAGCAGTATCGTACGGCTGATTCCCCGGCCACGRTACTCTGGAACAACTCCGATCATCCCTATGACACCCCTGGTGTTTTCGTTCAGGGGACTTAGGCAAGTCCAGCAATACCCAGCGGYCTTGTCCCCGTCATTCAGGATAAGTATCCCTTGGTTGGACGTGTTAGGCATCTGGCTGCGGTATTCTATCTGGTCCACCGTGTTTGGACAAAATCCCCAGCTGCCTTCAAAGGCCGAATTCTGGGCTTCGGTCAGATCGGCAGCATCCCCCGGCTGGTATGAACGAACGCTGAAGCCCGGAGGTCTCTCCTGATCTGGCAGCTCATCTTGGCTCCAGACCATGTCCCAATAGACACGAACTAGAGAGAAGCCTTCGGCCTCTAGCATCTTGGCCCTGGAAGGGTTGCCGGATACACAGATATGGACGACCTTAGCCCCGATATGCCGGGCTCGGTCCACCGAACGCCGGACCAACTCAAGCTCTTGGGGCGTTCCYTCYAGATCRCGGGCTATACCCATCTCYAATACAGAACGGCCGATGGGCAAYTCCGGGAATATCAAAGAAAATCCCCGCACCCGCCCGCCTTCCTCTAGTAAGAAACAGTTGTCCTCCGGGGCCAGGCCCGGCACACCCAGAGATTGTTCAAAGGTGCCAAGGCCCAACTCCCTGGATTTCGGGCCCCAACTATTGAGAGACTCGATGAATTCCAGCAGGCCGGACATCCGGCTGTTGTTGAAGTTGACGATTGGCAAGAATCAATTTCCTCGCCGGGTWCGACCGCTATCGTTAGATAGAGCCCGTTCCGGMCCAARAATGGCGATCTGGCGTTRCAGGCATGGAAATGGCCTTCGGCGCTCTCGGCGGATTGTAGCAGAGTMGCCTACCCTGGACAAGGCRGAAATTAGCTTYGGAATCGGCTTTTTCAGCTACGAAGRACCCCACTGGGGCGGAGCTMGRAACRACGTCGCAAAGACCTTRTGARTGATYGTTAYCCAGCACCCTMAGGGCCTTCCGRWACRCCYTGAGTCTGKCGWWGGCATTCTCTWCAACCCCTACTGGGCATGGTGAAGTTTGCTAGCCTGCCTGTCCCGGTTATAATGCCATTCGTGAAGCATATCGRTTGCTTGCCGGCCAGTCACGACCCTGGCAGCAACAACAGAATCAAGGAGTAATCATGCCGGAGATAGAGATCCTGTTACCCGGATTCAGCATCAACACCGACCAAGCAACCCTGGGCCTTTGCACGGTAACGCTGGTCCGGGGAGAAAAGCTGACGGTGGTCGACGTGGGCCACTTCGGACGCCGGTCCATGCTTGTGGATACCCTTCGCGCCCATSGCTTGGAACCTGAAGACATCGGCCGGGTCATTCTTACCCACGCCCACTGGGACCATTCCCAGAAYACCGACCTCTTCCCCAACGCGGAGATYGTGATATCCAAGCGGGAGTTGGAGTACAGCCGTAACCCCAGGGCCGGCGACTACGCCACGGCCAAGTATTTCGCCGACACTCTGGCCGGGCACGACGTAGTGGAAGTTGCCGGGGAAACGCAGATAGAAGAAGGCATAGGCACCATGGACACGCCGGGCCACACCGCCGGACATCACAGCGTTCTGGTCCAGACCTCCGGAGGGCTTGTATGCCTTGGCGGCGACGCCGTTTCCGACGCCGGAGCGGTGCGGCGGGGACTGCCTGCTTTCGTTTTCTGGAGCGTTGAAGAAGCCCAGGCCAGCCTCAAGAAGATATTCGACGCGGCATCGGTCATCTATCCAGGTCACGACCGCCCCTTTAAAGTGACTGGGGACGAGATCGAATACCTGGTGGACGCGCCGACCATCAAGATCAGTGGGTTCTTGGACGCCACCAGGGACATGGTATCGGTGRAACTGGGCCTACCGCCCAAGTTCACGCCCAGGATCAACCCTGACGCACTGGCCTGACACCCCCAAGACCCGCCGGGCTACAAGTTAAATCCAATAGGCNAAATCTATTTGGAAAGGTGATGTTATGGCGAACGAATTGACGATATTGGTAGGTACCGCRGGCCAAGGAATCATGCGCAGCGGCGACAATGGCGAGTCMTGGCAACGRGTAGCCATYAACCAGGGGATGTACCAGAACCCGGTGATTCGGGTCCTGGTGAATCACCCATCCAAGCCCAACGTCATCTACGCCGGGACCGACCGGGGTGTCTACCAAAGCGACGACGCCGGTAAGAATTGGCAGTCTAAAGAGTCTCCGATGAGCGGCTCTTCTGTTTGGGCGATGGCCATCGACCCCACGAACCCTGACATCATGTTCGCCGGGACCGGCGCGCCCAGCCCCGTCGCCATGTTCCGGTCAACCGATGGCGGCAATAGCTGGGAGAAGCGGCCCATGGAGGTGGCCGAAGAATGCCCCATCGGCCTTCCCCAAATGACCGCCATCGCCATCGACCCTACAGATCCCCGCAGCATTTGGGCGGGCGTCGAGGTTGACGGCCTGCGCCACAGCACCGACGGCGGAGACACTTGGGAAAAGGCCGGCCGGGACATTCCTAACCTAGACGTGCACAACATAGCAGTGACGGCAGGGCCGCCCAAAACCGTGGTGGTCGTCGTCAACAACGACGTGTTCACTAGCACCGACGACGGCGCCACCTGGACCGCCGTGGCCATCAAAGATGTCTTTCCCTACACCTATCCCCGGGGAATCACGATCCACCCCGCCGACCCCAAGACCGTCTTCCTAACCATCGGCGACACCACGCCCGGAAGAATCGGCACGGTGATGCGCTCCCAAGACACCGGCAAAACCTGGGAGAATCTCTCCCTCTCCGACCCGCCCAACAGCGCCATGTGGGTAGTAAACGTCCAGCCCGCCAACCCCCAGATAGCCTTCGCCGGCAGCCGCTACGGCCACCTATACCGCAGCAACGACGGCGGCAACTCCTGGAACAAACAGTGGCGGGAGTTCAGCGAGATATCTTCTGTGTTGTCCATACCGGGCTGACCCGGAACGTGCACGGCGACCGGGGAGGGCGGCTAGCAACAACAGTAGGTAGCGGATTGCTACCTACTGTTCAGCCTCCTCACCAGCCTCCGAGTCCGGGTCCTGTCCCCGACGCAGCCGTTCCAACTCCGCCTCCTTGGCCTCGTACTTGGCCTGCCACTGAGCGGCTGCCTCKTGGTCGCCTCGCTGTCTCGCGATTTCAGCCAAATCACGGTAGTTTAGAGATACGTTGGGTAGGTCGAGCGATTCATAGATCCCAAGGGACATGCGAGCATTCTCTTCGGCCAGCCCAAGATTGCCCAGCATACGTTGCAAAATTCCCAATTGGCCGTATGACGCCGCGGCTGCGAGCTGATTCTCCATATCTAGCTTGATGTCCAGACTTTCTTCCACAGAGTCAACCSCCCRAGACAGRAGAACGGCCTGCTTARCAGGGTYGCCTTCATTTTCGGMCTGGGTTTGGTAGAGAATGCCGGTGTTTTGGGCCACGACTGCCAGTTGAGGTTTATCGTTCAGTTGCTTAGCCAGTTCCCGGCTGCGGGCGTACCAGGCTTCGGCGGCATCCAGGTGGCCAAGCGCCCTTTCGGCGGTGGCGAGTTGGTTACAAGTACGCATTTCAGCGCCTCGATTAGTGGCCCGCTGAAAGAGGGTGATGGCTTCCTTGTAAAGCTCGATAGACCGGTCGAGATTACCCATTTCGTCTTGCAAACTGCCCTGGTGTTGTAGGAGGCTCCCTTGCACACCGAGGTCACCGGCGGCCTCGGCGGCCTCAAACGCTTCAGTGTAGCGGGCGTCGGCTTCGGAGTATCGTTGTTGCGCCATCAGTATCTGGGCGGTGCGCCCGAGGCCAGTGGCAATTTCCCGCTGATTGCCCAGTTCCTGCCTTATAGCCAGGCCTCGCTCGGCGACCTCCAGAGCCCGATCAAGCTGGCCCAAACTGCTGTAGGCGTTGGCTAGGGAACCTAGTGTAGCGGACACGTTGTCACGGGCGTCGTGGCCTAATTGCTCGAAACGGGTGATCGCCATTTGCAGCGGCGCCAGGGCTAGGTTATTGTGACCGGAGGTGTAGTAGATTCGCCCCAGGTAGGCTTGGGACACAGCAAGTTGGAAGGTCGGGTCTGCTCCACCGGCCAGGTCTTCGGTTTCCAGGCGGGTGATCAAAGTCTTCACCATCTGGATTGCCTCGGCAGCGTGGCCTTGGGTGAGGAGGCTCCAGGCATGTTGACGGATGGAGCCGGAAGTAACCCCGTCCAGTTCACCACCCTCCGACAACTGGCCGCGTACCCAGGCCACTAGAGCATCCCGCTCTCGCAGCCTACCCGCCGATTCCAGGTAGATGCGCAGAGTATCGGCCATGTTTCCGCCTTCCTGACGGTCACCGCGCCGGAAGGCTCTATCGATGGCGATCCGCAGGTTGGCTTCCTCCCGGGCCAGCAGGGCCATCCCGTTAGCCGGCTGGTTGCCCCGCAGAGCCTGGTTAGCAGCGCCTGCTACACTCCGGTAAACCCCTATGAAGCGCCGCTCTGCAGCTTCACGGTCGGGAACCTGCTCGGTTGTAGCGGCATAGCGCAGCGTCGGGTGAAAGCGGAGGTAAGGTGGGTCTGAGATCTGGATATCCTCGTCAACACTGACAAGGGCCGTGGCCACCAGTTCGCTCCGGATAGGCTCCCAGGTTCCGGCTTCCAATTCGGCGAAGTCCAATAGGAACTGCTCGAAAACACCCCCCTCGAACCACGCCAGGTATGGCAGCACCTTCTGGGCGGCTTCGCTAAGCCGAGTCTTGGAGAACTCCATGGAGGCTAATAAGGAACGGTTTCGCGGTTCGTCGACATTCTCGTCGGCAAATCGGCTCAGCAGCGTGCCGAACTCCGAGCGGATTCGGGCTGGGGTCATTTTTTCCAAATGGGGAGCCACCAACTGAATGGATAAGGGATGGTCGTCCAGGGTGTCCAGCAAGGCGTCAATTTCCGTCCGGTCGCAGCCGGGCCGGTCGGTGGCGATGTTCTTCAAGCCGGTTACTGCCGCCAGCAGGTGCAGGCTGTCGGGCCGGGCTAACCCCTCCAGGGCCAACTCTTTGATGGCGGGCAGGTTGGTGTTTGCCGGACGGCAAGTAACCAAAAGCCGGCCCTCCGGCGACCCATCGGTCAATTCCCGGTAGAGTCTCTGCAGTCGGCCCCGTTCTTCAGCGCCGAACTCCAGGGGCGACTCCACGGCGTCCGTTGTTTCCTTATCCGTGGATGGCGGCTGGCCGTTCTGGAAGATGGGCAGGGTGGACTCGAAATTGTCCCAGACCAGCAGAACCTTGCGCTGGTGAAAGAGGCGGACGGCGGTGGCCCATTGGTCCTCGGCGAGACGAGAGCTGAACGACTCTCCCTCCAGGGCCTTACCGATGAGTTGGACCACCCGGTCCGCCTCGACTTTTTGCTCAAAGCTGCAGAAGACGGCGGAGTCGAAACGCCCCTTACGCAACCACCAGGCCGCGGCCTCCCGGGCTAGGGCGGTCTTACCCATANCCCCCATTCCGCTGAGCAGCACGGAGGGGTAGTTTCAGAAGTCCCGCTCCAACTGCAGCATCTCCATTGCGCGACCGTGAAAACGATACATCGGCTGCAACGGGAAGCCTTCTAAAGTTCCATTCTCAGAGACCGGTTCTTCGACCGGTGAGGTAGCTGCGCTGACGGCGCTGTGTCCGCCGGGAACAAGGCTAGGTCATCGCCCACCTGGTAAAGCTGGGGGATGAACCAGTCTTGCAGTTCAATGGTCTCGGGATTGGGACCTTGGTGCAGCCAACGCTTGCGGTTGGCGTTGAGCTTGGCGCGGGCCTCTTCGAAGACGACCGGTCTTAAATCTATATCTTTATCGGCTTGCGCGGCGGCATCGGAAAGAAGGTCCAGCGTCGGCCCCAGCGTGGTCGAAACGGTCGCCGCGACGCCGATCCGCGCGCCGGTGCGAACCGC
>NVSQ01000112.1:0-812 GCA_002401285.1 SAR202 cluster bacterium
TACGACAGGTTGCGAAATGACCGAATTATGCGAATAATCTAATGGCATAAATAATTCTATCAGTGGAGGATACTAAGACATGGGCATCTACAGAATGTACACCGGACCGGACAACGAGACCCACATCGAGGAGTTGCCTCTGTCGGCCCACCCCGAGTTGGGGGAGTTGCAGACCGTGAAGGGCCTACAGATCCAGCAGAATCAGGGCGGCCGCTTCATGGATTTTCACCRAGCGCCTAACAAAAGGTGGTTRATCACTCTCTCGGGTGAACTGGAGATAGGGCTTGGCGACGGCACCGTGCACAAGTTCGGTCCCGGTGACGTCCGCCTGATCGANNGGACGTGACCGGTCRCGGCCACACCACCCGGTACGTCACTGACCACGTCTCCGCTTTGATGCTGCTGCCTGACTAGARCACTAGGGGTGACACGGAGGCTGGAAACCGGATGCGCGAAAACAAGGACCGGATGTGGCNCAAGCCRARYRCCKATGKCGRCGRTATTYTATCGAWTTGGSAWTACGCCCTCTCGGTAGATGGCTRCTAATATGCMGCCGASAACTWGGGACTCGGGGCTTCGGCTTRATCTCTTCTAACGAGGCASGCTYCGGGCCAGCAGGCTACTACCCCGGGTCGTCGTKCTGACCTTCACACCATGGCCACCCGCATTCATGGTGCCGAAGGTCAGGGGCGAGGCCCAATATCCCCCGCTGCCGTTTCGTATCTGGTAGCGTCCCCCTTAGTATACCGAACACCGTTTCGATTGTGCCCGTCTTCCCTTACCGTCACGTTTCGTCCCTTGATGTATGTCGG
>NVSQ01000112.1:820-3241 GCA_002401285.1 SAR202 cluster bacterium
CNNNAAAATTACGTAGCTGGCCCAGATACGAATGGTGACGGTAATCGCCTACCTTCCCGCAATAACAGATATGTGCCGCTTTGCGGATCGGACCACCCGGCTAACTMCTGCCGAAGGGCCMTCTCAACGCTTTGGTTTTAGAGAATTGCAGACCTTAACCAGGGCTAGCCCCCAAGGTTCGTCATCAGTACCCACATTGGTCTCTTGCCCACGGAATAAATCTCCAGGGGGGTYAGKTCACCGGTTTCGCCGTTGACCCGGTACGATGCCAGTCGGTCCGTCTCCGAACCGGCGGCGAAAAGGAAATTGCCCTCAACGTCCAGGCTAAAGGCGCTGGGACGATCTTCGGTTGATRCATGCCNGATSGCCGTCAACTGACCGGAGGATGCGTCTACTGAGAAGCCAGCGATGCTGTTGTGKCCTCGGTTGGGAGCGTACAAGAACTTACCTGACGGAGAAATCTGAATTTGGGAGCAAGTGTTGGTTTCTTGGTAACCTGCGGGCAGAGTTGAGATGGTCTGGAAGGGGCTGAGTGTGCCGTCGGCAGGGTCGAAGTTGTACCCGGTTACGCTACTGCCCTGCTCGTTGGAGAAATAGAGGATATCCCTGCTGGGATGGAAGCAGAAGTGCCGGGGTCCCGTACCCGTCGGCTGGCCCACCCGAGGCGGTGAATTGGGCGTCAGGTGCCCGGTATTGSGGTCGAACTTGAACTGGAAGATGGCGTTGGGTCCGCCTCGGTTGTCGATGTGAGGCACAAAGGCAAACTGGTTGGAGGGGTCGGTCTGCATAGCGTGGGCGCCRATGGCCGTTTCCAACCATTCGATTGGTGGGCCTCCTATCGCTCCGTCATCTCCAATAGGGTGCACTGCTGCATGGGCACCTTGATAATAGGAGGACAGCAAATACCGACCGCTGCGGTCTGTGGACAGAAAAGTGGGAGCAGCCTCCGGTGATACCGTCCCGTTCTGCGTAAGCTCACCGGTGTCTGGACCAATCCGAAAGCTGGATATCCCCGAGACATTGCGATGCCCAACGTATAGAGCTTTCTGGTCCGGGCTAATCGCCAACGGGGARGGCCCACCTGTTACGGGTACCTCGSCCTTTGGCGTTAATTTTCCGGTCCGGGCATCCATGGTGAGTACTAATATCTTGTCATCGTCTTGTARGGAAACGTACATGTAGTATGGCATTAATCAACCTCCTCCCGATTCGCCAATGCTTCTTGKAGCCAAGTYACAGTTCACCGTTTACGGCTGGTTCAGCTCAGCACCAACTATACATAYGCTAGGGCTATTGAAGTGCTCTATAGACGTAAGTAGGTATATGAGCGTTCGGGAGATAGACAACTACCTCCCATTTATCTCCAAGTGACCTCGTGCCAGATTAGCCGACCCTGCGCCAGGTGGCCTCCCCGAGAGGGATGCCACTGATCCCACGAAGGTTCAAAGTGTCCCCTTCTACGGCGAACTCATGAACCGCGGTCACGCCCACGAAAGTTGGCCTCAGATTAGCTATGCGTTCGGCGGACACAGTGTTCCCGGAGACAGAGTAAGTCCCGGCCAGTGAGCCGCTGGTGGAGATGGCCTCAAGGGCCTCTTCGGGAGTGTACTGGTCTCCTTTCGGTAGGTTACGTTCCTTCTGCATCTGCACGACAGCGTAATGGGTCCCGGTGTAGATCAAAACTCCTTGTCTAGCGTCGTCGACCAGTTCCCACGCGCCTACCAAGGGACTCCCGGCGCCACTGTCCGGGAGCCTACGCCATGTGTCAACAGCACCCGGAGCAGCAGCACCGCCGCTAACGCCGGTTGAGGTCAGGATGTCGCCGTCTATGGTGTAATCGACAACAGCGGGACGTCCCGAAAGGTTCGGGCGGGTGTTAGCTACCCTGATCTGGGTGATTCTGGAGCCGGACACGGTGTAGGTTCCGGACAAGGCAGGGCATGAATTCAAGGCCTCGAGTGCTTCATCGGGCGTAGCTTGATCCCCGGCAGACGGCCTACGGTCCTTGGCCGCGCCTACGAAAGCGTAGTGCGAGCCGGTGAAGATGGCGATCGCTACACGCGAATCGGATACGAGTTCCCATGCTCCAACGATAGAGTCATCAGCCATGTTGCCTCCTGTGTGGTCCAGATGAATGAACTGAGGTCTATGGGGGCGGACTAGTGGAATATTACACACGGCGCCGGAAAAGACAACAGCGGAACTGGGTGCACAGACGGGGCGCCCCACTCGGTATAGATTTCTGGAGATCTGCGGCGGTCGGCCAAGCCGCACGCTCAGACCAGCCAAACAATACCTCCCACCACAGCGATGATAACCTGCTCTCAGGCTCACGGCAGGAACTTACGCTTATCCTGGACTTCCACAGTGTTACCTGCTAAGGGCAGCTTTATCACCTGTTATGCCCATGGCCTTGAGCTC
>NVSQ01000011.1:5000-74651 GCA_002401285.1 SAR202 cluster bacterium
GCACATCTCCGGATGAGCGATGGCGAAGTTGAGGGCGACGGTTCCGCCCATGGAAAGGCCTCCGATGTAAGCCTCATCGATTCGCAGGTGCCGCAACAGCAGGTAAAGGTCCTCTACCACGAGGTCTTGGGAATAGGCATCGGGGYCTTCGGGGMCGTCCGACGGGGSATACCCCCGGGCRGAGTARGTGATYACCCKGTAGCGGCGGGAAAAGAACTTGACCTGGGGGTCCCAGCTTGGATAGTTCCCGGCGAATTCGTGACTCCAGACCAAGGGGAATCCTTCGCCGGTTTCTTCGTAGTAAAGGTTGACGCCGTTGGCGGAAAATRTGGCCATGCTTACCCTCCCGATATTACTAGCTCCCGATGATAAAGGGGGCTAACCKGCAGGTYAATYAAGGCCACGTCAGACTGAACCAGATACTATGGATGCCGCTTAATCGGGGTTCTTACGACATCAAGTGGGTTTCGAACCAAGCCAGGGTTTCCYGCCAAGCGCCACCGGCAGCTTCGGGATGGTACCTACGTCCCGTATCGTTGAAGAAGGCGTGGTTGGCCCCCTCGAAGGTCCGGAAWTTATACGTCTTTCCCAAACCCTTCAGAGCGGCTTCCAGGTCCGGCACCCCGGCGTTGATGCGGTTGTCCTCGGACCCAAATATTCCCAGAACGGGGACGTTCATATTGGGCACTTCTTCCAGAGGCGGGGCGCTGCCGTAGAAGGGAACCGCCGCCCGTATCTCCGGATTGCGGACGGCCAGCAGCCAGGTAATGCTTCCGCCMAAGCAGAACCCCATGACTCCCACCCGCTCCCTGCGGACAAAGTCCTGGGCCTGCAGATATGCGACCCCCGCGTCCGCGTCGCCGACGATCYGGTCTCTGGCAATCTTTCGCAGAGCGTCCCGCRCCGCGTCGGTGCTGGCGAAAGTGCYCGTCCCTCCCTCCCGAGACAACATGTCAATGGCCAAAGCGGCATAACCCTCCRCCGCCAGACGGCGGGTAACGTCGGAGAAATRGGGCAGCAGGCCTCTGTTTTCGTGGATCACCAACACCGCCGGATGCGGTCCCGGGCCGGTGGGGCGCGAAARGTAACCCTTTAAGCTGTCGCCGTTGCCCTGGAACTCCACCGGTCCCGCTYGGATCCGGGGGTCGTTCTCAGCCACTCTGACCCCGGCCTGGGGTTCAGYGRGAGGCGGCGTCGCCATTGCCGGGATGGCGGTGGGAGCAACGAGGGTTGCYTCTACGCCACAAGCCAACGCGGCAACGGAACCGCCAGCGGCGACAGCGGCTAGACGAAGAAATCCCCTCCAGGAAACCGTTCGGTTTATCCGATCTTCGKCGGGGACACCGCCGTCATCGAGTTGCAAGTCCTTCATATTCAACCTCCTATGATTTATGGGCTGGAGATCACACGGTTGATGATTGCCAAGCAATCAACGGAGTCACGATCGCCGTTTGGCGCAGGCGGATTGCTTGCGGCCGAGATTTCTCCCCTGTGTACGCAGCATCGAATGCAGCAGATTCTAAAGCTATTATACGTTCAAGCAATCACCTGTCAGACGATGCGTTTAGTTTTGCAGATTCGTGATCTGCCCCGGCCAATCCCCGGCTCTCGTCCGCCGAGCCATGTTATCATCGATAGGAATTGATCGAGAATTCAACCATCGCAGAGTGAAATAGCGGTTACCGTGTGCATAACCGCTGCGCCGGTCGTTCCAACGATCCCCATTCAAATCTCGGAGAATCGATGAAAGTCACCGAACGAACCACTATAAGAATCCATCCGGAACGAGAGGTACCCGAAGAAGCGGTGGAAATATTATCCGCGGGGATGGTTGCCCACGTCGGCATCGTGGRAGGCAATCAACCGCTGGTTATTCCACTTTCCTATCATTACGATCCGTCAAAGCCCGATCTGTTGTACCTCCATGGGGGTGTCAAGAGCCGGATCATGGCTAATCTGGCTAACGGTGCGCCGGTCTGCGTGACGGTCACCCTGTTGGACGGGCTGGTCTACTCCCGCAAAGCCATGAATCATTCCATGAACTACCGCAGCGTGGTTTTGCTGGGCAAGGCTCGGGCCATCACCGACCGGCAGGAAAAGCTCGACCTGTTCGACCAGATGGTACACCGCTACTTTGGAGACCGGAGCCTGGAAACCGACTACAACCCGCCCCCGGCGAAGGACCTGGGCGCGACCGCCTTGGTTGAAGTGACGATTGAAGAGTGGAACGCCAAAGCCCGGCGTGGAGCTCCAACAGGTCCGGACGACGATTCGGACGACGCGGCCGGCAGCGCGGGTGTGATCGAGCTTAGAGAACTTTAACCGGGCTTTTTGAACGAGAGGTAGCACTATGGGTGTTTTAACCGACGATATGAAAAGAGTGGTGCGGGAGCAGCGCCTGGGCTACATCGCCACCGTCTGCCCTGACGGTACCCCCAATCTGTCACCCAAGGCCACGATGAAGGTGTGGGATGACGACCATCTGGTGTTCGCGGACCTAGCTTCCCCTGGAACGATCGCTAACTTGCGGCAAAACTCGGCCATCGAGATCAACATGGTGGACCACT
The DNA here is from genome assembly GCA_002401285.1 of SAR202 cluster bacterium. The sequence continues at coordinate 7,568 of NVSQ01000011.1, forward strand.
TCATCCGCAAAGGCTACCGCTTCAAGGGAACMGCCGAAGTRAWCGGCYCAGGCCCTGAGTTCGACARCGTRATGACTCTSTTCKCMGAYCGGCAARMCGGMGTYMACGCCRSYATCCGMAATTTYGTCATGATGACGGTCACCAGAGCACTGCCGGTTATTTCTCCGGGGTACGTTAACGACGTCACCGAGTCCCAGATGTTAGCGCAGTGGGAAGAATATTACGCCTCGGTGAACGCCCGCTTCGCCTGAGCCCCAGATGATCCTCGGTCTTTCGAAAGGTCCCAACCGAAATCGATGGAGGTTACATGAGTACTTCGATCAGCGGAAGAGAGCTACGTATCGTGAAGGGTACGGCGTCCCCCGATACCACCACCCAGACCCCGGGCATGATTCGAAAGCCCGGGATTGACAGCAATACCGCCGGAGCCACGAAGATCTGGCTCGGGCACGTGGAATGTCTGCCCAACACCATGGGGCCACCGCACCATCACGGGGAGGCCGAGACCGCGGCTTATATCGTTAAAGGACACATACGGGTTTACTACGGCGAGGACTATAAGGAATATATCGAAGGCGGCCCCGGTGATTTTATCTTCGTGCCCGCCAACTTCAACCACATTGAAGGGAATCCCTACGACGAGCCGGCGGAAGCGATACTATCCAGGGGCCCGGACAACATCGTCATAAATCTATAATCCAGGTTTCTCAGGTTTTGATCCCGTACCCATGACAGGCTCGGACAGCTAGGTCCGGGCCTGTCAACTTTTGGCKATGCCTTTGAAAAGCGGCAACGTTCAAACATGGGAAATAGAGACTGTATGCCGCATCTAGTGCCCAGCGGGGGAAAGGGCCGATTTTGTCCGAGGAGTAGATGATGCCCGACCCGGYGWCAATGGCAATCTTGGCTGGCATTACTCTGCTGGCATTTACAATCGCGGGCCTCGCCGGTTTCGGTGGCGGCTTGATCGTTATGCCGGTGCTGGTGTGGATGCTCGGSCCAAGRGARGCTGTGCCAATCATCACCTTAGTRCAGCTTGTCRGGKCAGCTTCTCGWACGGGACTGAACTGGAAGGAAATATCTTGGCCTGTGTTGAAATRGTCGGCGCTGGGTTCAATACCAATCTCGGCTCTTGCGAGTTACTTATTCGTCGTCACGCCAGTGCCCGTATTTACTAGACTTCTGGGATTGCTGCTACTTGCGCTAGTGGCCCAACGGCACACCCAATGGGGCAAAGGCAGGAGCATAAAGCTGCGAAGTTTTGTCTTGGTAGGAGGTGCGAACGGTCTAGTGTCCGGTTACCTGGGAACGCCTGGGCCGCTCGCTGCGCCGTTTTACCTTGCCTATGGGCTGACCGGAGTTGGGTTTGTGGGTACTACCGCCGCTGGCGTACTGCTCACCCAGCTACCCAAGATTCCCGTATTTGCTAGTACCGCTTTGCTGGGTACTCAAGTCCTATATATAGCCGCTGCCATGGGAGTGATGGCCTTTGTAGGCTCAGTAGTGGGGAAACGGATATCCGGCAAGGTGTCCGACCGGTGGTTTCTAGCGATCGTCGAGACCCTGCTTGTTTTGAGTGGCATCGCCCTGATTGCCCTGGATTAGGTTCTGCTACCGGTATGTCAAAGAGTTGTAAGGGCGCCATCAATCGGATCTCAGACTAGTGCCCATACGTAACACTAGCAATCTCCTCTGGCGTCAGGGTCAGGGACGGCATCAACTCATTCACGTTAGCCACTTTCTCCAGTTCGTTGACCCGGCGGATAATCTCCTCGGTCCGAGCCGCGCCCAGAACTGGCTCCAACAGGTTGCGGGACTTCTTGTTAACGTCCTCGGTGTCCATCGGGTTCTGGCTGGTGCCGTAGGCGTGGGGCGTGAAATGTTCCACTGTCCGCCCATCCTTCAAGACAACTTCCACCTTGGCGCTGCGGGGAGCCTCCCGGTCCATGAGGGCGGCTGAAGGCACCAAACTTACCCGCTCTTTCACCGCCAACACTTCGGGGTCCGACATGCGCTCATAGGAGTGGGTGGACTCAAAGGTGACCGAGCCGTCGATCAGGGCCAACGCGATCATGTGCTGGCAGTTAACGTCGGGCATGGACCGGCCGTTGACGATCCTAGCGCCGTCTTCGGGAAGGTTGACCGTGATGCTGGCCACGTCGGCCACCGTCAAGCCGTGCTGGCGATGTAGGACGAAGAATGCGTCGAGAGCCGCCTGGATGGGGTATCCCACCGGATAGGGTTTGATCGCCGTCTCAGTTATGAAAAAGCGGCTGCCCAAACCCTTAACCATCTCATCCGGGCTGGGTGACGGCGAAAGGGCATCCAGTACGTTATGTTCGCCTTCCAGAATGTCCCACACTCCGGTGAAGCCTTCTTGCACCATGGTGACGGCGGTGACGCCGTTGCGAGCGCCCATGCCGGAGAAATCGAACGCCTTTTCCACATGCTCAACGTCCCTCACCCAGCTCCAGAGCCCCGACGTCTGCTGAGCGGCGTAAGACAGGACGTAACGCATGCCGGCCTCGCTCAGCTTGGCGATGGACGCCGCCGCGGCCGCGCTGCCCATAGTAGAACCGGTGCCTTCGGCGCTGCGATGGCCGCCGCGCACCAAGTCCGGCCCCAGAGCGTAGAGGAAGCGGCAGCACACGTCGTAGCCCAGCACAACGGCCCGCAGCAACTCCTCGCCGGAACTGCCTTCCCGCTCCGCCATGGCCAAGGCCGAGGGCACCACCGAGCAACCGGGGTGGGTCTTGGTCACCGGCTCGAAATCGTCGGTCTCGTCGGCGTGGCCGAACATCCCGTTGGCCAGCGCGGCGTTCACGGCGGAGGTCTTCAGGTCCGTCGCCAAGACCGAGGATTCGGGGGCCCCGCCTTGACGCCGGGTGTACTTAGTTGCCATTTCTCCCGGCACAAGGCGAGCGCCGGAGACCATGGCGGCAAGGGTGTCCAAGATACGGTGTTTGCCCGCTTGCGCTACCTCCGGTGGCAAACTCTTGTCTCTAGCCTCAACCATGAACCGGGCCAACTGTCCGGTGATGTCCGTGGCAGCCATTCGTTCCTCCAAACGTATTTTGGTCCAACTGGAATCGATGGATCCCAGTCAACCGGCTCCTCTACACCAATGGCCAAACCTGAGTAGCCAGCGACTCCATCTGCCGCCGGATATCATCCAGGCTGTTGCTGAGCCGGATAAAGTCCACCGTCATGTGGCTTACACCCATCTCCTCGTATCTCCTAATATCCCCGGCGATCTCCTCGGCCCGGCCGGTGAAGAGGCGCCGTTCTTCGGACGGRGAGAAGGAAGGCGTGCCACCCTYGGGAACGAGCTCGTATTGATGGGTACGGTAGATGACGTCGATGTCCGCCATGCTCCGGCCGGCCGCTTCGGCTTGACGGGAGAGACGCCTCATCCCGGCAGCAAGTTGTTCCGGCTCCCCCATGGGAAATTGCGGGTTGGAGCCGATGGGGTACCAGCCGTTCCCCAACTGGGCCGCGCGTCTGATGGCAGGCCGGCTTTCACCACCGACCCAGATGGGCGGATGGGGCTTCTGCACCGGCTTGGGCAGGAACGATATGTTGGAAAACTGGCAATATTCACCCTGGAAGGACGGGTTGTCACTGGTCCAAAGYTCCTTGAAWGCCCGGATGTATTCRTTRGTGACGGCMCCCCGYTCYTTGAAGGGYGGCARTCCYAAWGCYTCGAACTCCTCTTGCATCCAGCCCACGCCAACTCCCACGATGACCCGGCCTTGGGAGAGAACGTCCAGCGTAGCCAATGCTTTGGCGGTCACCACCGGGTTGCGGTGCGGAACTATCATAACGCTGGTGCCCAGTTTAATAGTCTTGGTYTGTCCGGCYARRAAYGCCAACACCGTCARTTGCTCCATCGACTCTCCGGTGACGGACCCAGGGAATTCCCCGCCTTCAGTGTAGGGATAGGTTGAGGATATCTCCCTGGGAACAACGATATGGTCGCTGGCCATCAAACAAAAAAATCCCAGTTCTTCGCCGTGACGGGCGATGATGCCCAGGTTCTCCGGCGTGGCCAAGGGTCCTCGTCCGGGCAAGGTAAATCCGTATTTCATCGATTCAACTCCTCCGATYGATCTGCCCAGAATGAAGCGGCAAACGRAATCAGGCCTCGGCCKCCATCAACKCTTCCACCACCCGCCAGGTCCGCGCCAATGCCCCTTTATGATTCTCCACGTTTCCGATCAAGGTCGGACCTTCACGCCGGATTGCTGACGCTACGAATTCATTTAGCTGATTCTCAGTACGGATCCGCACCACGTCAACCAGATTTCGATAAAGGTGGTTGAGCTCGTTGAAATCCCAGCCAACCTGAAAGAAGGCCGAAGGGGTACCCAGAACTAARCTCTCCAGGRTAACCGTTKAAGCCATGGACATCGAAAACACAGAAGTTGCCAACAGCGCCCAGTTAGAGACATGGCCTTCCGCATCGAAGCGCAGAAAGCGATGAGGCTGGCATACTAACTCCAGGACCTCCAGGTNGGCGTGATCGGGGATGAGGCCGGACGATGAYCGCCGGACGGTCTATATCGGTCGTAGGCARTAACTCCGCCAAGGAGACAATAGCATCGATGGTGTCTTGCGTGTTGGGTAAACAGAAGAAGGATACGACCGACGCATCCATGGGTAATCCATAATCCTTGCGCACCTGTTCGCTGGTGTCTTGACGTGGGAGATTGGACAAGACCTCCAAGTGGCAATCGCCGGTCACCGTCACCGTGGCCGGGTCCGCGCCCAGGTCTAACACTTCTTGGTGACAACTGTCGTTGGAAACCATGAACCTGCTGGGGAAATCATCCGGGGTCATGGAATCAATCTTGGTCAGCGTCCCGATGTCTACCACCATCCCGGTGTGTATCCCAAGGGCTTTGCAGGCTYGGATCAAAGGCCATTCACCCTGGTTGCTGCTGCAGCCTAAAATCACAGACTTAAGGCTGATACTCTTGATAAACTCTGCGGCCTGGTCCTGATCCAYCAAACCACGGCAGGTTGCCAGATCGATGAACTGGGCGTCAAACCCCAGACTCAGCGCATGCTCGTACACCGGTCTGAKGTTGTTCTTWGCGCCGGGGTCATGGGCCGCGAAAAGTAACATCCACTCCACCTAGGTTGTCTGGCCGGCCTCCCCGGCCATGGCCKCCTGCCGYGCCTCGGCTAACCTGGCTTGGCTCGCCTGAGTCCTCTCGTCGTCAAGTCCTAACACCCGTCGACGAGCGGCCAATGTTTCCTGATGCATATCAACCRCCCGCTTATAAGAGCCCACGGCGTAATAGCTGTTGGCCAGGCTGCTCCGGCTGCGCAGCGTATCCGGATGGTCCCACCCCAGCACCTCTGTCCGTTGAGCCATWACATCCTGAAACAGCCGCATCGCTTCCTGATATCGTCCGGCGGCGTAGTAGGTGTTGGCTATACGGCTGCGGCCCCGCAGGGTGTCCGGATGATCTGGGCCCAGTTGCCCCACMAACAGATCGAGTAGCTGCCGGTACAGCGACAACGCGCGGTCGAATCTACCGGCRGCCCGGCAGGCCCKGGCCAGGTCGTTSCGATTGKCCAGGGTCCGCGGGTGGTCCKGGCCTAGATCCCCTTCCATCCGAGTCACAACTTCATCAAACTTATCTATAGCAGCCTGGAAGTGGCCTCCATCGTACTGGCGTCGAGCCTGGCGCTCGAGGGAGTCCAGGGACACCGGTTCGATGGGACTGGCATTTCTCATCGCCCCGGACTCAGAACGCCGCCTCCAGCACTTCCATGACCTGCTCCACCCTGGTCATCGGGATAGCGTTGGTCWGCGCCGGCCGATCATGCAAGACTTCCTCGGCTATGGCCGGCAGGTCTTCCCTGGGTATCTCAAGCTCCCGAAGCCGGTGGGGCATCCCCATTCCCAAGATAAGGTCGTCGACCGCCCTGGCGGCGGCTTCGGCGGCAGCCTCGTCGCTCATACTTCTAGTGTCGATGCCGGCCGAACGGGCCAAGAGAGCTTGTTTGGCGGCGGAAACGGGCCGGTTGTACTCCATGACGTATGGCTGAGTTACGCACGATGTGTAACCATGGCCGACGGCGTACCGGACCCCGATGACGTGTCCGATAGCGTGGCTAAGCCCGGTATTGAAATTGGGCGCGCCCATCATGGACATCCATGCCGCCATCAGACACCGAAGCCTGGCGTCCAAGTCGTGATGCGACTCTCCGGACCGGGCCAGGTCGCTAAACAACATCTCTGCCGCCGACAATATGGGAGCGTCGATGGCGGGCTGATTCCCCGTGGTGTAAAGCCGCTCGATACAATGGTCCAACGCCTTCACTCCGGTGGAAAGCCATAACCAGTCGGGGGTACCCACCGTCATCTCCGGGTCCAACAMGATGAGGTGGGCGTAGAGACCAGGGTGACGTACCCGGATCTTGTGGCCGGCCCGGTCGTCCAAGATGTTGCCMCCGCCCATGTTGAACTCCCCRGCGGACAGAGTGGTGGGAATGGAAACCTGCCACGGTAGCTGACTGCTCACCAAGTCCGCCGGAAGAACGCCGTCGTGCTCCCGAGACAGTTCACGCAATCGATCAACGGTGGTGATTTCCAGAGCCATCATGACTCCAATCATCCTGGCGGCGTCGGAGATGGTGCTGCCGCCCACACCCACCAGGGTATCGGCGCCGGTTTCCAGTGCCATCCTAGTAACTTCCACCGTCGCCTCAATGGGAGCCCGTTGAGTCAGGCCGGAGAAAGTYCCAACTAAAGTGTCSCCTAAACCCGCGGCCGTCCGGCGGACGGCGTCAGTCTTTTCGGCAACAGACTTGCCGGAAAGCAGCAGCGCCCGCTTACCTCCCAGGTTCTCTACCTCCTCCCTCAGTCCATCTACCTTCCCCCGGCCGAATATTACCCTGGACGGCACCGCCGGTTGATACTCTCCCTGCAATTCTGGCATGGGCTACTATTTCTCCTCAGTTGGCTAGATCCGATTCATAGACAAGGACGGGGGGTCAGTCCGCCAAGGGAATCACCAGATAAACTCTAGGTTCCTGGCCGACCACTCGGGTGGTATGACCTTCCCCAGTCAAGTCTTCAGCCAGCAGAACATCGCCTGGTCCGCATCGGCGAACCGTGCCGTCTCCGGTGGCGATCTCAATCTCTCCGGACAGGGTAACCGTATACTGCCGCCGGGGTGCCGTGTGGTAGTCGAGAAAATAACCGGGAGCGCTGCGCCGGATAGTTATTCCCGTGGCTTTCTCCATTGGAGTGCCTTCCCCGTGAGCTCCTTCAACGTCCACAAAGGGCTCGAAGGGTGGATCGAAATCTTCAATGTGCGACTTCCCGTCGTCTCCGGTATAGACCCGAACATAGCTTGGCATGGTTGTTTCTCCAGCGATCAGCTTTCAGCAATCAGCGGTCAGCCTCGGTTGAGCACGTTGGCGTCGTCGCTCATGGTACATGATTCTAGGCGAGGGTCAAGAACGCGAAGAGGCTGAAAAATAGGTTTGAACGCGGCCAATGTCCGAGCGGTTATAGGGCTTGTTCAACCCGGCGCCGCAGCCGCCCTATCCAAGCCCGCAACAGATTGTTCGACGAGGCCGCCGGCAGGGACCGGGTCATCATGCCGTAGACCCATGACCGGCTTACTTTGGACGGTTGGTTGGGATCGAGCCAATCACGGTTTAGGGCCAATTCYGCTAGGGTCGCCAGGCCGATGAGCACCGGCCAGAGAGCCGCCAATCTCAGGCGCAGATGACGGCGGGGTATGGCCAGCAAGTATTCTTCCGCTGCTTCAAAGTGACCCAAAGCTATCTGGATTCCGTCTACCAGCAAAGGCCGGGCTGCTCCGCCCTTAAGGGAGTCCAGCAAGGCGTCAGGAGTGAGGCCACACGCCGTCAATCGGTCTTGGGGAAAGTAGCAGCGGCCAAGGCGCAGGTCTTTGGGGACGTCCCGGAGGACGTTGGTCATCTGGAGCGCTTTGCCGAACCTTACCCCCATCTCTCCCATACRWGSCNCMTSYYMAYTANNAARSCSTGGGGTGTGCGCCATGGTGATCGCCGTCCAGAACTCTCCGACGCAGCCGGCCACTTGATAGGTATAGCCGTCCAGAGCAGCGGCATCGGGAAGGGCGGCGATGTGCCCGGAATCCTCCGCTGGAAACGTGGTGAGGTCGGCYTCCATTCCTTTAGTCAGGTTGACCACAACAGASCGGATGAGGGCGCGGTCTTCTTCTCCAGCCGTCTCCAAGAACGAGAATATCACCGGCAAGGACGAAAGGAGCACCAATTCCTGGGACAAAGCCTGGTTCTCGGTGTRTAGCAAGCCGATGCGGGCTAGGGTTTCGGTGTCAGCCGGGCCTTCAACCTGTGCCCGAAACTCCAACAGGTAACTCAGGCGGTCTTCGGATGGCAGAAGCCGGGTATCGGCGATGGTGTCGGCCGCCCTGGCCAGCAGATAAGCCAGTCCGATGGGGATTCGCAGATCTCCAGGCAGCACCCTTAGGGTGAGATAAAAGCTACGGGAGACTCCCCGCAGTAAATCACCCAAAAGCCGCTTCCTGGCCGCCGGCGAGACTGGGGGCAGTGAAGASKWGGTTRCTGAAGCCRCKGCCGGRAACTTATCAGATGCCACTCCAACCTCAACTGGCTGGGCTGTTTAGGCCRGCAGCGGTTCCTCTACRGGCGATGAAAATTCCCKGACCTCGGTTTTGTCCAAGGCCATGGCGACGAGGTCGTCCACCGGCAACACGGATTCAAGCTTGAGCACCGTCTCCAAGTCTGACCGGGTTTCCGGATGCTTCGGCACAAATAGTGAGCAACAGTCTTGATCCGGCAGGATGGACGTGGTAAAGGTACCCAAGGCACGGGCGACGTCGATGATTTCCTCTTTGTTGAAGCCGATCAACGGCCGCAGCACAGGCATGTTTACCACCGCGTCAATGGTGGCGATGTTTTCCAGGGTCTGAGAGGCCACCTGGCCGCAACTCTCCCCAGTGACGATGGCTTTTGACTTCCGGCGGCGCGCAATTTCCTCGGTTACCCGCATCATGAAGCGCCGGTAAAATATCACACGGTAAGCCGGCGGCGTAGACAGAATGATCTGCTTCTGAATATCGCCCAGGGGCACCAGATGCAGCACCGATCCGTACTGGAATTTGGTCAGGTACTGGGTCAGGTCCACCACCTTTTCGATAGATGACATGTCAACCAGCGGGTAGCTATGGAAGTGAACAAATTGCACCGTGCAGCCTCGCTTCATCAATTGCCAGGCCGCCACCGGGGAGTCGATACCACCGGAAAGCATGGCGGTGACCAGCCCGCTTACGCCCACCGGCAGTCCGCCGTACCCCTTGATTTCATCAAAGTAGATCAGTATCTCTTTGGACTGTACGTCCAGGTGGATATGAAGGTCGGGATGGGTCAGGTCTACTCTGGCGCCGGTCAAGTCTTTCACATACGCGCCCATGTCCCGGTTGATCTGGTCCGACTTGACCGGGAACCGCTTGTCGGCCCGATTAGCGGTGATGCGGAATGAGTCGAACGTCCTGCCTTCTAGCAGACCCGGCAGGACCGCCTTCACTTCATCCAAGTCCGGTGGGGCGGTATAGCTCTTGAAAAACTTGGCGACGCCGAAACAGTCCTGTACCCTATCCCTGACCTCGGGCCAAGCGTCCTCATCGGAAAGGGTAAGCCCCACAAACATATGCCCCTGCCAAACCCTCTCAACTCCCGTCCCCTTGGTCGCCACCCGCAAGTTGTTTACCAGCCGGCGCATAAACCACGGGCGGTTATTACCCTTCAGCGCCAGTTCGTGGGTTTTAACGATAACGTAGGTTTTCATGAATCAAGTAGCAATTATCAAACCAAMTAACCGAAGGATTTCAGGCCCTTATCGCATAGCGTGAGAAGATATSCGGTRTCGCGGCATTCCATTTATCGTCCAGCTTTAGGGACACAGACCGCGCTCCGCCGGACACATTGTACGACAAAAGAGGCGATGGGTGAGAATAAAGGGTGGCGGACAGTATGTGATACCAGATGCGAGCGGCTTATCCGGGCTTAGGCCAGCCGGCCAGAAAGCAAGGTTATGCACCACATATGAAAGTTATCCACCAAATTCCGGCAGTTATCAACACATTAGGACCAGCCTAGGCGACGGCCATTAACGTCTCACGTTCGCCCTGGACTTGTCTAAGGGTCCTTCCACCGAAGAATGGTTCGACAGGCTACCCAAGAACGGGGTTGGTAATGCTGCCTTTTGGAAAACTCAAATGACTTTAGGCGAAAATCGCTTCCTTGATGGAAAGCACGTCCCGCCGCAAGTGAGTATCTTCGTTGATCTCGCCGTTAATCTTCCCGGCACCGTGAATCACGGTGGCGTGGTCCCGGCCTCCCAGCAACCGCCCCACCTGAGTCGGCGTCATCTCCAACTCATTGATCAGCAGATACATCGCCACCTGCCGGGCGTGGGCGATCTTTTGGGTGCGGCCCCGCGCCAACAGGGAGTCGGTTCCCACCCTAAAGTGGTTCGAAACCGCCTCCAGGATGCGCTCAGGGTCGATGGCATGACGTTCGGTATCCGCAGTTAGTTCCTCCAGGATACGGGAGGCCGACTGGACGGTGATCGATTCGCTCATCAGTTCGGCCTGGGCGACCATGCGGTTCAAGCTCCCTTCCAACTCCCGCACGTTATTGTGCACGCGCTTGGCGATCAATTCGATGACACTTTCACCGACGCGAACTCCCAGGTTYTTGGCTTTGGATAGCAGGATAGCCATACGGGTTTCCAGGTCCGGAGGTTGGATATCGGCAAGCAATCCCCACTCGAAACGAGACCGCAGACGGTCTTGGAGCAAGGCCAAGGCCTTGGGCGGCCGGTCCGACGTTATGACAATCTGATGCCCCGAATTGTGCAAGTCATTGAATGTGTGGAAGAAGCTCTCGTGGGTCTGCTCCTTGCCGCTCATGAACTGAACGTCATCCAGCAAGAGCACCTCTACGCTACGGTACCGCTGGCGGAACGCCTCGGTGGTCCGGTTAGCGATAGATGTGATGAAGTCATTGGTGAACTGCTCCGAAGTTACATACCGTACGGCCAATCCCCTAGAGGCTGCGGCATGCCCAATGGCATGAAGCAGATGGGTCTTGCCCAGCCCCACGCCGGAATATATGAACAGCGGGTTGTAGCTCTTCCCGGGAGCATCGGCTACCGCTCGAGCGGCGCTATAGGCCAATTGGTTCGACGGCCCGACCACGAAGGAATCGAACGTGTACTTGGGATTAAAGGCGGCCACAGGCTGTGCCGGAGATTTCACGGCCGTATCATTTTCGCCCGATCCAGGTCCGCCCGATTCAAGCTCCAAAGTTTGGCCGGTCAAAGTCACCGATCCATTCTCCGCTTCATGCCCTTGCCTAACTCTGAAAACCACGTCCAGAGGCCGCTCGGTCACCTTCTCCACCGTTTTCTGGATGGCGTTATACATACGCCTTTCCAGCCACGCCACGGCAAAAGGGGTTGGCGCTTCCACAACGAACTGATGCTCGTCGTAGGAAACTCCGTCGGTATTCTTCAGCCATGTTTCGAAAGCAGGTCGGGGTAATTGCAGCTGAAGTTCTCCTAATACCGCCTTCCAGATCTCTCTGGTCGATTGTTCATTCATGGCCCAAATGCTCCAAAATCACACACAGTAGTCCCAACTGACACACAACAAACCCGATGGTAGCGCTGGACCCGYCTAGGCTTAGCCGGAATAGGTAGCCGCCTCGTTCCCCAGTCGTCCGGGGTAGGTGTCCTCAGCCTAGGYCMTGGATGACATGCGAAGCACCCTGCGGTTCGCCTCTAGTCATAGCCTCGGTCTGGAGGATCCGGAGCGGCGTTTATTCAATACACTGGGTCTGGCAACATGTCAGATAAATTCGTGCCCTGTGACCCGGTCCCATCACTTTCATCACGCCCATGGCAGGCAAATTAGCAACCTTTCAAGRTTATGTCAATGCGGAAATGTATCAATATGGGGGTCAATTTCCAGTCTCGGACTACGCCCAACAGCAGTTCTATATCTGGCGCGTCGAAAACCGTTGAGTACCCATGGGTCCAAATTTGCGGAGCCTGGCCCCGGCATATATAATTGRACCAGCGCACGCATCACCGTTGCAATGTACATGAGCTAATCGCCTGAACACCACGCTCCATCATGAAATCACCCGGTTGGCCCTGCGGAGCATCCAATAAAGCGTATAGGGAAATAGAGGGGGCGTCCAAACGTCCCCCTTATGATTTGTAGTTTCTTCGATCAATAACTTTGTCCGGATAGAGATYCGTCCAAGAGGAATTTCATGCCCCGCAAGAAAATTACTCGCCCCAAAGGGTCCGGCGACGCCCAGGTAKCTATTGCCGAGCCCATTGAAGGCTTGCCGGAAGGGTTAGCCACCAGTGACCTGGTGGAGTCCTACACACAGATGATCTTGGTTCGAACGATGGACGAGCGCATCTGGGCCTTGAACCGGCAGGGCAAAGTGCCCATCGCCGCCTCTTGCCAGGGSCACGAGGCCGCCCAATTGGGYAGTCTGCTGGCWGCTCAGAAGGATGGCCGCTGTTTCTTGTTCCCCTATTATCGCGATCTGGGTCTGAAGATGGCCGCGGGTCTCACGCCCACCCAAGTGATGCTTTCTTTCATGGGCAAGGAGGGTGAGCCCTACAGCAACGCCCGCCAGTTCCCGATGCAAGGCGCCGACCTGGAGCACAACATCATTCAGATCTCCAACGTGGTGGGAGCCGGTCTAACCCAGGCGGTAGGATACGCCTTGGCGTGCCGGATGCAGGATGACGACACCGTGGTGTTGACCTACTTCGGCGACGGGGCGTCCAGCCAAGGCGAAGCCCACGAGGCGATGAATTWCGCCGGGGTCCACCGGGTGCCGGTTATATTTATCTGCGAAAACAATCATTACGCCATCTCGGTCCCACAGCACCGCCAAATGGCAACCGACGATCTGGCGTCCCGGGCTCAGGGCTACGGTTTTCCAGGATTCACCGTGGACGGAATGGACCTTATCCGGTGTTACGAGGCTACCCGGGAAGCCATTACCCACGCTCGAACTCAAGGACCGGTGCTTCTAGAGATGCAGGTGGAGCGGTTGATGCCCCACACAACCGATGACGACCATCTCMGATACCGGACCCAGGAAGAGTTGGACGCAGCTCACGAGCGAGACCCGGTTTCCAACTTCGGAGCCGAACTGATAGCCAGAGGCATCATCACTCCGGAAAAGTCAGACGAAATTAAAGCCGAAGCACTGAAAGCGATCAACCAAGCCACCGATGCCGCCGATGCCGCCAATCTCCCGGATCCCTCWACCATGTGGGATCGGGTTTACAGCGAGTAGAGGGGAGAAGTGGCAGTCAAGAACGTCATTGAGGCGGTTCGAGAAGCCCTGCGCGAAGAGATGCAGCGGGACCCCAAAGTGTTCGTCATGGGCGAGGACGTGGGGAAGCGCGGTGGTGTATTCTTAGCCACTCAGGGCCTCATAGATGAGTTCGGCGAATCTAGGGTCATCGATACCCCCTTGGCCGAAGCGTCCATCATGGGGATAGCTCTTGGGGCCGCATTCCGGGGTATGCGYCCSATCCCCGAAGTCCAGTTYKCYGAYTTCATCTGGCCCGCCATGAACCAACTCATCGGTGAAACAGCGCGAGCCTGCTACGGGAGCAACGGCGTCCTTCAAGTACCCTTGGTCATCCGAGTGCCTTACGGCGGCGGTATAAGAGGCGGCCTGTTTCACTCCCAAAACGTGGAAAGCATCTTTTTCCACACTCCCGGGCTCAAGGTCATCGCCCCGGCGACACCCTACGACATTAAAGGGCTTCTCAAGTCGGCCATCCGCGACAATAGCCCTGTGGTCTTCTTGGAGCACAAGAAAACCTACCGCCTGGTCCGTGGAGAACTACCGGARGGAGAATACACCATCCCCATCGGAAAGGCCGACGTCAAACGCGCAGGSGAACATATCACAATAGTTTCCTACGGCTTGATGCTTCATTATTGCCTGGAAGCGGCGGARGCGGTGTCCGGCGAAGGCATAGACGTGGAGGTAGTGGACCTCCGTACCCTTAGGCCGTTGGATAAAGAAACGGTGCTAAACTCGGTCAAGAAGACCGGCAAGCTACTCATCGTTCATGAAGACAACGTCACCGGTGGGGTCGGGGCTGAGATCGCCGCACTGGTTGCCGACGAAGCTTTCGAGTATCTGGACGGACCCGTCAAACGGCTCTGTGGYCCCGACGTACCTACCATGCCCTTCGCCCAAACCCTCGAAGACGAATACATGCCCAATACCGACAAAATAGTTCAGGCTCTGCGTAAACAGGCAGCGTATTAGCGGTAGGTGATGAAACATTGGCTATGATCCTTGAACTCCCTCATGTTGGCGAGTCGGTGGTGGAAGGCACCATCGGCAAGTGGCTAAAACAGCCCGGCGACAAGCTGATGCGGTTCGAGCCTCTGGTCGAGGTGATAACCGACAAAGTAACCATGGAAGTMCCTTCCCCKATCGACGGCTCTCTCCTAAAGATCCTGGCTCAAGAAGGAGAAACGGTGCCCATGGGAGCCCCTATAGCCGAACTCGAAACTGCCGACGGCTCCGATGGAGCAGCCCTTGCGCCGGCAGCAGAWCCSACCCCGGCTCCRGCAGCGGCCRAGCAACCTGCWCCCGTCGGCACAACSGGTTATCTCGTCAAGAACATCAACCCCGTGGGCCCCACCGGAGGCGGAGTCGAGGCCGAGCTAGAGAGCCCGGCTCCGGTCCAGGCACAACAACAAGCGCCTCCTCCAACTGACCAGTCAACGCCGGAGGCCCCCGGCGGAGCCAGCCGGCCCTCTCCCGCGGTGCGCMGTTTGGCCCGGGAACACGGTGTGGACCTGGCCCAGGTCAGCGGCACCGGACTTGGCGGCCGTATAACCCGCGACGACTTGATACGGTACGTTGAAGCCAAAGAATCGCCCGCCGGAACTCCGACACAAGTGAMACCGCCGCCACAGCCGGAAGCCRGCGCCGACGAGCAACATGTACCCTTAACTCCGGTGCGCCGGATGATTGCCGATGCCATGGTCCGTAGCGTGAGCCAGATCCCCCATGCATGGAGCACGATCGAGGTGGACGTAACCGGATTGGTCGCCCTACGCGCCCAGGTCAGAACGGCCTTCGAGCAAAGGGAGGGAGTGGACCTTACCTATATGCCCTTCGCCATAAAGGCGTTGGCGGAGTCGCTGAAAGAACATCCTACGCTCAACGCCAGTTGGGGCGGCGATAAGATCACCCTGAAGCGCMGGATCAACGTGGGAATCGCCGTGGCCGCCCCCCAAGGATTGGTCGTCCCGGTGATTCACGACGCCGACCGGTTGAGCATCGCTGGACTGGCAACAGCCTTGCGGGACCTAACCCAGCGGGCAAGGCAGAACAGACTCACCATCGAAGACGTACAGGGCGGGACCTTCACTTTGAATAACACCGGCGCGTTGGGGTCCATCATCTCCTATCCCATCATCAACCATCCCCAAGCGGCGATCCTGACCACCGAGGCCATTCAGAAACGGGCGRTGGTGCGAGACGACGCCATCGCCATTCGGTCCATGMTGAACATCTGCATGGCCTTCGACCACCGCATCAACGACGGAGCGGAATCGGGCGCATTCTTGCAGGCGGTCAAGTCCCGCCTGGAGTCTATGGGACCCGACACTCCTCTCTACTGAGCCGCCTCCCGTGCCCACTCCCAGCCCATGCCAGATAATCCGGTTGGGAACCGTGGAGTATCACCGCGCCTGGGAGCTGCAGGTGGAACTGGCGGCCAAGGTCCACGACGGCRCACAGCCCAACACGTTGCTGCTATTGGAGCATTCCCCGGTTTACACCAAGGGCCGCCTGAGCAAGCCTGAACATATTCTGTTAAGCGACGAAGAGCTGCGCCAAAAGGGGATCGGGGTTTACGAGGCGGACCGGGGAGGGCAAGTGACCTTCCATGGCCCCGGCCAACTGGTGGCCTACCCGGTGGTGGACCTGCGAGAGTGGGGCGGGCCGGTAAAGTACGTCCGCACCCTGGAGCGAATCATCGTCGATTCACTTGCCGACTTCAAGATAACCGCCGAAACGATCGACGGAATCACCGGCGTTTGGGTGGATGGCGCAAAGATCGCCGCCATCGGAGTCAAGATCAGCCGAGGTGTCGCCTACCACGGCTTCGCCATCAACGTCACCACCGACCTGTCCTACTACAGCCACATCGTCCCCTGTGGCATCGCCGAYCSMSSCGWANWCSTCCRTSGCSGNSSWKWKAGRCSWRSACSKSSWSMYSGSMMKRRSCMRMYACAGCCTGGCTTATCAGTTTGGGAAAGGGATGGGGTTTCGGATGGTGGAGGCGGAGCTAGAACCTATCCAGATCTAGGGAGATTAGCCATGCCGGTTTCTGACAAAGTACGGGGATTCATGGATCAGGGCGGGTGGATCCGCCGGATGTTTGAGGCGGGCATCACCTTGAAGGCGCAGCACGGCGAGGACAACGTATTCGACCTGTCCCTGGGCAACCCGGTTGTGGAGCCGCCGGAGGAGTTCCGCCGGGAGCTACGCCGTCTGGCCGAGAACCCGGTCAAGGGTATGCACCGCTATATGCCCAACAACGGCTACCTGGAAACCCGGCAAGCGGTGGCCGACGGCCTGAAATCTGAGACCGGCATTCCCTTCTCCGCCGGCGACATCGTCATGACCTGCGGGGCGGCGGCGGCGATAAACGTGGTGCTAAAGACCATCCTCAACCCCGGTGAAGAGGTCATCCTCCTCTCTCCCTACTTCGTCGAGTATGGGTACTACGTGGACAACCACTCCGGCGTCGCGGTGGTGGTGGCCACCGGCGAGGATTTCCAACCGGACATGGCCGCTATTGAAGCCGCGATCACACCCAAGACCAGGGCGATAATCATCAACTCGCCCAACAATCCATCAGGGGTCATCTACTCCGCCGACTGCCTGCGGACGTTGGGCGAATTGCTGAACCGTAAGCAGCGGGAACACGGTTCGGAGATATTCATCATCAGCGACGAACCGTACCGGCGAATAATCTACGACGGCTTGAGCTACCCTCAGGTGTTTCCCCACTACGAGAACACCATCGTGGTCAACTCCCATGCCAAGGACCTAGCCCTACCCGGCGAACGCATCGGTTACATGGCGGTCAACCCCGCCTATCCCCATCGGGAGGAGTTGTCCAACGGTCTGACCTTCTGTAACCGCACCCTAGGGTTCGTGAACGCCCCAGCCTTGATGCAACACATTGTCCGGGCGCTTCAAGGGGTCAGCGTGGACATCGCCGAATATCAGCAAAAGCGGGACTTTCTCTACACCCGGCTCACCGGCATGGGTTACTCGGTGGTCAAACCCCAGGGAGCTTTCTACTTGTTCCCAAAGTCGCCGATAGAGGACGACGCCGCCTTCGTGGACACGTTGCAGGAGCGGTTGGTGTTGACGGTACCGGGCCGGGGATTCGGAACGCCGGGATACTTCCGCATCTCCTACTGTCTTGAGGACCGGGTGCTGGAGGGGGCGATGGACGGGTTCGCTCGGGCCATTGAACAGGTTGGGCAACAAGGCTAACAGTTACTCGCGGAATCTCTTCTGAGCTTTGTTGCATCGCCAGCTAGGGCGATGGGTAGAATCAGTCAAACGAATTTGATCGGGCCGTAACCTAGGAGGCAGGAGCCGTGAGCGCACAAGGGAAGGTTGCTATTGTCACCGGAGCTGGAACCGGGATCGGCAAGTGTACCGCCTTGGCTTTTCTGGAGGACGGGTACGCCGTTGCTCTGGCTGGACGCCGGGCCGAGTTGTTGGAGAAGGCTGCGGCAGAGGCCAGGCCGGCTGCCTCCCGGACGCTGACAGTGCCCACTGATGTGGCGGACCCCTCATCCGTGCGCGCCCTGTTCTCCGCAACCAAGGAGAGATTCGGAAAGGTAGATGTCGTGTTCAACAACGCCGGATCCACTTCGATCGGTATACCATTGGAGGATCCGACCTACGAACAATGGAAAGCCGTGGTGGACGTCAACTTGACTGGAACGTTTCTGTGTACCCAGGAAGCATTTCGCATCATGAAGAGTCAGGACCCCAGGGGCGGTAGGATCATCAATAACGGGTCCGTCTCGGCTCACGTACCGAGACCCAACTCCGCGCCTTACACAGCAACCAAACACGGGATAACTGGCCTTACCAGGTCAACGTCGTTGGATGGCCGCAAATACGATATCGCCTGCGGCCAGATTGACATTGGCAACGCTGAAACTGCGCCGCTGGCGGCGGCCGTTAATGCAGGGCTTCCCCAGGCCCACGGAGCCGTCTTCACCGAGCCGACCATGGATCCGTACGACGTTGCCCGCGCAGTGGTCTTCATGTCAAGCCTGCCCTTGGACGCCAACGTACAGTTCATGACCGTCATGGCAACGAAGATGCCCTATATCGGCCGCGGGTGACGTGACCCTACATATTAGTTATCAGCAGTGGCCGTTGCAGAAACTCGCAGACCTGGGCCTCAGTTGGTGGTCTGTTTAATGGGTAATCGGTGTTTCAGGTCGGCCGGCTCAACAGCCTAGCCATTGTACCCTAGGAATCAGGCTGATCCTTAAGCTTGCCCGGACCTCCGGCGGCGAAGGCGAGCAGGCGGACGGGGGAGGGGGATGATTAGGTAGCAGGCGGCCGCCAGCCCGTAGATAACCGCCAAAGGTATCAGCGCCCAAAAATATCCAGACTCGTTATGGTCGAAGATCCAGCCCATCCACACCGGAGTGCTCATGGACATCAACTGGTCGGGTAGATGTTGCCATCCCCGAAGAGTGGCGTAGCTCCTCCGTCCAAAGTAGTCCCCCATTATGGCCCAAGCCAGCGGATTTGCGCTTTCCGAGAAAGCCAGCAAAACGACAAATATTGCCAACTGCCAAATGTGGCCGCTCTGGTTCAAGATCGATAATAGGGCCACCACGCCAGTTGCCATCGCAACCGAGCTAAGCTTCTCCTTGGACCATTTATCTCCCATCCACCCCACCACAGGGTTGAATATCATGGTGCCCAGGGACAATCCTCCGATAAAGAGGGCGGCGAGGGCAGCGCTGGAGAGACCAACCTCTCCGCGAGCAATCTCGCCCTCCAGGAACCAGACCATCACCGGAGCCAGTAGAAATGACATTCCCGAATGGACGGTGTTACGCAAACCCACGGCCAATACGACAAGCCAAAAGGAGACGGTGGATAAGGCTTCCTTAGCGGTAAAGTCGGGGTCCCTAGCCATCTGCCGTAACGGCGCGGCGACTCTCGACGCTTCATGGGCTCCCCTTCCTCGCCCGCCATGCAGCCCCGATCCCGTTTGGCCGGGAACCACAGCGTCCGGCGCCGGGTCCCCATCCGGTAGCAAGCCCATGCTCTCAGGGGTACGCCTCACCAGCAGAGACAAGGGAATAACGATAGCGATGATTCCGATGCCCGACACCAGAGCCGCCGTACGCCATCCTACGGTGAGCACCAGCAATCCCATCAGCGGCGTCACCAGAAATCCGCCCAGCCCGGTGCCGGTGGAGGCGGTAGACATTGCCAGACTTCGTCTTCTACGAAACCACTGGTTCAAAGCGGGAACTGTCGCGTTGTTGTAGCCGGCCCGGAAGCCCAGGGAAAGCAGCCCCACGAAAACCAACAGGAAATACCCATAGCTTTTGGTTAACGTCAGCAGGATGAAACCCACGCCCGACGCGACGCCGCCAAATATCAGCATGGTCTTCGCGCCCAAGCGGTCGGTGGCGTACCCGGCCAGTGGGCCCAGGATACCCGCCACCATGCGTCCCAACATGTCGGCGACAGAGATGGCGGCCACACCGATGCCCAGTTCTTGCCGCAAGGGGAGAACGTACAAGGTAAAGCCCCGATTGAAGGTACCGTGCTTCAACGCGTCGATAATCGCGCTGACGACGACGATCCACCAACCATAGAAGACATTGTTACGGCGGCCCCATAGAGTCTTTGGATTTAATTCAACCAATATTTTTCATTTAATCCGAATCTTGACTAGGCCGCGGCTAGCGGATCCATCACGCCTTCGCATATTAATGCCGGCCACCATTTCATCTTTAGTGACCTACTCTCAAAGTGCACGCCAGCACAGCGGGTGGCTGTAAACGAGGGTCTCGTGCCAGAAGAAAAAAGCGGGACCAAAGATTACTAGGGCATGACGGGCGACGGATGCCTCAGTATATAACCTTTTCCGACCGCAGTAGTTTTGGCCGGTAAATGGCCGATCTCAAAAGCTAATGACGCCCATCTGTGTGTCAAGCCGGATACGGCGTATTTTATCCACCGGACCGCCAAGATTATCCACAGGTTAGGGCGACATACCGAGGAGTTGGACACAATATCGGGCCGGATATCAACCGAGATGAAAGGCGTTTCCCATAGGATTATCCACTCCCGAACCGGTATAGTGGACAAGCGGACTTGGTATTTGGTCGACGCTGCAAATTGGAAAATCCGGCGTAATATATACGAGTGGCAATAGTCCTAAGCCCAGATGCAAATCGGTATTATGGAGCGACGGGTGGCTGACACGAGGTTTTCTGAACTAATGGGCCTAATCAAGGCCATACAGGCGTCCTCAGGACAAACAGTATTAAACGAGATTGAGGGGGTTCAACGTAGCTTCGGGGTTGTGAAGCGCAACTACGATGAACTTATCAACGCGATACTCGCGTTCCAAGACGAGAAGGAAATACCCCGACTCTGGCCGCAACAGTCTCGCGATGTACGTCATGAGGCCATGGACGTAGTGGTCACCAGACTGCAAAACTTCCTTGCCGCTGCTTTCAGCTTAGTGGACCATGTGAGGCGTCATCGCAAACACCTCTAAAGTGGCGAAGTCTTCGAAGTCTTCAATGAAGAGATCGCTGCCCAACTGCAGAGCCTGATTCTTGGTCGTCCTGAGCACTGGATAGCGCAGGGACTCAGAATTTATACTCTCCATGTGGGTCTGCCACCGATCAGCTTTGTCCTTCAAGGGAGAGGAGGCGAGCTAGTTGGTTCGAAGTTCCAGTTGAGCAAGGATGATTTGCTCAAGTGGGACGGCTGGAGTTCTCAAGCCCGACGTAGCATTGAAGGTGGGGACCACGGAATTACACTTGAAGAGTTCATCAAAGTATATTTTAACCAACTTTCAGAGTTCTACGCGTGGCTCTGGCGCAGCCAATCAGCAGTCCATAGCGAAGAAATCGAAGCGGCGAATATACTAAGGGACGAAGCACGGGCACTCCACGAGGACTTGTACGGCCCGATTCACAAACAAATGAGTTGAGTCAGTCGTTATCCGGATTTCGGGCCAATACGTGCTGCAAGCTGATTAGGATCCTTCCTGGCTCGCATTCAGATTGGCGAGATGATTCCCGTCCGACCCACGGCTAGGACCCAGCCAAATAGTCGGAAGTGAAAAGGGATCCGTTATCGAAATAGGAGGCTTTCTTTGGAGATCACCCGTAGAATCGCCGACTATGTAGTATCCACCCAATTGGAGGATTTCCCGCCCGATGGGATCCAGGCGGCCAAGGGCGCGATCATGGATTGCCTGGGTTGCGCCTTGGCGGGTAGCCGCGAGCCATTGGCGGACATATTGTCGGAATTCGTCCAGGCCAACGGGGGCGGGGCGTCGGCCAGCGTTATCGGACGGGGCTTCAAGACAACCGCGGCTGACGCGGCCCAAGTCAACGGAGCCATTTCCCACGCCCTGGATTACGACGACATTACCCGTGCTCTCAAGGGTCACCCCACCGCCGTGCTTATGCCGCCGGCTCTGGCTTTGGCTGAATCCCAAGGAGCCACGGGACTGGAAATGCTGATGGCCTATATGCTGGGCTTTGAAGTGGCCTGCAGCATCGGTGAGGCCATGAGCCCGGAATATTACGATGAACTGGGTTGGCATCCCACGGGACCCGTGGGAGCGTTGGGCGCGGCGGTTGCCGCCTCCCGCATCTTGAAGCTGGACCGGGATCAGACCGCCATGGCCATCTCCCTGGCCGCGTCCCAGGCCGCCGGTCTCCGGCAAAACTTCGGCACCATGACCAAGCCGTTCCACGCCGGGGCCGCTTGCCGTACCGGAGTCACCGCCGCCCAGTTGGTAGCCGCCGGATTTACCGCCAGCCTGGATGCCATCGAGGGACGGTTCGGCTTCTTGCACGCCTTTTCCGGGGGAGCAGGATACGAAGCGGACCGGATATCAGAGAATCTTGGCAAAACCTGTTATCTGGTCGAATCGGGCATCGAGATCAAAAAGTACCCATGTTGCGGCAGCGCCCACCTGGCGTTGGACGCCACCGCCCGAATCTTGGACCGTTCGCCG
Source organism: SAR202 cluster bacterium (assembly GCA_002401285.1). Next base: position 29,967 of record NVSQ01000011.1, read on the forward strand.
TTGAATGCCGCCAACATCGAGAAGATCGACGTGCTTGTGGACTTCGACCCTCCCCGCTCCCTGATCCACGACCGGCCGCGATCAGCCTTGGAAGGGAAGTTCAGCATGCAGTACTGTCTGGCCGCGGCCGTTCTGGACAATAAGGTTGGCATGGACGCGTTCACCGACCAACAGGTGTTGCGTCCCGAGGCCCAGGACCTCATACCCAAGATCACCATGCGCCGCTCGGCCGATTTCCAAGGGCAGCCGAGCTGGGTCGAGGCCTACAACCAGGTGGCCGTGCACTTGAAAGACGGGACGGTGTTGACCGAGAGAGTTGACCGGATCAGAGAAGGCGCTCTACGGGGGGTGACCATGGACGAAATTATCGACAAGTTCCGTGATTGCGCGTCAACTATTCTAACCACGGACGACACCCAAGAACTCGTGGCCGGACTAAGCGAACTGGAACAACTACCAGACATCCGCCATATAGCTGATCTTTTGCGAGGAGACGGGGCTGGCTAAGAAGAGCTGTTAATCGTCGCCGCGGAGTACGCGGGTTTTTTGGTAGCAGGGCAAACCTCTCCGTAGTCTCTGTGCCCTCCGTGGTGAGTTTTAACTCTGTACGTTACCTTAAGGTCCACGTGGCTGACTGCCGCCGTTCACTTGATTCGCTTTGCGGTCGAGATAAGACCAACGGTGTCCCGGATCTGTAGGTCGCCGAAAGAGTCGACAACCCAGTGGCGGCCTAATTCGGATCCACTTTTCGATTCTAACCGTTGACCTGAAGGCGACGGCTTCTCAACCAATTCGTCCTTCAAGAAACTCCCATCTTTGAAATATTGTTCCACGTACGATTTGCCGTCCTCACTGTACATCACGATCTGGTTACCGGTGACATCGTCCAACCACGTACCGATGTTTTCACGAGTGGAGACGAGAGGCCCACCGGCGTCGGCTCGTTCTTCTTGCCTGGCGAGGCCAAGGATGCGCACCTCAAGGGCCGGGTCGAAATGAGTGGTAGCCCAACCTCCGGCGCCCACCGGCATCCCTGGCAAGTAATACACGATGAAGGTACGTTCGTAGTGCCGCGAATCGCCCGACTTCAACTCAAGGGCGATGGCTCGGAGTGCATCTTCGGTTACTTCCTCGTCTAGGCGTACATCGATACTCTTCCTGATACCGGTGACGATGTTTGTTTGAATGATCGAATAGGTGGCCGTGGCAGGAACGACCGGAGCTTGGCCTTGCGGCTGCGTATTGGCGGCAAACGCCGCACTTATCATTGCGCTGATGTCGGGGGTGGCAACGGGCGTTAAGGGCATTGTTGTCGCCGAAGATACCCGCTGAAACCGCGGTGCCCGACTTGCCGCTTGGCCGGGGTCACCGTCACAAGAAGACGCAGCGATAGATATCAGGCACACGGCTAGAATCATGATTGTCCGCTTGGAAATTAAGAGGGGAGGGTACATATAATTCCTTAGCCATCTGGCTCCAGCCCACATTTATCCGCGATACAAATTATACTTTGATTCTCGGACCTAGGAACTGCCTTGAGTCAATATTTAGAACCCGTCTGCGGTTCATCTTTCTCAAGCCACTGGATCCAATTCCCATGGCTGCCGTTGTCCGCCAGGCGCCGGGTCGTCTTGAGGCCGTTTTGGTACTGAGTCAACTCAACGGCGCAGTGGTGCCCGCCCGCCCGGCCTTCGACTGAAATCAGGCTTAGGTCACGGACTGAACCGTGCTCTTCGACCATTTCGAGAAATCTTTCTCGGGCCTCCCGAGGAAATTAGTTCAACGTATTAGAGTGGTACAAGCACAGTGTCGAATCTAACGGAATCGATTCTAATACCTCGGGCAGCAACTCCAGGGCATCGCCGGCCAATAATCGAGGTGGGTCGTCCTTAGCCATTTCCAATGCGTCCTCCAGCATCTGGGCTTCGTCGACCCGCTCCGGCCAGACCAAAGCCCGCAGCCAATCGACCGCATCCGGGTCACTAATATCCACCGGACTAAGGTCCAGTCCAACTCGAAAGACAACCTTGGGGATAGAATCGGGCAACGGAGGGCGCAGGTCTCCGCGGATAATGGACGACAGTTGGACCGGGTGATCAGGGTCGCCCCACCGCTGCGCATCGCTATAGGTATACGAATACCGGTCCCATAGCAGGTTCAATCCGGCGCTGGCTCCAATTTCCACCAGAGAAAGAGGCTGGCCCGCGTCCCGGCCCATGGCTACGGCAAAGGCAGGCAAAAGCACCGCGCAGCGCCGCACCACGTTGGTCTGCACCAGACGGGTACTTATCAGGTCGACGATTTCGTCGCCGTGTTCCAGGCAAAAAGACCGGAAGATCGGGTACGGGTCTCCATGAGTTGTCATCTCCGGGCTAATGTCTGGATAGTATTCCGTCACCGTATGTTGTGCGCCCTTCGTCAACAGCCAATGAACCGCGGCCATGAACAGGTTCGGCGCCGGTTGGCCCGAACGCGCATTAGCCGCTAAAGCCAACAAGTCCTGCTCTTCGGCCAGGCTATGGCACAGACTTTCGTAAAGGGATGACATCCCCGGACATTCCAGTTCGGCAAATCGGTGAAACGTCAGGGCAAGCCGATCTAATTCTTGCATAAGGCGCCGCGGGGGATAATGCTTAACGTTTTTCCGGATTCAACGAGTCCGGCGGTACGATCGAAGTGTATCCGTCCGCCGTTTTCCGGTCAAAGCCGTCACCGTGAACACGGCCCCGCATCGGTTGACAAAGATAGGTGCAGGTAGCTAATATTTGTGAAGCTCCGGTCTTGTTTACCGAGGCCGATGTTTAACGACCAAAATCCCATCTTCTTAAAGGAGCCTAGAAACAATGGGTAATAACGATCTAGCACTGATGGCCCACCTGATGCGCCGGGCCGGTTTCGGCGCCTCCAGAGACGAACTGGAGGCCCGCGCGGCCAAAGGCTACGAGGAAACAGTAGAAGAACTTCTGAATCCCGAAGCCCAGGAACCGACCGACCGCATTGAAATGATGCGGTATCATCCCTGGACCTGGCGTCCGGGTACTCTGCCTGGTATGGGCGCAGCCGAATGGATGCGCGACTTGCTCAACACCAAGCGGCCCCTCGAAGAGAAGATGGCCCTGTTCTGGCATCAAGTCTTCGCCACCGGCGTCTCAAAAGTGGACCATTACGACGATGTAATGGACATGATCGTCAAGTTCCGGAAGTACGGCTTGAGTAACTACCGGGACCTGCTTCTGGAAATGGCCAAAGATCCGGCCATGATCTACTGGCTGGACAACTGCGACAACCACGCAACCGCGGTCAACGAAAACTGGGGCCGTGAACTTCTGGAGCTGTTCAGCATGGGCGTGGGGAACTACACCGAAGTAGACGTTCGGGAGTGTTCCCGGGCCTTCACCGGCTGGACCATCAAGCCCAAGCTGCCCAGAGGACCCATCGGCCGGTTCGACTGGTTCTTTGAGTTCCGGGAAGAGGATCACGACGACGGCGAGAAGACCTTCCTGGGAGAAACCGGCAACTTCGACGGCGAAGACATCATCGACATCATCTGCCAGCAGCCGGCGACTGCCGGGTTCATCTGCCGGCACCTATATAGCTTCTTCGTGGCCGACGAGGCCCAGGTCCCGGCGTGGGGCGTGACTCCTCCCAGGGACGAAGCCGCCATCGATCTGATGGTTGATACCTTCATTGAGTCCGGCTACGACATCCGGTCGGTGCTGCGAGTCATGTTCAACTCCGACTTCTTCAAAGAAGCCCGGTTCGCCCGGCTGAAGAGCCCCACCGAGGTTGTCGTGAGTACGTTGCGAATGGTGGGAGGCAGCACCCAGTTCCCCGCCCCCGGTATCGGCGACCTGTCCCGCCAACCCAACTACATGGGACAAGACCTGCTCAACCCGCCCAGCGTGGAAGGTTGGCACACCGGCGCCGAGTGGATCAACAGTGGCTCACTGATGCGCCGCGTAAACTTCGCCGCCGAACTGGTTGGCGACACGAGCAATCCCGGTGTCCAATCAATGATATCCCGGCTCCATGCCCAGGATGCCCGTACTCCGGAACAACTGGTAGACGGCTGTCTGGACCTGCTGGGCCCATTGGAAGTAGCCCCGGAGAGCCGGACCGAGCTGATAGAGTTCGCCGCCGAACATGGCGAGTTCAAATGGGATACCGCGGAGGCCCAGACAACCTCCAGCGAGAGGATCGGAGAATTGCTCCAGCTCATCGTTTCGTTGAGAGAGTTCCAATACGCCTAGCCGAAACTCAATCTGAAATGCGTGAATCAGAACGCACCCCCCACCCTAACCTTCCCCCGCAAGGGGGGAAGAGACTTGGACTCGCCCCCTTCACGGGGGAGAGTCAGAGAGGGGGTGACGGTCCGCAGCAACAAAACCGTCTCGAAAGTCATAACCAGCCAGGAGAGAAGAAATGACCAGTTCTAAGAAAGACCCGGTCCTGGTAGTCCTCCAGTTGACCGGAGGTAACGATTACCTGAACACGGTAATCCCTTACTCCAACCCTCTATACCGGGACAACCGTCCCGCGGTTGGCGTGGCGGAAGGCCGAGAACTCCAACTGGACGATAAAGTAGGCTTCCACCCGGAGATGGCGCCCATCAAGAACCTGTACGACAAGGGTCAAGTGGCCGTCATCCACGGCGTCGGCTACCCCGATTCGCCCAGGTCCCACTTCCGGTCCATGGACATCTGGCACACCTGCGAGCCGGACAAGCTGGGTACCGAGGGTTGGTTGGGACGGGCCACCAAAGACATCGACCCGAATAAAGAAAACGTTCTAACCACCGTCAGCTTCGGCGCGGCCCTGTTCCGCGCCCTGGTCATGCCCGGTGTGCCAGTTGCTTGTGTGGACGATCTGGACTCTTACGGGTTGCTTCCCGGAATCACCGAGAAACAGCAACGCACCAAGATTCTGGACCGGTTCGCCCGGTTGTACTCCCCAGTCATGGGCTCCAGCAGTGTCATGGACTACTTAGGTCAGACCGGACTGGATACTCTTGAAGGAGCCGACATCCTGAAGGAAGCTCCCAAGATGTATTCCTCCACCGTCGAGTACCCCGACACTTCCATCGGCGCGAAGCTCAGGGGAATCTCCCAGATCCACCAGGCCGGATTCGGGACCCGCATCCTATATTGCGACCACGGCAGCTTCGATAGCCACTCCAACCAGGTTGGCATGCATGACAAGCTGTGGAAAGACGTTTCGGAAGCCGTCGAGTGTTTCTTCGACGATCTGAAAGAGCATGACGCCGCCGATAACGTGGTAATGCTCATGTTCACCGAGTTCGGCCGACGGGTCCACGACAACGGTTCCGGCACCGACCACGGCGCTGGCGGAGCGGCCTTCGTCATCGGCGACGCGGTCAACGGCGGACAGTACAGCGAATACCCGTCCTTGGAATCCAACCAGTTGGAGCAGGGCGACGTCGTCCCCAACCATGACTTCCGCAGCATCTACTCAGTACTCTTGGAAGACTGGATGGGCCTGGACGCCAAACCCATAGTCGAAGGCTCCTTCGAAAAGCTACCCTTCCTGGGCTAATAGACACGTCAAAATAAACCTCTTGAAATCCCCCTTTCGTCAAGGGGGATTTAAGGGGATTTCCAATGGAGGAATTCAGATGCTAACTGAAACGGTCGCGGGCCGTACTTATGACTACAGCCACAGCGTGGGCCGGGGCTCCCAAACCGGCATGGGATTCTCTAATCCCGTGGCAGCGGCGATCGGCAAGGACGATGTCCTATTTGTCGTAAACCGGGGAAGCGAAGGCATCAGCAACGTTGCTTGGAACCGCACCGGGTACGGCGCCCGGGTAAGTCAGATCAAACTTGGGGCCAACGCCGGCGAAGAACAGTTCATCGGTGAATTCAGCAAATACGGCAACGGCAACGGCGAATATATCTGGGGTTCCGGCGTCGCCGCCGACGATCAGGGTAATCTGTTCGTCGTAGACGAGTGGCTCAACCGGGTTACCGTATTCGACCAAGACGGCAACTACCAGCGGGATTGGAGCACGGTAGTCAGCGACGAGACCGGACCCAATGGCGCCTCCGGCATCGCCATCGACGGCGAAGGCAACCTGTTCGTCACCGACGGCCGGAGCCACACGGTCAAGAGGTTCACTCCCGAAGGAAAACTTATAGCCAGTTGGGGAACCCACGGCAGCGCCGAGGGCGAGTTGGACTCACCCTGGGGCATCACCGTCGACCACGAAGGCTTCGTCTATGTGGCTGACTTCAAGAACCATCGGGTGCAAAAATTCACCGCTGACGGCAACTTTGTCGCCCAGTTCGGCAGCCACGGTACCCACCGCGGCCAGTTGAACTATCCAAACAGCGTCGCGGTTGACCCTGAGGGCGACGTCTACATCTGCGACTGGAGCGAGAACGGTTGGGAACAGGGCCGGGTACACATATTCGAGAAAGACGGCCACTTCCTCACCAGCCTTACCGGCGACGCCCAACAACTGTCCCTGTGGGCACAGATGACTGTTGACGCCAATGACGACTATGGCAAGCGCAGGCGTGAAGTCGCCAGCACCGAGCCGGAATGGCGGTTCGCTCAACCCACGGCGGTGGTGTACGACGCCAAGAACGGACGGCTGGTCGTAGCCGACACTCAACGCAGCCGGTTTCAGATCTACGACAAACAGGCTACGTATTTGGTTCCACAGCTTAATCTCTGATCCGGGATTACCGCGGATTCGGGGTTAAAACCGAGTGATATAGAACGTGGTTGGGCAGCTAGCTATCCAGCCACGTTCTTATGTTGAGAGCAAGGCCGATTTATGGATCCCTTGATGGAGGAAGAGTTTCTCCAACTGGCAACAGAGCATCCGGATATCCTGTGCTCCGAGGCGCCGTTGGAAATATTAGAGGAATCGGCGTCGGAAGCCGAGCCAACCCGGTATCTAGAGGAGTTTTTCGCCACCGGGTATACCGCTTGGCTGTCCAAAAAGCATGGCCGGAGAATACGTCTCCCCAAAGAAATGATTGATCGCGCCATCTTAGTCCTCTGGTTCAGGGCCTCTTTGCTCAATACCAGCCGCATGATGGGCCAACCCAATAACGACGACGACTTACCATTTTTCTCTGACGAAGACCTTTATTAAGCAGCTGGATATCACTGCCCGCGATTGAACCCACCCAGAACCGCCAGGAGGATCCTGCCTTGACCACATCCAAACCCTTCAACTACGAGAGTCTATTCGCCGAGAACGTCCCGGTCACCACCCGTACCGCCGCTCCTAGAACGAAGTACGACTTCGCGGTGGCGTATCCCGCGCCCGAAACCCTTCCACTGAATGAGCTGGCTGAGTCATTGAAAGATGCCCTGGCCCGGGAGGGTGACGAGCTCGCCTACTATCCCCATCCGGCTGGCATGCCCGCCTTGCGTGAGTTCGTGGCCGACAAACTAGCCCGGGACCGGGACATCCACGTCACCTCCGATGAGATCGTCCTCACTTCCGGCTCCGGTGAAGCCATCGGTATGTTGATCCAGGCGATGACAAACCAGGGAGACGTGCTCCTGACCGAGGAGTTCGTGTACCTGGGGACGCTGCGCCAGATGCGACGCTACGGCGCCGAGGTTGTCGGGATCAAGTGCGACGATCAGGGCATGATTCCCGGCGACCTGGACACGACGATAAATCGTCTGCAGGGTGAGGGGAAAACAATAAAATTCCTCTACACCATTCCGGCGTTCCAGAACCCGCAGGGATTTACCATGCCCCTGGAACGGCGGCAACAGATCCTCGACATCGCCCAAAAATATACCCTACCCATCTTTGAAGACGACTGTTATGTAGACCTACGATTCGAAGGCGAAGACGTAACCTCTATCCATGCCCTGGCCGGCGGCGATGGGGTCCTGTACACCGGGTCCTTTTCCAAGATCGTCGCGCCGGGCATGCGCTTGGGATACCTGGTGGCGCCGGAACAGGTGATGCAGCGGGCGATGAGCTTTAAATCGCCCAGCGGGGTCAACCAGTTCGCGGCGCTGGCGATCGAGGAATTCCTGAAGCGGGACATGTACTCCCACATCGGTGATCAGAACGAAACGTTGCGGATAAAACGAGACGCCATGCTGGCCGCCCTGGGCGAGAACTTCGGTGACTCCGCCAAGTGGAGCGTGCCGGAGGGCGGGCTTTACATCTGGCTGGAGATGCCCGAAGGCGTCGACCTGGCCGCCATCCAAGAGCTGGCGTTCAACGAAGGGGTTGGGTATTACAACGGGACCCAGTTCTCTCCGGATGGCCGGGGCGCCAACCAAGCCCGATTATGCTTTGGCCACCCAACTCCCGAGATTATTTCAGAAGGCATTGCCGAACTGGCCCGCATCTTTACCAAGCACGGTGTGATGGGCGGTTAACGGCGATATACTTCAACCCTAGAAAGCCCAGCCAAAAAGAAAGAGGCCCCGCTTCAATCGGGGCCTCTCTGTTTTACCCGTTCGTCCTGAGCTTGTCGAAGGACAGTGCGCGATGACTCCTCAACTCTGGTAACAAACCTATGGGGTCAGGTCCATAGCCTCGACCACCCTGGTGAAAGGTATGTTGGCCGCCTGGTTTACTTCCTCGACCAGCTGGGGACTTGAAGCCTCGAATAGGCACATCACGCGGGACTCACCGGGGATATAGGTGCTCCGTATATAGCGCACCTGCTTGCCCTGACTGGTGAACTTTTCACTGGTCTCGATGGCCGACTTTTGAGCGCCGCCCAACTGCTCCAGAGTGATTCCAGGAAGGTCCCGCTCAACCATATAAACAGTCATGATGTAAGCCTCCATATCTAGATTCGGTATGGCTACATTTAACCGCCCATCGGTCTGGGGTTCATCGGTATATCTTCCCAATTTTTGCCACCCAACTTCCCATACCTACCCCACGGCACTTCATACAGGGATCAGAGAAATATCGATTGGGATAGGCAAATGTTCCCATCGGAAGGTTTCTTACCCTTGGAAGAACTATCGGCGAATCTAGGCGTTTGGCCGAACGATGGGAATCACAATCGGATGCGGTCGGCGTAGGCTGCTGCCTCGGTCCGGTTGGAAGAGTCCGTTTTGCTCAGGATGCTGGTCACGTGGTGAGCGACGGTACGGACACTGATGAACAACTCGTCGGCGATCTCCTGGTTGCTCCGGCCGGCCGCTATTAGCCGGAGAACTTCCGATTCACGCTGACTAAGGCCGGCCAAGCTGGCGGCGTCCGGACCCTCCGATTCCGTCTGCTGTTTCATCGCGGCAACCCATTCGGGCGGGGCCAATTCGTAGGCCATCCGAAACTGCTCCTCAGCCTCGGATTCAGCTCCTCGAGCCTTCAGTAAAAGACCGTAGTTGTAATGCGTCTCGGGACCCTCGGGCCGCAATCGTAGCGCTTCCGCATAGTGATCCGCGGCCCCTTCTAGGTCACTCTGGGAATGCAAAAGTATCGCCAGATTGGTGTGTGCTTCAGGGTAGTCGGGCCGTAGCCGCAAAGCCTCAATGTAGTGGGGCTCAGCGCCCGCTTGGTCCCCTTGGTTTTCTTGCAGAATGGCGTAATTATAATGGGCTTCCGGGTAATCCGGGCGGATACGTAGCGCCTCCAGGTAATGCGCGTGAGCGTCGCCGGGTCTCTCCGTGTCCTCCAGCAACATGGCGTAGTTGTTATGAACCTCGGCGTATTCAGGCCGCAGGCGCAACGCTTCCGAATAATGTGATTCGGCCTCGACTAATTGTCCGCTGGCCCGGAGCAGGTTGGCATAGCTATAGTGCGCGTCCACGTTTTCGGCCCGAGAGGCAAGAGCCTGACGGTAGTGGTCCGCAGCGCCTTGGTGGCTTCCCCTCGATTGGAGCAACACGGCGTAGTTGTAATGCGCCTCGGGATATTCCGGACGTAGCCGTAACGCTTCTCGATAATGCTGGGCGGCGGCGGCTTCGTCCCCTTGCGCTTTCCTAAGGATCGCCATGTTATTGTGGGCTTCCGGGTAGTCCGTCCTCAGCCGCAGCGCCTCTTGGTAGCAGCGAGCCTCTTCTTCGCTGTTCTCCCGCTCGGTACCTATCAAGCTGAGTGCTCTAAGCAGCCAAGTCTCGGCGGGTTGGGGCCCGTTCCGATCGCGACGCCGGCGCCGCCTCGTTGAAGCCCGTCACCCGGTATAGCGTCCGATGGGGCAAGAGGTCGCCTTGCAACGTCTGGCTTCCCATCTCTTCAAAGTCGTAAAGAGGCAGGTCCGCCACATCCAAGACATTACCCGTCGTATAAACTTCGTCCAAACCGGCGGCTTCGGCCACGGGCCTGGCCAAGTCTACCCCCCGGCCTACCCATCCCTCCCCTGTCTGCAACTGGATGCATTCACCGAAACAACATCCCACACGGATAGGCATATGGGGAGTCTCAGACAAGGCTGGAGTTGACTGGTTGTGGAGCCGCCAGGCTTCAACGAGTCTAAGAGCATACTGAAGGGCGGCGTCAGGACTCTCGAACAAGAACATGTGGCCTTCCGAAGCGARGGCACTGTGTAGACTGCCGTACTGGCCCGCCATGGACTCGGCCAGGTATTTGTACTCGCCCAACAATACGGCGATACGGTCCCTGGGCAACCTGGCGGCTTCTAGCGGAGACCGGTGGAGCCGGGTTGAGATAACCGCRAAGTATGGACCCATATAAGCCCCTCAGGACTSGGCGTGGATGAGGCGGCTCCCGCAAGGGCGGCCAGGGCTAACTAAGTTCATCCGCCGAAACGTGAAAACCTTCGGTGATCGATATGTAAGGAAGTCCCGCTTCATCGTTCGCCTGCTGAACCACATCCGGCGACATAGCCTCGGACAAACAATAACACTTGTCCTCGCCGGGAACAAAAAACGACCTCAGGTACCTGACGGGCGTGCCTTCGCTAGTCATCTTTCCGGTAGCCATTTTGGCCAAGGAAGCCGCGGCCGCCAGCTTTTCTTTGTCAAAGCCGGGCAAGTGCCGCTCAACGATATAGTTAGGCATGTTACCCTCCGTCTGCTCAGGCGATTTTTGCCAAGCAGAGCAAGAAGATTATACAGTGTCTTAGCCCATTGGCATCAACCCGATGCTTGGCGGTTCGCCCTCACCCCGCCCTGCAGGCGCCCTTACCCTCGAGCAGAGGGGCCGACGGTGAGGGCTAACACCCAGGCTTATTCACGATCTGCTGGTCCACCTTACGTGTCAGGAACTTGCCGCCGCCCAGGGTGGCTTTGAGTTCGCCGTCCTCCACCGCCACGGCTCCTCTCAGGATGGTCATCACCGGCCAGCCTTCGATATCAAAACCGTCCCAGATGCTGTAATCGGTGATGTGGAAGTCGTCGCCGGTCAGGCGCTTCTTGATGCTGGGATCGATCAGAACTATATCGGCGTCACTGCCCGGAGCGATCACTCCCTTTTGGGGATACAAACCCATGATCTTGGCGGCGTTGGCCGAGGTTACATCGACGAACCGCTGCAAGGACATGCCTCGCTTGGAAACGCCTTCGCTATAGGTTATGCCGACCCGCGTCTCGGCGCCGTTATGCCCTCCGGTGACGTCGGAAATTGTTCGGCCCTCGATCTTAACGTCCCAGGATGTGCAGTACTCATCAGTGGCCATGGTGTGCAAGCCACCGTCGACGATGCCCTTCCATAGCATCTGCCGGTCCTCTTCGGACTTCAATGAGGGATAGGTGTGGTACTTCATCCCATTCTCTTCCCGGTAATTATCCGAGCTGAAGCAGCAGTAGTTGTGCAGTGTTTCGCCGTAAACCGGCATGCCCTTGGCCCGCGCCTCGGCGATCGCGTCCACCCCTTGCTTGGCGGAGACGTGGACGAAATACACCGGTGAGCCGGTCCACTCGGCCACCCGCAGCACGCGCCGGAATGACACGTCCTCGGACTCGTTGCTGTGGACCAGCGGCATGTTCCACCACTCGGTGCGCTCCTCCTCGGTCAGCTTGCGGTACATGTGCTGGACCATGTCGTCGTCTTCCGAGTGGACGAGCAGCATCGCGCCCAGCCGTTGAATCGTCTCCATCAGGTCATGCAGATGACCCGTGCCCACCATCCGGGGCTCCCCGGACATAGCGGGCGGGCGGATATCGGTTGTGAAAATCTTGACGCTGGCGAAACCGTCTTGGACATGCTCGCCTAACTGACCCAGTATGTTGTCCGGAATGGCACCCAACATCATCAGATGGTGGGCGTAGTCCGCGTAGGAGTTACCTCGCCAAACCGACGTGCGTTCCTGTATGGCCTGGTTGAGATCGATGCCRGGCCACTGGATAGCGAAGTCCATCAACGTGGTGGTGCCGCCGAACAGGGCTGCGCGGCTTACCTGGTCCGGTGGGGCCGTGGTCAGATCGCCATGTCCCATGATTGGGGCAGCTATGTGCGCGTGTGGCTCGATTCCACCTGGAATCACGATTTTTCCGGCGGCATCGATGGTCCTACCAACATCATCGGTGATGGTGCCCGGAGCAGCCACCGCGACGATCTTTTCCCCTTGAATCGCAATGTCCCAATCGCCGACACCCCACGGTGTTACAACTTGGCCTCCACGAATCATCAGGTCTAGCATCAACAGGCCTCCTTATGTCAGTTTATGTTCGTCACAATCCAAACGGCCACGCTCAATCTCACGAGATTGCCAGGCCATGCAACAGCGTTCGATTCAGGCAGAAGAACGCGCCTCTTGGGGCAGGGCTTCCTCCCAGTCGGGGAGCAGGTGGTGAGACGTACTGGGCAACAGATAGATCCCGGCGATCCCGATGGCACTCAGCGTGAAAGATGCCAGGATCGTCACGTTAAAGTCCCCAGTGAGATTCCTAAGCACTCCACCGATCACGGCTCCGGCCGCCATGCCGATTCCCGCCCCCATCATCTGCCAACCGTAGGTGGTCCCAATGGGCGCGCTACCGTAGTATTGGCGGTTGATGATTGGAAAAGCACTCATTTCCCCACCCAATCCGATGCCGAATAATACGGCGAACAGATAGAACATCCAAGCGTCATGGGCGAAAAAGAGGAGGATCAGAGGAACGCACTGCATAAAAAAGCATACGGCCATGACGCCCTTGCTGCCGAAGCGGTCGGCGGCGATGGGAACACCAAACCTGGTAAGAGTGCTGAGCACTGACATAACCACGAAGACGCCGGCTGCAGACCCTTTGGACAATCCCCGCTCCTCTGCGATCGCGACAAGGAACAACATCAGGATGGCATGGCCGGCACATCCCCAAAAATGGATCCCGATAAGGTTCCAGAACGCGCTGGTTTGCCTGGCCTGACGTAGAAATACTTGGGTCCTTACTTGAGCGGTTTCCCCGTRGTGCACTCTCCTGATGGGYTCGTTTCCGGTAGCCCCGTAAGGCCTCAGCCCGATCTGGGCTGGTTCGTCATAGAAAAACTTGACGAAAACGACCAGAGCCAAACCTCCGGCGATGCCGGTTACCCAGAAAGCCGCGCGAAGTCCAGCATCCTGTCCCTCGGCTTGAATCCCGGTGACCCATGAGTTGATCATCAGACCCGATTCAGAACTCCCGAACCAACTGATGATGATCAACACCACTGGAACAAGCACCAAAGGACCCATTCCTTGAGACGCCTGCAGAATCCCCATCCCCAGGCCCAGATTCTTTTGAAACCACATCGTCACCGCCGCCGTCAAAGGAACCTGGAAAATGGCCAGAGCCAAGCTGAGCAAGACGCCATAATAGGCGTAGAATTGCCAAAGCTCCGTCATGCGGCTGGTTAACACCATTGCGGCGGTGAACACTAAGGCACCTAGCAACATGGTCCGGCGGATGCCATAACGGTCGCCAAGCCAGCCTGCCGCCGGTCCAAATATCCCGGAGAAAGCCCATTGAAGAGCCAAGCCGAAGCCAATCATACCGTGGCTCCAGCCAAATGTTTCAACTAATCGGGGAACAAGGATCGCGAAGGAGGTGCGCACGGCGGAGGCGCTGAGACGCATGCCCGCAGCCACGACAACTATGACCCAAGCGTAGTGTATGCCTACGTTTCCCACGGCCAACCGGCTGGGGTGGAGGTCAAGCTTTAACATACGCAGTAGCGGTCCCATCCGTTATATAAATCAACGATAATGCTGGACTCAGGATGATACTATGTCAATAGTTTTATTCCAGATTTGACCCTGGAAATCCATTGACAATCAATGCAATTTGTGCTTGACACTACCTTAGTTAAGAGTATAATCAAAGGTTACCGACGTATGCCTCAAGCACCGAATTTCGTAATTTCCCCAAACGACCTCGGCGATTTTGCACCTTTTTTTGCCCCGATTCTGGCCGCCCGGCCGACCGGTTCCAGTCATTCGAAGGAGAACTAGAATGGTAGTTTCTGCTACGCAGAACGGTAATGCGCTGTCGCTTCGTGAAGTTAAGAACTACGCCCGAATCCCACAAGTCTTGGATGTGCCCAATCTGATCCAAAGCCAACTTCAATCATACGAATGGTTCAGGACCGATGCTTTGCGGGAAGTCTATGAAGAAATCTCCCCCATCGCTGATTACACCGGCAAAAAGTACGAGCTGCATTTTGCCGAGCATTATTTCCGAACCCCCAAGTACTCACCCCAGGAGTGCAAAGAGCGGGAGATTACTTTTTCCCAGCCTCTTTACGTAAAGACCCGTCTGGTGATGAAGGAAACGGGGGAGATAAAAGAGCAGGAGATCTTCATGGGGGACATCCCCATGATGACGCCCAACGGCACCTTTATCATCAACGGCGCCGAACGCGTGGTCGTCAGCCAGTTGGTCCGGTCTCCCGGTATCTACTTTGTCTACGAACGAAATGCCGCTAGCAACAGGAACTTGTGTTACGCCAAGCTGATACCTTCCAGAGGCGCTTGGCTGGAGTTTGAAACCAGCGCCAAGGATATATTGTCGGTTAAAGTCGACCGCAAACGCAAAGTTTCAGCCACCACCTTCCTGCGGGCCCTGGGCATCGCCTCCGACGACACCATCTTAGAGATGTTCGCCGACGCGGACACAGACGAAAACCACCAGTACATCAAGTCCACGCTGGACAAAGACCCGGTGGTCGATACCAAGGAACTCTCCTACAAAGAGGATGACCTGCGCGCTCTTTGGGATTGGCTGCACCCGGACGACGAGTACGACGTTGACCAAGCCAAGCGGATAGCCAACGCCCAGATCGAGTTTTACCGCCGGTTGCGGCCTGGTGAGCCACCCAGCTTGGAGAACTCCCGCAATCTGATACGCAACCTATTCTTCGTTGCCCGCCGCTACGACCTGGGCCGCGTAGGCCGGTACAAGCTTAACCGGCGTTTGAGCCAAACAGACAACTCGGAACTGATGACGCTGACCGTGGATGACGTAGTGTCGGTCATCCGCCACATTATCCGGATCAATCAAGGCGACGGAAAACCCGACGACATCGACCATTTGGGCAACCGCCGTGTACGGGCCGTAGGCGAACTGGTGCAGAACCAGGTGCGCGTGGGCCTGCTGCGAATGGAGCGGATGGTCAAAGAGAAAATGACTCTGGTGGAYCCGGAAGCGGCGGCYCCCCAGGGCTTGGTTAACATACGCCCGGTGGTGGCCGCCGTTAGAGAATTCTTCGGTGGCTCCCAATTGTCCCAGTTCATGGACCAGACCAACCCACTGGCTGAATTGACTCACAAGCGGCGATTGTCGGCCTTGGGGCCAGGAGGATTATCCAGAGAACGAGCCGGGTTCGACGTTAGGGACGTCCACTTTTCCCACTACGGGCGGATCTGCCCCATCGAAACCCCTGAAGGTCCCAACATCGGCCTGCTCAGCTCCCTGGCATCTTACGCCCGGATCAACCCATATGGCTTCATAGAATCTCCCTATCGCCGTGTGTATAAGACCCTGCCCAGTGACTCACTCGACTTGAAAGGACGCACCGTTACTAAAACGGTGTTGGACACGGAAGGCAAAGCGATCGTAAACAAGGGACGGGCCATCGGCGCGAATAGGATAGCCGCCTTGAACCAACTGCCCGAGGGGACGGTCATCGACGTACGTCCCTTCGTCGGGAACACAGATGAAGACATCCTCTATCTGTCGGCCGACCAAGAGGAAAGATACCGGGTAGCCCAGGCGAACTCAGTACTAGACGACTTGAATCAGTTTGCCGACAACCGGGTCGAACTCCGGGTGGGTGAGGAATACATGCAAGATTCCCCCGACTCGGTGGATCTGATGGACGTGTCSCCCATGCAGATCATGAGTGTGTCGGCGGCCTTGATACCCTTCTTGGAACACGACGACGCCAACCGGGCGTTGATGGGTTCTAACATGCAACGGCAGGCCGTGCCCCTGCTCCGTCCCCAAGCSCCACTCATCGGAACYGGCATTGAAGGCCGGGTAGCTCGGGACAGCGGCCAAGTGGTCTTGTCCTTGGTTGCCGGTGTAGTTTCTTCCGTTACCGGGAGGGAAATCATCGTAACCGACGTGGAAGGAACTGAGCACAGCCACCACCTTATCAAGTTTGCCCGCACCAATCAGGGCACCTGTTTCGACCAGCGCCCCACAGTCGCCCGGGGAGACATAGTAGACCAGGGCGGAGTTCTGGCCGACAGTTGGTCAACCGAGAACGGTGATTTGGCCTTGGGTCAAAACGTTTTGGTCGCCTTCATGTCCTGGGAGGGTTACAACTACGAAGACGCTATCATCCTCAGTGAGCGTCTGGTAAAGGACGATTACTTCACCTCCACTCACATCGAAAAACACGAGATGGAAGCCCGGGAAACCAAGTTAGGCCCCGAGGAGATCACCCGGGATATCCCCAACGTCGGAGAAATCAGCCTCCGGAACCTGGACGAGCGGGGCATTATCCGTATCGGCGCGGACGTCGGACCGGGAGACATCCTGGTTGGCAAAGTCACGCCTAAGGGCGAGACCGAGCTAACGGCCGAAGAGAAGCTGCTACGGGCCATATTCGGAGAAAAATCCCGCGACGTGAAGGACACTTCTCTGAGGGTTCCCCACGGGGAACGCGGTAAAGTGATCGAAGTCAAGGTCCTGAACCGGGGCAACCGGGATGACCTGCCACCCGGCGTCAACGAAGCAGTGAGAGTGTGGATAGCTCAGACCCGGAAAATATCCGTGGGTGACAAGATGGCCGGACGCCACGGCAACAAAGGCGTAGTAGCCCGCATCCTGCCAGAAGAGGACATGCCTTACATGGCCGATGGAACCCCGGTGGACATCATTCTGAACCCCATAGGCGTGCCTTCCCGCATGAACTTGGGTCAGGTGTTGGAAACCCACTTGGGCTGGGCGGCGAAGGTGCTCAACTTCAAAGCCTACACTCCGGTGTTCGACGGCGCCAAAGACGACTCAATAGAAGATGCCTTGGCCCGGGCATGGTTCGCTCAGCGGGCCCAAGCAATCGACATGGGACCGTCGGAMGGGTCACCCGATATTGACAAAGTGAAGCTAGATGCCTGGCTGACGGAGCAAGGATACGATGCCAAGCGCATATTCGACCCGGAACTCCGAGGAGAGGCTCAGGAAGCGTGCCTTCGCCTGTGGCTTAAAGAAGAGGCCGGCGAAGACCCCACCGGCCAATCATTGGACGAGATGCGCAACACCGCATTGCGGGTTCATCGGGAACAGCGCATGGCTCCTCCCACCTTTGGCAAGTTTGAKTTGTAYGACGGACGTTCTGGTGAAAACTTCGACCAACTGGTCACTGTGGGTACAATATATATCTTAAAGCTCATCCACTTAGTGGAAGACAAGATTCACGCTCGCTCCACCGGTCCCTACTCCATGATCACCCAACAGCCGCTGGGCGGGAAAGCTCAATTTGGCGGGCAGCGGTTCGGTGAGATGGAGGTCTGGGCGCTGGAAGCGTACAGCGCGGCCTACAACCTGCAAGAGGTATTGACCGTCAAATCCGACGATGTGGCGGGCCGCGTTAAAGCTTACGAGGCGATCGTTAAGGGAGAACCCATCGGCCAACCTGGCGTACCGGAGTCATTCAACGTACTTTTGAAGGAACTTCAGAGCCTCGGCCTTGCGGTCGAGTTGTTGAACGAGGACGTTCGGCCACCGTTGACGCAAGGAATAGCCGACGACACCGAGCTTTATCAGCCGCTGGAGGCAGATTAATGGTCAGATTGGCGGACAGGACAGAAACTCGTGGCACTAACTTCAACGCGATCAGAATATCAATAGCTTCCCCAGAACAAATCATGAACTGGTCTCATGGCGAGGTAACCAAGCCTGAAACCATTAACTACCGTACGTTGCGGCCGGAAAAAGACGGACTTTTTTGCGAGCGCCTCTTCGGTCCCACCAAGGACTGGGAGTGCTTCTGCGGGAAGTACAAGCGGATCCGGTACCGGGGCGTCGTCTGCGACCGTTGCGGAGTTGAAGTCACCCGGTCCAAAGTCCGGCGAGAGCGCATGGGCCATATCCGGCTGGCGGCGCCAGTAGCCCATATCTGGTTC
The DNA here is from genome assembly GCA_002401285.1 of SAR202 cluster bacterium. Next base: position 48,419 of record NVSQ01000011.1, read on the forward strand.
AGCAAAACCACTCCCAGCCGGCTGGGCCTTCTGCTGGACCTCTCTCCCCGCAATCTGGAACGGGTCCTCTACTTCGCCCAACATATCGTAGTCTCAGTGGACGAAGAGGCCCGGCAAGAAACCATTGATGAAGAGCGAGCCAGGTACGAACTAGAAGTGGAGAAACGCCGTAATTCGTCTGAGGCGGAATTGGAGATTCTGCGACAGAAAATCGCARATCTGGCCGAGGCTGAAGACAGTCCTGAAATAGAAGTAGAGCGGATGACCGCCCAGGTGGAACTTGACGCTGTCAAAGACCGCCTGGCCACCGAAGAGGGACAGCTAGAGCAACAACTTCAAGCCAGCATCGACGAACTCGACGATCTGCGGGTTCACAAGYTGMTTGCTGAGTCCCGTTATCGGGAATTGAAGGAACACTACGGCAACGTTTTCCAAGCTGGCATGGGCGCCGAAGCCATTCTGGAGATTCTGCGGGCCATCGATCTGGAGGCTCTCCGGGATTTCTTGAYAAACGAGATGCAGTCTACCTCCGGCCAACGGCGTAAAAAGGCCATCAAACGGCTGCGGGTTATTGATTCCTTCCGCCGCAGCGGCAACCGGGTTGAGGACATGATTCTTTCCATCCTCCCGGTGCTGCCGCCGGAGCTACGCCCCATGGTTCAACTGGACGGCGGGCGGTTCGCCACCAGCGACCTGAACGACCTCTACCGCCGTGTAATCAACCGCAACAACCGCCTAAAGCGGCTGATGGACCTTGGTGCTCCGGAGATTATCATCCGCAATGAGAAGCGGATGCTGCAAGAGGCAGTGGACGCCTTGATTGACAACGGGCGCCGCGGGCGTCCCATCCAGGGCAGCCATAACCACAAGCTCAAGTCTTTGTCCGACCTGCTACGAGGCAAGCAAGGCCGGTTCCGCCAGAACCTGCTGGGCAAGCGGGTCGATTACAGCGGCCGGTCAGTGATCGTCGTGGGCCCCGAACTAAAGATGCACGAGTGCGGGCTGCCCAAACGCATGGCCCTGGAGTTGTTCAAACCCTTTGTGATGCACCGGTTGGCGGTCTTGGGCATTGCTCCTAACATAAAGAACGCCAAGCGCATGGTGGAGCGAAACCGGGCRGAAGTGTGGGACATCCTGGAAGACGTGATCAAAGACAGGCCGGTCCTGCTTAATCGCGCCCCCACTTTGCACCGGTTGGGTATCCAAGCTTTCATGCCGGTATTGATCGAAGGCAACGCGATTCAAATTCATCCACTGGTCTGCTCCGCATTCAACGCCGACTTCGACGGAGACCAGATGGCGGTGCACGTTCCGCTGTCCCGAATGGCGGTGCTTGAAGCCAAAGAGACTATGCTCAGCACCCATAATATGCTCTCGCCCGCCTCGGGTGACCCGCTGGTAGCCCCAACGCTGGACATGGTGATGGGCTGCTATTACCTGACGGAAGAACGCGACGGGGCTATAGGCGAAGGCAAGAAGTTCTTCGATTTCGACGAGGCTCGGATCGCTCATGCCTCCGAGTTGATTCATCTTCAGGCCCGTATCCTGGTACATGACGTAGCCGCCTCGGAACACGACGAGTGGTTGGAGACAACCCTGGGAAGGTTGATATTCAACGAAATCCTCCCCCSGGTTCTTGGCTACAGAAACATACTGATGGACCGGGCCGCCCTCAAGGAACTGACGGCTGACCTGCACCGGAYCTTGACCAACGAAGARACAGCCGAGGTCCTGGACGATATCAAGGACCTGGGTTTCCACTATGCCACCGTCTCGGGTATAACCATAGCGATCAATGACATCCAGGTTTCGAACAAAAAGCCTGCGATTCTAAAACAAGCCGCTCAAATGGTCAGCGGCTACGATGAACAGTTCCTGTCCGGCCTCATCTCAGAAGAAGAGCGCTACGCCAAAACGGTGGAGGCCTGGACCTGGGCTTCCGACCAAACCACCATATTGGTTGAAGAAGATCTTCCCAACTATGGCGGCATCGCGGTTATGGCCCGTTCCGGCGCCAAAGGTAACATCTCCCAGATAAAACAAATGGCTGGGATGCGGGGACTGATGAGCAACCCCAAAGGRCGAATCATCGACTTGCCCATCACCTCCAGTTTCCGTGAAGGGCTGACCGCTCTCGAGTACTTCATCTCCACCCACGGAGCCAGGAAGGGTCTTGCCGACACCGCTCTTAGAACCGCCGACAGCGGTTATCTCACCCGGCGATTGATCGACATCGCCCAAGAAGTCATCATCCTGGAAGATGATTGCGGCWCCATCGATTCCTACACCATGTGGGGCCGGTCTGACGATCCTCTGCACTCTTCGTTACAGCAAGGCATTTTAGGTAGGATGGCCGCGGTCCCGGTAGTCCATCCGGAAACCGGAGAGATCCTGGTTGACCGTAATCAGGAGATCGACGAAGGCATAGCTCAACAGATAATCGACGCGGGCGTCGACGAGGTATCGGTTCGGTCGGCCTTGACCTGCGAATCTCACCGCGGCCTTTGCAAGATGTGTTACGGACGCCTACCGGCTACCGGCAAGATCGTCGAGAGAGGCCAGGCGGTCGGCATCATCGCAGCCCAGAGCATCGGCGAGCCAGGCACCCAACTTACAATGCGCACCTTCCATACCGGCGGAGTYGCCGGTCTGGATATCACCAGTGGCCTGCCCMGGGTMGAAGAGTTGTTCGAAGCCCGTGTCCCCAAGGGCGCCGCGATTCTATCAGACATCGACGGCACGGTATCCGTTGAGATTGAGGACGAAGGCCGCAGACTTCGATTGGTTAGCAGGGACGAGTTCCGGGAAGACTACGCTCTGCCAGAAAATGCCGATCTTCACGTGGMAGAGGGAGAATATGTAGAGCCGGGCGAGATCCTGGCCAGCACGATGKCCGCCCTAACGGGTGAAGACGGCGCGGAAGAAGCTRATCCTCCAAGAGCGGAACAAGTCGTATCCAACATAGGTGGCCGGGTTGAGCTAAGCCCRGGTCTGGTTTCCATCGTCTGGGAGGACGTTGAAGAAAGGGAACACGTAGTCCCCATCTCCGCCCGCATCCTCGTGAAGGACGACGACGAGGTCAAGGCGGGAGACGCYCTTATCAGCGGTCCGCTAAATCCCCACGACATTCTGTATATCCGTGGTAAAGACGAATTGCAACGGTATCTGGTGGATGAGGTCCAACAGGTATACAAATCCCAGGGCGTGAGCATTCACGACAAGCATATCGAGATTATCCTGAGACAGATGCTTCGCCGGGTCCAAGTGGAGTCCACCGGTGACGCGGACTATATCCCCGGCCAGATGGTAGATAAATTCGAATTCCAGGAAAAGAATGCCAAAGTCTTGGCCGAAGGTGGAGAACCCGCCACGGCCAAATCCATGTTGCTTGGCATTACCCGAGCCTCCCTACTGACTGATAGCTTCCTTTCTGCGGCCTCYTTCCAAGAGACCACCAGGGTGCTGACCCAAGCAGCGGTAAGCGGAGCCCAAGACTGGCTACAAGGGCTAAAGGAAAACGTTATCATCGGCCGGCTGATCCCCGCTCGTGTGACCATCCCCGGCATGGACAAATTGCTGGAGCCGGAACCCGTTCCGGAACTAGCCGAGGTCGCCCTTGGTGGCTGGCTGGGCATGGGCCCATCTCAGGAAACCAGCGAGTTTCCGGGGTTGTCGACGGAAGCGAGCAGCGAAGAGGCCAACTTGTTGGCCGATGTTGCCAGTTTCTTTGGCACACCATCCAGCGAAGATGACAATGATAAAATCCCGGAACCAAAGGAGTCTRATCTCAGCTCCGGCGACGTGGAGACGCCCGATCCAGATGGCCAGCCGCAGGAGTAAATAGGCCCCGGWAACGGTGGCGCGTMCTGCAATCAGATCGRAATAGCGAAGATGATAGANGGGGGTACCGTGGGTTTATCCGTGGACCTGGCGCCCAATAACCCCCATCATCTCAAGTTAGCCAATCCGGTAATGATCGCCTCCGGAACGTTTGGCTACGACGGGTACGGCCGTGGTATCACGCCGGAGATGGACCTGGGGCTCCTGGGGGCCGTCATACCCAAAACCGTCACGCGCCATCCCCGGGAGGGGAATCCTGAGCCCCGTTGGTATCCGCCGTCTTACCGTGAAGCCCTGGAAGACGACGAGTGCATCTTCCTGAACTCAATAGGCCTGAYCAACCCCGGGATCGAGGTGGCCCTAACCACCCTGGCTCCCGAATGGTCCCGGCAAGACGCTACGATGATTCTCAGCCTTTCGGCGGAAAGCGTTTCCGAGTTCGGCGAGATGACGGCAATGACCCAAGGCGTTTCCGGATTTCAGGCTATAGAACTCAATCTAAGCTGTCCCAACATCGAAAACGGCGCCCATTTTAGCCATAGCGCCGCCCTTACTGCCGGCGCGGTGGCCGCGGTTAGGGCTAACACTGGGTTGCCGGTGCTGGCCAAACTTGCGCCCAATGTTCCCGACGTGTCGGAGATCGCGCTGGCGGCTGTCGGCGCCGGAGCCGACGCCCTNCAYCAKMKCCRMSACNCTTCCAGCCATGCAGATCAATATAGAATCCCGGCAGCCGGTACTGGGAGCGGTTACCGGCGGCTTATCCGGTCATGGCCTGCGCCCGGTCGCCCTGGCTTTAGTGTATCGCGCGGCTCAAGTGGTGGAYGTGCCHATBATAGGCGTGGGRGGCATTTTCAACGCCAGCCACGCATTGGAGTATTTCTTGGCGGGCGCCACCGCAGTCCAGGTTGGAAGCGCCAATCTTGCTGACCTGTGGTCACCTTTCCGCATCTTAGACGAATTAAAGGTTTACCTTGGAGAAGCCGGCGTTTCCGACATCGGCGATCTGGTGGGCGCCATGCGAACTTGACCGGTGATTCACGCTCAACCCCTTGTGACATTACCGGCCGAATCGTCCATCTTGACCGCTACCATCGCAATCCCCAACCCGTCCCACGCATACCGATTGCTTCCAGTTAAATCTGGCCAGAGCCCGGCGTGTGCAAGTTGGCTCAGCATTCGCTAAAATATAATGAACAAGACAACGATCTATCCAACAAAATACTAAGCAATACCAACGTACCCGCGAGGTTTCGGCGAGTCTAGCCGTGATTGCGGGAAAACATCCAGCGAGGTGGTAGCTCAATGGTTTCCGTGCTAAGCAAGTTGATCGGCGACAGCAGTGAGAAGGCCGTCAAGAAGTTCCGGCCTATCGCCGCCAAAGTCAACGAACTGGAAAAATCGATCCAAAAACTGAGCGATAGCCAGTTAAGAGACAAGACCGAAGAGTTCAAATCTCGATTATCGGGCCGGGAAACTCTGGATGATCTTCTCCCCGAAGCCTTTGCCGTAGTGCGGGAGGCGGCGCRRCGGAATCTGGGKCAACGGCACTACGACGTYCAACTGATCGGCGGCATCGTCCTCCATCAGGGCCAGATCGCCGAGATGAAAACCGGAGAGGGGAAAACTCTGGTGTCAACTCTTTCCGCTTACCTAAACGCTCTGACCGGCCTTGGCGTCCACGTCGTAACCGTAAACGAYTACCTAGCCCGCCGTGACYCTGTATGGATGGGACCGGTCTTCCATGCTCTGGGAATGTCGGTAGCCAGTCTCCAGCATGACGCCGCCTATCTCTTCGACCCCGAGATGGACGAATCCCCCTCGCYGGCCAACCGGGGAGCGCAGGAGTCGTTCAAGTTCTTGCGTCCCATAACCCGGGGCGCGGCCTATGGCGCCGACATCACCTACGGCACCAACAACGAGTTCGGCTTCGATTACCTGCGCGACAACATGGCCTTGGAGGCTGCCCAACGGGTACAGAGGAAATTGAATTTCGCGATCGTTGACGAAGTCGACAATATCCTCATCGACGAAGCCCGAACCCCCCTCATCATCAGCGGCCCGGCGGAAGAGCCGGTACAACACTACTACACCTTTGCCAAACTTGCGCCCCGCCTTCAACTTGAGGAAGACTACACCATCGACGACCGGACCAAAGCCATCTCTTTAAGCCAGGAAGGCATAGGCAAGATGGAGCGGTGGAGCAAGGTCGGGAATCTCTACGACCCTGAGAACTTCCACCTAGTCCACTACATCGAAAACGCCTTGAATGCCAACATTACCAAGCTACGCGACAAAGATTACGTAGTTAAGGAAGGAGAGGTTGTCATCGTCGACGAGTTCACTGGCCGGCTTCAGCCCGGCCGGCGCTGGTCCGACGGTCTTCACCAAGCCGTCGAAGCCAAGGAAGGGCTGAAGATCCAGCGTGAAAGCATTACCTACGCCACGATAACGCTGCAAAATTACTTCCGGATGTACAAGAAGCTGTCGGGAATGACTGGTACCGCCTTCACTGAGGCGGACGAATTCATGAAGATCTACCGTTTAAACGTAGCCGTGATTCCTACCAATCTTCCCTTGGTTCGGCATGAAGCGCCGGACTTGGTCTTTCAGAACGAGGAGTCCAAATGGAAGAGCGCGGCCGAATCCATAGCGGAGTTGCACGAAAAAGGGCAACCGGTACTGATTGGCACCACCTCAATCGAAGCCTCTGAGCAACTCAGTGAGCGCCTGAAGCGCCGTGGAGTTCCCCACCAGATCCTGAACGCCAAGATCCACGAGCAGGAAGCGGGAATCGTGGCCCAAGCCGGACGCTTGGGCGCGGTAACCGTGTCCACCAACATGGCCGGCCGGGGCACCGACATAATTCTKGGCGGCAGCGACGTCGACCGGGCCAACTGGCAGGATGAGCACGACAAAGTCATTGCCCTGGGCGGACYACACGTACTGGGAACCGAGCACCACGACGCCCGGCGTATCGATAACCAGCTTCGGGGCCGGGCCGGGCGTCAGGGCGACCCGGGCAGTTCCCAGTTCTTTGTTTCCCTGGAAGACGAACTCATGCAGCGCTTCGGGGGAGAGCGCATCAAGACGGTGATGTCYTGGACCGGCCTGGATGMAGACRTYCCYATAGAAAAYCGCMTGGTCACCAAGTCYATCGGCAGCGCTCAAGTRAAGGTCGAAGGCTATCACTTCGACATGCGCAAGCACCTCTTGGATTACGATGATGTCCTAAATCAACAGAGGGAAATCATCTACGCCGACCGGCATGCCATCCTGGACGAAAGCGATCTGAAGAACAAGATTCTGGATTTGGTTCGCCACGAGTTCGACGACTTGATGAGTGGACATTTAGCCAGCCGCCACTCCGACGACTGGGACGTGCCCTCCTTCATCAGTGAGTTAGGCTCCATCTGCCCTCTGCCAGATGATTTAGCCAATGAGGACCTGGTCTACCAACTCAGCCATGACGAAGTCCGCCGGGCCTTGGCCGCCCATGCCGATCGGACCTATGAACTGAGGGAAGAGGAACTGGGTTCACAGCAGATGCGGACGCTGGAACGCCTGTTGCTGCTACGGGCCATCGACACCCATTGGGTAAACCACCTGACTTCCATGGAAAACCTCCGCACCGGCATCGGTCTCCAGGCCTATGGTCAACGTGACCCTCTAGTCGCCTACCGTAGCGAAGGCCGCAAGATGTTCCTGGACTTGATGAAACGGATGCAGTACGACGTGGTCCATAGCCTGTTCCACGTAGCGGTTAATCAGCAACCCGCCAACGGCACGGCCCGAAGACCGAGAGGAAGCGAAAACGCCAGTCCGATGCGGGCGGTTAACAACCCTCAAAGGAATGAGGTCCCGGTGGCTGCCGGAAAGATCGGGCGCAATTCCCAATGCCCCTGCGGCAGCGGAAAGAAATACAAAAGGTGCCACGGGGCCAACGTTTAGAGCGCTTATGCCCCTGGAACGATAGCCCCGCCGACTAGTTGGCAGCTACTTACTTCCGCCCAAACAGCCTGGAAAAGAATCCGGGCTTGGGCTGACTTTCTCCGTGGGACATGTCCAGTCCAACCCATTGTGACCCCAGGTATTTATCCGGTTCGCCATCGAAGGCCACTTTGCAGCCAGGGGCGCAGAAATAATAGGTAGTGCCCTGGTATTCGCTGGACCCTCCGTTCGGGTTGTCCGTGTCAACTTCCATTTTGCAGATAGGATCGATCGCTGTTGCCATAACCCCCACCTCGTTACCGTTTTCGTTCACCCTTGGTCTTATCTCCAAACGCCGTGGCAGATCACTAGATCGTCGCATGTCTCAGGCGTAGCGAGTTAGTCACGACGGTGACGGAACTGAATGCCATCGCCAGAGCGGCCAAAACCGGGTTCAGGAACCCTAGTTCTCCAAAGAAGAACTCCAGCCCTCCTGGAACTCCCCCCAAGGCGCCGAATACCGGGTAAAGGACTCCAGCCGCTACCGGGATCAGCAGAATATTGTATATAAAGGCCCAGAACAGGTTTTGCTTGATCGTACGGATCGTGGCCCTGCTCAGGTTTATCGCGCCGATAACGCCGGCCACGTCAGATCGCATCAGGGTTATGTCCGCCGACTCCATGGCAACGTCGGTTCCAGCGCCCATCGCTATCCCCACGTCGGCTTGGACCAGGGCGGGGGCATCGTTGATGCCGTCGCCCACCATGGCAACCACTTTACCCCGGGACTGCAGACGCCGCACCACGTCGACTTTATCCTTAGGGAGCACCTCGGCTTCAACATTGTCTATGCCGAGTTGATCGGCGATCGCTTGGGCAGTTTGCGCGTTGTCGCCGGTTAGCATCACCACTTCCAGCCCCATCCCCAGCAACTGGGCCACTGTTTCCCGCGAGGTATCTTTCAGTGTGTCCGCTACCGCAATTACGCCCATGGCTTTGACGCCGGCGGCCAGGAACATAGGAGTTTTCCCCTGGGCGGCCAACCCTTGAGCCCGGTCCACCAGGCCGTCTAGGGCGATGCCGTTAGCTTCCATCAAAGCCTGGTTGCCCAAGCGCACGATATCGCCGTTGAGTTGGGCCTGTACGCCCAGTCCGGGCAGTGCCTCAAATCCGCCGGCGGTATCAAGTTCAAGGCCCCGGAACCTGGCTTCATGAACGATGGCCTCTCCCAACGGATGTTCGGATCCCCGCTCAACGCCTGCCGCCAATCGCAACACCTCGTCTTCAGAAACCCCTGAAGAAATCAGATCGGTGACTACCGGTTTGCCGGTGGTCAGGGTACCCGTTTTGTCCAGCACCACCACGTTGACCCGGTGGGTGATCTCCAATGCCTGGGCGCTGCGGATCAGCACTCCCTGCTCCGCCCCTTTTCCGGTGCCGACGATGATGGCCGTGGGCGTCGCCAATCCCAGGGCGCAAGGACACGCGATGATTAGGATGGCCACGAATACCAGAACCGCGAAGGTAAGGGACGGTTCCGGCCCCAACAATATCCAGAACAGGAATGCCGCCAGGGCTATTCCGATCACCGCCGGGACAAAGTAGGCCGCCACCTGATCGGCCAGCCTCTGAATGGGGGCCTTTGACCCTTGGGCGTCCTCCACCAACTGAATTATCTGGGCCAGCACGGTGTCCTTGCCAACTTTGGTGGCGCGGAACTGGAAGGTCCCAAATTTGTTGATCGTCGCGCCGAACACCAGCTTTCCGGGTTCCTTGTCCACCGGCATACTTTCGCCGGTCAGCATGGACTCGTCCACGGTGGAGACACCCTCAGTCACTTCGCCGTCAACCGGTATCTTCTCGCCCGGCCGCACCGAGATTATGTCTCCCACCTCCACGGTTTCCACCGGCACGTCGATTTCCTGTCCGTCCCGAATCACACGGGCGGTGTTGGGGCGCAGACCGATCAGCCGCCGGATAGCTTCCGAAGTGCTGCCTCGGGCGCGGGTTTCCAGGTAGCGTCCCAAAAGAATCAGGGCGATGATGATAGCGGCTGTGTCGAAGTAGACGTCTCTTCCGATGCCGCGTTGGGCCAGAAACTCGGGGGCCAGCGCGCCAAGCAATACCACGGCGGCGCTAAACAGATAGGCGGTGGTGGTGCCGATGGCGATCAAAGTGTGCATATTGGCCGTGCCGTGGCGTAGCGCGCCAAACCCAGCAATATAAAAGCTCCAGCCGGCCCAGAATTGCACCGGGGTTGCCACGGCCCAGAGCAGGAAGGGATAGAAGCCGCGGTCCATCAACGGCGGAACCCATGGGAACGGGCTGAACGCGCCCAGTAACAGAAGTATTCCTCCGGCGGCGGCCAGTAAGAGCCTCCGGCGTAACGCCTGTATCTCTTTGACCTTGGACAGACGCTCCAATTCCTCTTTGGCGTCCAGCGTCCCTTCGCCGGTTCCGGTCACCTGATAACCAGCCTTGGTTACCGCCTGACGGAATCCATCCGTGTCCACGGCGCCCGCCGTATAGTCTATAGTCGCCTTTTCCGTGGCCAGATTTACGGTGGCTTCAACCACGCCGGAAACGCCCTTCAAAGCGTTCTCAACGTGAAATACACAGGCGGCGCAGGTCATGCCGCCGATGTTGAGAGTGGTTTTAGTGGTGGGTATCTTGTAGCCCGCATCCGCCACTGCTTGGCGGAGATCGTCTACCGGAACATCTCCGGCTCCGAACTCGAATGAAGCTTTCTCAGTGCCCAGGTTAACCGAGACCTCGGATACTCCCGGCACTCCCTGCAATGCTTTCTCAACATGTGATACACAAGAAGCGCAGGTCATCCCTTCTATGGGTAGGGTTATTCGTTTGTCTTGCTTTAAGGTTTCTTTGGTAGCCATTGTTCTATTTTCCTATGCTAAATAACGGGCGGTCTAGCCATACCCTGCCGCTCTAAGCGCCCTCAACCATCACCAATTTGGAATTGGCGCTGCTGAAGCGCTTGTCCATGACCGGGCGGTAATCGTCAGATCCGTACCAGGCCTTTAACCTCTCCATGCTCTCAAATTCTATAATCACGATCCGTCCAGGAGACCAGTCACCTTCAACCGTCTCCGAAGGGCCACCGCGCACGATGTACTTTCCTCCAAATTTATCCACCAACGGACCCACCAACTGGCGGTACTCCTCGAATCCCGCCGGGTCCGTTACTTCGATATCCGCGATTAAATAAGCTGCCAATTCCTTCACCTCGGTGTTTTAATAGGGCCGTGATTACCGGTTCGCCAGAAGATACAGGTCCGTCAGCTCGCCGACGACCTCGTCTTCGCGGCCTTCTTTGATTCCTGCCACTACGCAGGTTTGCAGGTGCCCTTCCAGCAGGATGCTTTCCATCTTTTCTATTGCCCGCCTGACCGCGTAGGTCTGCTTGAGCACGTCAACGCAGTACTTGTCCTCTTCCAGCATCTTGCGAATGCCGGACAGGTGTCCTTCGATATAGCTCAACCGCTTCAATGCATCGACTTTGGCTTCAGGCAAGTTCCCCTCGATATAATCCGACTAACCCATACCCCCTGGAGGTGGGTCTACAACAATCATACGTTCACCACGACCTCTGGTCAACCGGAGGGTTTGACAGCCTACCCGCTGTTGCTTATGTTAAGCACCGGCCGATCTATACTCGATATATCTTTTGGAGGTGCACCGTGCCGTTGGGTTGGGCTATTATCAGCACCGGACAACACCCTGACCTCAAGATTGCTCCGGCCATCGCCGCTGCCGATGACCAGGAGCTTGTCGCCGTATACAGCCGTGACCGGGGCCGGGCGCAAGCCTTCGCCGAGAAGCACGGCGCCGTGTCGGCTTACGACTCTCTGGACGACTTGCTGAAAGACTCCAGGGTGGACGCGGCGTTTATCGCTTCTCCCAACGCGTTGCACAGCCAGCATGCCCTGCAGGCGGCCGCCGCTGGAAAGCACGTGCTGTCGGAAAAGCCCATGACAACAACCCTTGAGGACGCCGTTGCCATGGTACGAGGCTGCCGGGACTACGGCGTCAAGCTGGGCACGGGGTATCACCTCCGGACCCATCCCGGGCACACTATGGCCCAGCGTCTGATTGCCGAGGGCGCTTTGGGCCACGTAGCGATGGCTCAAGCCCAGTGGGGCTTCGGCGTCCGTGGCACGGGCGGACCGCCGCCGCGCACCGGGCTCCGGCAATGGTGGGACGATCCGGAATTGATCGGCGGCGCTTCAACAATGATGGGCACCGGCGTACATGCAGTGGATCTGCTGCGGTTTCTCCTGGGAGAGGAGATAACCCACATCGCCGCCCTTACCGACGGCCAGACCTCCCAGCGTCCTTTGGAACAGGTCGCCGCCATGACCTTGCGATTCGAAAGCGGGACCGTGGCCACGATGTGTTGCGGGCGGCTGCTCCCCGACTCACGCAACGACTTCGCGATATACGGCAGCGACGGTCGCATCACTGGCCGGGCCACCCTTTGGGAAGCGCGCCAGGGCCGGGTGGAGGTTGTCTCCGAGACCGTGAACCAGACAGAGGTCTACCCCAACCAATACTTGGGCAACTTCATCGCCGAGCTTGAAGACTTCCACCAGGCCATCCAAGAGGACCGGGAGCCGGTGGCTACTGGAATGGACGGCTTACGAGTTGTCCAAGTGACCCTAGCGATGATTCAATCAGCCAGGGAAGGCCGCACGGTCAAGATCGAGCCGGTGGAAGTTTAGGACGCTCAGCCGCGTCGGCCGGACCGGCCCACGGCCAACAGGAACATGACGCTTTTTCCCTCGGCGTGGGGCGAGAAAAACTCGGTCACCTCGTCGTCGAAAAATGTCAGCCCGGTTGCGCCAAGTCTTTGGGCGTAGGCGGCCAAGTACAGCCGTCCCGCCGTGATGCTGGCCTCCATCTGGGCCATCCGGTAACCCCGGTTGCCGTACCGTTCCAGCACGGCGTTCAAGTCTGTCAAGGAGTAAACGTTGACGCTGGCGTCGGCGGACAGTTCCTGTCCCAAGTCCAACCGGCCCGCTTGGTCCCGGAAATCCCCTTCCTCAAGCTGTTCCAACGCCCCCAGGTCCCTGCGGTAGACGTAGTTGCCGGATGGAAGGTCCTCCACATCGTTAGCGATCAGGTAAAGCCGGTTCAGCGTGGCGTCCGCGTCTCCAAGGAAATCAGCGGGCACGGGATGGGCCGCCCGGTCCAGCATGATGGAGAGTTGCTGGAATGTAATGGGTGAGCGCCGGAATCGGCGGCTGGAGCCCCGCCGCAGGATCACGTCCTCGATCGTTTCCTGGGGTAACTCCTCTGCCGGTGGGCAGGACAGAGGAAAAAGCCGTCCCTGGGGCTCATACACGACAAGGGACGGAGGCTTTCCCCACAGTTCACGGGCCTCTTGGGGCAAATCCAATGAGGACGCGGCGTGGGCTTCGGCGATGGCCGCGTACTCCACCTCCCGGCGGGAATACGGCTCCACCTCCAGTCCGAGGGACGAAACCGGGGGAGCCGGGGCAATAGTCTGCTCCGGCGTCTCTCCCACCGGAACAAGTTGCAATGCGACTTCTTTCCGGTCGTCCAGGTCCAGCAATCTGTTCACCGGCTCGTCAACGAAGGAAGCGACTACTTTGATCGGGAGCTTATAGCCACGACCCGTGGAAAGCAGGTTGGCCAGAACGGTACCGCTGTCCCAGTAGGAGTGCCGGTAAGCCCGCGCCTGGTACTTCCAGGCGTTGCGCCAGAACACCGACGTCAAGACTAACACTGCCGGAGCCTGGGCCACCGACGGTTCCCCGCCCGCCGCCTCCACCAGCAGTCCCCGATAGTCGCCCTCACGCAAACGGCGCAGGGCGAAATCTTGGGGACCGAAATGGTACACCCCTGCGGACAAGCCGGGCATGTCTCCGCAGACCAGGTACAGCTCTATGTGATAAAGAGCGCCGGTGCAGGCCGCCGCCCGGAAATACATCTTTCCGCCGGGAAACTCTCTGACCTTGGTGATGCCGGCGGCATGATGCATCAGCCCAGCCAATTCCAGGAGAGTCGGCGCCCGGTGTTCGTGAGAGGGCGCGGACCCCAGACAATCCAACGCGAGCGTCCCGCTAGGTTCCAACCCGGACGGCAGAGTCACGGCTTCCAGGTCACGGTAAATCTTGAACGGACGGGGTTGGTTATCGAAGTCCATGTGATGGGAGTTGTTATGGACGCTCCGCTCCGTGTGGTTGGTAGCAGTGTGATACTTCCAGGCGGCGGCTATGTCACGGTTCCGGTTGGTCATGGCCGATCCGGTTGCCTCCAGTACCCGAATAAGAACGATTAAGCGCCCCGATGCGATCGGGGCGCTTAATACTGGCATAACTCAAGGATTGGGCGCTAATCCCGCCCTTCGGTCAACCCCCGCCTCCGATGGCCGGCAGGAAGTGGACCTCACTGTTCTCATTGACCCTCTCCATCAGGCCCAATTGGCTGGCATCGCCATCTACGACTGCCGCGACCCCGGGCAGGAGTTCGTCCTCCTCCGCGTCGTACAGCCTCGCCTTGGTTCCCGGATAGAGCAGTTCCAGGTTATTTATGATCTGCCGCACCGTCGACCCTTCTACCTGGATCACCTGGTTTCCCCCGGTCAGCCCCTGCATCAGTGTCGGGATCCATACTTCTGGCATAGCCGTCTAGCTACCGTTGTCCTTTTTCCACATGGCTTCGAGAACAGCTCCCGGCGACATGGGAAGCTCGTTCACCCGTACCCCCACCGCATGGTAAATCGCGTTGGACACTGCAGCCAGCGGGGGGACTATGGGTACTTCGCCGGTTCCCCGCACGCCGAAGGGGTGGGCCGGGTTGGGGACCTCCACGATGACGGTGTCTATCATCGGCAGGTCCAGGGCCGTGGGCATCCGGTAGTCTAAGAAGGTCGCATTGGCCATGTGGCCCTGGTCGTTGAAGAAATACTCTTCGTTCAGCGCCCAGCCGATCCCTTGGACCGCCCCACCCTGTATCTGTCCTTCCACGTAGCCCGGATGGATGGCCTTACCCGCGTCTTGAACGGCTGTGTAGCGTAGGATCTCGACCTTGCCTGTCTCTGGGTCTACTTCCACATCGACGATGTGGGTCGCCAAGCAAGGGCCCGCTCCTCCGGGGTTCACGCCGGCCCGGCCCGTGATGGGTCCGCCGGTGGCGTTCTGACGGGCCGCCAACTGCCGGAAGGTCAACTTCAACTCGGTGTCCGACTTGTGCTGCAAAACCCCGTCGGTGTACTCAACGTCTTCCTCAGGGATGTCCCAGATCTTGGCCGCCCGCCGAATCATCTGGCGCTTTACATCCTGGCCGGCCTCGTAAACTGCCCAACCTGACTTGAACGTGGCGCCACTGCCTCCACTGTTGGAGGTAAATCCGATGGACTCAGTGTCTCCCACCGTAGGCTTGATCTCCTCGGCTGGGATTCCCAGCACCTCGGCCAACTGCTGGGCGAAGGCCACTCGGGTGCCGCTGAGGTCGGCGGATCCCTCAACTAAGCTGACAGTGCCGTCGGTGTTAACCATGGCCATGGCGCTGGCGGGACCGGTCCCGTTGCCCCAGAACCCGCTGGCCACGCCCCGGCCCCGGTACGGTCCCTCTAGGGGAGTCCCGTAGTGAGGATGGTCCTTGGCCGCTTGCACGGTTTCCACCAAGCCTACCTTAGGCATCAGCGGACCGGTGGCCCGGCGGGTGCCCTCCTTGGCGCTATTCAGCAGGCGGAACTCCAGAGGGTCCATGCCCAGTTTTTCGCAAAGCTCATCAATGGCAGTTTCCATGGCGAAGGCGGCCGCTGGAGCCCCGGGCGCCCGGTAGGCGGCCGATTTTGGATGGTTCACCAGCACGTCCGAGCCTTCCAGGTAGGTGTTGGGAATGTCGTAGGGACCCATGATGCAGTTGCAACCGCCCGGCACGGGGGAACCGGGGAAAGCGCCCGATTCATAGATCAGGTGGGCTTCACCGGCCACCAGTTTCCCATTGTTGGTTGCTCCCACTTTTATCTTGATGTTGGTGGCGGAGGTAGGCCCACTGGCTTCAAAGACCTCAGTCCGGCTCATGGTCACTTTAACCGGACGGCCGGCTTTGCCAGCTAGCAGCGCGGCCACGGGCTCAGAGTAGAGTATCCCCTTGGCGCCGAACCCGCCACCGATCTCCATAGGTATAACCTTGATCTTGGAGACCGGCATGTTCAATAGACGGGAAAGCAGATCCCGCGCGTTGAAGTGGCCTTGGGTGCTGGACCAGACGGTTAAGCTGCCGTCTGGTTGCCACATGGCGGTGCCGGTGTGAGGCTCGATATAGCCCTGGTGTACCGCCGCGGTGTTGGTCTCCTTTTCCACGATGACGTCGGCTTCCTGAAACCCTTTCTCCACGTCTCCAACCCGGAACTCGAAGTGGTTGGCCACGTTGGAACCCTTGGCTGTGTCTTCGTCAGACTTGTAGCCGCCGGCTCGCAGGCCAGGGTCGGACAGAGTCTCCAACCGCTCGTGCAGCAGAGGCGCGCCTTCCTTCATCGCTTCTCTGAAGTTATGTACCGGAGTCAAGACTTCGTAGTCAACGTCGATCAGAGCCAAGGCTTCCTCGGCTTGATGAGGGTTGGCGGCCGCCACGGCAGCCACGGCATGTCCCTTGTACAGCACCTTCCCATAGGCCAGGATGTTGTTGCTCATAAAGCGGAGATTGTGGATGGAGCCTTCCGCCAGATCCTCTACCTTGCCCGTGGGCTGCTCCCAGTCGGCGGAGGTGACCACAGCGTGGACTCCCGGCGCTGCCTCGGCCTTGCTGGTATCGATCGACTTGATCCGCGCGTGGGCGTGGGGACTGCGCAATATCTTCCCGTGCAAAAGCCCTGGAAGAATTATGTCCGCGCCATATTTCGCCTGCCCGGTTACCTTATCGGCCCCGTCGTGGCGGATCGGCCTGGTGCCCACCACTTTGTAATCCCCGGTGGCTAGAACGATATTCGGCTTATAATCAAGCATGCTTTGCCTCCGCGCAAATAGTCAACTTTTAACTTGGTGACGCCTGGCCATATATTATCATAAACAGGCCTATAAGCCAGACGTTATTTGCGGCTAGAAGTCCGTTGAATCGCGTTTCAAGACGGTCGACCGCCCAGTCTCAAAGACAAGAAATTTCGCCGCGTCGGTCACTGGAAATTAGCAGGTGATATACTGCTCGCCAGAAACGGTCCACGGGGCCGCGTCTAGGGCTCAAATCCTACGGAATTCGCTCAACCAAACTCAGTTTTTAGGAAATATCTGAATGAAAATACCTTCTATTTTCAGGCCTCAAACACTAGCAGCCGGAGTCGTGCTAGCCGGAGTCCTGCTCACACCACTGCTCAGCCATGGGTGCTCGGTTAGAGGCTCCAGCCCGGAATCCGGACAGATAGCGTCTTCGTCCGTCACTCCTCAGTCCGGCCTACTCCTGGTCGCCGGCACTCTTGACGCTGGTCCCGTCCTTCCGGCATAAGGGCTCCGATAAATCCGCGCGCGCGTGCAAAACCTCAACCCGCCGGAGGGACTATATGTTCATCGAAACCGTCAAGATCCAAAGTCTGTCCAACAACTCTTACGTGGTCGGCTCAGAACATTCGGGGCAGTGCGCGGTCATCGACCCGGCGCGGGACATCGATCAATACACGAACATCGCCTCTAGTCATGGCGTCCGCATCGTCTACGCCCTGGAAACCCACCTGCACAACGATTTTATCTCCGGCGCCCGTGAATTAGCGGCCCAGACCGGGTGCCAAGTAGGCTCCAGCGCATCCGGCGGCCTGCTTTATCCCTCGGTCCGCCTGCAAGACGACGACACGTTCGACCTGGGGGAGTTCCGACTGCGCATCCTTCACACCCCCGGCCATACGCCGGAGTCCATCTCGTTCATGGTGGAAGAGCAGGGGGAAATTAGAGCGGTTTTCACCGGAGGCGCCTTGATGCTGGGTGGCGCTGCCCGAGTGGACCTGTTGGGGAGCCGGGTCGCTCCTTACCTGGCGCGATGGCTTCACCAAACGATCCACGGAAAGTTGCTCAAACTTCCGGACTTGGTTCAGATCTACCCTACCCACGGCGGCGGCTCCTTCTGCTCCGCGGCTGGCCCGGGCGGCGGTGAGATCCCTACGTCCATCGGCGAAGAACGGGAACACAATCCCTTTGCAGCCCACACCGAGGAAGAAGACTTCGTAAAGTTCGCCCTCACCGGCCTGGGGTCTTACCCCAGTTACTACCGTTACATGGCCGACATCAACCGCCGCGGCCCCGACGTTTTGGGAGGTGTGCCACGGCTGGCGTCCCTGACCCCTCTATCGGCGCGAAGCCAGTTGGACGAAAACACGATTCTGGTTGACGCACGGCCTCAAAGTATATTCAACGAAGAGCATGTGCCCGGGTCCTTCGCCGTACCATTTGGCGATAATTTTTCTACCTGGGTCGGTTGGATCGTGCCCTGGGGCCAACCTCTGATTCTGCTCTCACCCGACTCGTCCCATCACGACGCCATGGTTCGCCAGCTGATCCGCATCGGCTACGACCGGCTGAACGGATATCTAGCCGGCGGAATGGACGGATGGAAGACATCCGGGTTGCCGGTTGAAGCCGCAGACGGTATCGACGTGGACACGCTGAAAGAGTTATGGGGCCAGACCCCGGGCCCCATGATCCTGGACGTGCGCCAACGCAACGAATACCACGCCGGCCATATACAGGGCGCTCTGAACATCGAACTAGGGGAGTTGCAGGAGCATCTGGACGGCTTACCCAGAGAAATCCCCGTGATAACCGTATGCGCATCCGGGATGCGCGCCAGTGTGGCGGGCAGTATCTTGCAGCGTGACGGACGGGAAAACGTACAGGTGGTAGGCGTAGGGGGGACTCAGGACTGGATAGACCGGGGTTTCCCGGTGACCACCGGGGACGAGTAGGCCGGCGCCCACTACGTCAATTTTCGTACGTCCGGCGAGGGTTCACCGGCTTCAATGGCTCTCCGGATACCATCTTTAGTGCGGCCATGATCAGCGATCCGGCGGCAAAGCCTCCGATGTGGGCGAAGAATGMCACGTTAACWTGGGAAGAAAGCCCCAGGGAGATGAGGCCTTGAAACAGTTGCCAGCCAAACCATAAGCCCAACAGTATCACGGCCCTGACCTCTACCACGGTGATGATGTAGAGCACCACCAGCGCTTTTACCCGGTTGAATGGATAAAGCACCAGGTAAGCGCCCAAAACCCCGGAAATCGCCCCACTGGCCCCTACCAGAGGCGTTTGAGAGCCGGGGTCTATCGCGAAATGGGCCAGAGTAGCCACGACGCCGGTGAACAGGTAGAAAAACAGGTATTTTACGTGGCCCAGCCGGTCCTCGATGTTATCCCCGAATACCCACAGGAACATCATGTTCCCGGCAAAGTGCATGAACCCGCCGTGCATGAACATGGAGGAAAAGATGGTTACCCAAGTGGGGACGGGCGTCTCAATGCTCCGGGTGATAGCCCCGGCGGCGAATGCGGTGTAAGGCTCGCCCCGGGTCAGCTCTTCAGGGATGAAACCCCAAGTTAAGAAAAATACCCGGGCCTCAATACCACCTCCGCCACCCAAAAACCCCACACCACCCAAGGATAATTGATAGAGAAAAACCAGGGCACAGATGCCGATGAGAACTAAGTTAACGTAGGGGAAAGTGCCGTGGTGGACATCGGCGTCGGAGTAGGGAAACAAATGCTACCGGCTTCTGACCCGGTCAGCGTACGGCAAGGGTCCGGACAAGAGGGCCGGGAGAGGGTCCAAAGCGCTCAAGATTCAAGATCTGCGCAAGCGTGGACGATAACCGAGGCCGCGGTCTTCGCCTCCATCTTGTCCATGTTCAAAACCATGTGATAAAGCGTGGGTTCGTCGGGGTGTACTTTGAAGAACTTCCGGACGAATGCTACTCGCGCCCGGTCCACATCTTCCACGTGAGACTGGGCTTCATCACGGTCGAAACGCTCCCTGTGCATTATTACGTCCACCCGATGGTCGATGTTCGCCAGCAACCCAACGTGGATCACTCCGGGCATATCGGCCAGTATCCCGTTTGCGCCTCGGCCAATAATCACCACGTTACCTTTTTGGTGCAGGTCCTTTACCACAGTGGTCGTCGCGTCGATGAAAGCTTGATCGTCTACTTTGTGGGCCGTCGCAGTAGTTTCCCCCGCCAATTCCATGTAGGTTTCAGGAGGCAGGCTTTCGATCCCCCGGCCAAAGTAGGGCTCTCCGCTAACTCCGGATACGGCCGAGCGCTCCAGCATGGTTTGAACAAATCTACCCAGCCGGTCCCTGAACCTCTCGAACCGCTGCTCCTTGTCGATGAGGGCAGCCACGGGTGTGCCAACCAACTTAGCCGCCTGGGTAAACACGAGGCGGTCCACAAAATCCAGGTGCAATTGATCGGCCACTAATTGCCCAATGGTAACCGAACCGCAACCGATCGGACCGTTCACCGTTATCACCGGCATGGGATCCTCCTCTGCATTCTTTTAATAGCGAGTGGAGCTAATATTGAGCGGAGATGAGACCGTGTGGAATTTTTCGCGCCAGTCCCTTCACCCAGCGGCGGGACTCGGCCACTAAGGGGCCGGGTTTTCCATGAGCCGGTCCCGCCGTCGGGCGTATTCACCCGCCAGCAGGCCCATGGCCGAGGAATCGTACCATTCACCGTCTTTCCGGTGAGTTTTTCGGAGGTGTCCCTCCAGGACAAAGCCGAGGTGACGGCAGATCTGAAGCGCGGGCTCGTTGTATTCAGGGACATCTACCCAGACTCGGTGCAGACCAAGGTTTTCAAAAGCTTGGTCCAATAGGCGAATCATCGCCACGGTGCCGTAGTGGTGATGCCACAGCTCCTTGCGGCCGATCAGCAGGAAGAGTTGAGCCTCCTGCAAAGGCCACTCCACAACGAGCTGGCCTTCCCCGATATGGTCCCCTTCCTGGGAGTAGATGGAGTATATTTTGCGGTCTTCATTTTCGACAACAGCGCCCAGTTCCTCATCCGAGGCGTGGACCATTTCATGGGGAGAATATCCGGTGTGCAGCGGCTTCCCATCATCTCCCAAACCGTACCACATGGCGTTGACTTCAACGTCGTTCAACCATTCGGCCAGCCTGCCGACATCTTCCCGAGTAGTCCCTGTAAGCGTAACTTCCGGGAACATTTCTCCCCCTCCGCCAAGTGTTGCTGAGCGATGGAAAATATCCTAGATTCAGGCCGATCCAGCCTCGAAAGCTCGAAGGATGGTCTATTCTAGCAACCCAACTCTAGAAAATCAATCAGCATAGAAAACTCATATAATACATCCGCCCTACTATCGGACGACTGTGCATGAATCGGGAGACACTTAGGTAAAAAGCAGTCATTTACCTCGCACACCGGGCGCCAGGCAGCGAACCCCGCCCGTTGTCGTCTCACCGCAACCGACCAACGGGTTTGGTGGCGAGTTCTGGTAGTATATTCCGAGACCCCTGGGAGGTTCTAGAAAGAGGTAATAAAGAATGGTATCCGTAGATTATTCGCCGCTGGACAAACCTGAGATATCCATGAATTCCTTCTACCCTCGGCGAAACTGGACCCCTACGCCGGACGGGGCTGAGGACCATACGGTTACCGTGGCCGCTGGGGTTGATCTATCGTGCCGGTTCTTCCCGGTAGGCCAAGAGAACCCAACCATCCTGTTTTTCTACGGCAACGGGGAGACAGCCGCGGATTACGATAACATCGCCCCGCTATACAATCAGATCGGTGTCAACTTCTTTGTCGCCGATTACCGGGGCTACGGCCGCAGTGACGGTTCTCCGGCCTTCCGCTCCATGTTGTCCGATGCCCGGGAAGTGTTGGCGGCCCTCCGGCGAATCCTGCAATCGTCTGGATACACCGGCCCCGTTTTCGTGATGGGACGCTCCATGGGGCGTCATGCCGCGTTTGAACTGGCCGCATACTGCCAGGATCATATCCAGGGCCTGATCATAGAGAGCGGACGTCCCACCCTGGGTCAATTCACCCAAGAATTGGACGAAGAGCAAGCCCGCACTTTGCAAGCGGCTTACGAGGACAAAGTCCGGTCCATCGGCATGCCCGTACTGGTGATTCACGGCGAGATTGACACCTTGGCGCCGGTGCAAGAAGCGGTCGCCATGTTCCAAGGGTTTCCATCCCCCAATAAGAGGCTGCTGACGATTCCCGGTGCCGGCCATAATGATTTGCTATATCGGGGCATAGACGAATATTTTAGCGCAATTCGGGATTTCGTCTCACCGCCACAACAGGATTGAACCGGTGATCTAACCCCGGGCCGGGCATAGTATACTCAGGCATCCGGAAGACCCAACGATAGGAGAACCGATGCGAGAAAACACCCTGAAACAAAAACTGGCAGCAGGAAAAGCCGTCTTCGGCGTGATGCTCACCTTCCCATCTCCCCAGGTAGTGGAGATGCTGGGCGGGCTGGGGTTCGATTGGGTGCTGATCGACAACGAACACGGAACAGTCACCATCGAAAACTCGGAAGACCTGATCCGGGCCGCCGAGCTAAGTGGCGTGGCTCCCATCGTGCGCCCGGTCAGCAACAAGCCCGAGATTATCGCCCCCTTCATGGACCGAGGAGCTTGGGGCGTCCAGGTTCCCCACGTAAATACCGTTGAGGAAGCCCGCGCCGCGGTCGATGCCGTCAAGTACCATCCTTTAGGACACCGGGGCATGTTCAGCGGGAGCCGCCCGGCGGACTATGGATTATCAGGCTCCACTGCCGATTATGTGGAAGCTGCCAACCGCAACACCCTGGTCTGCCTCATGCTGGAGGAAGTCGAGGCCATCGAAAATCTCGAGTCAATGGTTGAGGTGGAAGGGGTGGACGTATTTTTCATCGGCTCCGGAGATTTGTCCCAGTCCATGGGATATCCGGGACAGCAAACGCACCCTGAGGTCCAGGAATTAATGGCCAAGGGAGTGAGCATCATCCGGGAGGCCGGCCAAGTTGCCGGGGTTAGCTGCCCCGACTCCTACGTTCCAAAATTCCTGGATATGGGTGTCCAGTATTTCCATGGCAGCGTCAACAGATTGCTTCAATCGTCCAGCACCGACTATCTAAAGGAAATGCGCGAAGCGGCGGACAGCAGGGGGTTGTAACCGTTCCCTTCCGCAGATCGGGGTTAAACCGGGCTTCCGCCTAGAAGTTGGACCCCCGTTACCATCGGAATACGGTTACGCGGAGATGCTACCTGAACCAAGCGGCGGTAGTATTCCACTTGCGGGGGGCCTGAGATCGGACCGTTTTGATGGCAACCATCGCCCAAAGCGCGCCGCCGATGATGTTGGTTACTCCGCTGAGCCACAGTGGTACGCTTATCAACGCGACCCCCATCACGGTTACACACAAGCCATATCCCACGCTCGTCAGTAACGGTGGTTTATTCGGTGATTTGAGAGTTGGCAGTACTGCCAGGTTCAGTCCCCACGCCGCCACGGCGAATACTATGTCTTGCCACATTCCAGGTCACCAACTTTCCAGAGAATCAATATGGGTCTTGGGCCTTAAGCACATCTAAGTCCAAATTGCCGCCCCTGCAATGAGCATCCCAGTCTTGATTTTAAGGTACGAGAGGACGGCTCATAGCCAGGCTCGTACACCAATCACGTGGCGGGGAAAAGGGCGCAAACATGGAACTGGCCGCCCGTTGGCCGTCTTGCCGCGGCGGCTGGTGCTGCCGGAGCAGGGGACAAGCGTCGGGACAGGCTTCGAAAACTTAGGCCGGTTTCCGGAATCCGGTCCTGAAGTTATATTATATGGGTAATCCGGCTGAAGGATATGACGAATGCCCGGTGGTCCAAAGGAAATCAGGAAACAACTTGACCGCAATAAACTAAGCCTCGGCCTGTTCGGCGTGAACTGTTCCGGCGGACTCGCCGTCACCACCGTGCCCGAGCGCTGGGACGCAAGCTGGGAGAACAACCAGAAACTCGCCCGTATGGCCGACGATGCCGGCCTGGATTTCATACTGCCTCTGGGACGATGGAAAGGATACGGCGGTGTCACCGACCATAACGGGTCCAATTTCGAAACGCTAACCTGGGCGACCGGCATACTGGCCAGCACTAGCGACATCATGGCATTCGGCACCGTTCACGTTTCGCTGTTCAACCCGGTGGTGGCGGCGAAGCAGATGGCCACGGCCGATCTTGTCGGTCAGGGCCGGTTCGGCCTTAATATCGTGTGCGGTTGGAATCACGACGAGTTCGACATGCTGGGCATCGACCTCGCCACACACGATGACCGCTACGACCAAGGGCAGGAGTGGATCGATATCGTGACCCGGGCCTGGACATCCGCTGAGCCTTTCGACTACGACGGCAGATTCTATCAGGTCCACAAAACCGACATTAACCCCAAGCCCTACGGCGGCGGGCAACCCTTGGTCGTATGCGCCGGAAACTCGGAGCGCGGGCGGGACTTCGCGGCCCGCAACGCTGACATGATGTTCACCAATCTTCGTATCGACCTGGACGAAGTGCCCGGCAATACCTCGGCGCTCAAAGAGCTGGCGGCGGGATACAACCGGGACATCGGGGTCTTTTCCAACGTCGCCGTTACCTGCCGTCCGACCAAGAAAGAGGCGGAAGAGTATTTCCAATATTATGCGGTGGAGAATGCCGACTGGGACGCGGCGGAAAATATGATCGTGGGCCGCGGCATTGTAAAACCCGGAATGACGGACGAGATGCACCAGGCAGCCCGGATACGCGCGGCCGCCGGCAACGGGGCATTACCGATAGTCGGCGACCCCGACGATGTCGTCGCCATGATGAAACGATTGTCCGAAGGCGGCATCTCGGCGCTGGCGATAGGATTCACGAACTACCTGGAGCATTTCCCTTATTTCCGCGATGAGGTGCTCCCGAGGCTAGTTCATGAGGGGTTGCGTACGGAATAGGTGTTGGCGAACCCTGGAGGATGCTTATATCTCGTCCTAGGAAACAATCTTGTTTTTCTTCCCAAACCCTGTCGGCGCGTCCGAATTTGAACGGCTAATTTGACCAATTTCGTGGGTATTCTATATAGTGTTCACAGAGAGGATACTGTGGCGCCGTGGGGCTGTTCAGTGTCCTTGCCACAGTCCCCAATTTTGAGTCTTACCGAGATCAAGGTAAGTTATGGAGCGAGATGAGTTACAAAGCTGAGTACATCTGGGTTGACGGACAAAAACCCACCGCCAAGATGAGATCCAAGGGCAAAGTGATCCCCGACGGCGAAGAGCCGCCCATCTGGGCCTTCGATGGTTCTAGCACCAACCAGGCCACCGGAGAAAACTCCGACTGCGTTCTGAACCCCGTTTTCGTTTGCCCCGACCCCATACGCAGGGGGGACAACAAATTGATCATGTGTGAGGTCCTCCTCACCGATATGACCCCCCATCCTTCCAACACCAGGGCGCCCTGCGCCGCGTCGGCCAATAAGTACTCCGCCATGGACATGTGGTTCGGTATCGAGCAGGAATACACTTACTTCGACGGTATCAAACCCTTGGGCTGGCCGGACAACGGTTTCCCCGCTCCCCAGGGTGGCTACTACTGTGGCGTCGGCTCCGATGAGGTGTTCGGACGTCCCATCGTGGAAGAACATCTAGACGCCTGTATGTATGCCGGATTGGCCATCGCCGGGATCAACGGGGAGGTCATGCCCGGTCAATGGGAATTCCAGATCGGCGCGATAGGCACACCGGCCGTTGCCGACCACCTCTGGGTCGCCAGGTGGCTGCTCTACCGCATCGCCGAGAATTTCAAAGTCAGCGCCACCTTGGACCCCAAGCCAGTCAGAGGCGACTGGAACGGCGCCGGCGCCCACACGAATTTCTCCACCCTCGACATGAGAAACGGCTACGACGCCTGTGTTGCCGCCGCCGAAGCTCTGGGCGCGAACGCCGACCTTCACATCGCCAACTACGGACACCGCATCGAAGAACGGTTGACCGGCGAACACGAGACCTTGTCCTACAAGGAGTTCAGGTACGGTGTGTCGGATCGTGGCGCGTCGGTCAGGATTCCCTGGCAGGTGGCCCGGGACCGAAAGGGATACATCGAAGACCGCCGGCCAAATGCCAATTGCGACCCGTACGTCGTGACCAGGCTCATTCTGGACACCGTCTGCGGAGCAGCCACCGGCGGTTAACAGCCAGGCGGTTACACCCGATCACAAGAAAAGGGGCCCTGCCAAATCCATGGCAAGGCCCCTTTTGGCGTTCCAGGAAAGCCGAAAATCGTAGGGGCAGGTTTCTAACCTGCCCTTGTCGTGGGAGGTCATTTACTCGAGGAAACAGGCGTGGTCTCGAATCGTGACCAGGTCTAGGCTTTCGAGAATCGGTCACCCTGGAACAGGTGGGGTTAGAAACCTGCCCTTACGAAAATTGACTCGATTCAAGATGGGATTCGTAGGTCT
>NVSQ01000047.1 GCA_002401285.1 SAR202 cluster bacterium
TGATGTGGATGATCTATACCCAACACCAGGAGTCCAAACCCACCACCACTCTCATGTTTTTCTCCCCTTAAAAGTGTCCCATTATCCCTGAACGCCTACGCACATACCAAGACCACGGATTAGTGTTCCCGGACGGCTTGGGTAATCCGTTGAATCCTACGAAGCTCACCAGAACCTATCAGTCGTTCGCCAAAAGGCAAGGGCTACAAGGAGCCAAACTGCATGATCTACGCCACTTCCACGCTAGCGTCATGCTCCAGAAGGCCGGACAAAGCCTACTTCTTGTGAGCAAGAGACTGGGCAACGCCAGCATAGTCACAACCGGAGACGTATATAGGCATTTGCTGCCAGGGTGGCAAAAGGAAGCCGCTAACGCTTTCGCCAAAGCTATGCGAGAGGGCTAGATAATTCAATGTCGGCAAAAGGGGCAATTAGTGGGACATAGGAAGGGGATTTAGCTACGGAATTGAGGAGACTTTTGGGTATGGTGCCGAGGGACAGACTCGAACTGTCGACACCGGCATTTTCAGTGCCGTGCTCTACCMSCKGAKMWASCNCKGCGWWNGAYMTTSRNTSKWAGAGCWAYYCSTWWNARCCTNTNAAGWCSWYCMMTCTTGGGAAAAGCTCCCAAGACAGTCAACATTTACTCTGAGACCCCAATTGATTACCCACAAGTAAGCATCGTATAATACAGCTTGAAACGCGATATGATTCCCAGTGGGTTGTGTCTCGTGCGTTATCCCTTTGGAGGAAGTCAATAATGGTCGATGTATTAACCGGTACCGATACAGTTAAAGCAGGCCACGCCCAGATGCTCAAAGGTGGCGTCATCATGGACGTAGTGACGCCGGAGCAAGCCCGGATCGCTGAAGAAGCGGGAGCGGTAGCCGTCATGGCTCTGGAGAGAGTGCCCGCCGACATCCGCGCCGATGGGGGAGTCGCCCGCATGACCGACCCTTCCATCATCTGCGCGATCATGGACACCGTGAGCATTCCGGTTATGGCTAAAGTTCGCATCGGACATTTTGTGGAAGCTCAGATCCTGGAATCRTTGGGAGTGGACTACATCGACGAGTCTGAAGTTCTTACGCCCGCCGATGAGGTCCATCACGTGTGGAAACACGATTTCAAGGTGCCTTTCGTTTGCGGCTGTCGAGACTTGGGAGAGGCCCTGCGCCGCATCTCCGAAGGGGCAACCATGATTCGCACCAAAGGAGAAGCGGGCACCGGGGATGTGGTTGAGGCCGTTCGCCACATGCGGGCCGTTCAGGACAACATCCGAAAACTTCAAACCATGCCCGACGACGAGTTGGTGGTTGAGGCTAGGGACCTGGGGGTTAGCCTTRATCTGCTAACCCAGACTCGAGAGTTGGGGCGCCTTCCCACGGTGAACTTCGCGGCCGGCGGAGTGGCCACCCCCGCCGACGCGGCGCTGATGATGCAGCTCGGCGCCGACGGTGTTTTCGTAGGCTCGGGTGTATTCAAGTCAGGAGATCCCGCCGAGCGCGGCTACGCCATCGTCCAGGCGGTCACCCACTACAAGGATGCTAAGATTCTTGCCGAGGTCTCCAAGGGCTTGGGTGAGGCGATGGTGGGCATCAGTGCCAAGAGCATACCGGCAGACCAATTGATGGCTCCCAGGAGCATTTAGCAATCAAACTAGCGGGCCGACGAGGAGCGATCAATCGGAGAAGAAGACCGAATTGGAAGTAGGTGTTCTAGCCCTGCAGGGAGACTTCGCCGAGCATATCGCTGTTCTGAAACGTTTGGGCGTTACAGGCCGGGAGATCAGGCTACCCGAACAGCTTGAAAACATCAACGGCCTAATCATCCCAGGCGGCGAAAGCACAACGCTCAGCCGCCTGATGAGCATCTACTCTATGAGGGAACCCATCGAGCAGATGTCCCGTCAAGGTAAGGCTATCTGGGGCACCTGCGCCGGGATGATAATGGTGGCGCAGGAAATCACCGAGGACGACCCGGTTCCCTTGAACCTCATGGACATCGGTGTGCTCCGAAACGGATTTGGAAGGCAAGTGGATAGCTTTGAGCAAGACCTACAGGTGATTGACCTTGGTCCAGCTCCCTTCCACGGGGTCTTTATCCGAGCTCCGGTAATCACCCGGGTCGGTCGAGAGGTTAAAGTAATGGCGACCCTTCCAGATGGACAACCGGTGGCAGTACGCCAAGGCAATCTGTTAGCTACATCTTTCCATCCAGAACTTACCGCGGACAACAGATTACATCAATATTTTCTTGACCTAATTCCCCAGGAGTCATCCCCTTCGGCGTGATGATGCACACGGTCCGCATCAGCGATGCAGTGCGGTGTTTTCTGCTGAACGTGCCCAAGGGGCCTAATCTGGCCTGCCCCAGGGAAACCTCCCTCAGTGGTAAACAGCCTGGCAACACGGTACTTTGGCGGGAGACGTTGGCCAGCCGCGGGGGTAGGGTCTCCCTGGTTTCCTGGCAGGGCTTCCGATTCACCGGGCTGGYTTCAGCCCACGCCATCAATGGTCACCGAGCTTGGGAGATCGACCGTCTTTTTGTATCCACCGGCCAGGACAAAATCCCGGAAGATTCTAACGGAGCCGGCGGCAAACTTCAGAAATCGTGGGACCATGCCTTCACGGACTTCTTGGAGAAATTGGTCCAAGAAGCCGGAGAGCGATCAGGCGAGCGCGTGATGTTGCGCCTCCCCTTCGACAGCCCTTGCGTACACGACGCCAGGCTTGCCGGTTTTTATCCCTTTTTCGAAGAGGTCTTATTAGAGGGGCAAGTTGCTGAAGAGGGGCAAAACGGAGCGGCATCACCGCTGAGTCTGGATGTGCGTTTACCCCATGACGATTACGGTCTGTTCCAACTGTTCTACGCCGGTTCTCCTCAACAGGTCAGGGACGGCCTTGGGTCTACTTTCGACCAATGGCGCGATTCCCAGAATCCGTTCCGCCGGGAAATGCGAGAGTGGGTCATCAGGGAGAAGGAACGTATMATCGGCTGGCTAGGTCTGCGTACCGTTGATGGCTGGCAAGAAGGCGAGGTCATGTACCACCCGGATTTTCCGGACGCCTTACCGGTCCTCTTAGAAAAGGCGCTGGCCCGGCAGGGTATACAAAAGTGGTTGATTCCTGATTACCAGGAGATGTCGCAAGAGTTGCTGCTTCGGCGTGGTCTCGTTGAAACGGCCCGTTATGTTGTGCTAGTCAAAACGGTGGCCGCCCGGGTCATGGCGCCCGGTTTCGCGGCGGTGGAGGCGTAGGATTGGCGATAGCGGAAGATCTGGTCCAGAAAGAACTCGGCCAGTTGCTGGACATCCTGCCCCCGCGCGTGGCGGATACGCTACGGGCCCGCGAGGATGTGGACGAGTTGTTGGAGGTGGTCTTGGACTTGGGACGCGTGCCCGAGGCCAGATTCCCTTCTGGCGACATCGCCTTGGATGATGAGGACGTCACCAGGGAGGACTTGGAGAACCTGGTAGCGCGCCTTGGCGAATTTGGTGACGACAACCGGGCCGGCATCGAACGGACGCTACACCGCATCTCCGCAATCCGGAACCGAAAGGGCCAGGTCATCGGGATAACCTGCCGGGTGGGCCGGGCCGTCTTCGGCACCATCAAGATAATTGAAGACTTGGCTTTCTCCGGCAAAAACATCCTGCTCCTTGGCCGCCCCGGCGTGGGCAAGACCACCATGTTGCGCGAGATAGCCCGTGTGCTGTCGGAGGACGCAAAGAAGCGGGTGGTCATCGTCGACACCTCGAACGAAATAGCCGGTGACGGTGACGTGCCTCACAAAGCCATAGGGCGCTCCCGCCGGATGCAGGTAACCACCCCGGCCCACCAACACGSGGTGATGATTGAAGCCGTGGAGAATCACATGCCCGAGGTTATCATCATCGATGAGATGGGCACGGAACTGGAAGCAGCGGCAGCCCGTACCATCGCCGAGCGTGGGGTGCAACTCATCGCCACCGCCCACGGTAATACTCTGGACAACCTGGTGATGAACCCAACCCTGTCCGACCTGGTGGGCGGCGTTCAATCGGTAACCCTGGGGGACCAGGAGGCTCGATACCGTGGGACCCAAAAGACGGTGTTAGAAAGGAAAGCTCCGCCCACCTTCGACGTGGTGATAGAGATTCAAGATTGGAGCCGGCTTGCCGTTCATGATGGCGTGGCCCACGTGGTAGACCAATGGCTCCGGGGATATCCGGTGGCTCCGGAAGTACGCTGGCTAGACGAAGAGGGGCAGGTAAACCGGAATAAAGAACCTGCCCGGCCCAGCGAAGCMTCCCTGGCGCCCTGGCGTCCCGACCAACCCAAGCGCTCCGGCCGAAACAGGCAGCCAGACCAGCAACAGATGGGCCAAGTGGGACCGGCGTCGTTCGTCCAAGAGGCCGAACCAGACGCTAATGACTTRGACCTCAGGGTTTTCCTATTCGGCGTCGGGCGYGATAAATTGGAGGCGGCCGGGGTGGAAGCCGGGGTCCCGGTACAAGTCGCCAATGAACTACGCCGCGCCGACGTAGTCTTGACCACCAAGACCCATTACCGGCGAGGGTCTCAGTTGGTGCGCACCGCCGAGTCTACCGGAACTCCCGTTTACGTTCTCAGAAAGAATACCATGCCCCAAGTTCAGGAGTTTCTCCACACCATCTCCAAAGAGTGGCGGGACAACGGCATGGGACCCAGGTCGGGGGGAGAAGATTACAAAGCAACCCTTGAGCAGGCGATGCAGGAGGCCGAAGACGCGGCCCAGCGGGTGCTCAGCGGCGAGTTTTCTATCCAGTTAGCGCCCCAACGGTCCTACGTGCGGCGTCTCCAGCATATGCTGGCCCAACGTTACAATCTGGCTTCCACCAGCAAGGGCCGGGACCCAGCCCGGGCCGTGCTACTCTACAAGCCCTGAWCCCGAACGTCCGTGGCGTGCTTCATTGTTTTCGAAGGTGGCGACGGCTCGGGTAAGAGCACCCAGGCGCGCAGCCTCAACCGGCGGCTACGCCGCCGGGGTCTCCCCGTTCTSTTGACCCGCGAACCSGGGGGCACGCCCGCCGGTGAGTCGATTCGCCGCTGGCTCAAAGGCCGGCTCAACCTCCAACCATTAACCGAATTATTGCTGTTCGAGGCTGCCCGGACTCAACTGGTGGAGTCGGTAATACGACCCGGACTTGACGGCGGGAGCACCGTGATCAGCGACAGGTACACCGCGTCAACCATGGCATATCAAGGCTATGGACGGGGGTTGGACTTGGGATTGATCCGGCAGTTGAACCTGATCGCCACCGGAGGATTAGTTCCCGATCTGACAGTGCTACTAGACCTGCCGGCTCAGATAGGATTATCCCGGAGGGAGACTGCGGTAGCCGACCGGTTTGAAAGCGCCCCGGATAAGTTCCAGCGCAAGGTACGGGAAGGATACTTGGCTCAGGCGGCGGCGGACCCCGCCAAGTGGTTGGTGTTGGATGGCGCCAAGCCACAACGCCAATTAAGCCGGGATATTTGGGCAAAAGTTCAGCCCCTTCTCTWMGAGAAGGGGCTGTTRWTACCTAGGTGTTTCGGGCATCCCCGCTAAGGAGYTGCCCAGACCRCTAMCGGCTAGTTGTCGGCAGGGACCGGAACCGCGTTCGCGATTCTCTCGGCGATGACTTCGCGCATCTTCCGAACACGAGCCARGTCCGGGTAGATGTTGCCTTCGCCCTTCTTGTCAAAAATCCGCTCGCCGTCTACGAAGACTTCCATGATYCCTTGCCCTCTCGGGGAGATGGCTACGGAAACATCGGGGCCGAAGTGACGGAAAAACTCATTCGCCATCCACGTGGCGGTGCCGAGGTGTTGTCAAGGTACGCAGTAAGTGATCTCTAGTTGGACTTTTCCTTCCATGGAAGCAACTCCTTCAACCTGAAGTTTGGGGTY
The DNA here is from genome assembly GCA_002401285.1 of SAR202 cluster bacterium. The sequence goes on from NVSQ01000047.1 coordinate 5,913, forward strand.
ATCCCTTAGTTTAACCGGATTTCCAGCACTGTCAACTCCTGGAAAGCAGCTAAGGAGCGTGTTTATACGGCTCCGGAACGAGATTCTCGGACGCACGTCCGCAACAATTCATGCAGTCAGCCGGACAGCGCCGCAACTTCACGCCCGAACCGTTCGATAATGACGTCCGGTTGGGGGCCGATGGCGGTGGCCAACAGGACATCGACTCCGGCCTCTGGTATGCCCCTAACCTTTTCCCGGCACTGGTCCGGTGTGCCAACTACGGCGAACCGGTCGGCTAAGAAATCGGTGAACYCCAGTTCATCGGACAGGGTGGMGTTGCGGGTGTGGCCCAGTTGCTCGTGCTCCACGGGCACGTAATCCCTTTGAAGCACGGCCACGGCCTCGTGGAGTTCTTCGGGGACGTGCTTACCTTCCAGAGTGTACCTGAAGGCGTGATGCCCGCTGGCCGCCAGGGCCATCTTAATCTCCTGGATGGCGGTTTCCTGATCGTTGGCGACGTTGCATTTGGCGAATGCCCAGATCTCCACCGAACCAACTGGTTTTCCGGCGTCGGCCTCACCTTCCCGGATCAGACTGATAGATCGTYRCAAGATATCTGGAGTAARCSCTGTATGCACCAGCACGGCGTCGGCAATCTCCCCGGCCAGTTTCAGGGTGCGGGGGCCTTCGGCCGCCATGAGGATGGGAACCGGCGCATCCGCCCACCGCMCGTGGGTGTCCCGCCCTTGATAGGAATAAGAATCGCCAGACAGATGGGTACGCACAGCCTGAACGTATTCTTTAACCTGAGACATCCGGGCGGGGCGTAAGTTAAGGTTAAGGACGGCGCTGTCACCGCTACCGATGCCCAGAAAAGCCCGCCCGTGGGACAGTTCGTCTATTGAGGCGATGGCCGACGATGTCACCGCTGGGTGGCGGGTCAACGGGTTGGTGACCGTAGGGCCGATTCGGGCGTGATTGGTCGCCTGAGCAACCACCGCCAGGCTTACGTACAGCTCGCGAAATAGGGATTGGGAGTCGGCGACGCCGATGTATTCAAACCCTATCCCCTCGGCCAGTCTCGCCCGTTCCCCCAATTTGCCCAGATCGTCTGCCAGCAGCGTAACTCCGAACTTCATATACCTGTCCTGCAGAATCGTTCAATGATATCCAAAACGATCGGCACTAGCGTCCGGCGTAACGATGCAGGGTGGTTCGACAAGCTCACCATGAACGCATCAGTARGCTCACCRYGAACGKNNNAGWAAGCYSRYSRCSMNCGSRKMWRKCCRRWGGCYSSGMNTMTKWCYRRWRKYTSRGMYRKKRNCYGRYRKTKNNGCCRKRKRYCSWYSGTRRYYAYRKMKSSTTYSYRRKNTASNGKCGSSKYYMMRKKWTWSMRTSNNGSCGCCRRMYWWWWCCANGNANGCGMCSRYSAAYRCCASANCSACCNATSGACNNTSGCSRMYNNCGCYGRCRGRSGGYRSCKGSCMGWCRKCSRMSYGCYMGKRWTSSKCTYKKMCGMNNTCACNGGTGWCCRSGWCCMCSSAWSGCAMKSRRWKNGTYMWGNNGTGGYSATGGGTTTGATAGCGAAGCGGGCGACCAAGGGCATACCGTCGGTCATCCCACCCTCGGTGCCTCCGGCCCGGTTGGTCTCCCTTTGCCACGGATTGTCGGGGTCGGTCACCGGCAGAATCACGTCATGGACCTGAGAGCCACGCAAGTCGGCGACTTCGAAGCCCGGGCCGATGGACACGGCTTTCACGGCGTTGATGGACATCAATGCCTGAGCTACAAGGGCGTCGATCTTCCGGTCCCAGTGGACGTGGGAACCCAATCCGATGGGCACATTTTCCGCGATGATCTCCACGGTCCCACCGACGGTGTCTCCAGCTTCCTTGGCAGCGTCGATCTCGGCCATCATCCTCGTGGCCGCCTCCGGATCGGCGCAGCGCACTGGGGACTCTTCAACCGCCTGCCAGTCGATAACATCCGGTATCTCGGCCTTGATGCCGCCGATGGAGATTACGTGGCTATGCAGCCGGATGCCAAACTCTTCCAGCAAGCGCATCGCCACGGCGCCGGCGGCGACGCGGGCTGCAGTCTCCCGGGCGCTGGCCCGCTCTAAAACGTCGCGGACGTCCTGGAACCCATACTTCATCGCTCCCGGCAGATCGGCGTGGCCGGGGCGTATGCGAGTGACCCGCTTTGAACGCTCGTCGTGACTGGTATCCCCCACATCTTCCACGGCCATAGCAGTTTCCCAGTTGACCCAGTCCTTGTTCTCTATCGTCATGCCGATGGGACTGCCCAGCGTGCGACCGTGGCGAACGCCGGACATTATGTGGGCATGATCCTGTTCGATGAGCATCCGGCCCCCGCGGCCGTAACCCCGCTGACGCCGGGCCAACTGAGACGCGATGTACTCCTCGCCAATGGGCAAGGCTGCCGGGACGCCCTCGACGATTATTACCAATCCCTGACCGTGGGACTCACCTGCAGTGAAAAACCGGACCATCTACGGCCCTCCCTGATACACATCACTAATTTGGCCGGAAAATACATCTGGGGAACCCTCTAGGCTCCCCAGACCATTGAAACCGTAAGAGATTACCGGGCCGCCATTGCCTTGGTGGCTGCTTCCAGCATCACCGCTACCGGCGCGTCTTGGCMSGYCSNASAWSWYKMARSAGNGCGGNCNGYCCYGGTMTWTCMRSRTMWGYAWNCSKSYYMGWCAWKCKGNTCCSKSYTCGNGMASCYGCKNNCWRYRSCKGCGTCWCCAAAGGATTATACACYAGGTCGTTTACCAGCACKYTGGAYGGGATGCTTGCCGCGGGAAKGGGCGAGCCTGCCTCATCGGGGCCGTGGGACATTCCGATGGTGGTGCAGTTTACGATCAAGTCCGCCGCACCGGCCGCCTCCGTCAGATCCTTCMCGTCTARGGGAATGGCGAGGCCTTCAGTGTCCGCCGACTGCGCCAACTCRGCAAGGCGCTGACCTCTTTCCAAGGTACGATTGGCGATGGTAATGGTGGCAACCTTTGCCCGTGACAGCGCCAACACCACGCCACGAGCCGCGCCTCCGGCTCCCAGAACCAACACGCGGCTTCCTTCCGGTACGAAGCCTCCCTCGTCCCGCAATGCCCTCAAGAAACCCAAGCCGTCGGTGTTATGGCCGGTAAGGCGTCCTTCCCGGTTGACGATGGTGTTTACGGCACCGGCGGCAGTCGCCCAATCGTCGACCTCATCAATATAAGGAATCACCGCCTCTTTGTGAGGGACAGTGACGTTGATACCCCATGCGCCGTCCCGGCGCAGATCGCCGACGAATCGGCCCACTTGCTCCGGCGCAACCTCGAAAGCTTGGTAAGTCGCATCGATGCCGCAGTGGTCCAGGGCGGCTTGTTGGAAGATGGGTGAGATGGAGTGGGCTATGGGGTAGCCTATGATACCCAAGCTGGCAGGCAAAACGGTCTTTCCTACGCCTAGTGGTTTGGGGTCTAGCGATGTGTAGGCGCCTCATTCGAGTATACAAGCAGCCTCATACMTCAGCAAGGCGGCTAGGAAKCCGCTACCATGGATGGGCGGATGGGCGCTTAGGCATAAACCGCTAGGGAGCGCACCAGACAGATGAGGCATGGATTCGAGCCAAGGCTTGACATTCTAGGGACTGGAAGGAATAAGCTGATCTGGGAGGTCAGCCATGCGAAGTACGCTTACCATCGGCCAGGTGGCCAAAGCAACCGGGATAAACGCCAAGACAATACGCTACTACGAGGAAGCCGGGGTGGCCCCGCCACCGCAACGGAGCCAATCTGGGTACCGGATGTACTCCGAGACGGATGTGCGGCGATTCGATCTCATCAGGCGGGCTAGGTCCTTGGATATGACGCTGTCAGACGTGAAGCAACTGGCAGAGTTGGCAGGTAGCGGAGGGTGCGACGCATTTCAGCAACAATTCCAAGAAGTAGTACGCCGTAAGCAGGAAGACGTGGACCGGCGTATCGCCGACTTGTTGGCTTTGAAGCAAGACCTGCAACAGGTGGAATCTCACCTCACCACGATGTCTGAAGGCGAAGCCGCGGCTTGCGATACGGTGCTGGAGTGTCCGCCGGAAGCGTGCGATTGCCTGGGAACCAAGGTTAGAGTTTAGAGCTCAAAAAATATAGGAGGCTCCAAAATGCCAGAAACAACAAACGTGGAAAGCGCGACTGAAGAGAATCTAAATCAGGATTGTGGTTGCGGCTGCGGCTGTAGCTCCGTTGCCGCCGGGAATAACGACTGTGGCTGTGGTTGCAGCGGAGACTCGTGTGGCTCAGATTGGCAAGAGTTGAATTTTGTGGGAGAAGCCCAGGTCACCGCCGCGCGCCAACAAGGTGCTGGGCAAGATTGCGGCTGCGGCTGTTGCTCATCGGCGGAATGATCCGCAGCCTATTTCATCGCATTGGCGAGGTTCCGGAGCAGCTTGGAGAGACGAGGTAAAACTACCCCTCCAACTGCTCCAGAATCTCTTTCAGACGCTGCTGGCGTTCCTCCAAGGACTTGAACCTTTCTTCMKTTGTTTCCACAACTTCCGGTTTGGCTTTGGCGCGGAAATTCGGGTTGGCCACCAGCTTTCCGACCCTGGTTAAGTTGCTCTCACAGTCGGCTAGCTCGCCCCGCAGGCGTTCAGCCTCAGCCAAAATGTCCACCACCCCTTCCAATGGCAGCCGCACCACCAAGGGATCCACCACCAAGGTGATTCCCCGGGGCTGGTTGGCGGTTTCCCCGTCACCGGACACGACCTTCAGCGGGTCGATCCGGGAAAGGTTCCGGATAAGATCCGCCTCTTCTTCTATGGTGCTCTGGAGGCCGTTGGCATCCACTATCGCTTCCAAGAACTGGTTGGCGGGTATCTGCAACTGGGCACGGGTATTACGCACGGCGCGGATGGTCTGCATCACCAGAGAAATCTCTCTCTCCGCATTTTCGTCTTGGAGTCCGGAATCGGCTAGAGGATATGGAGAAACCATGATGGACTCGGGCAGGCCGCCTTCGCTGGGGAGCCGTTCCATCAGGTTCTGCCAGATCTCCTCGGTAATAAAGGGCATAAAGGGATGCAGCAGGCGCAATGTGCGCTCAAGTACGTGGGTTAGTATGGGCAAAGGTGACGGGGTCGCGCCGGACCGCAGGCGAATCTTCGCCATTTCGATGTACCAGTCGCAGTAGTCGTTCCAGATGAAGTCGTACAACTTCTGCTGGGCTTCACCAAGCTCGAAGGCTTCCAGCGACCTATTGACGTCTTCGATGGTCCGGTTCAGGCGGCTGATGATCCATCTGTCTTCCCGGTGTTCCGGAGCGGGCAGATCAAACCAGCCATCAAGGCCGTCTTTGCCCTGGATGCTGGTGAGCACAAACCGTGAGGCGTTCCAAACCTTGTTGGCAAAGTTTCGCGCCGCTTCCAGCCTRGACTCGGCAAAACGCAGGTCGTTACCCGGCGCGGTGCCGGTAGTCAGAGCAAACCGAAGCGCGTCGGTGCCGTATTTATCAATCAACTCCAGGGGGTCCATGGTGTTACCCCGGGTTTTGCTCATCTTGGCGCCAGAGGCGTCCCGGATGAGGCCATGAAGAAAAACGGTCTTGAAGGGCACTTGCCCGGTATTCTCGATGCCCATCATTATCATGCGGGCGACCCAGAAGAAGAGGATGTCGTAGCCGGTCTCAAGAACGGTAGTGGGGTAGAAGTAATCCAAGTCCTCGGTTTCTTCCGGCCAGCCAAGGGTTGAATGGGGCCAGAGTCCAGAGCTGAACCAAGTGTCCAGAACATCGGGGTCCTGTTCAAGTTTGGAGGAGCCGCAGGCAACACAGCYCGAGGGGTCCTCCATCAACGACATCATTTCCCCGCACTCTTGGCAGTACCACACCGGGATGCGGTGTCCCCACCAAAGCTGGCGGCTGATGCACCAGTCGCGGATGTTTTCCAGCCAGTTGAGATATACCCGGGTGAAACGCTCCGGCACCAGAGCAATATCCCCCTGGGCCACGGCAGCGTGGGCCCGGCCGGCGATGCTGTCCGGATCCTTATGGCTGCCAACGTTGACGAACCATTGAAGACTGATCAGCGGCTCCACCACCGTGTCGCACCGCTGGCAATGGCCCACGGAGTGCCGGTAATCTTCCACCTTTTCCAGCAGCCCCAGGGTCTCCAACTCAGCTACCACTTCCTTCCGAACCTCGAACCGCTCTTTTCCAGCGTATTTGCCAGCGGCATCCGTCATGTTACCGTCCAGTCCGATAACGGTCACAATCTCCAGACCGTGGCGCTGGCCTATCTCCAAGTCCACCGGGTCGTGGCCCGGGGTTACTTTCAGGGCGCCGGTTCCGAAATCCAGGGCAATGGCCTCGTCGCCGACTATGGGAATGGCTCGGCCCATGATGGGCAATACGACCTGCTTCCCTAGGAAGTCACGGTAGCGAGSGTCGTCGGGATGGACCGCCACACCAGTATCACCCAACATGGTTTCCGGACGGGTGGTGGCCACGGTGATGTGGGAGGTGGGATCGTCCGCCAAGGGATAGTGGATATGGTACAGAGCGCCATCTTGCTCTTCGTGATTGACTTCCAGGTCCGAAAGAGCGGTGGCGCACCGGATGCACCAGTTAATCATTCGCTCGTGGCGGTATATCAGGCCTTTGTTATACAGATTCACGAAGGTGGTGCGGACCGCCTTGACCGGGCCCGGATCCAACGTGAACTTATGTCGCGAAGAGTCGGCGGAAATACCGAGACGACGCGATTGCTCGTGGATAATACCTCCGTATTTCTCCACATGCTCCCAGACCAACTTCAGGAACTTCTCCCGGCCTAATTCGTGACGGTCACGGCCTTCCGCAGCCAGTTGACGCTCGACAGCCCACTGGGTGGCTATGCCGGCGTGGTCGGTCCCCGGCAGCCAAAGGGTCGGAACGCCCGACATCCGCCGCCACCGCACCAAAGCGTCCTCTAAGGCCTTTTCCAGAGCGTGCCCCAGGTGCAGTTCACCGGTCACGTTGGGCGGCGGCATGATTATCGTGTAAGGCGTTGCATTGGGGTCCCGGACGGCCTTGAAATAGTCCTTGGCCATCCAGGTTTCATAGATACGGCGCTCCACGTCGGCCGCGTTGTAGACGCTGGGTATATCAGCGGAAGGCTTGGCGGTCATACTCCGGTCCTCTTAGCAACTCCTAGAAAAATCKCCCCSGCYRATRATAGGTRATYACTRGGGGCTGTCAGCAAATATACCACCGGTGCGTCTGGGCCGTCCATGGGAGCGAGCCGGGGTTTGAATGATCTWTGGATCCCGGCCTTCGCCGGAATGACGGAGGTCCTGGCGATGCGTTGGCGGTATGGGGGATGGRTCGACGAGAAGTTACGACTACATTCCGTAGGCTNGCCTGTAGCTCAATGCGATGCGGCGCTTCTCGGTATCTATATTCAGGATCATTACCCGTACTTTCTGGCCCCGGTAGACGCACTCACTGGGGTTGGTGACGACTCGCGAGGACAGTTCCGAGATGTGAACCAGACCTTCTATCCCGTCTTCCAGGTTTACGAAAGCGCCGAAGGGGGCCAAGTTGCTGACAGTTCCCTCGGTCACCTGGCCCACTGTATACCGTTCGTTTACCGTATCCCACGGTTCGGGCTGAGTGCGTTTCAAACTAAGGGTAAGGCGCCGATTGGCCGCATCCACCCGCAGCACGTACACCTCTACCGGGTCGCCGATGGTCACCACCTCATCCGGCGTCTTTATCATCTTCCAAGAAAGCTCCGATATGGGAATCAGTCCGTCGATCTCCCCCAGGTCTACGAATGCCCCGAAATCCCGGATGGAGGTGATCCGGCCGGAAAGGATCGTACCCTCTTCAAGCTTGGCGAGAATACGGTCGTGGGCCTCAGCCTGGGCTTTCTGCCATATCGCCCTCTCGGATAGCACTAGGCGATTCTGGTCCCGGTCTATCTCCAGAACGTTGAACTCTGATTGCAGTTTGACCCGAGCCGCCAATCCCTCTTCTCTGGTTACTCCGGGGGTTGGCGCCAGGTGGGAAAATGGTACGAACCCGCGGATTCCCAGGCAATCGACTTCCAAACCTCCCCGGTTCTGCCCGGTGACCAGTGCGGTAATCACAGTGTTTTCGTCCAGATGCTGCTGCAACGTCTGCCAACTCCGAACTTCTTGAGCCTGGTCGTAGGACAGCAAGGGCATGTCTCCGGGACCCCGCCCTCCGACGATGGCCACGGCGATCGCCTGGCCGGGTTCAAGCAGCATCTGGTCTTCAAGGGAGAGCATCCGCATTTCGTGGARSGGCACCATGCCTTCCATYTTCAGACCCACGCTYACWACGATRCCTTCTTCGTCGACGCGAACYACTTSCCCTTCCACRATCTCGCCRGGCGTGTAGGWYCTRGGAGACAGGTCCTCTTCGGTCAGKTCGGACATCTGGGAGGGTAAGTCTGAGTTTGCCTCAATCAAAGGGAGTTATTCTCCTTAAATTTGGTAGGGGGCGCCACTGATGACATTCTTATTCTACGCCTTCCCACTTGGGGATGGTCTGCACGCCCTGCTCCAACTGGCGCAGGCGGCGGAGTCCTTTGCGGGTGTCGCTGGCTACTCTGGCCGGGTCCCACATCTCKACGCGGCGCTTGAACAGCCAGTAGGTGAACTGTTTTAGGTTGTCCAGAGTGAGGTTTTTACCACGGTGGAGGTGTTCCTTACGGCGAAACTCGTCCAGGAGGCCGGTCCTGGTTTCACCGTACAGGTGGGTAAATGCCTCTTCTACCATGTCTTCGCTGTCGGAGTAGCCGCGGGCCTTGTGCCGCTTTCTCACGTCTTCCTCGACCCCCAGTTGCAACGCTTCCTCCACCACCACGCCGTAGCAGTAGTTCAAGTACCCCCGGTATTTGCTCGTGCCCAACAGGTCCCGGAACGCCTCCGGTTCCACCGGCTCCGGCATCTTTCCATGGAACAGCAGACGTTCTTTCTCTTCGGCAGGTATGAATCCGTCCAACTCAACGCAGAGCCGCTCGGCCAGCACCAGCCAATCGAAGGCCTCRCCTTGAATCATGTAACGGTAGGTACGACCCCGGTATACCTCATCAGGCAATGTCCACGCACCGATAGCTTCTAGTAAAGCTTGCTGCCAGGRRGTMCCAGACTGGACCGCCGACTTCAGGTGCAACACGGCCTCCGGGATATGGCCGTTGAGCGYGGAKCCYGGMTGMWSRSKNATSSGSRMYMWYCTCMSWYTGNNGCYGCNGGSARNAKAMKSMSMTNACGNTKCCGKKKWNNGSCNTNGGATRMWGNCTCAKRRRKWRSYYTCKSSSYWNGASRMTKCRRYAAATACTCCCATACGTTCCGGTTTTGGGCTTCGGATAAAGCTCAGAAATTGGTCTCGGGGCAGAGAATTCAATATGTGACCAGGCTCGCACCAGGCCCGGCGCGCCACCGCAACGCCAAAACGACGATTGGTGAGGCCCGAGTGGTGGTGGGAATCGGTGCTGATCACCAGTGGTACCCCCAGTTCTCGGGCACGGTAAGCGTGGGTGTCTTTCAGATCCAGCCGTTCCGGAGCCGAATTTATCTCCAAGGCCGTCCCGGTGTCCCGAGCCGCTTGAAGCACCGCGTCTACGTCAAACTCAACCGGCTCCCGGCTGCCCAGGAGGCGAGTAGAAAGGTGACCGATGATGGTAACCGACGGATGAGCCATCGCTTTTATGATTCGGGCGGTCATCGTCTGGCTGTCTTGCCCCATGGCCGAGTGTACCGACGCCACAACAACGTCTAACTGGGCCAGCAGCTCGTCAGGGTAGTCCAGCGTCCCATCGGCCCGAATATCCACCTCCGACCCACAGAGAATGGCGATGGGGTATTTGCTTTGCAACGAGCGCAGGACTTGGATCTGCTGGGACAGACGTTCGTTGGAAAGACCGTTGGCTATTCCCAGACCGGAAGAATGATCGGTCAGGGCCATATAATCATAGTTCTGGTCGACGGCAGCCTGGACCATGACTTCTATAGGGTCTTGGCCGTCGCTCCAATCGCTGTGGAGATGCAGGTCGCCCCGTAGATCGGTTTCCTGCACCAGACTGGGCAATCGCCCTTCTATCGCCGCCTCCATCTCCCAAAGGCCAAGCCGCAGTTCCGGGGGAACGTATGGAAGTCCAAGGCGGGCGTAGAAGGAAACTTCGTCGGGGAATCTCTCCACCCTTCCGGTTTTCAGGTCGGTGATCCCGTACTCGTTCAGCGAAAGGCCCATGTGGTTGGCGTAGTCCCTAAGCCTCAAGTTGTGTTGTTGACTGCCGGTAAAGTATTGGAGCATGGCGCCGAAGGAATCYRGTTCGCCGATGCGYAGGTCSACCTGGATYCCGGGCTCGRCCACCACGCTGGTTTTAGAGGGCCCATGAACCAGGACTTCCCGCACCATGGGCAGTGACGTCAGTGCGTTTCCAACCTGTTCCGGCTGGGCCGCCGTTCCCACCAGGTCGATATCGCCGATAGTCTCTTCCCAACGGCGCAGGCTCCCGGCGGGAAACAATTGGCCCAAGCCGGGGCATTCTTGACGTAACGCGCCGCCGATCTCTTCCGCCAACGACAGCGCTTGTCCGATCGGTGTCCGATGGTCCTTGGTAGGCATGGACCGGATATGCCGGGCCACTGCATCGGCTGTTTTCTTACCCATTCGAGGCAGGGAGGCGACCCGGCCGTCGTTGACGGCTGCTTCCAGGGCTTCGACGGTATTGACACCCAATTCTTGAGCGAAAAGCATGGCTGACTTGGGACCGATGCCCGGTATAGCCATCAGATCTAGAACGCCCTCCGGCAGTTCGGTCAGAAGTTTCTGATGAGTTGAGACCTGACCGGTGGACAGCAGTTCCCGTATCTTGTCGCTGATGGCCTTCCCAACTCCGGGAATCGTTTTGAGGTCAGTTCCGTCGTGCACCGCTTTGTCCAGAGAGAAGGACAAGTTTTCAATGGTGCGTGCCGCCCGCTGGTATGCGCGGATCTTGAAGACAGAGTCGCCCTTCATTTCCAAAAGAACGGCCATGTCCTCAAAAAGCTGAGCTATTTCATCATTGTTGACTGGCATGAAATCTTAAGGGATGGCGGCATTCTAGGGGAATGTRACCACCTGGGGAACATTTCTATTATACCGTCACCACCGGTCTAGCTAGCGCGGGAGACTTCGATTGGGGACGACCGCTAAATCGCGCCGTTGGCTGACCTAGGCGGACGATCAGCGTGGTCGGCATAACCGGCGCCCAAGACATCCACGACCAGCCGGCTCATGACCGARGACAGATAACGGACACCGCTGATAGCCTCGGCATAGTCCATGCGGGTGGGGCCCACGACACAGATGGTGCCGCCCATATGGTTAGGAATACCGTAACGGCACAGGATCACCCCAAAAGACCGCAGGGCCTCRTGGCGGTTCTCCCCACCGATGTAGATCGCCAGGTCGTCGGCGTCCGGAGTCTCAGATAAGACACCTTCGACGAGGACCCGTTCCTCTGACATCTCAACCAGCTCGCGGGCGCGGTTTGACTGGGAGAATTCAGGCTGGTTYAGCAACAGGCGCAGGCCGTCCATATGATGGTCCAGCGGCCCTCCGGATTCCGCCTCACGCATCATATCGCTGGTATCCCGTTTGACCCGCTCCTCGAGAGAGGAGAGTTCCAGACTATTCGATTCAATCTCAGTGTGGCTGAGCCCGCCAAGATACTCGTTCAGTCTGCTGGCCGAACGGTCTAACTCGTTGGCGGCAACGCCGTCTTCCAAAGGCAATAGCCGCCGCAGGAGGCGCGCCTCTTGCAACACCACGATAAGTAGGGCGAGACAGTCGGTTAAGTACACCAGTTGAATCTGTTTGATCCGGGGCGAGTTGGAGCGCGGTACGGTAACGATGGACAGATTGGCGGTAATKCCGGAGAGGATCGTGGCGCATTGCCTGCTCCAGGCGTCGCCATCCAGGTCTGCCCGCTCCAGGCTGTGGTGGATGCGCCGTCTTTCTTCGACCGGTAATTCCGGGACCTCTTCGATCGACTCCAGATAGTGCCGATAGCCTAAGTCTGACGGAATGCCGCCAGCGGAAACGTGGGGCCTGGAGATATAGCCTTCCTCGGCGAGTTGGGACATGGCGTTACGGACGGYGGATGAGCTAACTTTGGTCGGGGATAGACGCGCAATATCATCGGACGCTACTGGTATAGCGGTTTGAACATATTGATTGACCAATATGTTTAGAACGGATGCGGTTTTTGTTGAAAGCATAAGTACGCCGGAATATTCCTCTGCCTACTGCCGTTCTCGGCACACCCAGAGGCTTANTCTGGAAATATTTAATGCTATGAATATGACGTGTTACGTTGACCGACCTATCGCCAGGTCATTATACTACTAATCTCACCGTAGGAACGAACCRCCATGACTAGTTCAGGAGTGGGGCGGAGCGGGATGTTGAAGAAGGACACTGAGTTACACCGGCGGAAGTTTCCATTGCCTTCGTCCTCTTCGCCAACCGAGGGTCAAGCCGTATGCTGGTTGTGACTCGTCCCGGTTGGATTCCCCTTTTGMCTGCGTAGCCGATAGGTCTCGACGGCTGTCCAACGATAAGGATCGTCGATGTTGAAGAGACCAGAGGCATCCGATCTTCCTAAAAGACTTCCGATACAGCAATTGAGCCGGAGGAATCAGTGGATATAACTTGGTTGGGTCACGCTTGCTTTCGCTTGAGGTCCGACGACATAGTTGTCGTGACCGATCCCTTTCCCCTTTCCATCGGATTGCGGCCGGATGCCAGKCCGGCCACGATTGTCACCGTGAGCAACTCCCATCCGAACCATTCTGGAACGGATGAGGTYCTGGGTGAGCCTCGGGTTTTCAACGCACCGGGTGAGTACGAGTTCCGCAGCGTTGCGGTCCGCGGAGTAATGACGCCCCAACTACCGAACACGCCYCTGGAACAGCGCAGCGTCGCTTTTACGGTGGAGATGGACGGGGTAAACATCTGCCATCTGGGAGACATTACCGCTCCGCCCACCACTCGGCASATYGATGARCTATCCCCGGTGGATGTCCTCTTGATCCCAACGGGCGGCGGATGCACGATGGACGTTGATCAGGTGCTGCAGACGATGCAGGACTTAGCCCCTAAGGTGGTGATACCCATGCACCATAGCAATCCAGAGGTAAACGTACCACTACAAGCTGGGGACGTGTTCTTGAACCGGATGGGTTTGAGCGAGGTCCAAGCCCAACCYAGATTGAGCGCCACCGTTTCCAATCTGGGGTCAGACATGCGCGTGGTGCTTCTGGCGCCTCAAGCCCGGCCTGCTTAGAGACTATTTCGGACCGGCGTCGMTATATGGTGGACCAAGCTTCGAGAAGCCCAGGACGAAGGCCAAGGAATGATTTCTACCATTCGTGGTGAGCTTGCCGGGCCACTTTTTGAAACAGTTGATCAGTACCGGTAACTTCCCGCTTCTTTTACGCAGCCCGGCGTCTTGCCGCCATTAGAATACCCATACCAAGCACTACGGAAATCGCGCCAACTATCAACGCCATCCTGGGTATTGCCGTGACCGCAACGTCTCCCGGCACGGGCAAAGACGCGGTTGGTGTAACGGTGGGCAGGGGAGTAGGTACGGGTATCCTGTCGGAGAAATTCAGGTCCAACGTAAAGTTATCGGTAGCCGCCGCAAAATCCACTGTTTCCAACGCCTGGATACGMCCAAAATTATTGGCCAGGTAGAAGTAAATCGAATGGCCCACYAGAGAACGGTCGGTAGGATTTACTACCAATCCACTGTATGYGCCTCCCTCTTTTATCCCKACGACCTCGCTTTTGTAGATCAAGCAGTCATCGATGCAAGCGAAAAGCCTCATTCCTAGGGGAGGGGAGCTGCTTTGGACAACGGCGCGGCCGGMGAACGCGTCTGGGCCGAAGGGTTGTGGGGGKTTATCTTGACGTGGCGAAGCTGCCAAAGTAACAACCATCGCAAAATATAGGGCTAACGCAAATCCCAARTAGGGAAATCCTTTCCGCACCACCGCACCTCCCAGTCCTATGAGCACCGGCTCGACAAAGGACYTCACTCCGTCCTCTTTTATATACTGAAGSATGCRCGGCCTGATTTGCAACTGATGGGAGCACTGGTTGCGCCGACTTTMTAAATAATGTGGTGATCCAMGAASGTCTGAGTTGGCAACTATCAGAGGTYTTTCGAATTCAAGTCCGGAGAMGAGCAAATATAAAGGGCTCCCGGMGCAAAACCGGGAGCCCTTTGG
>NVSQ01000048.1 GCA_002401285.1 SAR202 cluster bacterium
GCCTTGACGATCTTGCCGCCAAGACAGGTTTGTCCGCGACAACGATCCGGCGCAGGCTTGTGCTCTGCGATCTTTGCGATGAGGCGCAGCAGGCCTTGGCGGCTGCTTGTTCGGTTAGATTCAAGTCAGGTCACCTTTTCGCAGTGTGGATCCAAATTACCGCGGCGTTCGGCGCTTTGGCAAGCGTGAGCCGGGAGCGTGGATAGCTAGACTTTCGATTGTAACTTGGCTGGGCGGGGGGCCTTCGCCTGCTCCAAGGTTAGTTGATCCCGGATCGCCTCCCGGTACCCAACCGAGTTGTAGGCGCAAAACGGTATGATTCTGCCGTCGGGCACCAGGATACCCACGCAGCACTTCATAACCTGTTTCACGCTGAAAGTGTAAGCGTCCAGAAAATCTTTGATGGCGATCTGGAAGATGTGGTCTTTCAGATGGTACAGCTCGTATCCCAGATCCATGCCGGGACCACAGGCACACTGGAAATCACCGGCCGCCTTTTCCGTGCCAGGTACGGCGGAAGCCGACCAGAGGCCTTCAAGGGCCTTTTGCACGTCGGCGGAATTGGGCGGGTTGGGCAGAGTCCGGTTGGTGATGTAATCAGGATAATGGTCGATGTCTATCATCCGTGGCAGGGGCACAACGGTGTCGCCGTCGACGAAAACGTAGGAGTTSACCTGGCAGGTKGGGAAGMARCAGGGSRCGGGMACGAARTCTTCCAGCACGAACCGGCCGTTGGTCTGGTCAACGATGCCGTGGATCACGTCAGGTATCGTGACCCTTTCCATCGGGTCAAAGTCGATGTGCCGGCCCACGTGGGTCACCGGCTKCAACACAACGCCCCGGACCGCCGGGTGCTTCAGACCGAACTCGATAATGGGYCCAACTTCGTCTTCGTTTACTCCTCGCTCCACCGCCGCCACCAGAACGGCGTCCAAWCCGGCKTCGTTCAGCCGGTCCARGGCGCGCATCTTCAGGTCCAGCAAGTCCTCGCCCCGCAGGGTTTGGTAGGTTTCCGAGCGTAGCCCGTCAAACTGGAAGTAAACCACCGGGTTCAACTTGGCCAGGCCCTCCAAGAAACGGWCGTCCCGGGCGATACGCACGCCGTTGGTGTTTATCATCACCTGGCGGATGCCCCGGTCNTTGKSYNGCCTGGATCRTKTCSAATAKKTRGGGRTGRATGGTYGGCTCMCCGCCGCTRAAYTGGAYMACTTCCGGGTCGCCTTCGGTCTCCACGAACCGGTCGAGCATTCCCTCTACCTGTTGCATGGTGAGGCTATAGCCGATTCCGGCGTTGGCGAAGCAGACGGGACAGCTTAGGTTGCAGGCGGTATTGACCTCGATGAGGCCCAGGCATATGTGTTGCTTGTGCTCGGGGCAAAGACCGCAGTCCAAGGGGCAGCCGTCTTTAACCTCGGTGCTGAATTCCAGGGGGATGGTGCCGGGTTTGTTGAACTTGATGGAGTTGACGTACATCTCGGCGTCGGAGCTGATTATGCCCTCGAACCAGCCGTGGGTTGGGCAGCGCTTGCGCATGTAAACCTTGTTGTCCCGGATGATGATTTGGGCGTCGATCACGGTTTTGCATTCGGGACAGATACTGCGGGTCAACTCGTGGAAGATGTAGTCGGCGTCTTGCTTCACCCGTTTTACAACCTTTTCCAATCCGGCCTTCCTGTAGTATTTTTTGAGGTGAATCCACGTGGCAGGTACGCTGGGTGCTCTAGTATACTTCAGATGCYGCGGCCCGAGATMARATGCAAGCAAGCTCGGCGCCCTTGCGAGCGCAGCGGTAATATTCTTGAATGGTGAGAAGTATGGTAGGTAATCCGAATCCCCTTCCCCTGGCCGGCATGGTTGTTCTGGACCTGTCTCAGATATTGGCGGGTCCCGTATGCGGGATGATGCTGGCCGACATGGGGGCCGACGTGATCAAGGTGGAGAAGCCCGACGGGGGCGAYGACAACCGCCGGGCGGGGCCACCTTTCATCGGCGGACAGGGCGCCGGGTTTATGGCTGCCAATCGTAACAAGCGAAGCTTGGCCTTGAATCTACGGGACGAGTCAGGACGGCARGTGTTTGAAAGGCTGCTGGAACAGGCCGAYGTGGTGGTGGAGAACTTCCGCCCAGGTGTGATGGAGCGCCTCGGTATCGGCTACGAGCGCCTCTCGAAATTGAAACCTAGCTTGATCTACTGTTCCATCTCCGGCCACGGCGGCACCGGCCCTTATAAAGACCGGGGCGGKTTCGACCTGATAGCCCAAGGTATGAGCGGCCTYATGAGCATCACCGGCGTYCCCGATGGCCCTCCGGTGAAGGTTGGTGTCCCTATCACCGATATTTCCGCGGGTATCATGGCGGCCAACGGCGTGTTAYGCGCCTATATCCRCKCCCAAAAGACGGGCCAGGGGCAGTTGGTTGACACATCCCTCTTGGAGGCGGGTATCGCCTACACCATATGGGAATCGTCGGGATATTTCGCCGACGGGGAGATTCCCGGTCCCCTCGGGTCGGCCCACCGGGTTTCGGCTCCGTACCAGGCTCTGCGCACCAGCGACGGCTACATCAACATCGGTGCGCCCACACAGCGTACTTGGGAGCAGCTTTGCCGGGCCATCGGCCRGGAGGAGTTGATCGAGGACCAGCGATTCAGGGAGCCGGGAGACCGCAAAGCAAGGGAGGAGGAACTGGCCGCTTTACTGGAGGAAAWTTTCAGCCAACAGTCCACTGCTTACTGGTTGGAGACGCTGGAGAAGGCCGGTATGGTGGCCGGACCRATMAACAACATCGCTCAAGTTTATGATGACCCTCAGGTCATCGCCAGGGAGATGAAGGTTGACCTGGAAGATCCTGATCTGGGTACATTACATAATATCGGAATACCCGTAAAACTGTCGGCCACGCCAGGCAGSATCCGCCGCCGGGCCCCRATGCTAGGCGAGCATAGCTGGGAAATATTGACAGAGTCGGGGTTCGCGGAACAAGAGATCGAAGACCTATTCGATTCCGGCGTCGTAGTCGATGGGCGCGGTTGATGGGCGCGGTTGACGCTTAGAGTTCACACGCGATGTAGCGTGAGTGCATGACGTTATTATCGCCAGCCGCGCTATTCCGTTTGGCTGGAAATGCTCCGTGGGCCGCTTCTCTCCATTACCGCGACTTCAGGCTCTTATGGGCTTCTACCCTGATGTATTCCCTGGGTACCGGCATGGAAAACGTGGCGGTGGGTTGGCTGATATTCGACATCACCGGCTCGCCATTCATGGTGGGCGTGGCCGCTGCCGCAAGGATGGCGCCTTTCTTCTTCCTTGGGCTTCTTTCGGGGGCCATGAGCGACCGGTTAGATCGCCGGAAATTTCTGATCGGCATCAATCTGACCGGCGTGATCGTGGCTGGGGTCATCGCCATCATGCTCCTGACCGGCGAAGCCCAGGTTTGGCCGGTCATCGGGTTGGTCGCGGCTGGTGGATGCGTTCTGGCGTTCGCTCTCACKACYAGGCAAGCATATACCTACGATATCGTTGGCCCTTCACGTGCGCTGAACGGTCTGTCCTTGGCTGCCATCGCCATGCAGGCGGGAGGGATCGTTGGTTCGTTGGCGTCAGGCGCGTTGATAGGGTCTTTAGGTCCTGGCTGGCAGTACCTGGCCGTGGGGGCCAGCTATCTCGCGGCCACCGCCGTGCTGCTTGCCACCGGTCCKATAATCACGGCGATGAACGTGCATCGCGAGTCCATCCTTAGAAACCTGACCGGCTACTTTCGWATCATCCGGGAAAACCGTATCTTGCTGGYGCTGATGTGCCTMGCTTCAATCACCGAAATCTTTGGATTTACCCACATGACGCTGCTCCCGGTCTTCGCCAAAGAGGTATTGTTTGTGGGACCGGTGGGTCTGGGAATCATGACCGCCGTGCGGCAGGGTGGCGGTTTGATAGGACTGGCTCTGCTGGCCGGCCTGCGTGATTACCGGCGGAAAGGCAGGCTGATGTTCGTGATTGCCGGGGCCTTTGGGTTGGCGCTGATGGCGTTCTCGGTGTCGTCCAATCTATTGTTCTTCCTGGCGGTCCTGGCCTTGGTCAATGCTTGCGCCATGGCCGTGGATACTTTGTACAAGACATTGATGCAGGAAAACGTGGCTGAAGAAGAACGGGGCCGCGCCATGGGATCGTGGGTCTTGAGCATAGGGACCGCTCCGGTGGGTCACCTGGGCGTCGGCTGGCTGGCGGGTGTTCTGGGAGCTCCGGGGGCGCTTTTGGTTAACGGAGGTGTCTTGGCGATCGTGAGTTTGGGCGCTGCCATCGGTCTTCCCAGGCTTAGGCGGTTGCCGTGACCTGCTCTTCGCGGCGCCTTGGTGAGTATCGGCCTACGAATCCCSCCACGGCAACCCATCAGTCTGCTTTAAGAAGTCGGCGATGAGGGTGGGATTGGCGGCGATGACGCCGGAAGTCTGGAGATTGGCCGGTTTTCCTTGTTTATCGACTATTTGGCCGCCTGCTTCTCTCACCTGGACGAGACCGGCGACGATGTCCCAGGGCGATAGGGAGTGGTGGAAGTACATATCCACCCGGCCGGCCGCGGCGTAGGCGACACCCAGGCCGGCCGATCCCAATAAGCGAAGGCTTAACATGCCGGGCCAGATCGACCGAATCATGTCGATGGCCAGACCCGCTTTTTCATCCACATAACCCAGGTCGCAGCACAACAGCGCTTCGCTCAAAACCGGGGTTTCGGAAACAGAGATGCGTTCTCCGTTTAGGAATGCTCCCTTGCCCTTTTCGGCCGTGAATAGCTCATCCCGCATCGGGTCGTAGGTCACGCCTATGACGGGCTCGTCTCCATGGGATAACGCGACGATGGTGCAGAAGTGGGGGATACCCATTGCGAAGTTCCGAGTGCCGTCGATCGGATCAACTACCCACCGGTACGGCGAGCCTGTGGTAACCGGCTGGGACTCTTCGGCAAGGATACCGAAGTCGGGGAATTCCCGGCTAACCAGTTCCAGGACTGCTTTCTCCACCGCGACATCCACGTCGGTAACGATGTCGTTTCTTCCCTTTAAGCTGACCTGGAACGTGGAATTGAACCGGTCGCGAATCATCCCTCCCGCCAACCGGGCAGCTTCCAGAGCAACGTCCATGGCGGACCTGCCGGAAGTGGACAAGGGTAATTGTTCAGGAGGGGTCTGAGTCATACCGCCAAAGTCCTTACGCTGTCAGCGAACGTCGCTGAAATAGCTGATGGCTGACCGCTGATAGCTGACAGCTACCTACGCCAGTCCCATCTTGGAATAAACTTCTTCGATAGTTTTCTGGGCTATTACCCTGGCTYTGGCCGCGCCGTCGGCCAGGACCTCTTGAACATACCCGGGCCGCTGCTTCAAGGCGTTGCGCCGCTCGCGCAGCTCTGCCAGATAGTCGTTGATGCTGGCGGCTAAGTGGCGCTTGCAGTCCACGCATCCCCGTTGGGCGGTAACACATTCATCGTAAACCGCGGTTACCTCGGCGGCGGGGCTGAAAGTCTTGTGCAGCGCGTACACGTTGCACAGGTTTGGGCGGCCTGGAATGTCACGGCGGGTGCGCTGCGGGTCGGTAAACGCGGTCATCACCCGGCGGGTTGTCTCCTCGGGCGTGGCGGCCAATTCCAGGTGGTTGTCCAATGTCTTGCTCATCTTTTGCTGGCCGTCCAGCCCCACAATCAGAGGGTCTTCAGTGAGGTTGGCCTGGGGTTCAGGAAAAATCTCACCGTACCGGTTGTTGAAGCGGCGAACGATCTCTCGGGCCAGTTCCAAGTGGGGGACCTGGTCTTGCCCCACTGGGACGGTATCGGCCTTGTACAGGATGATGTCGGCGGTCTGAAGGATCGGATATCCTACCAGCCCGTAATTTACGCTCTCTTCCGTCTCGCTCATCTGGCGGACTTTGTCTTTAAATGTGGGCACCCGCATGAGCCAGCCTAAAGGGGTAACCATACTCAGTAAAGAGTGCAGGGTCATAACTTCCGGGACGTGGGACTGAACGAAGACGATGCTGCGCTCAGGATCGATGCCGGCGGCCAGCCAGTCTAGGATCATGTCCTCGATATTCGGCTGGATCTGGGCCGCTTCTTCGGCGGTTTCGATGGTGGTTAAGGCGTGAATATCAACGGCGCAGTAGATGCAGTCGTATTCTTCTTGAAGCTCTACCCAGTTCTTTAACGCCCCCATATAATTGCCAAGATGGAGCAACCCCGTGGGCCGCATCCCCGAAAAAATGACGCCCTTTTTACCTTGGGCCGGTTCCTGACGTACAACCATAGCTCGTGACTTGTATGTTCCTTTATATCAAGATTGGAGTGCGTAAGAGTCGCGGTTAGAGCCTGGGAAGTCTAGCACACGGGTATCAGAACCATCAAGGCTYCTAAATCTTCCAGAACATTACCAGATGACGGAGGACGAGACTACGGAGGGTGGGGGCGGGCTGGATATACAGACCGGAGAGGCCGGGAGTAAGGAGGTTACTGTTCCGGCTCCGAATCCAGTGTCCCTCCCAGTTCGGTAAGGAACGCCTCAATCTCGGGGGATAAGCTCGCCGTAGGCTCCGTTGCTTCCTCGGTCTTGCCATCTTCCGAGTCCAACTGAGCGTCGTAGTGAGCTTCCATCTGCCGAATCAGGTCTTTCAGTTCAGTATTTCGCTCGATGGTGGCGCTTAGCTCACGATACTGGCGTTGCCCACGGCGCACCGGGGCCAGATCGGATGGGATCGATTCGTAGACGGAGGACAGCACCTCAATCATGCGGGAGGCGCCAGCGTAATCCTCTTCCAATTGAACGTATTGGGGCAAGTGAACCATGAAGTTGATCGACTCGATCTCCGAACTGTCCACTCCCTCAGACAACAGGTTCATTATGGTGGTAGGGCCTTGGTAGTTGCTGCGCCGGACCCGGAAGTTGGCCACAGRCTTTATCTGTTTCACGTCTCCCAGAGTGCCCGTAACCAGCAATGGCCTGGTGTGGGGCACGGCGTCGTACATCGCCCCTACCCGGCAGTATCTTTTTACTTTGAAATGGTGGATCAACTCCATGATGGAGTCGGTGTAATCTTCTCCGTTGGAGTGGGGCTCCAGCAGGTGGAAGAACAGATAGTCCGGCCCATTTTCCGTCTTGGCGTAACGAATGATGCTGTTGGGTATCTTTACTTCGCGGCGGCCGTCAACGTTTTTCATGGTAGGCCGGTACCTGGTGAAGTCAAAGAAATTGCCTGGCCGGGCCAATTTGCCCAACTCTGTGGAGCCAAGGTACCGTTCTAACCGGTTCAGCGTCAGCGTGCCTACGCTTCCAACGTCCACCCAGGGGCGGATCATCGCGAAAACGTGGGGGTCATTTAACTCGGGGACGGGCTCGTTTAGCTCAAAAGCACCGATACGCATMGGTACATATTGCCAGAAAAYGGGCGTATTTTCAAGTACCGTTWAGGCGCGGTTCCCCCTTTTACGGCGTGACGATATCGCGGGACACGCCTGGTTTGGCGATCTGGCTGGGCTAATGCCGGTTGGATGTCTTGTCCACTGTGTTAGACTCGGCATTCTTTGGAGTGTATTCCCAACGGATGATTCYGATTCATTGGATATGACTGAGCTTGGATARTCCCAGAGAACAACATCTAGACGTGAGCCGGTCACGCATCGGGCAGTTATTGGCCGCCTTTAGATACTCCGATTTTCGTGTGCTGTGGATCTCCACGGTGTCCAACCAACTGGGACAGGGCATGCAGCAGGTGCTGTTGGGTTGGCTGGTTTTCGAGATCACCGGCTCGGGAGCCATGGTCGGCGCGGTATTCGCTGCCCGGTCCGCTCCCAACCTGGTGGTGGGGTTTCTGGCCGGATCGGTGACCGACCGGTTGGACCGGCGGTTGCTGATCCGGGTGTCTATATTGGGGATGACACTGGTCTCGGTGTCCATGGGGATACTGGCGGTCACCGGCAATCTGCCTGTTTGGGGACTGATGCTTGCCACGGTGGCTCTAGGCGCCTTCCAAGCCTTTTATATGACTGCCCGGCAAGCCTATGTCCTGGACATCGTGGGCTCCGAAGGGGCGTTAAATGGTATCGCGTTGATCTCCATGGCCCAAAGGGTAGGCGGAATATTCGGCGCTCTGCTTGCCGGAGCGGTTATTCACCGCTGGGGGTCTGGCCAAGCATTCTTCGTGATGGGGGCGGGCTACATCGCCGGATTACTGGTGCTGTTTTGGCTGCGCCAGGCAGGAGCTTCGGTGCCGCGAGACAGGGAGGCGCTGTGGCAAAACCTGGTGAGCTACTTCAACGCCCTCCGGTCCAACCGGGCGTTGTCCGTCTTGATGGTCACTACGGCGGCGGCGGAGGTATTCGGGTTTTCCCACCAGGTGGTGTTGCCGATACTGGCCAAAGAGGTATTGGGCGTCGGGCCGGCGGGACTAGGACTGCTAACGGCTTTCCGGTTCTTCGGCGGCGCGCTGGGGGTCTTCGCCGGCGCCGCCATGGGGCTGGTAAAGCGCCAGGGAGTCTTGTTGTTGACGTTTATGGCTCTATTCGGAGTTGGCGAGATACTGTTGTCTCAATCGCCCAACTACTGGTCGGCCTTGGTATTCGTCACGCTGATTAACATAATGGCCACYGGAACCGACATYCTGCACCAYACTTTGCTGCAGTTGAGCGTGCCCAACGACCARAGAGGACGGGCCATGGGCGCCTGGATCGTCGGGATAGGCATGGCGCCCATGGGACAACTGGAGATAGGCTACCTGGCAGGCCTGACTAGTTCCCGCATCGCTTTACTCACCAACGGTCTGGTGCTGGCCATCGGGGCCGTAGTCCTTGGCGTGGTAATGCCCAGGATCCGGAGACTGTAATGAGGACTGACGAAACGTACCAGATAGGTTAGGCGTCAAAAGAACCTTGCCCAGATCGAGCATATCGCCGATGCRGCGTTTAGCCGCCTCGGCTTGCTCAAAGAGGGCGATCCATACTAAAACCGGTATAAATTCGTCTCTTGGGTATATAGGGGAACGATTTCTTATTCTTCTAGTTCCTGTACCGCTGGACCAGAGCTGCTCTGCGTTCGACCATTGGTTGTTACCGGCTGATTTTCAGTCATCGCCGCGATTTCCCYTTCCGGGGTGTTGATGGCGTGTTGGAGCACGAATTTAGCCACGTCACGGTACAGGGGCTCGGACAAGTCGCAACCTCTGAGGAAGGTGAAGCCCGGCTCCATCTCTTCCAGAAGCTCCTTGACCCGCACGTCGCCGTGACGCGCCGCCAAGGCATAAGCCAAGCCTCTGGGGTCGCGRTCCAGGGAGATCTCGTGCTCTTCGCCTTCCTCTACTTCAATCTCGTAATCTACCCGGTCGACAATAGCCATAGATTCGGAGGCTTCTCTACGGTAGCCGTCCAACTCTTTCATTACCGTGTAAAGAGTCTGGACCGCCCGGCCGGCGGATTCCAGGAGATCCGGCACACGGGTCTGCTTTTCGGTAGCGGCATGCATCGATCGCTCGACAATTCTCATGGCTGAGTTTTTAGCATGTTCCCGCTCCTGCCTTTTTTGCACCTTGGCTTTTTCCAGGCGCAGCTTCGGCGCTTCTTCGGCCACCGGTTGGAGCCGCACCAGCTCTTTTTCGGCCTCTTCAGCCTCTCTCAGTCTTGAATCCAGGGAGGAGTCAAACCCACTCAACATCACCCATCTCCTTTAGTTYGTACAGGTTGCCAGTTTGTGATAATGTCCCGGCTCGGCTTGCGATCAAACACCTGATACCCGCCGGTCTAGCACTAGGATTCTRCCCGGTATGGCGCAAGTTGGGCGGGCGTGGTCACCGTGAGCCACATACTGGAATTACGGCCGGGCAAGACTAGAAAGAATATTGCAGARATAATATACCGTGGCTGGCCCTATAGGTGCCTACGGACTCCTGAACGAGTTTYGAGGAATTTGTAATAAAAACGTGGCGTGGCCCCTCATCGAGCCGTTGCCCGGATTCCCTAGCGGGCGTTTCCTTGACCATGTATTCATCTTCCAATAGACTCGGTTTTCATAACGARGTCGATGGGGATGCAAAGAGATTGGCAAAACGGGTTCGCCGGCGGAGAAATGGATACTGAACTCCGGTTCGTGGTCGATATGAACGTCGGACGTCTGGCCAAGTGGCTCAGAGTGATGGGCTATGACACCCTCTTCCCCAAAGAGAGCGGCGACAACCAGTTGGTGCGCATCGCTCTAAGTGAAGACCGGGTGCTGGTGACGAGAGATGCYGGGATCGCCCAACGGCGGGCTGCCCGCATCGGCCAGATGACGGTGGCGCTCATAGAGAAGGACGACTTGCGGAGTCAACTCAGCCAGMTAGTYCGGGACTTGGGTCTGAACCTGTTCGGTGGTTTTTCCCGCTGTGTGCTCTGCAACGAGCCATTACGCCCCCTCGCCAAGGGAGATRTGGCGGAGCGCTTGCCGCCCTACGTGTTGCTGACCCAGACCAAATTTCTAGAGTGCCAGGTGTGCTGCCGGGTTTATTGGCCGGGAACCCACTGGACCAATATGATGTCCGAATTATCCCAGGTATAYCAGGAGGCGTWGTGAGCCGCAAAGCCGCATTTATCTACGACGAGGCTMTGTCCCACCACCAATTGCGCGGGGATCACCCCATGCGGCCGGTGCGGCTGCAATACACCTTCGATCTTCTCCARAGTTACGGGGCATTTGACCAAAACAATTCCCTGCTGGTGCCGCCGCGGCCAGCCACCGAGGAGGAACTGGGGATGCTTCATACCGCGGAATACGTTGCAGCGGTGCGGAGCTTTAGCCAAGGCCTTAGCGGGTACGAACCTGGCCGGTTCAACTTCAGCGCCCAAGGAGACAACCCCATGTACCGGGGGATGTACGATGCCGCCGCGTTGAGTTCCGGGGCATCACTGGTGGCGGCCGAGATGGTGGCCAGCAAACAGGTGGACGTGGCTTTCAACATCTCCGGGGGTCTCCATCACGCATCCGCCGGACACGCCTCAGGATTCTGTGTGTTCAACGACCCGGCCTTGGCCATCAAGTACCTGTTGGAGCAGGGGTTACGAGTAGCGTACCTGGACATAGACGCCCACCACGGTGACGGGGTGCAAGAGGCGTTTTTCGACGACGGCCGGGTGTTGACCATCTCAATCCACGAGTCGGGCCAGTACCTCTTTCCAGGCACCGGATTTGTTCCGGAGTCGGGCGTGGGGAGCGGCGAGGGATATTCGGTGAACTTACCCTTATACCCTTACACCGGCGATGAGATTTATCTGTCGGCGTTTCATGAAATCGTTCCACCCCTGGTCAAGGCGTTTGCCCCCGATGTCTTGGTGACTCAACTCGGGATYGACACTTACCACTCCGACCCGCTGACGCACCTGCAGATCACTACCAGAGGATACGTGGAGGCGGTCAAGGAAATATCCCGGTGGGGAATTCCCTGGGTGGCCTTGGGRGGCGGGGGTTACGACCTTAGCGCCGTGGCCCGGTCTTGGGCGYTGGCTTATGGGGTGATGYTAGASGTGGAATGGCCCGACGATCTGCCKGCATCTYTTSTGGAGCAAGTCGGGRGCGGGACWTTGAGGGATACGATAACCCCMRACRTYCCSGACGACRTRCGRCTAGAGGCGCAAARRTACGCCGAWGATAGCGTGGAACGCATMAAAGAGCGGGTGTTCCCAACACACTCTCTGTGATGCATAGCGGTCCCATTGGGGCCGCTGAATCAAGCACTGTGTTAGGCTGGCGCGGCTAGTTAACTTGGTGCTCCCGGCGCAACAACTCTTTGGCCGCATCGCCGATATTGGCTTCGATAGAATCACGCAAAGTCGAGTAAATCGCTTTGTTGATCGCGCCCATTAACCAGGCTTCGAAATTTGGATCCGTCTGGTAGCTGCCTTTCAGTGTTATCAGACGCTGCAACAGACTTAAATAGTGATATTGAAGAGGCGTCAGATCCTGATCGATCCCCTCAACCACCCCTGTCGTCCCGCTCTCAATCACTTCTTGGTCTGCACGATCTTGCTGTGCGCTCATTTCCTCTCCATCAGCTTAAACCTAAGGTTTGCCGGTTACGAGGTCTGAACTGTTGTCACAGTATAACAGATGTAACACCCTGGCAAATATGGTGGCAGCCCCATTATTTTCCCCATGTTTTAGACTTCTCTGAACTCGCCTTCCACCGTATCGTCCTTGGGCGGTCCTTCTTCCGGTGGCTCAGCGCCTTCGGGCGGTTCCTCGGTGGGCGTTTCCGTGGCTTGGCTATAGACGGCCTCTCCCAGACGCTGCATCGAGCTGTTCAAGTCCGTCATGGCTGTTTGCATCTCGGCCACGTTATTGTCCGCCAGGGCCGTCTTCAAAGTGGCGATCTTCTCTTCCACCTCGGTCTTCAGGTCCTCCGGGACTTTGTCAGCGTTGTCGGTCAGTAACTTCTCGGTGTTGTAGACCAGGGAGTCGGCCTGGTTTCGCGTTTCTATCTCAGCCCGGCGCTGCTGGTCGTCGGCCTCGTGGGCCTTGGCCTCGTTGACCATTCGCTCGATGTCTTCTTTGGAGAGACCTGAGCCGGACTGAATCACGATCTTTTGCTCTTTTCCGGTGCCCTTGTCTTGGGCCGACACACTGAGAATTCCGTTGGCGTCAATGTCAAACATCACTGCGATCTGGGGTATGCCCCTGGGCGCGGGGAGCACACCGTCCAGCATAAACCTGCCGATGGATTTGTTGTCGGCGGCCATGGGCCGTTCGCCCTGCAGAACGTGAATGTCCACGCTGGTCTGCCCGTCGGCGGCAGTGGTAAATGTCTCGTTCTTTCGCGTAGGGATGGTGGTGTTCCGAGGGATAAGTTCTGTCAGAACGCTCCCCAAAGTCTCTAATCCCAGGGTTAGCGGAGTTACGTCGAGCAGGACGATGTCGCTAACGTCGCCGACGAGGATTCCCGCTTGGATGGCCGCCCCAAGGGCCACCGCCTCGTCCGGGTTTACGTTGCGGTTGGGCTCCCGGCCGAATAATCCTTTTACTTTCTCCAATACTGCGGGCATACGGGTCATGCCGCCCACGACGATCACTTCATCAATGTCGCTCGTACTCAGACCGGCGTCGGTTATAGCCTGTTTACATGGCGCCTCAGTCCGATCGATCAATACGCTAACCAGTTGCTCCAACCGCGAGCGGCTCAGGGTCTTGACCAAGTGAGCCGGTCCGCTGGCGTCAGCGGTGATGAACGGTAGGTTGATCTCCGTCTCAATAACGCTGGAAAGGTCAACTTTGGCGCGTTCCGCCGCATCGCGCAAGCGCTGGAGGGCCATCCGGTCTTTGCTCAGGTCGATCCCGGTCTCTTGACGGAACTCCCCAATCAGCCATTCCAGGATTTCCTGGTCGAAGTCGTCGCCGCCCAGATAGGTGTCACCGTTGGTGGATTTAACCTCGAATACACCCTCGCCCATCTGGAGAATCGTGATGTCGAAGGTGCCGCCACCCAAGTCGAAGACGGCAATAGTTGCTTCAGTCTTTGATTTGTCTACACCGTAGGCCAAAGAAGAGGCCGTGGGCTCGTTAATGATGCGCAGCACCTCCAGGCCGGCGATGGTGCCGGCGTCCTTGGTCGCTTGACGCTGCGCATCGTTGAAGTAAGCCGGGACGGTAATCACCGCCTGGGTGATTGTTTCACCTAGTTTTGCTTCGGCGTCCTGCTTGATCTTCTGCAGGACAAAGGCAGAGATTTGGGCGGGGGCGTGAGCTTGGCCAGCCATCTCCACATGGGCATCACCGCCTTGTCCCTGGACTATCTTGTAGGGCAGATGGTTCATAGCGTTTTGTACTTCCGGATCGTCGAACTTCCGGCCCATGAGGCGTTTGACCGAAAATAGGGTATTTTCCGGGTTTGTGACGGCCTGCCGTTTCGCGACCTGACCCACGTACCTCTCTCCGGTCTTGGCGTTTACGGCAATCACCGAAGGCGTAGTCCTAGCTCCTTCGGCGTTCTCCACGATTATCGCTTCTCCGGCTTCGATCACGGCCGCTACCGAGTTGGTGGTTCCAAGATCGATGCCCAGGACTTTAGCCATTAGAATTCTCCTTTATCTTGTGAAGTGATTGATGTCGATTGGTCTTTGATTTTAGGTCTAGCGAGATACGATTACCTGGGCCGGCTGAATCACCCTATCTTGAAGCCGGTATCCGGTACGCACCACCTCTATGATGTGGCCGGCCGGGTATTCGGTACTCTCGTCGGTCCCCAGGGCCTCGTGCTCCAGAGGGTTGAACAAGTCTCCCACCCCTTCGATGAGCTCTACTCCCTCCGACTCCAGCAGACTAAGTAGTTTGCGCTGTATCAGCCTGATGCCTTGCAGCCAGGAATCGGCGGCGCCAACCTTATCAGAGTGGGAAATAGCCAGGTCCAACTCCTCTTTTACCGGAAGCAGCTTGGTAATGAGACGGGAGTTGGAGAACTTGCTAAGGGAGATACGCTCTTCATCGGTGCGGCGCCGGTAGTTGACCAGATCCGCTTGGGCCCGCTGGGCAAGGTCAAGGTTTTGGCTGGCCTCTTGCCGGGCTTCTTCCAGGTCCTTCATCAGGGCCGGAACCTGGTCTTCCAGCGGCAAGTGACTGTAATGGCCGCCTGTTGCTTGGGACTCCTCCGGCTCTTCAGGAGGTATCTGCCATTCACTGTTTTCTTTCGTCATTCACATTTCTCTTGGAGCGAAGGATGGAACCGGAAACGGAATCGTGGAACTTGACCCTCAGTCTTCTAAAGGCAGGTCCATGCCGCGGAAAAGCGCGGCAAATTCTTGTTCCACGGCCTGTTGCAGATGCGTACCTTCGTTGGTTGCGGACAGCCTCTGGCGCAGGGCTAGCAAATCTTCGACCATACCCAGAGCGAACTCGACTCCGGCCAAGTTGAGCCCCAAGTTTCCTGCCAAGTGCTGTATCAGGCGGACCCTACGTATATCGTCCCGGGAATAGAGACGTAACATCCCTATTGTACGGCCCGGCCTGATTAAACCTAGCCGCTCGTATTTCCGGAGGGTTTGAGGGTGCATGTCCAGCAGGCGGGCGGCCACGGAGATGATGTAAACACCCTCCATGTGCATCGCCTGCTCGGGCGTATCCTCCCGGACCCGGGCTACTTCGGAATGTTGAGGCGGCGGTGGGGGCGGCGCCTGGGGTGGCAAATCGCTGCCGGCGACCCCTTGCGATCTGGACCTCTGGTACATCTGGTCGTTCTCCATGTTTCTGGGTCGGCGTCTGAATCAATCTACGGAAATTGACGGCCCGATGGTTGTGGCGTCTACGAAATTGGATTCTTGTTAACGAATCCAATCATGCGTGCAATTCGTAATATACTCGTAATACAAAAAGTTACATAATGCTGGACCAGCCCCGGACATCTATTGATTGCCGGATAGAACTTGGTATCGATTTTGCCCAGCGCAGACATAAGTTACCTAAGTTCGTATGATACAGTTTGATACGAAGCGTGTCAACCATTATAATGCGCATTGGGTTATATGTACCACAGATCTGGCCCAGTGAGGAGGTGAGTTGTGGTGATCAACTTTAAGGTATGTCCCAGATGCACGGGCGACCTGTATCTAACCGAGGATGTCTTCGGCAAGTACGCCAGCTGCATACAGTGCGGGTACATGAAAGACATTGAAGAGCCCCATAAGGTGAAGGACCCCAGGCCCTACGCCGACGCGGACTCGAAGGCGAACGCCGCGTAATCAACCCGGCGGACGGCTACCGTTCGCCGGGAGTTCGAAGGCAGAAGCAATATACAGCGGCAGGGTTACCGGTGGCCGGGTTGGAATCAAGTCCGGGGTGGTCTAATGGGTCAACTCCGGCCAGAAACGCTCCTCTTTCCATGGGTCGGCGTTGTTGTTGTAGCCTCGCTGCTCCCAAAATCCTGGCGCATCCTCAGCTATCAACTCGATTCCATTGAGCCATTTGGCGCTCTTCCAGCCATAACGGCTGGGTATGATTAGCCGCAACGGCCAGCCATGGCCCTCTCCCAGCGGCTCGCCGTCTTGCTTGTGGGCTAGAAGACCCTCTTCCATGGCCACTTCTAAGGGTAGGTTGGTGGTATAGCCACCGAAGCAATGGGCCATCACGAACTTGGCCTCAGGTTTGGGCTGAGCAAGGGTCATCAGGTCTGGAAAAGTCACTCCCTCCCAGGTGTTGTCCAAAGAACTCCATTGGGTGACACAGTGGAAGTCGGCGGTGATGGTGGTCCAGGTCAGCTTGGTGAACTGATCCCAGGTCAACTCGACTTCTTGTTCAACCAGGCCGAACACCCGGAACTTCCACGTGTCCAGGTCTACTTTCGGGGTGGAGCCGTAGGTAAGGACCGGAAACTTGTTGGACAGGAACTGTCCCGGGGGGACCCGGTCTCCCATGCCCTGGTCCGGAGCTTCTTTGATCTGATCGGGCCGCTTCAAGCAACACCTCTATAACGGGCTACCGGAGCCCAGCCCCGGCCACTTTTACGTCTGTTGATCCATGGTGTCCATGGGTTGCCTGTATACCCTAGGGGACCACTTCTATCGTCCCGGCGGGGCCGTCTGTTATCTCGCCGACTACGGCGGAGATGGGAACTCCCTCGGCCTTTAGTTCAATCAATAGCTGATCCACCTTGGACTCAGGGACGGATATCAGCAGCCCTCCCGAGGTTTGCGCGTCACAGAGCAGAATCTGTTGATCATCGGTTATCTCCGCGTCCCACCGAGCCGTATCCGACACGTTTTGCAGGTTGCGATGGGTTCCACCAGGAACAACTCCCTGCTTCAGCAGGTCCCATGCCCCTGGGAGGATCGGGACATTGTTGAAGTGGATGCGCGCGCCCACTTTGCTGGCTCTGACCATACCCCTGAGGTGCCCCATCAGACCGTATCCGGTAATGTCGGTGCAAGAGTTTACCCCAATCTTCATCATGGCTTCGGCGGCCGCCCGGTTCAGAGTGGCCATGGTTTCAACGGCGTTCTTCATGACGTCAGGGTCTACTTTCTGCTGTTTGGCGCCGGTGGTTATGATACCGGTGCCTATGGGCTTGGTCAGGATCAGATGGTCTCCGGGTTGGGCTGCGGCGTTGGATACTTGCTTGCCCGGCTCAACCACGCCGACCACTGAAAGACCGTATTTGGGCTCGGCGTCGTCCACCGTATGTCCGCCCACGATCATGCATCCGGCCTCGCCTGCTTTGGCATAACCGCCCAGAAGTACGTCGGCCAGCATCTCTTGGGCCAGGTCCGCCGGGAAGCCCACAACGTTCATGGCCAGTAAGGGCTTACCGCCCATGGCGTAAACGTCGCTTAAGGAGTTGGCGGCGGCGATGGACCCGAATTCAAATGGGTCGTCGGTTATGGGCGTGAAAAAATCCACGGTCAAGATCAAGGCCGTTTCGTCGTTGATCTTGTAGACCGCGGCATCATCCCCCGTGTTATTGCCAACCAGCAGATCGGGATGAGTGATCTGGGGAAGTTTACTCAGGACCTGACCCAGGTCCTCAAGACTAAGCTTACCCGCTCAACCGGCGCAGTGGGATAGCTCAGTCAACCGAATTTCGCTGCTCCGCATCAGTACCTCTCGCTAAATAAGTTGAGTCCATTATATCACCGGCCAGCTTGGAGGGGCGGTTCGGGGTTGGGTGGGCCGCCCCGCTTGGACAGAAAAAAGCCCCCGGCAACGCCGAGGGCTTTCATGTGGGTAATGCTTAAACCGTGGTTACCGGTGTGGGACCGGCTCTACACGGCGGTCGGCTGAGCTACACCATTGCCGTAGGTTGTCTGGGGGGCATCTTGATGCTCGCCCAACTCTTGCACCCGGCGCTTCATCTGATCCAGCCTGGAAAAATCGGTGATTCCCGAAACCAGGGTGATGGCAGACAGGTACTTGCTGTTCCGGTCCGGATAGTCTCCGTAGCGGACCTTGCCCACCGTGGTCATCTCTTCTAGCCGAGACTTTCCCTTGGCGATCGCCTGAGTGAACAGATGCTCGGGCCGCCCCTTAACGATCAACGCGGCGGTCCTTGCGCCGCTGACGTCGCAGGGGAAAGTCAGCGCAGATTTCTCCACGCTTCTCTCAATGATGCTCTCCAGTTCATGGGTGCCGGGTTCCATTTTCTTGCTCCAGGGCCGCGACTTCAGGTTGATTTCTTCGCCGCAATATCCGATGGTGGATATATCCCCGATGTTGCCCATGGTGGCGGTAACTTCCGATGAACTAAATACCTCTTGAGGCGAGGGCCTGATCTCGCCCGCGCTTAACAAGGTGGTCAACATCAGAGCCAGCTGTCGGTTTATCCGCTGGAACGATTTCTCCACCGATTCCCGGGACACTATCTGCTGTTCGTACTGTTGATTGTCCACCAGCAAGATGTTATTGAAGTAGTGGTTCCATAACTCGAAGCTCTTGACGGTATTTGAGAGGATCAACGCCTCTTTGTCCGAGGGCATGCCGCTTACGGCCGGCACCACGCCAAGCCCGTATACCGGTATATTCTTGTAGATTCGTTTGAGCTCATTGGCAAGGACAAAAGCACCTCCGGCTCCTGTGCCTCCGGCCAGACCGGCGGCGATCCAGAAGGCTTCCGGGTCGTGCCGGCGTACCAGGATCTCGATTCTATCCATGATCTGCGATAAGGCCTTTTCGGCCACGTTGGCCGCCAGTTCTATGTCGGCGCCAACTCCCCGGCCTTTAAGGATGTATCGTCCGATCAGGACTTTTTCTCTGATGTGGTCCAGGCCCACCAGATCTGCTTGCTCTGTATTGATGGCGATGGCGCTATACAGCTTCCGATCCACCTCCATCATTGTGTTGGCTAACTTTCCACCAGCTTGTCCGAAACCGATCCAAAGTACTCGCATCTTCAACAACCTCCCAGTCTTATGGCGCCGGCAGTCAGGCTGCCAATTTTAGGCCCTGTCTAGTCCGAACGCTTCTAATCGTCGGTGATTCTATCCGTCGGACTGGTTATCCGCATGGAGTTCCAGTCCCTGTTTTGAAGTCCACCTTGCCGGCGGGCCTGATCAACCCGCGAATCATGGGAACCGGGTCTTCGTCCCGGCCGCCGATGGTGTGATTAATAGTCCCTCTCGGCTTCGACTATAGAGTTCTGGAATTCTTTGACCTCGTGGCAGTTCTCACAAACCCCTTGGCTCAACGGACCTTCCGCAGACTCTATTATCCAATGGTGGCGGCACTGCACGATGGTGGAAAATTCCACCGGCTCCAGGGTCAACTCTTGTATCACCATCATTTCATTTCCTCCTGGCTCCATCCCGTTCTGAAATTGAATATATTATTGCAAGCTGACCTTATCGACAGCGAGCGGCTTATGTCAACGAATTTCAAGGTCATCTTTGAACAAATATTAAACTTCTACCAAAAAATGAATTGATTTGCGTGGCGAAAAGATAGACATTGGGTGCTAGGCCGGTCCTAATCTATAACCGCGGTTGATCCTTCGGC
This sequence comes from SAR202 cluster bacterium, assembly GCA_002401285.1. Next base: position 19,466 of record NVSQ01000048.1, read on the forward strand.
GGTATGGCGGAGGAAGGTTATTGTGAACTTGGCGCCAGCGATTGACCGAGTTACGCGGGCTTATACGGAGGACACGATTTGCCTGAATCAAATAATAGCGGCGCAAAGTGTGGCTCAGTTCGGTGCGGCGAAGAGACGCGGCTGCATCGATCCTAGTAGTGTAGGCGTTCAGCGATAATGGGACACTTTTAAGGGGAGAAAAACATGAGAGTGGTGGTGGGTTTGGACTCCTGGTGTTGGGTATAGATCATCCACAT
>NVSQ01000012.1:0-42372 GCA_002401285.1 SAR202 cluster bacterium
GTCGGGGTCTCTGCGGCTTGGCCTTGATCGATGTTGTTCTGAGACACTTCTGGCTCCTTTCTTGATGTGGATGATCTATACCCAACACCAGGAGTCCNAACCCACCACCACTCTCATGTTTTTCTCCCCTTAAAARTGTCCCATTATCGCTGAACGCCTACAGGTCCCAGGTTTCGGTAGTTTCATTGTGGGCTTTGCTGATGCCAGTTCGGTCCATCTTTAAGRTCAGCGTTCCAGGAATATCCACGTTGGCGGATTCGATTTTGATGGTATGGGTTAGTGTGGTCACGCCTTCCTTTATGCCGGTGACCGGGCTGTTATCGGCATCGCTCGTGGCCGAGGTGTAGTCCGGCACTATTTCCCATTCGTGGGCYCTTCCGGTGGCTACAACATCGGCGTCGACACTGATTTCGTGGCCAGATYTCCAAGGATTRTCMACGGCGAAGGTGATTTCCAGGSTKCCYACYACCGCACCGGCGGMYAGAGTCTGGCCGCCGAATMTCACGCCRGCGGGGATMTGCGTTTGCAAAGTTTCRATCGCCGCCCGGYTTGCCGACATCTTCARGCGGAACAACACATCCGGRTTACCCAAAGGAGTCCGGTCGCTCAAGYTGATGTCCAGCCTGCTGTTCGCCGGCGGGGCGAAAGCGGCAGCGTCATCGGCGGGGAARATKCTGCCGTTAGTCAATTCGATCCGGTAGTTCACCAGAGCTGCCGAGTCAGGTATATCCTTCAGAAAGTCTGGCGTGAAGTGCTTGCTGGGGTCTTGGGGCAACCGGGCGTCAAAATCGATTCCACGCACTCCTAAGTCCTCTTCGCCCTCGGGCAAAGATTCGACCGGGTAGGTTTCGGGGAATGAAGCGTTCAAGAAACGGTCGGCGGCCGTTTCAATGACCTTGGTGTCGCTAACTATCTGGGCGTTTAGCCCGCTGGTTCCAAGACCCGTCACGGCTCCAGCGACCATTCCGGACAAAATTCCGATGATGGCCATAACAGCCAACAGTTCGACCAAGGTAAAGCCCCGCGTCCCCCGTTTCAAGAAACGCGAAAACCCGATACGCATTTGTCCCGCGCCTGCTCTCAGGCGCAACTTGACGCGCATGTCTGTGGTCCTCCTGCCCCACGGCTGCCTGAAGCTGTGTGCTGGGCAATGCCCGGGGCACCCAGCTACATTGTGCGGCAAAAATACGATTAGGTAATCACCTCAAGTGGGTGATATTGAGGGTGAAAAATTGGCTAGCCCAGAGAGAAGTAAGCTGAATTTCTGTGCCCGCTACTTGTTACCTGTAGCAGGTCTTGATTACAACAGGCGTTACATATAGAATTAGCTGTTGCCGAARTTAGGCTATCCCAAGATNAGGAGGGCAGGTGATTGAATGTACTAGGACTTCATCTCTTGCTGGAACTCAAAGACTGTAACCCAGTTCTACTGAACGACCTCGATTACATCCGCGAGGCGATGCACCTGACAGCTCGCAAGGTCGGCGCTCATGTTGTCGGCGAATCGTTCCACCACTTCAGCCCCCAAGGCGTCACTGGGATCCTGGCTATCGCAGAGTCACACATCTCCATACACACTTGGCCGGAGTACGGATACGCCGCGGCAGATATCTTTGCATGCGGCTCATCTTTCGAACCCAAGGAAGCAGCGGAGTTGCTGGCTGCGCAGCTGGAATCCAAGGACCCGGATATAACGGAGATTCAGAGGGGTATGGTGCCCACCACGGCCGTAAGTTAGCAGACCAACCGAGGGGTATGGGTTTATCCGGAAAATGGTATCTGGAGACAATTTTCCCGGACCTGACAGTGATGCTTCAGGTGCGGGAAGTTCTTCATTCGGGACATACTGCCTACCAGCAGGTCGAGGTGCTTGAATCCGAGACCTTCGGCCGTAGCCTGGTGTTGGATGGAAAAACCCAGTCTACCGAACGAGACGAATTCGTTTATCACGAAGCTCTCGTCCATCCCGCCATGTGTTTCCACCCGGGGCCGCGCACGATTTTCATCGGGGGCGGAGGCGAGGGGGGAACGTTGCGGGAAATCCTGGCCCACCGTTCGGTCGAGCGGGTGGTTATGTTGGACTTGGATCAGGAAGTTGTGGAGCTATGCCGGCGGTTTTTGCCGCACCACCATCAGGGTAGTTTTGACGACCCACGGCTTGATCTCCGTCACGAGGACGCCAGGGCATTCTTGGAGAACACTCAKGAAAGCTTYGACGTAATGATCATGGATCTGGTCGACCCACTGGAAGGCGGGACGGCCTACAAACTTTACACAGAAGAGTACTACCAGATCGCTAAGTCCCGGTTGAACCCTGGTGGGATCATGGTCACCCAGTCCGGTCCAGCCGGGCTGCTTAGCTACCAGGAATGTTTCACGACCATACACAATACATTAGAGGGTGTGTTCGACCGGGTGATTCCCTCCCATGTCCACGTGCCGGCTTTCCAAACCATGTGGGGAATGATATTGGCATCGGACTCACCTCTGGACCAACTCGACAACGATCAGGTGGACACACGGATCGCGGAGCGGGTTACAAAAGAGCTGGGATTCTATGATGGGGAAACCCACCGGAACATGTTCTCTTTGCCCAAGTACCTTCGCAAGGGGCTGGCGGAAGAGAGCCGGATTAACCGGGATGCCAACCCCGTGTTCATGGTTTAATCCCCAAGCCGCCGATCACACCSMGATCGMCCCACCAAATCCCTGCTGTCACCATCCCGCTATTTCATTGCGCCTGAGCCTTGTTTGTCTGCCATAGATTCCGTTGATCTTTTGTTTTCGTGCGATCAGCAAATTGGGCGAAAAGCGGCGTTCGTAAAATCTGCTACAAGGCGTACAATCGGTAACCATGTCGACTGAGACCGGCAAACCGCTTGGTGATGAGACATCCGCTGATTGGAACACGTGGGGCGGCCGGATGACAGGATTGGCTGCCGGGCTGGGAATGTTTTTGACGTCCCTGGACATAGCGGTAAACGTGGCCCTCCCGTTAATCACCAGGGAGTTTGGCACCGACTACCAGACCGTACAGTGGATCATCATCGTATTCATCGCGACCAGGGCCGGATTGGTATTGGGCGCAGGCAGCTTTGCCGACCGGTTCGGCCTTCGCCAAGTTTATCTGCTGGGCGCGGCCGCCTATCTGGCGGCCATGATTTGTATCGCCCTGTCACCCAACTTTGGGATAGCGGTGGGATTCCGAGTGCTTCAGGCCCTGGGTACCGGCTGTCTATTTGCGGCGTCGCCGGCCATCGCCGCCCGATTATTCCCGATGTCCCGACGCGGGTTGAGCATGGGCTTGACGACCGGGAGTCAAGCGTTGGGGATGCTGGCGGGAACCTTGGGCGCCGGTCTGCTGGTGGGGTGGTTCGGATGGCAGGCGGTTTTCCTGGGGCGTGTGCCTTTCGCGTTGTTGGCCTTGCTTCTAGGCGTTATTTGCCTAAAACGGAGCGAGAGTTCAGCCTCGCGCCAGTCCTTTGACGCCACGGGGGCGCTCACCTTGTTCGGTGTCATGCTGTGTCTGATGATCGGGTTGAGGTTGGGGCGCTCGATAGGCTGGACATCGCCGGTAGTGATGGCGTTATTGGCGTTTGCTCCCCTGTTCTTCGCGGCTTTCTTGTGGATCGAAAAACGGGCCGCCTGGCCGATCATTCCTGGCGCACTGGTTCGAGCGCGGGGGGTTGTGGTCTCGAGCATGGCCATGTTCCTGTCTCATTTTGGCGCGTTCGTCATATGGTTTATTTTCCCCTTCTATGTCGTAGAGAGCTTGGGTTACGGCGCTTTTATTTTAGGAGTGATGCTGGCGGTAATGGCCGCGGCCAATACCGTGTTTTCCTCCACCGGCGGTTGGCTGTGCGACCGGGCCGGGACGACCGTTATTGGGACGATAGGACTGACCGTCCTTTCCGGAGGGTTGCTACTGATGGGGTTCTTGGACGCCCAATCTAGTTTGGCGCAAGTGGGATTGCGCATCGCCCTGGTTGGCGCGGGGACAGGGCTATTTCAGGCGGCGGCGTTCACGTTGATGATGAGCAGTGTTCCGGCAGACCGGTTCGGCACCGCCGGGGCCGCGTTATCCCTAGCCCAAGCCATGGGCACTGTGCTCTCGGTGGCGGTAACCGGCGGACTTTTCGCGTTGAGCATCGACTACCATCTGGGGGTCCTGGGAGGCAACGGTTTGGAGGCAGCGGACGGCCAGGCCAGGGCCTTCGTGCTCGCATACCGGGACGTATTTTGGCTGGGCGCCGTGATTACCATATTGGGGGCGGGGGTATTTCTAATAGGCCGCCGCCGCCAAGCCTCGGAAGCCGGTGCGCCGCTATAAGGTGACGCGGGTCTGGGAGTCGTAGTCGCCACGGATTATCCCGTAATACATAATGTCCTCAAAGTCGCCCCACTTTTTGTGGTGCTTCCTAAAACAACCCTCATAGGTCATCCCCGACTTTTGCATCACCCGCCCGGAAGCCGGGTTGCGGGTAAAATGGCCCGCGAAAATACGTTGCAGGCCCAGAACCTCAAAGCCATATTTTATGCCCGCCTGAGTGGCTTCGGTGGCATAGCCCATGTTCCAAAAGGGCTTTCCGATCCAGTACCCTAGCTCTCCATGTTCGTCGGACTGGTTGGTTCTGAGGGTAATGTTGCCAACGAGGGAGCCGTCAGCCCTGAGGGCGATGGCGAAGTTAATCTGTTCACCACGATCGAATTGGCCTTGATGAGTTCCTATCCACTCCTCCGCCATCCCATCTTCGTAGAGATGAGGGATCAGGAGTGTGGTCGACGCGATGTCCCGGTCCCCGGCCATTCGATGGACGTCAGGTGCGTCGGCTAGGGTGAAGGGCCGGAGAATCAGTCGGGCTGAGGTTGTCGTCGGTTGTTCCATCTGTTGACCTGACGGGCCCGAGGCATTAGTATTCAGACTTCAGCGACCGGTTGTGGGCCGCTCCTTCAGCGACCCCCTTCGATTTATCGAGGCCGGCCGCTCCTTTTTTGGCTTTTTCCGATTATTTCCAGCTATCAGTTTAACTCGCGTCGCGGGATTGTGGTGCCTTGGGAGGGCCGGGCACCCCCATCCTAACSTTCCCYCATCGAGGGGAAGGGATTTATCGCCCCGGTTAAACGGGAGCTAATCTCCGGGGGCTTTTCCCGTTTGRTAGGTTAGCGCCGATGACGTTCCTTCGGGGAGTTCYACCTCAAGGGCCTGCAAGGCGTGGGCAAGAGTATGGTAGTAGCCGGAAACTACTAGAACGTCTACCACCCCGGCGTCGCCGACTTGGGACCGCAAGGCTTCGAAGGTGGCGTCGGAAACTCGGTGCTGACGCAGTAGTTCCAAGACGAACTGAACTACCACGGCGTCCTTAGCGTCCAAGCCGACGGGTGCGCGGAACTCGTGKATGGCGCTGACGATGTCGTCGCTGATGCCCGCTTCCTTCGCGCCCCGCTGATTGACGGTCCAAACGTAGTGGCCGTGGGCCTCCCGGGCGGCGGTGAGGATGGCAAGCGTTTTCACTCTTAGGTCAAGAGGCGTYACATATCGGGCGTAGCCKCCCAAGCCGGCCAAAGCGTCGGCGGCTTCAGGGTTGGTCAACAAAGCGGCGTAGTTCCTGGCGACGCCACCGCGGCTGGATTCTATCTCGTCCCAGATCTTTTGGCCTGACGGGGTCATGTTCTCTCTTGTGGCGAAAGGGACTCTGGCCATTTCGGTTTCCTCCATAAAGATTGCTTCAGAACACAAAAAGGCCGGGCCCNATGTTATTAGGACCCGGCCTTTGAACCGCGAGAGTTTAGTCGGCCGCCTGTGCGCCTTCTTTTTCCCAGATAGCTTCCAGGACGGCGCCGGGAGACATGGGTAGCACATTCATCCGCACGCCGATGGCGTCGTGGATCGCGTTGGCGATGGCGGCCATGGGAGGCACTATTGGTATCTCACCCACGCCACGCACCCCGTAGGGGTGGCCGGGATTGGCGACCTCAACGATCACCGTGCTAATCATAGGTAGGTCTAGGCTGGTTGGCATCCGGTAGTCCAGGAAGCTGGAGTTGGCCATCTGGCCGTCCTCGTTGAAGAAGTACTCTTCGTTCAAGGCCCAACCGATGCCTTGGACCACTCCACCCTGCATCTGTCCTTCCACGTAACTGGGATGGATGGCCTTGCCGGCGTCTTGGATGGCGGTGTAGTCAAGAATGGTCACCTTTCCAGTCTCCGGGTCCACCTCAACGTCCACTATGTGAGTGCTGAAAGCACCGCCGGCTCCCTTGGGGTCTACGCTGACCTGGCTGGAGATGGGACCGCCGCTGCCGTTCAACTGGCCGGATAATTCCTTGAACGTCATCTTAAGGTCCGGGTCGGACTTGTGGCGGAACTCCCCATCCTCCAATTCCACATCGTCTGCCGAAACGTCCCAAATGGTCGCGGCCCGCTCAATCATTTTTTTCTTGATATCCTGGGCGCAGTCGTGAGCGGCCCAGCCCGTGGCAAAGGTTACCCGGCTGCCGCCGGTTAGGAAAGTATAACCAACGGAATCGGTATCTCCGACGGATGGGTGTACGTCCTCGGCGGCGATGCCCAAGACTTCAGCGGCCTGCATGGCGATGGAGGCTCGGGTGCCGCCGATGTCGGTGGAGCCCTCGACAAGGGTGATGGTGCCGTCGTCGTTCACGCTGATCGAGCAACTGGATTGGAGGCCGATGTTGAACCAGAAGCCAGAGGCAACGCCCCGGCCACGGTTGGGGCCCTCCAGTTTCGATTTGTACTGAGCGGTATCCCGGGAGGCCTCCAGGCATTCTACGTTGCCAACTTTGGGAAAGATTGGGCCGTCAACGCGTCTGGTGCCTTCCTTGGAGGCGTTGAGCAGGCGGAACTCGATGGGGTCCATGCCCAATTTCTGAGCGATCTCGTCGATGACAGCCTCTCCGGCGAAGGCGGCGTTGGGCGCGGCCGGGGCYCGGTARGCGGCGGTCTTGGGCTTGTTGACCACCACGTCGTAGCCGTCCACCTTCATGTTTTCGATGTCATAAGGAGCAAAGATGCACTGAGCGCCCGCCCCCACCATCGCCCCGGGGTAGGCCCCTGCTTCGTAAGCTAGGTAGCCATCGGCGGCGACGAGTTTGCCGTCTTTCGTGGCTCCCATCTTCACTCTAATGTGGGTCCCAGAAGTGGGGCCGGTGGATTCGAAAACTTCGTCTCGGGACATAATTAACTTTACCGGCTGGCCGGTTTTCTGGGAGAGGAGGGCTGCCAGGGGCTCCAGGTAAATGGGAATCTTACCCCCGAAGCCGCCGCCGATCTCCATGGGCACCACTTTGATTCTTGAAACCGGGACGTCTAGGACTCCGGCYAGGGCTTCCCGGGCGGTGAAGGAGCCTTGAGTGCTGGTCCATACAGTCAGGTTGCCATCGGCGTTCCACAGGGCGGCRGCATTCTGGGGTTCGATATAGCCTTGGTGAACGGTAGCGGTGGTGAATTCGCGCTCGACGATGACATCGGCTTTGGCGAACCCCGCTTCGATGTCACCCTGTTCAAAGCGCAGGTGAGAGGCGACGTTGCTAACCTTGTCTGTTCGCTCTCCYAATTCGGTGGTCGTAACGTCGTCGTGGACCGGCTTGGCTCCATCCTTCATGGCCTGCTGTACGGTCATTAACGGAGGCAGCACTTCGTATTCCACGTTTATCAGTGAGGCTGCGGATTCGGCGACGTGGGCATTGACCGCTGCCACGGCTGCTACGGGATGCCCTTTATAGAGGGCCTTCTCCCGGGCCATGACGTTGTCGCTGGCGAACCTGGCGGTCCGGCCCGGCGATTCCATCTTGGTTATCGGCATGTCTTGTCCGGTTATGACTGCCTTTACGCCGGGATAGGCCAGGGCTTTGCTGACGTCGATAGATTTAATCTTGGCGTGGGCATGGGGACTACGCAGTACTTTGCCGTGAAGGAGATCGGACGCCGAAAAGTCCGCTCCGTATTTGGCGCGCCCGGTCACTTTATCGGTGCCGTCATGCCTGATGGGCCGGGTCCCTACCACTTTGTATTCGGTGTTCGAGAGCACGATATTCGTGGCCATGGCAACCACCTCACTTAGGGTATCGAAGGTCGATCAGGTCCCGTATTTGGGTTSCAAGAATTGTACCATATCTAGGCATGAAAATMGGGGGGTGAAGGAGATGATATGCYATGCCAAGTTTTGTGGTCTTGAAGCTGGGGGCTAAAAAAATACTAGGGCGATGAGTAAGCTCGGCGAGGCAAGGAATGGGAAAGCTGAGTGCTATAATGGCGCCGGAACTTGCAGAGTCGTTATTTGGTAGCTATCAGGTGGGGCATAGAAGGCTGAATCTCAGCCGCTRYACCGCTAGAAATGCTAAACAACGCCCCATTGCAATAAGCGCGAATGTAGGAGAACGTCATGGCGGACAAAAAAGGGACCGGATTATTGATGGTCTGGGCTGACATCCCGGCGGACAAAGAGGAAGATTTTAATAATTGGTATAACACCGAGCATCTGGCGGAGTTGCTGTCGCTGCCCGGAGTATTAAACGCAGCCCGGTACGAGGCGGTCAGCAGCGGTCCAAAGCACCTGGCCTGCTATGAGTTGGAAAACGCGGCGGTGATGGAAAGCGAGCATTTCAAAAGTCTGAAACGCACGGAATGGGGATCTCGAGTTTCTCCCAGCATCATCGGCACGAACTATATCAGCAATACTTACGAGATGGTTCATCCCACCACGCTCTCGCCGGGAATAGCGGGCAGCGGTATGGCCAACGCCTTACAGATCGGTCGGATGGATATCGGGCCGGAGAACGAAGAGGAGTGGAACCGCTGGTATAGCGGGATCTACGTGCCCAACTACGAGAAGGTGCCGGGAGTGATTCGGGGCCGCCGCTGGAAGGCTACTCGGGGATCGCCGGCGTACGCCGTGGTCTACGAATTTGAGAATGAGAACGWNCTMTYSKACKMMRGAATGGGAGGCACAGCGAGACGCGGACCCAAGCACCGCCCGGATCCGTCCGATGATGACCCATGCTCCCGGTTCCCCCGGGATCTGGCGGAAAACCTTCGAACTCTAGGCTGCCGGGCGAGTCCGGTTGGGCCTGTTTGGTGGTACCCTGGGGGTATGAACTACTCTGTGTCTCCGGCCCTTCGCCTCTGGCATTGGCTAAATGAGGCTGAGGTCATCGGCATAAGTAGGCAAACGGTAACCTCCTGGCTCCTCTTGGAGGTCGTTTAGTGACCGTCGCCGCACATGACAACCARGGCCTGATGAATAACCACGGGCGGGCCGCCAGCCKCCGGAATCTGACCATTGCCTTGGGACTGACTGTTGGCTATACGGTGGTGGAGTTGGCCGGCGGGKTTCTGGCCAATAGCCTATCTTTGCTGGCAGACGCCGGACACATGATCACCGATGCCGGGGCCATTGGGTTGGCGCTTCTGGCGATGTGGATCGCCGGCAGACCTGCCTCCATCGAGCGGACTTTCGGTCTGCACCGCACCGAGGTCCTTGCCGCGTTGGCCAACGCTTTAGCATTGTGGCTGATCGCCGGGTGGATATTTTTCGAGGCTTACCGGCGCTTCCTAGACGTTCCCGCCGTCGACGGCCGCCTTATGTTAATAGTTGGTGGAGTGGGCTTGGTGGTTAACGTGGCCGCGGCAGCGGTCCTAAGGCCATCCGCCAAGGAAAGCCTGAACGTGGAAGGGGCTTTCTTGCACGTAGTTTCCGACGTTCTGGGATCGATCGCGGTGATTGGCGCCGGCTTGCTGATCTTAACCACGGGTTGGGCGATGGCAGACCCAATMTTCGGAGCGGTCATCGGMCTGCTGATWGTGATAAGTTCCSCCCGSCTATTGTGGAAGGTGCTTCATGTGCTGATGGAAGGCACTCCCGCCCATCTGGACCTGCATGGATTGTGTCAACGTTTGGAGAAATTGGACGGAATCACTGGGGTCCACGACATCCACGCCTGGTCGATAACCACCGGCTACGATGCCTTGAGCGCCCATGTAACCGCCGACGCGGCTGCCCTGAACAACCCCGGACAAGTCCTGGAACGGCTACGAAACATCGCATYCCAGGAGTTCGGCATATCCCACGTGACCATACAGCTAGAGGCCTCCGAAGATGGTTGTGTTGAAGACCACCATATCGCGCATCCGGGATAATCTAGGAGCCGGCGGCAGGACATGACGTCAAAGCCGAAATTGAGCATTCATGACTGTGAGAAACCGATGAACTTGAGGAAGTTAGTAATTATTGTGTCCATGAACGTTCTGCTCATGGCAACACTGGTAGGGGGGCCATCGTCGGCCTACGCGCAAGAAACCGGTGCGGTACAGTTTCAAACGACCGCTAGTGGATACGARATCCGCGTAGAAGAATTCGCATCTACCCTCTCCGTAGGGTCGTCCCAGATCTTGGTAACACTCCGTGACGCCGACACCGGTGAAGGGATCGACGATGCGCGAGTTGCAGTGAGAGCGAAACACCCCCTGAGCGGCGAGGAGGGATGGGTAACGGCGCTTAGCTTCCCCGTCGATCCGAATCTCTACAAGGCGCAAGTGAGTTTGACTGCTCCGGGTACGTGGAGGCTGTGGGTTGAGGTGGATGGCCGGCTAGGCAGAGTGGAAGTGGAGATACTGCCGGTGGAGATCCCAGCCCTTCGCAGCTATTCCAGCGGAAGTTTTATCTTCATTGGGGTCTTCATGGTTCTGGTTCTGGGCGCTACTTATTTATGGTGGAGCTCACGGAAGGCGCTTAGGGAACGAGGTGCCGCCCAAGGGTTGCCGGAGGACTCCGGGCGGGACACCGGCGCCGGTTCGGACGAGGCCGGCGAGTGAACACACTTTGTCTCCAAGTGGAATACCGCCGGGCATGAATATAAGAATCAGCCTATTTCTGGTGACCGGGCTGGCGGTGGTTGCCGGATTCCAATACCTAGCCGGGGCATCAACGGTACACGCTCATGAAGGCTTGGCTGCCGGCCAAAACCCGATGGCGGCATGGAGCACCAACCCCATTCCTAGCTTCGGGCTTATTTTGGCTGCCTACCTATACCTGACGGGGTTGTCCCGTTGGCATCGGCCCACTCACCCCATCAGCCGCTGGCAACGGATCTCCTTCTTCTCGGGGCTGGTGGTCGTTTTTATCGCGCTTCAGTCGCCCATCGACCCCATTGCCGAGCACATGTTCTCTTTTCATCAGCTACAGCACATCCTGATCCGAATGGTCGCCCCGCTGCTGATACTGGGAGGAGCGCCCCTGACACCCATGTTGCGGGGCCTGCCACATTGGGTATTGCAAGGAGTGGTTCGCCCCATCGTAAGCAACTCTCTGGCCCGTAGCGCATATTACCGCTTGACGAATCCGGTGGTGGCCACGATTATTTTTCTAGGCATCYTGTATCTCTGGCAGGTGCCGGTCAACATGAACCTGGCGTTGCGCAACGAACTCGTCCACCAATTTATGCACCTGACCATGACATTTTCGGGATTCTTGTTCTACTGGCTGATAATCGACCCGAAACCACACCGATCGCGGATGCATTACGGCCTGCGGGTGCTTTATTTGGGGTTGATAGTGATTCCTAATACCATGTTGGGCGTGGCCTTGGTATTTGCCGAAACGCCGATATACTCGGCATACGTGGAAGCCGGTCAACTCTTCGGCATGTCAATCATGACCGACCAGCAACTTGGCGGCCTAATGCTCTGGGTACCGGGAGATATGATGAGTATACTGGCCGCCGGAGTCGTCATGATTCTGTGGTACCAAAAGGAAGAGGAGCAGTCAGCGCTCGAGGCAGCCCGTCGCGAAGCCAACGTAGATAAATCGGGGCCGCAGCCCGGCGGATGACGTGATTCCTAAGCACTTGACCGCGGGATTGGTGAATCGTAGGATGTTGCCACGCCCGAACCACCGATCCTTCACCAACCATTGCTAATATATTTCAGCGAGGCGACCTGTGGAAAAGCATAGTCCGCGTCCAGAACCCAAGTTTTCCTGGTTCGTTCCTATCGACGGCGACGGCGCAAGGGCCGGGACCAGGCGGGCCGAGCGTCCGCCGACTTTCGATTACCTGCGTAAGGTGGTGCAGACAGCGGAAGATCGAGGATTTTATTCCCTGCTCATTCCCACCCGGTTCGCCAATGGCTTGTTCGCCGAGGACGCCCCTCTGGCGGAGACGTGGACAACCGCCACGGCGCTGGCGGCAGTAACCCAGCGGATCAGGTTTCTGGTGGCGGTTCGGCCWGGATTCATAGCTCTGGGCTTGTTCGCCCAGATGGCCGCCGCGCTCCATCAGATATCCAACGGGCGCCTGGATATCAACATCGTGCCCGGAGGCATCCAGAACGACTTCGAAAGAGTGGGCGAGGTGAGCAGTCATGATACCCGCTACGAGAGGGCGGAGGAGTTTATCGACGCCTGYCGGAAGATGTGGCAAGAACCTGGCCCGGTGACTTACCGAGGAGATTTCTACCGGTTGGAGGGCGCTTATTGCGCTCCGGAACCGGGGAAGAACTCCCCTTTGKTTTATCTGGGCGGTGTGTCGCCTAGAGCCATGGAGCTGTCAGGGCGGCAGGCGGACGTGCACCTGAGCTGGATCGAGCCGTTGGAGGCTACCAAGGGGCGCTTGGATGGATTGCGCAGCCAATTCGAAAAAACGAAGCGTTCGCCGTCGTTCGGTCTGCGTACCCATCTGGTGGTTCGGGACACTGAAGAAGAGGCCTGGGCCGCCGCCAACGAACTCATCGATTATGCCGACCCGGAGGTTAAAGCCCAGCGCCATTCGGCCGTTGCGGGGACCCAGATGGTGGGCGCGCGAGCCCAAGCGCAAGAAGCGCCGGACCACCGGCTGGGGAAGCACCTGTGGAACGGGTTGTCCGAGGTCCGGGTCAACTGCGGGACTGCCATAGTGGGGACTCCGGAGCAAGTCGTTGGGGAGCTGCTGCCCTATTGGAAGTTGGGCATGGACGAGTTCATCCTGTCGGGCTTTCCCCATGTGGAGGAGTGCCACCGGGTCGCTGACCAGGTCATTCCGCTGCTGCGGGAGCAGATAGCCGCTGCTGGTTAGGGGGAATNCCCCCAACCCCCCTTTACCAAAGGGGGGCTCTACGGAAACTCGAACGAAATGCTATCCGAGTACTGTGGCGTGACTTTCAGAGCGGAGATCCCAATCAACTCTTTGGATTGCCGCTGACCAAGGAGATTCCATGAGTAGCCCCATTTTACCGGACATTGTTTACAAGTTGCGGGGTGTGGGAGATCCGGCTTTGTCTCCGGATGGGAGCCGCCTGGCCTATACCCAGTCTTGGGTAGAACAGGGGGACGGGATGGAGGCCCGGTCGCGGATCATGATGTTGGATCTGCCAGGCGGGCACAGCCGCGAGTTTACCCAGGGGAATAAGGACACGGTGCCTAAGTTTTCTCCAGACGGCCGGACCCTGGCTTTTCTTAGGCCAGACGATACGGGCAAGCGGCAAGTCTGGCGGATGGAAGCCGGCGGCGGAGAGGCACGGTCTCTGACTAACGCACCGGGTGGTGTCACCGAGTTTTCCTGGTCTCCCAACGGGCAGCGATTGGTTATCTGCGCCGATGTCGACCCGGAAGCATCCGACGAGGATACCGGCTCTATTCCTAAAACCAGAGTGGTGCGCCGTATCCGTTACCGCTACGATACCGTGGGCTGGCGAGGCGACGCCCATCATCACTTGTTCATCGTCGATGCCGACGGCGATAATCTGCGGCAGATCACCGATGGCGATTGGGACGATCTGTCCCCCAAATGGTCTCCCGATGGGGCCAGCATAGCCTTTTTGTCTGGGAGGCGGGACGACCGGGACTTTCGGGCGTTGATCGAGTTGTACGTCGTCGCGGCCGGCGGTGGGGAGGCCGAGCTACGGTCTGAGGGATTGTCCGGCGTGGGCGCCGTTACCTGGTCGCCCGGCGGGGACCGGATGGCCGTGTTAGCAACCGAAGACCCCGACGGTTTGGTGGCCTGGCAGGCCTGGCTGTACGTTCTGGAGCCCGGCAAAAGTCCTGAACGCCTGACGGACGATTCCATCAAGCCTTACTTGGGGTTTCCCTCCATCAATCAACCTCCGGAGCTCGCCTGGACCGAGGACGGCCGCATCCTCCTCTTGGGAGACAAGCAGGGGGAATCATTTCTGTTTGAAATTCCCGTGGGTGGTGGGCCGGTCCGCACGGTGGCCGGAGGCGGTTGCCAGAGTACCGCTTTGACCCTGGACCAGAAGGCGGGCCAGGCTGTTGTACTTTCGTCAACTCCCGGCTCCCCTGGCGACCTATTCCAGATTGAAGTTGCGTCTGGAGTGGAAGCAAAGCTGACCGGAATCAACCATGAGTATCTGGATGAGCATCCTACGGCGTACATGGAGAAATTTACATTCGAAAGAGCCGGGTTTGGTATCGAATGCCGCCTTTGGTTCCCGCCGGATTTCCAAACTACCCGGCAATATCCTCTATTGCTGGACGTTCACGGCGGACCCAACGGGGCGTTCTACGACTCTTTCAACGCAGTACAGCAGGTCCTGGCCACGGCGGGTTACTTGGTGCTGGCGGTGAACCCCAGAGGCTCCTCCACCTACGGCGACGACTTCATGAAAGCCGTGTTGCAAGATTGGGGCGGGGAAGACTATCTGGACCTGATGGCCGCAGTGGACTTGGTGGTCGACAGGCCGTATGTCGACAGCAACCGGCTGGGTATCCATGGCTACAGCTACGGTGKSYWCRWGAYCRSYTKSMMSSWKGGCSWCRACCWGYWYTWCSAAGCGGCGGTGGCCGGTGCGCCTTGCACCGACCTGTTCAGCATGTACGGTACTTCCGACATTGGTATCAGCTTCGGCGAAGTACAGTGGGGAGGATCGATGGCCGACGCCGCGGATGAGCTTATCAAACATTCGCCCATCACCTATGCGGGTAACGTGTCCGCGCCCTTGCTACTGCTGCATGGTGAAGCCGACAACCGTTGCCCCATCAGCCAGAGTGAGGAATATTTCACGGTGCTCAAGCGACTGGGAAAAGAGGTGGAGTTCGTGCGATTTCCCGACTGTTCCCACCTATTTCTCCGGGTGGGCCACCCCAAGATGCGGGAAGAGTACCTGGCCCGGACGCTTGGATGGTTCGATAAGTGGCTGTAGTGGCCGATGGCTCTCGACCGGCGTCTATTGATGRAATGGCGCGCCGTTAACGCCGTTTGGCGCCGATAGAGGTTGGGAATGGCCTTTGGGTTCCTCCGGCAGAACGGGTTGGCGGGCGCCTGGAGGGGCTTTGGCCCAGGTATCGCCCCAGGGAACGTCGGGGAGGCTTCGAGACCGGCGCACTTCGTTGATGGTTAATACTCCACGGTCCAAAAGTTGGGCCTCCCGGGACACGCGGCTGTTTTCGTCTTCCCGCGGGGCCTCAATGCTACTGATGTCGAACTTGACTTCCAGATCGGGATAGCCGAATCGGGGCAATAGCATCCGGTTGAGCTGCTCTTCCAAGAATCCGAGCTCGGGCAGCATCGTGTTTCGCCAGAAGATCCGCTCGGAGGCGTTGATGTTGGAGAAAGTTGCCCGCTCAAGGTCGGATAGTAAAGGCTTGGGCMCACCGTAAACCCGGCTGACTTCCTCAAGGCTCCAYCGAAGTCCTTGTATGAAGTCCATGTCACGATGGCTGAATCCCAGGGTTTTGATGTCACGAACGAAGCTGGCGATGGCCGGCCTGTTGGCGTTGCCAGGGCCCCGGTGCCGGGCTTCCCAGCGGTTGTAGAACTCTTCGATCTCCATATCGGTCATGCTGTCGTTGGTGAGCAGCACAAAGTCCGGCCGGGCCGAATTCCGGAGGAAGTTGCGGTTAGATCTGAGACCTTCCAGCCCCATGTCGACAGACATCCGGGCTGGGGCTAGGGGAGACAGCCCGGCGKACTCTTCCAGAGGGTTAAAGTAACGGAGCCACAGTATCTCGTTAGTGGTGTAGGCAACCGGTCCGTTCCGGCCCGTATACACAAMCCCCTTTATGTATTGTTCCTTATCCGGAATTATGTTCACCCGGTCGGGCCGTAGCGGCCATATCTGCCACCGGCCATGTTCGTCCCGTTCCAGCGCCCAGAAAGCTGAGCCCCACAGGTTAAGGTAGATCTYCGTAGCCCGCCATAGGTCGCCCCTAGTGAACCAMGGATTCACCTGGTCCAGAACCTGTTGTAAAGGGTGGGACGATCCCACAGGCAAGCTCAGACCTTCCGGTGTCTTTCGATGGACGAYGAGAGGTGGGCGAGTCAACGCCTCAGCCCGCAGTTTTACCGCGGCGTAAACGGAAACTGCCTTGACATAGTAATCACCGTATTCGGTCCTGGCCCAGCCGCCGTTCCGTCCAACCACTCCATCCATCCAGTCTAGATCGGTGGCTGATGCCCGGTTGGCCCGCTGCCGGATGGAGTGGCTTTGTAACAATGTGGAGATGCTCTGACCGCCGAACCGGAACGTTCGCCCCAAAGGGACGGCGGGGAAGCTGTCTTTGAAACGCCGGTACACCTGCCCNAAGGCGGGCAAGGATGCCGAGAGTATAGATCTGAAGGTCATATTGATATCCTCCTAGCACCGAGGTTTGCGATYAGCCGTGGGAGCAACCGTTCACTTAGGGTATGTTGACGGCCGCAGGGGCGGTGGTAGAACAGGCGTACCACGAACGGCTTTGGTGACGTGTTAATCAAAATGGGAAGCAGCGGAATTTCAAGTCCACAGTCTGGTGTGGTGATCCTGTTCGACGAAGGCCAGCATCAGCGCGTCGGCCTTGTCGGGCGAAGGGAGGCCGCGGCCGCGCATGGCTTCCTTGCTTTCGAGATATATTCTGCCATGGCTATCGTAGCTGTAGCGCAACGCGGCCAGTTCTCCCATCAACTGGCTGTCCCGGGGAATCTTGATCTGCCCGGAGGCGAACAACTCGCTTAACCTCMAGTAGCCCTCGGCCCGGGTGTTGGTAAAAATACCTTCGTGCCGGGCCCGCCGGGCCACGTTGATGCCGCGCACGYTGTATCCTTGCTCRCGGAGCCGGTCCACGACGCCGGCTCCCACGCCGATCTCGTCGATGTACATGCGGTCGGGGTGGCACTCCTTGATCGCCGCCACCACCCAGCCCGCCAATTGCATGGTGTCCAGTTTTTGGAAAGTCTGGATATCCTCCACTCGGTTGCCCCGCCGCCTAAGGATGACACTGCGGTCGGAGCCGAAGCGGGCCACGTCTACCGCTAGAACGGTGTCCTCGGCTTCATCCGGCTGATCTTCATCGGTGGCAGGAACTTGGTCTTCGACGGCGGCCTCAATGTCGGACAGCTTGATGAGGGTATCCTCCGCCTGATCAGGGAATTCCCCCAGAACCCGGGCCAAGAAGATAGGATTGTTTTCACCCCAGGTCTCCCGGCGCTCTTCAACCMATTCGGCGGTGGTCAGYCCCGGGACCACCACCTTGTTAGACGTTACGTTGGGGCTGTCCAGCGCGGAGATAGTGACCGTGTAATAGAGGCGCCGTTCTTGGTAAAAGGCCSGGCGGAAGGCCCCGGTGACAGTGGTGGGATTACCGATAAGCAACAGACGAGGTGATGCCGAGGTCATCACCGCTTCCACGGCCTCGTAAATCTCGTCGCTCAAACCCTCGGCTTCATCAACAACGATGAGCATGTTGGGGCTGTGGAAGCCCTGGAATTGGTCGGCAGTGTCGGCGGACAGGCCGATGGCGTAGCGGTCATCGGYAAGCTCCCACCGAGTGTCCAAGATCTTGCCGCCCAGAACGTCCGGCGCCCGGNGGTACAAACGGCGGATCTGCCGCCACAATACGTGCCRGACTTGGCGAAAGGTTGGGGYGRTGCTGAGTACGATRGCGGGATCGTGGCAATAAAGGAACCACAAGACTGCTACGRCGGCGCAGTATCCTTTCCCCAGTCCGTTGCCCGACTTAACCGCCACCCGCCGGTTTTCAAACAGCGCGGAAAGCACCTCCTCTTGTTTGCTCCATAACTCTACGCGCAAGATATCCTTGGCGAACTCCAAGGGGTTCAGCAATTGTCCATCCACGCCTTCGGCCATTCAACGCTACTCCGAAGGCCGGTAATCAGATCGGWYCGCCACGGTCCGCGAAGCCGGGGCGGACAGGCTGGGGTTGGCCGCGTCTGAACCGGACGAATCCCCGGGACTAAACAGAAAGCCGCAATCTTGGCATCGGAAAACCTGGTGGTTATCTGGAAGTTTCTTGTCCAATYGGATCACACGGATAGAGTTACAACGTCGGCAGCGCAAGCTGGATCACCTCCGCAATTAGTAAAGGGGCGGATCGGCCACAGCCGGGTCCGTCCCCGCTATATCACGCTAGGCTTTGGGAATCGAGACTGTCAACCACCGGCGAGTCATCGGCTGCTGGTACAAACCGTGTCTGCGCGGCCGCGCGCCGGAGGTTATCGGGTAGGGAGGACGAGAGGCCGCGACGGTCGGTTTGGGTACACCGTGGTGGGCCGAAGATAGCTATGCCTTGCTTTAGGTGTGAACCATGAAGAACGGGAATACGATCTAGAACAGAAATCCGTTGGGCATGCAAAAGRGGCACGRTATGCCGTGCCCCAAYAGAATCAATTAGTCACCTGATTGTTGGTGGCTTGAACGGAGCTGCWAGGCGGGGGTTGAAACCCGCTYGGCAGGGATGGCGAATCATGACGGGAATGAAGTGAGGCCTATCCTCGGAAGGCCAGGCATCCCGGCGGCTTAATCAGGGTTGTGCTTCACGATCAGAGGCGCGACTCGCGCGTCGATGTCTCCCAAAGCCACACCGGCATCGGACCGGGCTACACCTAGATGGGCCGACCGCTGAATCTCTTCCCAATCGGCTTCCAGTTCGTACTCGTCTCTTAGTTCCTCTAGTAGGGCGTCTAAAGCTGTTTTATCAAACATGGCTGCTTATCTCAGATCCTTTCTCTATTTTTGTCGGCGCGGCCAAGGAGCCGGGTTCGGGCTACCGTGGTGCGCTATCCCCGGTTGAATGCTGAATCAGCAAACACGTGCAACCGGAGACTCGCATTAGTCTACCCAATTATGAGACTGCGGGCAAGAGGCATGTTCGGTTGAATTTTGCGACCGAATTCTGARACCGGCAGCCGGGGTACCGGGTYACGTTCCATCTCCTGTCTCCTGGTAGCTATCCACCCGGTCACGCCGCTGCTGGGTTAGGTAGAACAAGATCAGTCCTACTGGGAATGCCACGAGCGCCAGGCCCACCACGGCGATAATGACCCATGCAGCCGAGCCTAGCGCGTGGTCCAGCAGTTGCTTGATCCAGGCCAGCATCTCCGGATCTGCCGCCTCGCCGTGGTGCCCCGGCACTGAGAGAATAATAGGCCAGGGCATGTTGGCTCAGTCGCCAGAGGCGGCCGCGACCGCGGGTGTGGTGAGGTAGCGGGTGGAATACTTGCGCTCTTTGATGGTGAAGGCGGAGAGGGCCGCCGGGAACAGCAAAATGCCGACGATAAGGAACGGGACAGTATAGGATCCGGTCAAGTCGTAAAGGACCGCAGCGAACAAAACGCTGGAGGCGGCGCCGATCTGATGGAAGGCGAAAGATATTCCGCTGATGGTACCTAAGGTTTTAGTGCCGTAAACGTCCGCAGTCAAAGAAGTTGTAAGAGGAAGGGTAGCCCACCAGGAAAATCCCAGGATCAGGGCGAAGAGCCACAGGCCAAGATCGCCCGACAATAGCGTTAGACCAAATACTCCCGGAAGCAACAATATCATGTATCCGGAGCCCCGGAGGAAGTAGACCAAGGCCAATAAGTTCTTGCGGCCAAACCGGTCGGCCAATAGGCCCGCGCCCAGGGACCCAAAGACGTTCAAGCCTAGCATGACTCCCATGATTGTGGCCGCCAAGCCGGGAGACACGCCACGGTCGACGGCGTAGGGAACGAAGTGGACCGATAACATGAAAGTGGTTGAGCCACAGACCATGTAGGAGAGCGACACTTGCCAGAAGGGCCAACTGCGGAACGGTTGCGTCCATCTGTCGGCCTCCAGTGGACCAGAACGGCGCTGGGAAAGCCCTGCGGCAGAGGCATCGGTGGGTTCATCGTCACCATCGGGTTGCAGGCCTAGCTTTTCAGGAGATTCCCGGATAAAGATATACGCCAGAGGGACCGCCAGCACTAGGATGAGCACCCCCAACGCCACCCATGTCATGCGCCAGTTGGTGGCCTGAAGAAGGAACATCGCGAAGGGGACCATAACCATACCGCCCAGGGACGCTCCCGCCGCGATCAATCCCAAGACCGTGGCCCGCCTGCGCCGGAACCATCGGGCCAACATGGCGCCGGTGTTGTTTATTGACACTCCGCCGGCGGCCACAGAGGAAAGCACGCCGAACATTAAGATCAAAAATATGATATGGAAAGTTAGGCTGAGCATGACCAGGGTCACGCCAAGGCCGATSAGGCCCACCAGGACTACCTTTCGGCCTCCGGTGGCATCGAAGACGCGTCCGATAAACGGTTGAATCAATCCCGCGACAACTGCCCCCACGAACCCAGCCGCAGTAACGGTTGTCCGGTTCCAGCCGAATTCCTCTTCCATCGGAATGACGAAAACCCCGAAGGCGTTACGGGCTCCGGTGGTGAGCAGGGCGATGAAMATAAAGGTGGCTACCATGTACCACCCATAGTAGATACGGGGCTTGTTTTTGACGGAATTAGCCATGTGCTTGCTCAGTCGCCTGTTAGTCCTTCTTTGCCATGGCATCCTGGGCTGCGCTGGTTCCGGCTAATCGGCCGAAGACCATTCCGGCGGATAGCCCCGAGCCGCCCGGGTAGTTGTAGTAAAAGAGGCCCCCCACCATCTCGCCGGCGGCGTAGAGACCGGGGATAGCGTCCTGTCCGTTGGTAACCACCTGGCCCCGGGTGTTGATCTTCACTCCACCGAAGGTGAAGGAGATTCCGCAGGTGACCGCGTATCCCACGTAGGGCGGCGTATCTATGGTCTGGGCCCAGTTGGTCTTGGGCGGGGTGATACCCACGGTGCCGCGGCCGTCTTTGACCGTGGGATTGTAGGGCACGTCCTGCTGGACCGCGGCGTTGTACTCGTTGATGGTCTTCACCAAACCTTCCGGATTTATGTCCAACCGAACGGCCAGTTCTTCGATGGTGTCCGCTTGGGCCATGGTTACCTGGGGGATGTGGTATTCGTCCCGGAGCAGGTGCTTGACCTTTTCGTCGAAGATCTGGAATCCCAAGCCGTTGGGCTGTTCAAGCAGCGCCCGTCCGTAGGTCACGTAGGTGTAGTTTCGGAAGTCCGCGCCCTCATCCAGATACCGGTTGCCGTCCAGGTTAACCATGACGCCGAAGGGATAGGAATGCTTCTGGAACAACTCGGTGATGGTGCGGTCGCCGAAGGCAGGAGCGTTCATGTCCCAGGCAACGGCGTGGCAACTGCTCCAGTGGCCGTGGGCTTGAGCGCCGACTTCCAAAGCCATGCGGATGCCGTCGCCGGTGTTGTAGGGGATTCCCCGCACCTTGACCATTTCCCAGCCGGGTCCCAGGTAGCGGCAACGCATCTCGGCGTTAGCTTCAAAGCCGCCGGCGGCTAGCACCACGCCGCGGCTGGGGATATCCTCGAATCCATCTGGACCCTGCACCCTAAGTCCGCTGACATGACCCTTGTCGTCCTGCAGCAGTTTCACACCCTGGGTGGAATAACGGACATCTATCCCTTCTTTTTGGCATGCATCGAACTGCTGGTCGGACAGACCCTTCCCCGCGCCCACGGCTTCCACCAGCAGGCCACCCCAGAACCGGTATTTGTCGCCGTCCTTGAAGGCCTGTCGTCCGTAGGACAGAACGAAGCGAACGCCCTTTTCCGTAAGCCACTTCATGGCGGSRAAGGACTGGCTGACCAARATCTGGGCCAKGTCCGGGTCGGACATTCCCTGGGTGACKCGCATCATGTCGTCGTAGAACTGTTTCTCGGTGTAG
The DNA here is from genome assembly GCA_002401285.1 of SAR202 cluster bacterium. Next base: position 21,985 of record NVSQ01000012.1, read on the forward strand.
CTACCGACGTCAACGCCCGCCTGCTCGGTAGGCGACATGTCGGGAATCACTTGCTTGATGTCTTCAAGGTCGTCGAAGGCGAATCGAATAATGCCCCCGGTGAAGTAGGTATTGCCGCCCCTAAAGTACTCTGGGGCTTTCTCCACCACCAGTACGGATTCACAGATCTCTTTGGCGGCCATTGCCGCGGAAAGGGCGGCGTTACCGGCCCCAACTACAATTACGTCGTAACTATCTGCCAAGACGCACCTCCAGCGCATTTGCTAATTGTGGTATTTAATATATTGKTCATTGGGTGAATCGACTCGCATCATCATACCGGCTGGTAGGTCAAGTCTCAACAAAGCTGGGCGGTGAGCTCCGAGATGGCCTTTTCGATGGCCGGCCGGGCGCGCCGGGTCATCTGGTTGCCGAAGGGCCTTCGGCATATTAAGATACAGCCTGATTAAAAGCACAGAAATTCTGKCGAGAATTGGAGCATCTAGGTTATATGAAAGCAGTGAGACTAACCGCCCCTAAGCATTTYGAGTTCGTTGAGACCGAGACACCGGCGCCTAGTGATGGCCAATGCCTGATAAAGATCGAACGGGTTTCGGTTTGCGGCAGTGAYATMCGMCATAGCTATGGGCCTATCCTTTCGGAAGATCACTACCCCTTCGCCCCCGGGAAGCCTTGTCATGAGGTAGCCGGAACCATCGTGGAGAGCCGTACCGACGGGTTCCCCGTTGGGCGGCGGGCCATCGTCATCCCCAGCGGYGACGCCGGAGGCCTGGCGGAGTACATCGTTTCCGGGCCGGAGCGCATCGCGCTTTTGCCCGACGAAGGGCATCTGGACGAGTGGCTGATGTGCCAACCTTCGGGCACCGTCCTCTACTCATGCCAACAGATGCCTAATCTGTTGGGCAAAACGGTCCTGGTTCTGGGCCAAGGCAGCATCGGGCTCAGCTTCACGATGATAACTTCGAGGATGGGCGCACGCACCGTGATCGGCGCCGACCTGCTCGATTACCGCTTGGAAAAGTCGAAAGAGATGGGYGCCACCCACACCATTAATCCGAGCCGGGATGAGATTGGAGAGGCGGTATTGGAGATCACCGATGGAGTGGGACCCGACGTGATAGTGGAAGCGGCCGGATACCCGGACACATTCAACATGGCTTTCCGGTTGATYCGYCAGTTCGGCACTGTCATYATTTTCGGAGTTCAAACTGACCATATGGTGCCGATCGAGCACAATCTGCTGTTGGACAAGCAGCCTCGAATCATACCCACCACCGGCGCTCGCAGTGGCGACCCCATCGCTCACATCCGTGAGATTGTGGGTTTGCGGGAGCGCGGCTGGTGCGACCCCGGCGCTCTGGTAACCCATCGCACCGGACTCTCCGATGTCCAGAATGCTTATGACATGTACGAACAGCAATTGGATGAAGTCATCAAAGTGGTYATGAMCATCGACGAGTAATCKCCCCGTACCTRGAATCCTAGGGTTWAAGAACAAGTCAGGCGGCAGCAGGATGGAGCCAGTTCTGGAAATTAGTATGGTTAGGGAGAATCTGGCCTTAGCCATCGCTGTCTGGACGGCGGTGAAAAAGGGGTTGATCACCACGGCCCACCTCCCGACGGGCCGCGCCGCGGTTACTTCTGACGCGGGCCGAGTCGTCGAGATCTTCAATCCGCTGGAACTGCACGGAGAGGGCGACTTGATCCGGGGAGCGACTAACCAGGTGAGAGCGGCCTTCGCTTTTTCCGTGATCCAGACCCATCGCATCCTGGAATCGGTGTACGACGGTCCACCGTTGCAAGACCCAGACCAAGAGCGGAAGGCGGCCCGGTGCACCATCTACCTGCTCAACAACTCCATGCGCCGGGGAATGTTGACCCCCACTTGGTCCTGCCCTCTGGGATTCCGCCGAAATTTCAAAGTTGGCTCTATCTCCTTCGCGTTAKMCGCTTCGGAGCTGGACGGAAAGACGGTTTATTGGGATGACTTCGGCGGCCTGGAGAAATATCTAGAACTGCTGGCCTATCTGGCCGAGCAGGCGAAGGAACCTCCTCAGAAAACCGCGCCTCGCGCCAGGGGTCAGGCCGCTCAAGAATCACGATCGATCCGCCAAGATTTCATGGAGGCGGCTTCAGCCTCCGACCCAGTGTCCCAGTTCATCGGCGCCCGCTGCATGATTGGCCCTGAGGCCCAGACCATCGCCGGAGGGCTGTACGACGAATACGTGAATTGGTGCCAAGAAACCGGGCAAGAGACACTGGGTCAGCGCAGTTTCGGTATGCAGTTGACCAAGCTTGGGTTTACGAGGCGTAGGCGGGGAAGAGGGCGCCACTGGTGGCAAGGCATCGGATTGGCTGGGGYGACCGGTCAACGGCAGTAGACCGGCCTTAGACTGCCGGGATGTTAGCAGTCCGAACCGGACTGAGCGGCGCTGCCGCGTCAACAACCGGGCTGTCCCAAGTTACCGCAGCAGTTGCGCCGGGACTTTATCTTGATAAAGTTGTTGGCTAGAACCAGCCGGACCTTCCGCCAGAAGGGCATTTCTTGACGCAAGTTGTCGATCAAGGCTACTGAATGGTGATGCTGTTCTCCCATAGGCCGCCAATTATGCTCCCTTGGCCCATAGTTGTACACCGGATATTTTCGAACCCCCCCGATGTCAACGGAGAGAGGCTTCTTGCCAATGGCGGTTTGACCGGCTCTCAACGTACGCCGGAAAGCCTCTCTATCCCGTCCGTCCTGAGCCTGTCAAAGGACTTGACTGATGGGACTGCGGAAAATACGAGCTAGGCCTAGGAGGTTCCCATGGCTGAAGATTATCTGGACCGCTTAGCGGGTTTCGTCACTGATGTCAGACTGGAAAACTTGGACGAGTCGACGGTAGCCGCCGCCAAGAACGTGGTGCTGGACACTATCGGCGCCATCTTGGCCGGAAGCCGCATGGCTGAAAACGCSAACTTCGCTCGATTCGCGCTTACCACCGGAACCGGGAAATCTTCCCTTTTCGGCCACAATGGCAAGCTTCAGCCCATGTTTGCTGCCTTGGTCAACGCCACCGCCGGGGTTGCTCTGGAGATGGACGAAGGGTCTCGCTTGGGCGGAGGCCACCCGTCCATCCACGTGAGCCCAGGGGCGATCGCCGTGGCCGAGGACCGGGGGAGCAGTGGCAAGGAGTTGCTGGAAAGCATCATAGCCGGATACGAAGTCACGTCCCGCATCGGCACCGCGACGGTCGCTAAGGATGAGATCCATTCCCACGGCACCTGGGGGACCATGGGCACCGCCGCCGCAACCGCCCGGCTGCTGGGATTCGACGCCGCTCAGACCAGGACGGCGATGAAYCTGGCCGTTTCGATGAGTCCGGCCAACACCTGGACGCCGTGCCTGGAAGGCGCYACCATACGCAACCTGTATCCCGGACGGTCCGGCTTCCAAGGCATACTGGCCGCCCATCTGGGCGAGTGCGGGTTCWCGGGCCTCAAGGACGGTCCAGCCGATCTGTACCAGTCAATCCTGGGTGAGAGTTTTGACCGGAACGCCGTGGTCGACGGCCTGGGCGAGCCGGGCTCTTACCGSATCCAGCGCAACTATTTCAAATTCCATGCTTGCTGTTTGTACAACCATCCGGCCCTGGACGCGATCCAATCGTTGCTCCGGAGGGARGAGTTCGGTCCAGGGGACGTTAGCCGTATCCAGGTGGAAGCGCCTCCCTTGGCGCTGATAATGGCCGACCCTGAGCCGGAAAACATGCTGGCCGCCAAGTTCTCCATCCCCTATGCCGTGGCCGCCATGGTGGTGCGGGGCAGCGCCGACGTCACCTCGTTCTATCCACAACAGGTCTCCGACTCCCAAACAAGGCAACTCGCCAAGCTGGTGGAAGTTGTGGCCGATTCGGAGATGAGCCTGCGCCGCTTCGACTACCCCGCGTCCCGGGTCTCGGTGTCATTGAACGACGGCCGCACCCTGGAAGAAAGCGTCACCGTCCAGCGCGGCGACGCCCAAAACCCGGTGGACCACGAAGAACTATTAGGCAAGTTCAGGTTCATCGCGGGAGACGCGCTTGGAGAATCAAGGATCAAACAGGTTATAGACACGGTCGCCAGGCTAGACTCCTTGGACGACATTGGGGAATTGACGGCGCTGCTGGGAGAAAAGTAGCCCCCCTTTCGTAAMRGGRGGTTGGGGGGATTTCCCYTACCGACCCCGCTGGTCACCCCACAGCAGAATGTGCAGCCGGGTGGAGAACCGGAACCCGTGCTTGACGCAGGCCTCRSWYACCCAMYSKYKKCGGYTTYGKAGGACCTCCKGRTYSCGCCCTTCSGGRAGGAGGATGATYCGTWGGGGAGGWATGYGGTAYTTCTCCGCTAGGCCGCAAACCTCTTCGATGTCTTGAGGCTCCACGACGACGAACTTGAAGTAGGCGTTGGGAATGCGGGAGAAGCTCTCCAGGGTACCTGGCACCAGCCGCCGCTCCAACCGGTTGCCCGAGGTGCTCAGTTTGGGAGAGACGTTCCATTGATCGATGTCCCGCTCCATCTCCGGTATGGGAGCGATGGTGCCGTTGGTTTCCACTTCGCAATAAAACCCCTGTTGCTTCAATTCGGATATCAGCGGGGCCAGCTCCGTTTGCTGCAACAAGGGCTCGCCGCCGGTCACAACCAGGTGGGGACATTCGTAGGACAGAATCTTCTCACGGACCTGTTCCGTGTCTAGGGCTATGACCTCTTTCTTGTAATCGTAGTTTTCCCAGTCCCAGGTGTACTTTGTATCGCACCAACTACAGGATAGGTTGCACAAGGATAGACGCAGAAACACCGTGGCGACGCCGATGGTGGCCCCTTCCCCTTGCAGGGAGTGGAAGATTTCTGGCTGACCGCCGGGTTGCCGACTTAACTTCAGCACGGGCTATCCATCATCAAAGGCCGTCCTGAGACCGAGTGAGGGCCGGGTCCGAGACTCCGGCTTCTTCGAACCCTTTGGCCCGAAGCAAACAACTGTCACAACTTCCGCARGGGACCGCGCCTCCCTGGTAACAACTCCAGGTAAGTTCCAGCGGCGCTTTCAGCCGCAGGCCCAGCTTCACGATCTCCATCTTAGACAACTCTATGATCGGGGTTTTGACCTGGATAGGGATCTGGTATTCGGTCCACAACTTGCTGCCGTAGGCCAGCGCTTCGGTCATCTTGTGAAAGTATTCGGGGCGGCAATCGGGATAGCCGCTGTAGTCGATGGCGTTGGGGGCCATGTAGAGCAGGGCTGCCACTTCGTCTGGAGGAACGCCGTCTATCTCAAGAGCGTACAGCACCTGACTCTCTAGGTAGGCAGCGGCCAAAGACAGGAAGATGGTGTTGCGGAGGGGAACGTAGGTTATGGGGAYGCTGGCGCCCATCCGGTCGAGGGAACGGTCCTCGGGAACGGGAAACCGGTCGGGGTTGGTCAGCGCGGAATACCAGGCGACTTGGCCGAGAAAGGAGATGTCTAGCAATTGGTGTTGAATACCCAAGACCCCGGCGATCTCTTGAGCGCAGTCCACTTCTTTACTGTGACTTTGTCCGTAGTGGAAGGTGATAGCGGACAGGTTGCCGGTCTCTTGCAGCGCTTGAACCGCGACGGTCGTGGAATCCAGGCCTCCGGAGAGAAGGGTCACGGCGTAGCTGGGCATGCCTTATTGCCCGCCGGAAAACTCGGCGTATTGSTCAAGGGATTCCCACAGCCGAACCTTGACCGGGGACACCCCGCAAAGCTCGACCACTTTGTTGTAGAGTTCTCTGGAAAGGACTTCGCAAGATGGGTTCTCTTCGTGGAATTGGTAGATCCGGCCTTTAGAGGCAGGCGTCAGACCTTCGATCAACTCAATGTCCCTGCTGTTTACTAAAAATGAGTGGTCCCAGTTGTCGTCGATCCACGCTTTAACCCGGTGCTTCAATTCGGTGAAGTCGAACACCAAACCCTGGGAATCCAGCGTGTCGGATTGCAAGAAGACCTCGGCACGGTAGGTATGGCCGTGGGGAAAGGCGCACTTGCCGTCATAGTCCAGCAGCCGGTGGCCGCTATCGAAGGTCGTTTCGATCCTTACCAGGTACATGCGCCCTTCAGTTCCCGGGATGCTCTACGGTTACCGCGGTGTGTATCCCGCCCCTGACTTTGTAGTCCAGAGTCACTTTCATGCTTCTGGGGTGGCAGAGGGCGACCAGGTCCAACAATATGCGGTTGGCCGCGTGTTCTTGGACTATGCCAACGTCCCGGTAGGAGAGGAGGTAGTACTTCAATGACTTGAGTTCGATGCAGCTTTCGCCGGGGATGTAGGAGATGGTGAGGGTGCCGTAGTCGGGCAAACGAGTCCAMGGGCAGACTGCCGTGAACTCGTCTGTATCTATGTCTACCTGGGTCTCCTGGCCGGGGTATTCGTACCGGAAGGCYAGTAGACACTCGGCATCGATGACCGCTTCCTCGCGGACTAAAACGGGGCGGTCCAGGCTTTCGTATTGCTGTTGAAGTTGGGCGTCTTTCAGTTCCGGAATCGTAGCCACGGGGCCCCCTTTGATATCAGGAAATCTATTGAGGACATGATAGKGGTCTGGCCATGATGGTGTCAAAATTGCCGGGTGGGGGCCATTTACGGCGCGATGCCATCCACGCTCAGCTTTGCCTTGCACACCGGAGTCCGGCAGGCTAACATACATCTGGTTACGAGGCTCCGGTTTACGTAAAGTTTTATTCAAGATTCAAAAAAGATTGTCTGAACTCCGAGCAAGCAATGCCCTATTCTCTAACAGATCTGGACGGCATGTCCTTGGAAGCGGCTCAAGCGCTGCCCTTTGAGGAGCGAGACCGGCTGCTGGACCTGATCATCGCCGCCGGCCGGGGCCAGTCTACCGATGTGGTTTCCTACCGCACCGGCCTTTATGCAGACTATTTCGAAGAAGAYCTGACTCGGATGCTGAAGGTTAAGGCCATCAAGGTCCTTTGCCGTGGAACAACTTCTTCCGGGTTCGATGGCCTGCCGGTGGGCGAGAACGACGAGGAGCAATACCGTGCGTGTTTCCGCCACGTCAAGACTCACCTGGACGCCGCCAAGACAAGTTTCAGCCGGGTGGTCACGTTGATCGTTTTCCTGACCAACATGGATAATTGGCTGCTGTTTAACGAAGTATACCGGGAGTTTATCCCAAACCCGCCATGCCGGGCGGTGATCGGGACCACGGGGCTGGCTCAAAAACCGTTGGCGATCGAGATTGTGGAATGCATCGCTTACCGGGTGGCGGAATAGCGGTCAGYATACCGTGATGCGTCGAATTTGCCATTATCGGCAGTAAAGACATTGGAGGGACGAGATGAGCGACTTATCCTTGGCCTATAAAGTCCATAGTTACAGCACCGGTACTCCAGGAAGGGCTATCTGCAACGCTCGCACCCATCACTGGGTGGCCGACGGCAGCGGCGGCGAAATGGTCGGCGCCGGTGAGTTGTTTCTTTCCGGCATCGCGGCGTGCGCGGTGAATATGGTCGAAGGCATAGCCCGGGACGATCAGATAGCCCTGGAATGGATGGACGTCAGCGTGGAGTCCTATCGCGACCCCGCCAAAGATCATGGAGACCTCTCCCTTTACGATGCCATCAGAGTTAACTTTGAGATGTGGGGAGTAGACGACGACCAAGCCCACGAGCTGGTGGAAATCTGGAAACGGCGTTGACCCCTCTACGGTTCGGTCGCCGTGGCGACCCCAGACACCACCGTGGACCTGGTAGCGCACTCGGAGTTTCACCGGTAGCAAGAACCGGGGCCGGAACGCGATCCGCGTTCCGGTCCAGTTTCCGGCGGGGTAGCATCTTATCTGGCGGCCCCAACCGGCCTGCCCAGCCTCCCAGATTTCCCTAGCCGTCTTTGGGTTAGGGAAGATTTGGCTGAAATTCGCGCACTAGGATCCCCTCTCTTTTGCCCTTTSGCATACTCCCTAGCATGCCTTGCTACAATAACAGCAAGAGCCGGCTGTTAACCGGCGATTTTGGCTTGAATCTGGATGGGCTTCAGCGGCCGGGCTGAGGCGCGCCAAAGTCCTTACAGATTCAGGTAGTTGTTTTGCACCCTGAGCGCGGATACTTCAATCCGCCTCTGATTGCGCCGTTATTCCCGGTCTAGCTTTGCGCCCGGCGCCGATCGTCAACCGGTAACAAAGGTCCAGTGGATATCGATATTCCAGCGTTGGCTATGTTAACTGCCCTAGGGGACGGCGATTCAGGGTTATTGCGCGACTTCGCCATCATCATGGCCGTCGCGGGAGGTGCCCTAGTCCTGTGCCGGCAGACTAGGCTGTCACCGATATTGGGCTATCTGGTCGCCGGGGTAGTGATCGGCCCCTCCGCTCTGCGAACGGTGGAAAATCCGGACACGATCGGACTGCTGGCCGACCTTGGATTGGTTCTTCTGCTATTTGGGATCGGCCTCGAATTTGGCTGGCAGCGCATTCGAAGCGTAGGTAGCCGGGTGGTCCTCATCGCTTTGATCGAAATGTCCATCATGTTTGCCCTGGGATTTGAAGTCGCGACCTTGATGGGTTGGAGCGGCACCGAAGGCGTTTTCCTGGGGTCGGCCCTGGCTATAAGCAGTTCGGCCATCTTGATGACCACGCTTCGAGAGTCGGGCCAGTTGCTGCACCAGCGGGGAAGGTTGATCGTAGGAATCCTGGTGGTGGAGGACTTTGCCGCGGTCATRCTGCTTACCGTGCTGACGGGTGTGGCTACCACGGGTACAGCAAATCCGGGGGATATCGGGCTTTTGGCCGCCARGTTAGCTATATTCGGAGCGGCCGCTTTGGTGTTCGGCGCTCTGTTCGCCCCGCGGTTGATCCACTTCGTCAACCGGTTCCGGTCCGACGAGACCTTGCTGATCACTGGTTTGGCCTTGTGTTTCGGCTTGGCCCTAGCGGCCGAACAATTAGGTCTCTCGGCAGCGGCGGGCGCTTTCCTGATCGGGGCCGTGCTGGGAGATTCCCATCATGCTGAGGAACTCGACCGGATAATGAGTCCGGTGCGGGATATGTTCGCCGCCCTGTTCTTTGTGACTATCGGGATGTTGATCGACCTTTCGGAGGCGGCCCACGTCATTGTGCCGACCATCATCGTTGCTGCCGTTTTTATCTCGGGCAAATTGGTCTCCGACACCATCGGCACGTTGCTGGCCGGTCACGGGGGCCGAATCTCCCTGAGTGTCGGGTTGGGTATGCCTCAGGTAGGTGAATTCTCCTTAGCCATGATCAGAACKGGCGCGGTCTCCGGAACCATCGGCTCTTTCATGTACCCGGTTATAACTGGGGCCACCGCTATCACGGCTTTGATCTATCCTTTCCTGTTTCGGTCGACAGACGTCATCGCCGATTTCATCGACCGCCACTCTCCCAGGTTGATGAAGCAATATGGTGAAAGCCTGGTTCTGTCCCTGGCCGCCCTTCGTACCGCGTTCCATTTCCACAGCCGCAGGGCCAGGCGTATCCAGCGCAGCGGGAGGCTCATTCTTCTGGATCTGGGCATCATCATCGTAATCATCGCTATCGGGACCGCTATATTGAGATTCACCCCCCAGTTGTCCAGTTTGATCCATATCAGGGAAAGTCTGCTTGGACTGGCCATCGGGGGCTCGGTTCTGGCCCTCTGCGTTCCTCCCGCAGTGGGTATCTGGCGGTCTTTGCGCACGTTGACCGAGGGGATAGCCGATTACGTGTTGCCAAGCCACATGAGAACCCCCGACACCTGGGGCGGAGGAAACCTTAGAGTGGTCTTGCGGGACACCATCTTGATCCTAGTGCTGATCCTGCCGGCCATATGGAGTGTCCCCTTCATATCCCATTTGCTGTCCCTTGGCAGCCTTTCAACACCGCTGCCCATCGTGCTCCTGGTGGGATTGGGGGCCGGTTTGGCCGGGGCAACTTTCCAGATTCATCACGTGTTGGTCCGGATGTTYAGCCGSACATTTCTGGGGATGGACGACCCGTTCTCYTTGGAAGATATGGAGCACCGGTATCTGGACGACGATGTTTACGTTTATACCGATGACGGGACCGAACCCGATGAATTACAGGACTCGGATGCTGATCCTGCAGCGGCTCAAGAAAGGTCCGGGGACTGAGGGGGGCGCCAGACCTGGACACAGTCAATCAGATCATCGGCGATTCACAGATGTTACAATGGGTGTTAACTGGCGCAACGTAGTTTTTTGAACATCTACTGCACAACTTGGAGATTTAACCGATGCGAATATGTTCCTTTTTGCCTAGCGCTACGGAAATCTTGTACCAACTGGGTCTGCAAGACCAGCTTTACGGCGTGACCCACGAATGCGACTTCCCGGCGGAAGCCAAGGAAAAACCCAACGTGGTYCACAGCGTKTTCGATGGCATGGAACCCACCAGCGGGGAGATCAGCCGAGTAATCTCTGAGCGATTAGAACAAGGTCTTGGTATCTACGACATAGACCTGGAAGTGTTGTCTGCCGCTCAACCGGACCTGTTGTTGACTCAAGCCATCTGCGAAGTTTGAGCCGTCTCGTCTCGGCAGGTGGCCGAGGTAACCGCGGGATTGGCCAAGCARCCGGAAGTTATCTCCCTGGATCCTCAATACTTGGGGGACATATTAGAAGACATCCGGCGTGTCGGCCGGGCCACCGGCACCGAAGAAATGGCGGAGACTATCACATCCCGGCTGCAGGAACGCATCGACGCGGTGGCGGAACGGGCCTCTCAAGCCAGCAGCAAGCCGAGGGTTTTGCACTTAGAGTGGGTTGATCCGCTGATGTGCGGTGGCCACTGGGTGCCCGAGATGGTGGAGTTGGCCGGTGGAGTCAACTGTTTCGGCGATAAGGACACCGGTTCCTTCCGCATGGAATGGTCTGACGTGGTAGCCAGCCGCCCCGATGTCATAGTGTTCATGCCCTGCGGGTTTGAGGTGAAACGAGGATTAGAAGACGTGCCGATAGTGGCGGCGTTGGAAGGATGGGACTCATTGCCGGCGGTGGARAACAACCGGGTTTACGTAGTCGACGCCAGCGCTTACACCAGTCGGTCGGGTCCCCGGTTGATAACCGGCTTGGAAATCATGGCGGAGATGATGCACCCGGAGTTGTTTTCGGGGTTGATTCCAGAAGCGGGGGCGACCCGTTTGTACGGGAGCTTGGCTTCGGTTTAGGCAACCGGCAACCCAACTTATGGAATCTTTAGTTGAGCCGCGCCCCTCGGAAAGGGTTTCGTTTGGCGACTTCGGCGGTCAACATCTCGTTCCCCCGGTTCAGCAGGGGCAACAACTTTTCTAACCGCTTGCCGGCATCAGGCAGTTCCAGCAGTTCCTGCTTTACGTCTCTCGGCAGCTCAGTTCCGGAAGCCAAGCTGGAGGCGATGGCAAAGGCCAATGTGACCGGATYACCGGGCACTTCGGCCTGGGCBGTCCATCCGCCRGTGAGGGCGGTCAGATTTCGCAGATAGCCGCCGTAGGCCTCTTTGACTTCTCCGAAAACCGAMGCCGCCRGTTCTCCGGGTTCTTCGGTGAAATACCTGACTTGACCCACCAKGTARGGCACCTGCTGSGTRATCTCCACAACTTCRAAMCGCTTTTCKCCCCTGGTCATWATGTTCAATCGGCCCTCTTCCAGCCGCTCTACYTGGACGATRCGGGCGGTGGTGCCGACCTTGACCGGCTCGGCCGGCTCYCCAACTTCCTGTCCTTCCTKRATGAGGATGAYRCCGAAAGGCTCCTCCCGGTCCACGCACTCTCCAATCATGGYTTTATAGCGCTCTTCGAAGATATGCAGCGGCATGGGCATTCCGGGAAACAGGACCACATTAAGGGGAAACAGGGACAGTTGAAGTAGATCTTCGGGCTGGTTCATAACATCGTTGAGTATATTCTCCCGGTCTTGGCAAGACAAGTTTGAGGGAGAAAGAAGGATCACGAGAGAGCGACAATGCTTAGGGCAGGGTAATTTCCATCTCCCGCCGCGATAGGCCTATATTTAACACTTTYAGGGGAAGTTGCTATTATATTCAAAGGCGTCATGTCATCCATGATCTACGGGACGCCGACACTATTCCAACCGGCGGATAAATATGGCAATTATTGATAACCTGCTGGTTCAGATCTGGATAGACAGCCTGGTGGCGATGGTTATCCTGGGGGTAATCATATCCGTGTGGGCGGCGTGGCGGACCATCTCCAGGCAGCGCAGCCAGCTTCTGGCGGTGAACACGGAGCTCGACCTACGAATCACCGACCTGTCGACGGAGATCAATCTGCGCCAACAGGCTCAAAGGGAATTGGCCGAGCAGGCCGCAGCTCTGGCCAGAGCCGACGAGATGCAACGCTCACGGCAGCGTATCGTCAGCGCCCAGGAGTCRTTGCGGAAAGAGATTGCCCARCAACTACATGGTTCGGTRCAGAACCGTCTCATTTTCCTTGTGTTGCGGTTGAAACAATTGGAGGCAACCGCCGAACCTAAAGGCGTAGCCTTGGAACTGACCGATCTACGTGAGAAGTTTGAAGAACTGCTGGAGCAAGAGATCCGGTCCATYGTGCACCAACTGTATCCCTATATCCTGCGCCGGGGATTCGTGCCGGCCCTGCAATCCMTGGGGGACCAGATTGAATCCGTCATATCAATAGAGATGGACCTGGACCAGGAACTGGTGCGCAAAGAAAGGGCCGATCGGAGTTTGATCCCAGAACAAGCCAAGCTGGCGGCCTATCGAATCGCTGAAGAAGCTTTGACCAACGTGGTGAAACACGCCAACGCAAGCAAGGTCTCGGTGCGGTTGGAGACGCCTTTCGGAGGGTGGTTCAGGCTGACGGTTCAAGACGATGGGCAAGCGTTCGCTGTGGAAGAATCCTTGGAGGGCATGGGCATCGTGGGAATGCGCGACTACGCCGAGGCCATMGGCGGGGAGTGCGTCATTCTGGGGGCTCCTGGCAAAGGGACGCAGGTTACCGCTACTCTTCCCCTTGTAATACTTGAGAAAGAATTTCCAGAGACAGCTTTGCTTTCGGAATAAACGCGGCGGCGCCTTCTTCTCTGGCCAGGCGCTCGTAGCCCTTTCCAGTATGTGCGCTGACGATGATGACTTGGACTGCGGGCACCTGTTCCCGCAGAATCCTCACTACCTCTAGGCCGTCTCCATCTGGCATGTCCACGTCGGTGATTACCAGGTCCGGATTCAGGCTTCCCACCAGCTTGACGGCTTCCGACCCGGTCTGAGCCTCCCCGACCACTGTGAACTGGCTGCTYTCCTCTAACAAAGAACGCAGCCAGTTGCGGAACTCACCGGCATCGTCGGCGAGAACAACTCGGTAAACGCCGATTCGGTCTGTGGCCAGAGTTCCTCCTCCTTTCCATGCGGTGTCCGGCAGTTAAACTGCCAGCAAACGATCAAGTTGGCCAAACGGTTTCCCCTGATTAAAGGGCGACGTTAGGAATCTYCCAAGTAGACCAGGRTAGCCTTTACCCGGGAATGAACGCCCTCTTCGCCAGGAATCTGCAAAACTTGATAGATGGCATTGATATAGGTTTCAACCGATTTTTCAGTCAGTGTCAGCCGTTGGGCTATAGATGTGTTGTTGAATCCTTGGGCGATCAACTCCAACACTTGCCGATGCCTRGGAGTCAGCTTGGCCGCTGAGGAKCCCCGCTTGGGTTGCAGGCTCTCCACAACCTCAGGGTCCAACACCACCATGCCGTCCACACTGCCCTGAATCGCCCGTAGCACCGAAGCCATGTCTGGGACATTCTGTTTCAACAGATACGCCCAACCGTGGGTCTCGCTCAAAGGGAGGCTGGAAACGTACCGGCGGTCCTTGTGGACGGAGAGGATGACGATTCCAGTGTCCAGCCGCCTCTCCTTGATCTTTAGTGCGGCATCTATSCCGTCCATCTCGCCCGGAAGCTCKATGWCCATTATCACCGCGTCAGGATTCTTCTCGGCGGCCATCGCTACGGCGGATTCGCCATCGGTAGCCACCCCAACGACGTCAAGCCCCGGCTCCGCGTCAAGGGTATGGCGCAGCATCTCACGGAAAAGAGGTTCGTCCTCGACTATGAGTATCTTTAGCGGATCCAAACCATACTCCGCATAAATCTCCGGTCAAGTCYCATTGGATTTGGGAGCTAAATTCCCACATCGCGCTCATTATGACAACGGCCCATAGTCGTGTCTACCACATGGAGTTACCCCTATCCATCATCGTGCTAGCCCGTGGCGGGTAACGGGAAAACAGTATGTCAAAAACCGGGAGAAGCACGATGCCCCGCGGGAAGTTGCGGCGGTACCATTTCTTCAGTTGGCCTCGCAAGGCAATAAATCTGGCAGCAACCGAAGAAAAAGGAGAATTGAAATGGAACGGAAAAGATTCGCATCACCAGGGGATTTAAGGGCAGACCAAAGAGGAATCACCGGCCTGGAAACGGCCATCGTGCTCATCGCGTTTGTCGTCGTGGCGTCGGTGTTCGCCTTCGCCGTCCTCAGCACCGGACTGCTCAGCTCTGAAAAGAGCAAAGAGACGGTATTGGGAGGCCTAGAGGAAACTTCGTCGACACTGAGCATTCGGGGCGACATCGTAGGTGACGCCAATGCGGGCAAGACGGCCRTCGATACCGTCAAGTTCACCCTGACCAGCGCCGCCCAAGCCGCGGATGCGGTGGATCTTTCCAGCACCGGAGTGGTGATCACATATTTAGACTCGGACCAAGCTCTGAACTGCACTAATGGCTCGGGATCAGGTTCATCCTATTGTTTCTGGACCACGAGCTGGATCATCGGCTCCGGGGACTTGGTTGACCCGGGGGAGCAAGTGGATGTGACTGTCGACCTGTCTAACATGACACCGGTCCTAGGCCTGAAGAAGGAATTCACCATACAGGTAAAGCCCAATAAAGGAGCGGTGGTCATCGTGAATCGGACCACGCCACCGGAATTCAAAGCGATCCAAGCTCTTAACTGAGCAGGACGGCCCGGGGAAAATGCCAGTTCATGTCGCCGTAATTTGATCGATCAGGGAGTTTGAATCAGAAACCATGAAGAATYTATTAGATCAACGATTGATAAAATCAGCAAGGCTACACAGTGACCAGCGAGGGATCACCGGCCTAGAGACAGCCATCGTTCTCATCGYCTTCGTTGTAGTCGCCTCGGTGTTCGCCTTCGCCGTCCTCAGCACCGGGCTTCTCAGCTCGGAAAAGAGCAAAGAAACTGTATTAGGAGGCTTGGAGGAGACTTCGTCGACCATTAGCGTAAGAGGCTCGGTTATCGGGGACTCCAACACGGCTAAGACTTTCATCGATACCGTYAAGTTTACTCTGAGCAGTGCCGCCCAGGCATCCGACACGGTGGACCTGTCCACCACCGGTGTGGTGGTTACCTACCTGGACCAAGACCAAGCTATCAACTGCGAGAACCCCCAGAGTTTTGACGGCGATGCCGACACCGCCGAATGTTCATGGTCCACCAGTTGGGTTATCGGCTCCGGAGACCTGGTGGACCNGGGCGAACAAGTGGACATGACGGTTACTCTGACCAACCTGTCCCCGTTACTGCCTAAGAGCAGGGAATTCACGATTCAAGTTAAGCCGAACMAGGGTGCAGTGGTCATCGTTAATCGGACCACACCGCCAGAGTTGAAAGCCATCATGGAGCTTAATTAGGCTTACGCGCCGATCGGAGCCAACCGTGTCATTGGAAGAGATTAATCTTCCCCCGTCCGTCCCCCGGATCCTTCTAGGACCGCCCTCTTCTGGAGGGACCGGGGASGGATGAGCAGGCGGCGCCAAGAGATCGAAACGTCATTGCCAAGAAGACYGCCGGTGAGAAAKCCCTCCTCACCGGCGGTCTTTTGCGCGTCTTACCCGAAAGCTGGTGGGGCCTTTTTGCCGCCTTGCCCAAYGCAAGTATTCGGACATCTGARGGTTGGCGCGGATCAGGTCKATGGAGTGTAGCTCCTTGGCCAACGTGGYTTCGGAGAAGAGGGCGTGKAGTTGCCGGTGACAGGTGGGACAAAGCTTGGCCTTGGGTCCAAACCGGCCACCCTTGGCGCGGGGGACCAAGTGGTGCACCGTGTACCGCTCTGCGTCTCTCGCGCATAGCTCGCAAGCGGCAGACTGGCCGTTGTTGCCGGTCTTCCCATCCATGGATCGATCGGGATCGCGCATGATGGAACCGGCTACTCTTGCCCCGGCTGTTGTAGCAACCGCCAACTGGGCAAATCCACTCTCCATTCGTTTTCTTCAAGCAGCATGGGCACTATCAAACCGGACATCATGCGGCCACTGGAAACCTGGCTTTCATCGCCGGTCATCCCGAAGGGRAGAAAGGCGAAGGCATGGTCGTCATCCAGGTAGGTTGTGGGAGCCACGCCCAACTCGGTTAGGTCTTCCAGTGGCCACAGTCTCAGGATGGTGGTCCGGAAATCTTCCATCATCGAGGGGCGGCGGGGATGCGAGGAATCGTARGCGGCCCGRTAGGCCTCTTGCATATCGATGTCGTTTCGGGTGGCCCAGACCCCCATGCGCATGCCGCGGGTTTCCTTGGATAGCAGGGACCAGGCTAGGTCCATCAGATTGTCCCGAATAGCTTCGGCGAATACTCCGGCCCGGTTGCCGCATTCGTCAGGCTGTTGGCTTCTCTTCTCGCCGGGAATTTTCATGCGCCTTCCATCGTGTCGCAGCTCCCTTGAGGTTCGGTTGGGTTGCGGTTAATCGCCGGAATCACCGTCAAATTATCGGATGCCGATTGATGGCGTCCGGTGCTTACCATCCGACGGCATATCCGTCCCGCCGGGGGTCGGCGGCTCCGTGCAATGCTCCGTTGTCTTGGTCCACCTCGATCATAACCTCGCTGCCCGCGGCCAGCCAGGGACCCAAGACATTTAACGTGTGGCCGCGATTCTCCAATTCGGTTCTAAGCTCGGGAGAAAACCGGCTTTCCATGAGCAATTCGTTCTCGCAAGTATGAGGGAAATTGGACTCCGTGGGGCTTTGGGTGTTCCGCCAGCGGGGSGCTTCCACGGCTTCSGCGACGGTCATCCCGAAATCCAATAAGTGGGTGATTACCTGTAGGTTGGTCTGCACCTGCGTGTCGGCCCCCGGGGTGCCGCAAACCAGCTTTAACTGCCCCAATGAGGTTTGGGACGCGGCGCCCGGACCGGAAGATTCGGGTGGGGCGAACACCATAACCGGATTCATGGTGTGCCGGACCCGCTTGCCCGGTTGCAGGCAGTCAACGTGGTCTTCTTCCAGGTGCCAGTAGGTCATGCGGTTGTTGAGCAATATCCCTGTGTCTCCGGCGATAATGCTGGACCCCCAGGCGCTCTGGATGCTTTGTAGTTGGGATACGGCGTTGCCCCACCGGTCCACCACCGCAAAGCAAGTGGTGTCTTCCTCTCCATCGCCCCCGGTGACCACCGGAACTGCTGTCTGACGAGGTTTCGCCGTTTGGAATTCCCAAGGGTTTCCCGCGGAAATCTCCTGGGCCGCCCGGCTGGGGTCGATTAATTTGGCTCGTTCTTTGGCGTACTCTTTGGAAAGTAGGCCCTCGATAGGAATGTCGGTATAGTCAGGGTCGGCCATGTAGGCCTCCCGGTCGGCGAAAGACAGTTTCTTGGCTTCGACCATAAGATGGATCGATGCGGCCGTGTTGCAGCCCAGGGCCTGCAGGTCGAACTGTTCGACCAGGTTCAACTCTTGGAGAAGTATGTGGCCGCTGGAGTTGGGCGGCGCTTCGTAAATTACGTGACCCCGGTAGGTGGTGGAGATCGCTTCCTGCCAGCGGCTGTGGCAATCGGCCATATCTTTCATGGTCAAAATTCCGCCCTGATCCTGGCTGAATGCTACGATAGCCCGTGCGATGGCTCCTTCATAGAAGGCCTCCCTACCGCCGTCGGCCACGGCTTGGAAAGTTCTGGCGAGGTTTTGCTGGTAAAGTATCTCCCCTGGACGTAGGGGCCGTCCGTCTATGGTGAACACAGCTTGGGAGGTGGGGAACTGGCGCAACAAAGAGTCGGCGGCGATGGCGTTGGATAACACGCGGCTGGTGGGAAAGCCGTTGGCCGCCAGATCTATCGCGGGGGCCAAGACTTGGCCCAATGAGAKGACGCCGTATTTCTCGTGAGACGCCAGCCAGCTATCCAGTAAACCGGGCACGGATACGGAAAGGATGCCCTTCGTCGGGATTCCCTCAGGCAAGTAACGCTCACGGGTTGCCGCGTAGGGGGCCGCTCCGGTTCCGTTGCAGATCTCGATGCKGTCCGACTCTTTCCAGTGGACCATGATGAACCCGTCGCCGCCGATGCCCGACATCAGCGGTTCCACCACGTTCAGCGCCGCGGCGGTGGCGATGGCGGCGTCCACGGCGTTGCCTCCTTGTTGCAATATGGAGATTCCTGCCTGCGAGGCCAGTGGATGGCCCGAAGAAACCATACCGTTGCGCCCCATGACCACCGGCCTATGGGACTCAAAATTCACACTGTGTGGTGACTGGGCCATCGGTTGCCTCCTGGTGATTATGGTCGAWATTCGAACCGAATAGAGGGGAATTAATCCAGGCGAAATTCAATCAGGATTAYCCTTTGGNTCCGGCAGGCAGTCAAGCRARGAATCATTCGGYKGATCCTTGGATAGGACGTACTGCCCKCRATTGGCGATGAGGTTGCGTAGACAAAAAAAGAACCGCCCAGATGCATCKGGGCGGTTCTAAATCATRACTTAGTTCAATTTTGAGGRACTAATGTCCGCCGCAACCGCCGCTACCGCAGCCACAACCRCCGCCGCCACTGCCACAGCCACAACTGCCACTACCACAACCACCGGCGCTGGCAAACATCGGGTTGTTGATTACGAACCCAACCTGTCCGCCGAAGTTCTCCACAAAATCTATGGTAGCTTCCTCAAGAAATGGAACGCTGTCAGCGTCCATCAACAGGTTGACTCCGTCCAGAGTCAGGACCGTATCGTCGGCCTGGGTCTCCTTTTCCATGGTCAACATGTACTGGACACCACCGGATTCTGCAGGCATTGCGATAACTCGCAGGGAGCTATCGGTTTCCCCTTGTTCTTCCATGACTTCCTTGAGTTTCTCTATGGCTAATGTGGTGACTTCCATTTAATTTCACGCTCCTTGTTATTGAACCAAGTAGCGAATCACGCTGTAGGATTGGCTAAACAAGGCTATCACAAGGGTAGATATGAGTCAACGATTGTAACACCCGATTAACGTAGATTCGGCTGGTGTTCGATCTGAGATTCAGAGATTCGACGACCTGCCCCATTTGATCGCTGCCACTGACTGGCGATTCAAGTTTCGGTCAGTGTCACTGTTGTGTTGACAGCCTGGAATCCCCCTCTCTAATCTCGATATCAACAAGTTAACCGGGTTGGCAGCCAGGCCAACGGGCCATATTTTTCGGAAGGGACAGACCCCGACGTGGATCTGTCCCTTTCTTCGTTGGTCTGGCGGCGCATCCCAAATCAGCGGGAGGTGAAACATTGACGGGGACAGGCTTGGGGCTGTGGGAACGAGAGAGGCTGCTGGAGGCGCTGGACGCTTACCAGAGAGGCCTGAGCGACGCCCCACTCTTACACAAATGGACGGAAAGCCAGGCGGGCATCAGCGAGAACGAAGACGGCCTGGCGATGCCCTTCGTAATCTCCACCGACGAGGTTGATCGCCACGGCGACGTAATAATGGCGTAAGGATGGCGCCTGGACGCCTATCGGAACAACCCGGTGTTTTKGTGGGCTCACGAMTACGCCCGCCCGGTGATCGGCCGCGCTGTCGAGGTGTGGCAAGAGCCTCACAGACTTCTGGCCAAGATGAATTTTGCCCCCACCGAGTTCGCCCAGGAAGTCGCCATGCTGTACCGCACCGGATATCAAAAGGRTGTGTCGGTGGGATTCAAGCCCCTTCGTTATGAAGAACGGCGGGATGAGAAGACCGGAGCATTYCTGGGNATACGTTYCCTAGAGCAGGAACTGCTGGAGACCAGCGCGGTTCCCGTTCCGGCAAATCGAAACGCCTTACGACGTGCTCTGGACCAAGCTCCTGTGSTGGGTGAGTACTTGCGCCTGGTCGACGCCATTGGAAATGCAGCCGAGGCCCCATCAAGCAACATAAATCGGGCCGCTGTTTGTGTGCATGAGGGGATCTGGCCGGAGTTGGCCGCYCGAGTGGACGACATTAGCAAATTGATCGGAGAGTTAGCACAGATGCTGGAGGAAGCGGACCAGTTTGGCGAACCGGGGGAAGCCATGGGGCAACTGGACCAGGTGCTATCGCTGATTCGGCAAGCCCGCGCCTAGAAAACCAACGTGACGAAATACCGGGTTCGGTCCCGGGACCCGGCGCCAAGGCAAAAAACCAGCATTC
>NVSQ01000012.1:42383-45146 GCA_002401285.1 SAR202 cluster bacterium
TTGGAGGTTAATATGACCATCGCGACTCAAGACCTAGACCTGATCAAACGGGAAGTGGCTTCGATACGGGAGTATTRCCAGTCCCGAATGGACKCKGAAATTCCRCCTATAARAGAGGAAGTGGAACGGGTTGGCGCCCAACTTGCCCGGGTACAAGATATGTGGCGTGAAGGGGAAAAGCGCGCCATCCTATCCAAGTTCGCCGGCGGTGACCGGGCACGGGTGCCCTACGGCAAGTATACCGGGCTAGACCCCTTGGACATGGCCTGCGTCCGTAGCCTGCTCAAAGCCCAGCTAAGAGAACCCTCCGGCCTGAACTCTCGCATGTTGGAGGACTGGCAAAGCAACATAAAAGCGGCCATGGACTCCACCTCGGCGGGGAGCGGTGACGAACTGGTAGATACCCAGGAAGCACGGGCACTGTGGGACGACGTCAATCTGGAAACCGCCGTGGCCCCGTTGTTAAACACCATTGAAATGCCCAGTAACCCGTTCCAGATTCCCCTCCAGTTGGGCGCGGTTAACTGGTTTCCCGGCACGGAGAATGTGGCCACCAAGAGCACGACCTTGGCCACCGCCCGCCAAACTCTGACCGCTTACGAGCTGGTAGCCGAGGTCCCCTGGTCCTACGACCTGGACGAAGATGCCGTCATCGCCATGATGGAGGAGCTGCGGCGAGGCCTGCTGCGGAACGCCCGGGAAGTCATTGACGACGTTCTTCTCAACGCCGATACCACCACGACCAACAACATCAACGCCGACGGAACCACCATCACGACCACCGACGCCGGCAAAGGCCATTGGTTGGTGGGCTTCGACGGTCTGCTACATCTGCCTTTGGTCGACAACACCAGCCAGGTCAACGACCACAACGCCGCGGTCTCCGACGACATGTTCAACGAGGTCCGGGCCAAGCTAGGAAAGTWTGGGGTCCGTCCTTCGGAGTTGGTGTATGTCTGCGACATTAACACCTTTATCCGGTCCCTCAGCGTGGACAATTTCCGAACCTTGGACAAATTCGGCCCGCAAGCCACTGTGCTGACCGGTCAACTGGGATCTGTGGAAGGTATTCCCGTCATCGTGTCGGAACAGATGGGCTTGGCTGACACCGACGGAAAAGTCACCGATGGAGGTAACGGCACCGACACCGGAAGGCTGCTTATCGTCAACCGCAGCCAATGGCGCGTCGGCTTCAAGAGGGAACTGGCTATCGAAACGGTTCGCGATGCCCAAAAGCGGCAGAACATCATGGTTGTCAGCTTCCGGATCGCCTTGCAAGAACGCAGCGGGACCAGATCCACCGCAACCCATACGGCTCTGCAGTACAACATCACCGGCGTCTAAATATCAGACTCTAGCTCAATCTAAATGAAACGCTCTGTTAAGAGCGGAACCAAGGAGGATTCATGACAACCATCAGCCGGGCAGACCCCACCGCCGAAGCGGTCAAGAACATGCTTCCACCGGATCAGCCGGGAATCGCTTATGTAATGAAGCGGTACATCGTTGAAGACCTGGCGTCGGGTAGTGCCAACGCTTTCGCCGTCCAGAACCCTGAGGGCGTTGATTGCGTCGTCACCAACGTGATCGTTGATATCGCCACCGCCGGGGGCACCGCCAGCTCGGTTTTGGACGTGGACGTGGTGGCCGACGCCACGTCCACTGGGGACACGATCATCGACGGATTGGACCTGAACGCCGCCGGTGTCGCCGACCGTCATGACAATGCCGGATCCAACGGCGGCGAACCCAAGAAGTGGGACAAGAATGGAGGAAGYAATGACTACGTTACCGGGAAGATTTTGGCGCAGAATGCCGCCAGYTTGGSCGGTAAGGTAATCATCGAGTACGTCCCCCTAAGTTAGGCCTGTATAGGCTCGATGTAGTTTGCGAGATTTCGTTCTTATTTTCGACACAGGAGGCCTGATAGATTCGCTATGAGCTATACCGAAGGAGCACATAACTCACCGGCCGACACCAAGGACCGGCTGGTCCGCATCGGCTCCAAATACCAGGCCTCSGCGCCYACHGTHGCCGAYGGWGACAAYGCTTACCTACTMCTAGACKCAGCGGGVCGCCTBTTGATMTCCGGCGCGGCGGCCCATGATGCCACGGCCSCGGGCAACCMCCTTCGCGTCGGGGGCGTGTATCGCACTGCCATACCGGCGGTGGCCGCGGGAGACATCGTAGACCTATTGCTGGATGCTGCCGGCCGCCTAAGGTTGGCCTTCAGTACCGACACRTTCAAGATTATCGACGCCGTGGCGATCACCGCCGGCACGCCCGCCACCGTCTGGACTCCGGCAAGCGGAAAGAAGGTGCGCCTGCTGGGCTGGGCTTTTTYATCCACCGCATCCGCGGCGCTGGAGTTTCAAGACAGCGGAGCCGCGGGCACGGTGATAGCCCAATCACCTTTGCTGGCTGCCGCCGGTCTCCACAACGCGCYCCCGCTGGGCGAAGGGATCCTGCTGGCCGCGGCCGACAATACCCTGGAATTGGACGTAACGGGCAACAGCACCGTATCCGGTATGGTGTTCGGCGTCGAAGAATAAGGGCGATTGAATCACCCGTGAGAAAAACTGGAGGTTAAGCATGACATCTGAGGAGAAAAAATATCTATGACACGCCAGGAACAAACGGCTGCCATCACCCCCAGCATAGCCAAACCMCAGATCGATCCCCCGGTAATAAAAGGCAGTAACCGGTCCACCAAGCAAGGCCGGGCCCGAGAAGGCAATTTATTGATAGCGACGGCGCTCCTCA
>NVSQ01000012.1:45154-72569 GCA_002401285.1 SAR202 cluster bacterium
CCGGCGCCGGAAGAAACTYTTATCGACGTGGATGCCTATGGAGACGGTATGGCGTTTCGATTCACCTGGAGGTAGCAATGGCAATCTCAGGCACCRTCAAAGTAASATCGGCGGGCACCCGGGTCCAGGCGGCCCATAAAGGAAACGTTCGGGCCGTGGTTTTCAAAGCCCGGGCCGGCAACACCGGAGACGTGTACCTAGGCGGCAACGATGTTTCGTCCACCGACGGTATGACATTGAGTCCTAGTGAGTCCATTCAGGTAAGCCTTGCCAACCCGGAGTCTACCTCCCAATTCTGGGCCGACGCGGCCAGCAACAACGACCAGATCGATTTCGTCGGGAGCCCGTAAATGGTTCAACCTCAAGAGACCCACCGCCCGCCTCTACGCACGGTTTTGGAGTCCTACGTCAGCGTTACCGGCGCCACTTACGCCGCTAAGGCCGGAGATCGGCTGATCGGCGTCAACCGCGCCGGTACCGTCACCGTAACGTTACCACCGCCCAACTCCGCGCCGGCCGGACTTATACCGTTAAGGACGAGTCCGGCGCAGCCGCAACCAACAATATCACTGTGGCTACGGAAGGATCGGAGACGATCGATGGGTCGGCTACGGACGTCATATCGGACAATTACGGAGCCAAGCACTACTACTCCGATGGCTCCAACTGGTTTGAAGTTCCCTTGCTCCCGGCGGCGGCCATCGCCCATTCCGCCACTACCGGTCAAGGTTCCGGTGACCATCATGCCCAAGCACATACTGCCGCCCACGCCAGCGGCGGCGCCGACGCCATCAAGATTGACGACCTTGCCGCCCCCGATGACAACACCGACTTAGATTTTTCCACCAGCGCCCACGGTCTAGTTCCGAAAGGAACCAATGCCGGTAACTTCTTGAAAGACGACGGAAGTTGGGCCGCTCCCGCCGGTGGAAGTGGAGCCATAACTAGAGAAGGCGGCAGCACTACCGAAGCAACCACGACAAGCACCAGCCTGGTGGATATAATTTCAGCCGCCAGCTTATCCATTGCTGCCGGGGCTCCCATCGAGGTTATATACGTCGCGCGGAAAACCAGCGGGGCCGCCAACGATGCCAACTCCGCGTTCACGATCAACGCCACTAACGTCGGGTCTGAAAAGGTATTTAGTACGACTAACCAGGCGGAAGCTTTCGTGGAAAATTGGCTATTTGGCCCAAGAGTCACTAACTACACAGGAGTTCCGCGCCACATTCGTCTCGCTTCCGGGCCAGCCGGTTCATACGATATAACGGCCCACGGAATGCTTACACTTCCCACGGTAACAGTTACTGACCTCAACACCAGGGGTAGCGTGGACGACGCGTTAATCACCTTGGGCCACGATGAGTACCACATCTACTCGTGGGCAGTAAGCTAGATGCTATACATCTTTGCGGGATTCCCAAGAAACGGTCTTCACGCCGGCGGAATCCAATTCGCCGTGGAAGAGGTAGRGCAGCTTGCCATCCTGGAACATGAGCCGCGGGYGCAGTACCGCAAAGCAGGCGTATTTTCCGTGACTGAATACGGTGAGGAATGGTTGATGCCGGTGGAATATCGGGTGAGCCGAATGTGCCTGAGAGACGGTATCACTTGGGACTGGTTTCCGGAAAACTGGACATTTGGCAACGGCGTAACCATCAGCAAGACGATGGCCAGTCCGGAATACAAGACCGTGGTCCATGGAACAGACTTGATCTTGGACGAATTTCTCGCCATATCAGGATCTGCCAGGTTAGTGGACCTTGGATTAGAGCRAACGCATATCAAGCACGAAGGTTGGAAAGAATACGAGGCGCGCTGGGTTCCAGGAACCTGCCCCCAGGAGAGCCACGTGGTACACCTAACCTGTCTTGTTACCGTCCACCCCCTGCCTGAATTCGCCTACCAGCGCATCAGGGAGTTGATCGAGGAATCNGGGGAGCTAAGGGAGCCGGATTCCTATAGCTCTGAGGACGGCAAGCACTTTGCAACAAATCGATGCTGGGACGGCAAGCYGGTCTATACGAGGATGAGTTGACAGTTTACAGATGTCTCAGGATTGTAAACACAGGCCAGTGGCTTGATGTTCTATTTACCTCYTCCAGCGAGGATTTTGAAGTTCCTGAGCTTTCCCACCGGACGGATATTGCGAATGCTCTCGGCCTTGATCCCGCTGAGCTTGAGGCCTTGGATACTAATGATGACCAAAGGAGTGGCCTCCTCTTAGGTATACCAATACTACCGGAGGCGCCACCGGACCCAGACCAGGTCAGGACACGAGAACTTCTCTCCATACCCCGGTCCAACTGGACGGCCGCTCAACGAGCCGAATTATTGGAACTCATCGCGTTGGAGAATTTGAGATGATCCCCATCAACAAAGGCATTTTAGCTCGCCGATGGGCTGCCGTCGCGGCTCTGGGAATCGTATCCGTGACCGCCGTCGAGCTGTATGCCCTCGCCCAAGGGATAAACGGCACGGCGCTTACAGCCTCCCTGGCGGCCATCGCCGGCCTGGGAGGAACGGGCATCGGACGGCTGCTCAAATGACCAGCCAGCGAGTTTCATCACGGAGGACCCACAGCGTCAATGTTAGGCGCCGGGCGTACGTGGCGCAGGTTAACTCCCACGATTCCAATACGTCTAACACCAGGGATACGTTAGTCACGCCGTCCAAGGGTAGACGGATCCGTCTATTGCGAGTGAGAGTGATCCAGGAACTAGCCGCCGGCCGTCATCTGTGGGAATTGTACTTCGGCACTGGGGCCGACATAACCATCAATCCGGACAACGCAATCGACATCTTAGACATTCCTGACTTAGGTGAAGCCAGCACTCGGACTTTCCTGAGGGAAGAAGGCCCCAGAGGTCTCCGGGATGAGGTTCTTAGCGGGCGGTGGCTGGGGACTCCTCCCACGACGGYGCACAAAGTAATCGTCGRATACTCCGACGAATCCTGAGCCATGCCATTGTCCTTAGTTCGCCGGAGCGTCCGCCGGACCCATCGGGCCGCGATCCGCCGCCGGCCATATCAACTCCGGGTAAAGATAGTGGATGGCAGCACCAGCATCAGCCGGCAACACCTGCTGGCGCCGGTAAGGGGCTACCATGTCCGGCTCATTCGAGTCAAGGTGCTTCAGACTTCCAGCGACGGCCGGCATTTGTGGGAATTGTTCTTCGGGGATGCCGGTAACATGATTACCGCTCCCAACCGGTCGATCGACGTTCTGGCCGTGCCTGACGCGGGCAGCGCAGTAACCCGCACGTATTCCAGGAGCCAGGGACCCCGAGTCAAAAAGGACGAAGTGCTCAGCGGAAGATGGCGAGGAGTGGCTCCAACGTCAACTACTAAAATCATTATSGAATACACCGAAGAGGCGTAGCACCGCCTTGATTTCCGTAGTGGGAATTCAAATCCGTTCCCATTTTCAGGAAGGCTATAGGGAGTAAAACATGGCGCGTGAAGCATATAGGTCCCTGTATGGTGMCCTAACCAAGCTCAAAGACGATAGTCTACTGAAGGACCCAGCTGCYGGTGCCGGKGACGAYRACGAGATGTTCCAGTTGCTTCTGGCCGTATCGGACTGGGTGGATCATTTCTGTAACCGTTATTTCTATTCCAAGACGCAGACAATGGAGTTCGACGGCACCGGCTCCACCAGGCTGCTGATTCCCGATCTGGTGTCGCTGACTTCTCTAAAAGAGGATTCCACCGACGACCAATCGTTCAACGAAACATGGGCGGCCGGCGATTATCGGCYTGAACCCTATAACGSCGAACCGGAACAGCACTGGGGTGAGCCTCATACYTCTATCCGAGTCCGGCAGCATGGCGCCAAGACCACATTCAGCAGTGGGGAGCAGCGATTCCAGATCGCCGGTGTCTGGGGCTATCGTCAATATAAAGAGGACAGTGGCACAGACCTCAACGACGCTGCAATGRCGGCCACAAAAATCACTGTCCCGGTTGACGACGGGACTCAGTTCGCTATTGGACAGACCATTATGATAGGCAGCGAGCAGATGCTCATTACGGATATATCCACCAACGATCTAACGGTGACCAGGGGGTTGAACGGCACCACCGGCGTCGCTCACGCCGACAACTCGGACGTTTTCACCCTCCGTTGGCCCGCATCTATCGAGCGTGCGGTTCTCATACAGGCCTCGCGAATTTGGACTAGGGCCGCCGATTTCGAGCCATTTTTCGTGGATGCCGACGTAGACACTGATGTTCGCATTCTGGGCGAACCCTATAAACGGCWTCCTATTTAGCCGGTTAACGGATATCTYCCCGTCCACYTGATTCTRGGTCCGCCGTCGACCGATTGCCCCATCGCGTTTCAAAGCCGCTCGGTTCATGGGCAATCGATACCCTCTGCGCATGKMCATGCGCAGAGGGWATGCCGATGCATTCATATTTCCTTTTTATGGGTCCGGCCACGGTATCACTTGACTTGCCWGGGTGAGTAAGCTAAGATTCGGCCGCTCTCACATATTAAGTATTACATTCTATTATTTGGATATGCCTGGGATAGCTGCTGCTTTCCCGTTGAGGCTGGGAATGTAAAGCTTCGGTTCGCCAGATTGAATTTAGATTCATCTGGTGGATWTGAACGTAACACCCGCCTGAACGTGGTAGGGGCAYTTAGTACCAAGAAGACGGAGGATTAGTTATGCGGACACACCCTTGGGTTAACACTCGGACGTTGCTGCCAATCTTGGCAGCTTCTTTATTGTTGCTGGCCGTTGCCTGCGGCGGAACCGCGGCCACGCCAACTGTGATAGAGAAAGAGGTTATTGTCGAGAGGGAAGTCATCAAGGAAGTACCCGTTGAAAAGCAAGTAATCGTCGAGAGAGAAGTCATTAAAGAGGTCATCAAAGAAGTCCCGGTTGATCGAGAAGTCATCAAAGAGGTAGAGGTCATMAAAGAGGTGGAGAAGCAGGTGATCAAAGAGGTCATCATCCGGGCCACTAACACTCCTATACCGACCGCTACCCCAGGYGCCCGGCCGACCCCGGTGCCCAGCCAGGCGCCCGTGTACGGACAGCACGTTAACATGCGGGCTTACGCCGACACCAAGGACTGGGACCCGCTGGGTTCCTCATCTCTTTCCAGCGTGATCTCCTACTCCCAGCTCTACAACCAGGTGGTGCAGTACGACACGATCGACACCAGTARAATCGTCTGCGACCTGTGTACGAGTTGGGAGATCTCCAACGYCGGCAAGACATTCACGTTCCATCTCAATAGGAATGCCAAATGGTTCGACGGTACGGACCTAACCTCCGCCGATGTGGTTTACGCTCTTAAGCGCTATTACGATCCCGATGTCTCTATCGGCAGGTCAGGACTTACCCGCAACTATGTCGATGAGAATCTTGACAACGGTTTGAAGGCCATCGACGGCGACACCGTGGAGTTCAACCTCCAGTTCGCTTCGGGGGCGTTCATCAAGTTCTTGGCAGTCGACTACGCTAAGATYCTCCCCAAGCACATAATGGAACAAGGGGTAGACCTGAACCAGGCYGAAAACRTCCTCAAATACAAYKCTGGCTCCGGTCCCTTCATCTTGCAGGAGTATAAACGAGGCAACTTCTACAAGGTGGAKAAGAACCCCAAYTACTTCAAAGTGGGACGTCCCTWYTTCGRYWSCATMGAYCACTACATCATCACTGACGCCTCCCGSTWCATCTCGGCCCTCAAAGTGGGCCAGATYGACATGTCCAACGCTGGCGGGGCGTCTCTGACCCCCAAACAAAACATCCAACTGGTGGAGGACACCGACAGCGAGRTCGTGGCCCACTTCTTGTCACCGTCCTTCAACGTGGGTCTGATGATAAACCGCAAGAAAGCGCCSTTCACTGACCCCCGTGTRCGRAAGGCGATCTACCTGGCCTTGGACCGGCAGGCGATCGACCGTATCGTATTGGATGACACCGCTGGAGAGCCCATGGTATTCATGCCTGGGATGGCCCATTCCGAAGACGAAGCCTCGAAATGGCCGGGCTTGCGTCCAAAGGATACTCCCGGCGGTAAAGAGGACTTGGCAGAAGCCAAGCGGCTGATGGCTGAGGCTGGCTTCCCCGACGGGTTCAAGACTGACTTCCACTCCMGGAAGGTCTCGTTCTACGTACCGATCTGTCAGGTGGTCAAAGAGCAACTCAAGGAGACCCTTGGTATCACCGGCGACCTCATGACTCACGAGAGCGCCGCTGGCTACAAGATGTACGGCACCGCCCGGGCCGCGGACGCCGAAGGTGACTGGGGCTTGGGCTGTCAGGGTGAGGGAATGGTCGTTCTGGACGCTGATGCCGTCTTGGGTGGCGTATACCGGCCGGGCGGAACCAGGAACTATACCGATTGGTCCCACCCGAAGGTCGAGGAGCTGTTCCAAAAACAAAAGGTCGAGCAGGACCTGGACAAGCGCCGGGAATATCTGCGGGAAATCGCCGACATCATCCGGGTGGGTGACAACCACTGGGTAACTCTGGTGTGGGGCCGGTTCTTCTGGCAGATGCACCGGGACGTTAAGGGCTTCCATCCGCCCCARACCGTCCAGTATGGCTTCAAGCACGAACATCTCTGGCTMGATCGGTAAMCAACCGATWAGGCAAGTYAGTTTTACGGCACCCTGGCCTGTATCTYGGGTCAGGGTGCTAGGTATTCTCGRGAGACCCTCTTARTTTAGGTYGCCGTTCAAATGAAACTGAYCGGGCKAGTCCAACTCATATGGCGGATGTACGGMTAGAAGCTCCGTGCTTAAAACCCCTGAACACCGGAAGAGCGTAGATGAGACAGTACACGATAAAGAGAATAGGCCTGTTCATACCCACTGTTATATTAGTAACTGTCTTGGTCTTCGTGCTGATGCGGATAATCCCCGGGGACCCCGCATTGGCCATTCTGGAAGATGAAGGAGGYGGCTCCTATACTCAGGAAGACCTGGCTAGACTGCGYCACGAAATAGGTACAGACCGGCCTATCGTGGTCCAATATGCYACCTGGGTTAGCGGGGTGGTCCGGGGAGACTTTGGARATTCTCTCTGGTTTAAGGCCCCGGTCATGGGTGAATTGAAAGACCGGATACCGACAACGGTGGARTTGGCAGTGTTCGCTATGGTCCTGGCCATGGTCGTAGCTATCCCTCTGGGGGTGGTTTCGGCCATCAACCCCGACAGTAAATTGGATTACGCCGCCCGGGTGTTCACCCTGACCGGTATCGCTCTGCCCACATTCTTCACCGGGATTCTGATAATACTGTTCCTGGCGATGCTGTTCAATTGGCTACCGCCACTGGGATACGAGACGCTCTGGGATGACCCGAAGTCTAACCTGCAGCAAATGTTCTTCCCGGCCTTGGCATTGGCAGGTTATGACTTGGCTTTCATCGCTCGGGTTACCCGCTCCTCCATGATGGAGATTCTGCGGGAGGACTACATGCGGACCGCCCGCTCTAAGGGTCTGTCCGAGCGGGTCGTGTTGACCCGTCACGGCTTGAAAAATGCTTTCCTGCCCATTCTCACCATTTCAGGCTGGCAGTTCGGTCGCCTCTTTGGCGGCACAATCATCATCGAGAGCATTTTCCTGGTTCCTGGCATGGGACGGATCCTCATCGAGTCCATAGGTCACCGGGATTACGTCATGATACAGGCGGTCGTTGTGATAATAGGGCTGTCCATCGTAACCATAAATCTGTTGATAGACCTGCTTTACGGCTGGTTGGACCCACGCATCCGTTTCGCGTAGCGTGTCCGCGCAGTGGTCCGTCATAGCCACAGGAGGTAGCAAGGGATGCTTGTAGACCGAACCCGGGAAAMTGCCGCAGCGGAGACTTTGGCCATACTTCGGCCGAAGTCTACACTTCCCGTTGCGSTGCTCCGGTTCTGCGCCCAACAACCCCTGGGTGCCTTTGGCGCTGCAGTGCTTATATTCGCTGTCGTGGTCGCCGTGTTGGCCCCGATGCTTGCGCCCYACAGTCCCACAGCGATAGAGGTAGCGGAGAAATTCACACCGCCCTTTGGTAAGCAGATCCTGGGCACCGACGAACTGGGCCGAGACGTGCTGAGCCGGTTGATCTTTGGAGCGCGCATATCCATGTCGGTGAGTTTGTTAAGCGTGGGCATAGCAATCTCCGCGGGTACGTTRATCGGCATCTTCAGCGCCTACTCCGGCGGTAAGACTGACCTGGCTATCCAAAGGCTGGTGGACACAATGATGGCATTTCCGGCCATCATCATGGCATTGGCACTGATGGCCGCTCTGGGGGCTTCTCAGACCAACGTGATTGTGGCCCTGGTGGTGATACTTCTGCCGGGCGCAGTCMGGGTCGTGCGGTCACAAGTCCTTAGCATAAAAGAGCAGGACTATACCCTGGCWGCACGAGCTATTGGTGCCGGTTCCACCCGGATCATGCTCCGTCATATCCTCCCCAACGTCATGGCCACTTACATAGTGTTGAGCACCATTACTCTCGGTTATGCCATCGTCGTCGAGGCGTCTTTGAGCTTCTTGGGCGTGGGGATCCCACCGGAYATCGCCTCATGGGGCGGTATGCTGAACCTGGGTGCCACCACATACATCGATGTGTCGCCGTGGCTATCGGTCTTCCCAGGTATTACCATTGCGGTGATAGTGTTTTCGGTCAACCTCCTTGGCGACTCTCTTCGGGATGTCTTGGATCCCAGGCTACGGGGCAGGTARCCCTCTATCACTGAACTGCGACCTAGTTAACAGCCCAACCGTCATAGTTTGACACAATTAGGGGATAGGACCGAGTCCTATCCCCTAATTGTGTCAAACAGCCCGGGTGGTGACATACCATTCGCCCCCGGATATACTGGCGGCATCCCCCGTGAAATTTACTGAGAGGCCAACCYTATGAGTTGGAACTTCGAACTGGTGGCGGGTCCCTACGGCGGTACTACCGAAGGACCGGTTTGGGATGGAGAGGCGTTGCTCTTCACCCACATCCCGGCCAACCGTATACTGAGGTATGATTCAAAAACGGGGGAGACCACCGAGTATTTCACCGATACACGGCGCACCAACGGTCTCTGTTTCGACGCCCAAGGAAATCTCTACGGTTGCCAAAGCGGCGAGCGGCGCATCGTGCGCTTTGAGAAAGACCGTTCGACCACCACTTCGCTGCCACACCAACTGGAAGGAGAGCAACACAACAACCCCAACGACTTGGCCGTGGATAAGCAGGGCCGCGTTTGGTTCACCGATCCCTTCAACGCCTCGGCAGGCGATCAGGATCTAGACCACATGTCTGTGCTGCGCCTGGACCCAAAGGGCAACGATCAATGGGAGTTGACCAGGGCTACATTCGATGTCAGCCGCCCCAATGGTGTATTGATTTCCCGGGACCAGAAGACTCTCTACGTAGCCCAAAGCGACTATTCCCCCGGTCAGCCCCGCCAATTGAGAGCTTACCCGATCAACGATGACGGTTCCTTGGGCRACTTCGTCACCTTGCATACTTTYGGCATCGACCATCTGGGCGTACAAAGAGGCGTMGACGGCATGACACTGGACGCAGAAGGCAACATTGTGGTCTGCGCCGGCTGGGAGCAGAGCGGACCCGGCCCGATGATTTACGTCTTCGCACCCACGGGAAGGATCTTGGAAACCCACGCCTTGCGAGTGGACCGCCCGACCAACTGTTGCTTCGGCGATCCTGATATGAAAACCCTCTACGTGACCACCGGGGGCGGACACCTCTTCCGGGCCCGGACCGATCGCACCGGTTGGATAATGTGGCCTTGACCATCCCAATCTTTGGACGAGTCCAAATCCRATGGCCAAGTTGACTGACAAGCCGAGTAAAAGAAAGCGGGCCGATCTGCTTTTGGTCGACCGCGGGTTGGCAGAAAGCCGGGGGCAGGCTCAAACCCTCATCGCCGAAGGACTGGTTTTCAGCCGCGCGGGGCGGGTCCTAAAAGCCAGTTCAATCTTGCCAGGGACAGATTCCCTGGAGGTTCGCGGCAACCTTCCCTACGTTAGCCGYGGCGGCTTGAAACTGGCTCACGCTCTGGACAATTTCAAACTTGCGGTGGAAGGATTTACCGTGTTGGACGTGGGCGCGTCCACCGGCGGATTTACCGACTGCGTCCTGCAACGGGGCGCCGAGCGCGTCTATGCCCTGGACGTGGGCCACGGTCAGATGGCCTACAAGCTACGGCAGGATTCAAGAGTGACGGTCATCGAAAAATGCAACGCCCGCAATCCATTCGAATTGCCCGAACCGGTGGACCTGATCACCATCGACGTGTCCTTCATCTCCCTGGCCCTGGTGATACCTTCAGCGATTCAGCACTTGAGGCACGGCTCGTACGTCGCTGCACTGGTCAAACCCCAGTTCGAGGCACGCCGGGAAGACGTCGGACGGGGCGGCGTGATCAAGGACCCCAAGATCCACGCGGCCGTGCTCAGCCGGATGATYAACTGGGCGATCAACGCCGGGCTGCGCGTCCGCAACCTCTGCCCGTCGCCGATCCTAGGTAACGCCGGCAATCGGGAGTTCTTCCTGCTGCTCCAGAAACCAGCCATCCGATCCACCAAGTGAGCCCAACCTCCCCCCTTACAAAGGGGGNAATGAGGGGGGCGACCCCCAACCAACCCAAAATTCAGGAGAAGAGTCAGGAGAAGAGTCAATGGATGTTACCGAGATAGCAGAGTTACTGGTCGCCCAAGGCAAAACCGTTTCCGTGGCCGAAGCCGATACCATGGGACTGATCGGCTACATGCTGGGGTCGGTTCCCGGAAGCTCCCGGTACTGTCCGGGCGGCGTTATCGCCTATACCGGCGGCTTGAAACAGAGCGTGCTGGGGGTAACCGACGAGCAATACAACACCTATGGCAGCGTCAGCAGGGAAGTCGCCATCGCCATGGCAAAAGGAGTCAGAGAGCTCTGTGGGACCGATTACGCCGTCTCCACCACCGG
Source organism: SAR202 cluster bacterium (assembly GCA_002401285.1). The sequence goes on from NVSQ01000012.1 coordinate 56,103, forward strand.
AGTCACCGGTCCGGCCCAGGGACACTCCAGCTTCCCCATAGGGACATTTTGGATCGGATTGGCGGTCAAGGATGGAGAGGACGTGGCGATAGAAGTCCACCTATCCGGAGACCGGGACGCCACCAAGCGGGGGGCGGCCCAAGCGGCCCTGGATCTGCTGGGCAACCATCTGAAGGGCGGCTGATCCTTGCGCTAGCCTAAGCCGGGTCCAACCGTTGCTGGGTTTCACTGTTAGCAACGATGTGGTCCCAGTCGTACTCCATSGGCGCCATTTCCACCCKGSTCCAAATCTCCGACTGGTCGTGATAATGGGGGCTGCCCGGATGCCCCGAGCTTCCGAGGGGAACCGCCCACATGGAGTTGCTCCAGTCGGAAGGGTCGTAAACGTAACGGGCCACCGAAAGACTGGTGACCGCGGCAAAGTCGGCCGTGGAGTAGCTCCCAGCCAGGGGCGTATCGCCGTCTCCGTTCATGGGAATGGGCGGCGGGTCCAATAGGTGCGCCAGCTCCGGGAAAGCATCCGACAGCGTGTGTTTAGGGCGGGCCTGGTGCAGCTTGTTCCAACGCCATTCGTCCAGGTTGTCGCCCAGGAGTTGTTTCAGAGTGTCCACTGCGTCGGCCAGACCGTCGGCCACCATCTCCGGCCAGTCCTTACCCGGCGGCAACATGCTCCGGTCGTCCTCGGCGATCATCGACGCCAACATACCCTTAAACCTGGCGAGGAACTGTCCCAAGCCTCGTCCATCGGGGTTTCGCGCCAGTTCGGAGAGTTCGTCTCCCAGGTTGTGCTTTAGAATCTTGTGGAGCAGGCTATCCCGTAACGCGCTGTAAATGGTTGGCTCCACCCGGCCGGCATCCATCTGTCCCTGCCATGCGAGCAGYTTGTCCTTGGCCAGGGCCGAGGTTTTGTCCCGGGGCTCTACCTGGGMCATGATTCCCAGATAAGACTGGGCCGGGATGGATACCCGCTCGCCGTGAACGATGGCCATATCGGCTGTCGAGGGTCGTTCCAGGGACAGCAACCGCTTGGTCACCCGCTGGGCGCGGAATCCCGGCGTGAAGTCCGTCGAGATGTAGTAAGGATAATCGTTGTCCACCGGCCGGTTGTTGCACGTGACGATATAGCCCTCCTCCGGGTTCACGGCCTTAGGCATATCTTCGAAGGGGATGTAGCCCTGCCATTCGTGTTCGCCGGTCCAGCCCGGAACCGGCAGCCAACCGTTGTCCTGAGAACGTATGGGCACCTTGCCCCGGCACAAGTGACCGAAGTTGCCATCGGTATCGACGAATACCAGGTTGTTGCACGGGTCAACCCATTCCCGCATCGATTCGATCAACTCGTCCGAATTTTTTGCCAGCAACATTTGCCACAACCCGTCGGGCCAGGTGGACGGCCCTTCCGTCGCCGTGTACTTGAAAGCGATACCGCTGCCCTGCTCCGGGTTTCCCGAGATAACCGGACCGTGTTGGGTGACCCAGACCTTCAAGGGAACGTCGTCGCCGCCCTTAACTTTTATCGTCTCTTGATACACCTCAGCTCGCCGCCACTGGTCTTTGTACTTGTAGTAACCGGAGTCGTCTTTCTTAAACTGTTCGATATAGAGATCCTGATAATCTGCGCCCAAGTGAGTCACGCACCAGGCCACCCAGGGATTGTGGCCGAAGTGGGGGAACGCGGGCATCCCCGGAAACGATAGACCCACCACGTCGAATTCGGGACAGGACACATGATTCTGGTAGTAGACGTTGGGTGTGTCCAACGCCCGGTGGGARTCKCCMGCYAGGAKGGGCNTTCCCGKTNGCSGTCCGGCTKCCSGMCARGRCCCAGCTATTGCTGCCTCCGTCGCTGCCGTTCAACACGGCCAAGGCAGCCATTCCCCTGYTCAGCTCTTCAAGTCCGTCCGCCACGGGTCCTTCGTAGGATGTTCCAGGMGGYAGKATCTGCAGTTGSCCGGCCTGRTAWCCKGGGAACAASTCCGCYGTCTTCTCCGGACCAACCTGGTGAAGGACCTTGGTCCGCCAGATCTTCGACTCGAAAACCCCCATGAAGATGTGCCGTATCTTGTAGACCACCAGGCCGTCCCACGGCTGCCAGGGCTCTGGGGATATTCCCGCTATCTGATACTCCACCGGCAGGACCGGCGACGTCTCGATGAAAGCGTTGACACCGCGAGCGTAAGAATCCATCATCTGCCTGGTCCGCTCGCTGACGGCTTGGTAGTCGGACCGGGCGCTGGCCTCCAACCGGAATCTCCGCATCATCTTGTCCTGGTCCACCGCCGACGGCCCCACCACCTCCGCCCAGCGTCCCGCTCCCCGCAGGCGGTCGTATTCCATGTGCCAGAGTTGGTCTTGGGCAGTAACGAAGCCCTGGGCGAAAAACGCGTCGCCCTCGCTGGCGGCCCGGATGTGAGGAATGCCGTAGCGGTCCCGGTACACGTCCACGGGGGATTCCAGTCCCGGAAGGGTGATCTCTCCGCTCAGGGGCGGGACCGCTGCTTTCAGCTCATCAAGACCTATCATGCTGCTCTCCGGTGAGTCTCGCCGCTTTGGATTATTGGGGGTCCAGGCCAAAGGGCGACGATTTCGCACATCATACCATCGTCACACCACGTGCGGCTCTCGATAGGGTGATTCGCCCACGCCGATAACGTTGACGCGGACCAGCCTCCCGGATAATATCCGGTCAGMTATCAAAAGTTCGAYACACCTCCATCGCAYAGAGGAAAGACATGCAGATYGCCGACMACATCTACAGCACTCACATCCTGGAAGACCCCAACACCTTCGGCGCGATGCACCCCGGTGGGACGCAGATATACTTCGTCGGCGACCCCAACGACAACATGGTGATGATCGATTCTGGAGAGCCTTACCGGGCCTGGACTCGCCAGATACTGGACTACTACGCCGAGTTGGGGCGGCCTCGAATGTCGGCGATATTGGTGACCCACGGCCACGAAGACCACATCGGCGGTCTGGACCGGATACAAGAAGAGATGGGCTGCCAGGTGCGTTGCCACCCCAAGCTGGCTGCCTATCTAACGGAGCGACTGGGCACAGGCTGCGTCCAGCCGATAAAGTCTCGAGAAGTCATACCCACCGGCGGAGGGCAGGGCTTGCGAGCCTTGTTCACCCCAGGCCACGAGGACAACCATATCTCCTACTTCATGAGGGATCAACGAACACTATTCACCGGCGACACCATCCTGGGCAACTCCTCATCCAGCATCCGCAACCTGAAGCAGTACATGGCCTCTTTGGAGCTTCTGGCCCGGCAACGCCCAAACYTGATCTGTCCCGGCCACGGACAACTTGTCCACGACGGAGCCAAGCGCATACAGTGGTACATCGACCATCGGCAGGCCCGGGAGCAACAGATAATAAAAGCCCTGGCCGCTGGCTCAGGGACCGTGGACGAGGTTGTTAAAGCCGTTTACCCCCGGAACCTACGCAAGAACCTTCGATCGGCGGCAGCCCGCAACGTAACCACMCACCTGGCCAAGCTGATGGAAGAGGGCGCAGTTTCCCAAAACGCGGTCACCTACAGCGTCAACGGAGCCTAACGAATCACTGTCCAGTAGGMCACTGACAACGCAGAATCGATCACAAAATCCCTTCCCCCTCGATGGGGGAAGGTTAGGATGGGGGYGATRCCCCACCCGATAACCTTTTTCCATATAAGTGCTTATGAGGCTACCAGGTCAAACCCCGCTAGCCCTAGCTCCGTTCCAGCAGTTCTATCCGCACATCCCCAGGCGCGCGGACAAAGGCGATCTTCAGTCCTGGCCGCAGTTCGAAAGGTTCCGTGGCGAACTCGGCGCCCTTGGCCTTCAATTCTTCTGCCGCTTGCGCCAAGTTCTCCACCCGGAACCCGAAGTGATCCAAACCCAAGTGAGGGTCCCGCAACCCGGCGGGCACGCTCTCGTCAGCCTTGGCGATGAAGATCATCAGCCCGTTGAGATCGATGTCGATTCGAGGCTGACCGTCCGACTGAACCGACTCCACAATCTTAGCGTCGAACATCTTGTTGAAGTACTGGGCCGTCTCCATCGGGTTCTGGCTGCGAAGATGTATGTGGTCATACGTATAAGTAGTCATATCTCTCCTCCGATGTTTTTAGTTCATCGAYARATCGGAATGCAACTCCTGTCCATCCAGTCGTAAAGCCCCCCTTTCGTAAAGGGGGGTTGGGGGGATTTCACCCCGCCACGTCCAACAGGTCCTYGAGCAGCCTGCAGTTCCGGCAGTTCCTTCGGCCAAATGGACTGATATCCGAGTCCAATATGTCCCTAACCCGGATAAGCAACGGACCGATGATTGAAGTTTTCAATTCCACCGGAACCACATTTGCCACAAACCCCATAGCAAACCCGTCGTCCCGGTGGACACCCTCTCCGRCGGCGTCGTCATCGCTGGTTGCCGGCTCCGTATAAATAAGCGCCAATCCCGTCACCGGCTCCAAACCGCACTGTTCCCCGATCAAGGCGTAGGCGTTGAGTTGGGCTTCGTAAAGTGGGAACAGCCGCTCTTGATAAGGCGTGTACCTGGAGGTCTTATAGTCCACGATCAAGTGGGATCCGTCGGGCCGCACGAACACGCCGTCCGGGTTTCCGGTCAGCATTATATCGTTGTCATGGTCGACGATGTTGAATTTGGTGTGATGGGGAGGCGGTTTGTACCCCGCCAACTCTCCCAGAGACTCGAACCAAACGGGGGCCCCGCCTCCCTTGTCGAACCAACCGTGGACGACCTTCTTGCTGAATGAGTCTATGGAGCTGAAGATGCCGGGAAAGGACTGATAGGGGAGCCGGTCGGGTACCCGTCGTTTGACCCAAAAGCACCGGGGGCAGAAGTCGGGCATGGCCAGTTCTGCCAGGACCTTGGCGGATATTCGCAACTGTTGGACCAAGGTTGACTCCCAGGGACCGCGGGTCCAGCCGATTCAGATCTATCTGATTGCCKGCTCCGAACCCGCATCWACTTTACGTAGACACGCGATAACCGGGGCCTGGCGCRGACATAACGTATGCCCGTGCCGATTGGGTTGTCAAGAGACGATTTGACGCTGGTTGGCGGTCATCATAGAATAACCTCGTATCCATCTAGGTCCAGGGGATTTGCTAAGGYGGATTCCCRATCGCGATTAAGACTTGCCCATCCTCTTACCCAAGCGCCCTTTNACAACTGGGAACAGCCYGCAGGTGGCCCCGTTGCCGGGRCTTAATAGGGAAGCCGGTGGGAGTCCGGCGCGGTCCCGCCACTGTAACTGGATGAGGCYATCTCCATTGCCAACCCCACGGCGTTAAGGCCGGGAAGGCGGGGGATGGCCCGTTATCCGGAAGCCAGGAGAYCTGCCGCAGACTCGACTTGATACACTTCGAGGATAAGGGTATGGGTCTTGGAGAGCATCAACCCGGCCGAGAAGCCGGGCATTTTTTTGGGGTGAAGCCTTCGAATGCTTTCCCCACACCAAGGAGACCCGAATGATACGCGAGATACTTGAGGCCTGCCAGCCGGGGTTTGCCGAGGTAGTCCTGATGTTGGCCAACAACGGGGCCACCGCCGAGGTCTACACCATGTTTGAGGACCTGCGTTTTGCCGATGACGGCAACGTCGTCACCTTCATGGCCGAAGGGGGCACCCACCTCCATATGCACATGAACGAGGTCAAAGAGGTCCGGTTCATCCACAATACAAACGCTGAGGGCCTACCCAGCTACTCAGTCTGGTTTATAGACGGAGAAGATCAGCCCATGCTTCGCGTCTATCTGAGAAAATCAGAAAAGGACGAGACGAATCAACCCAGGCACGACCTGTTTATCAGCCTCCAAAAGAAGTACGGCGAAAGCTTATCCATCCCTAACTAAGCCAGCAGTGAGGGGTATAATAGCCCCTGATAGCTGACGGCTGATTGCCGATAGCTGGGAGACTTACACTTGACTTCATCCGTCGTAATTGCCGGCGTTCGCAGCGGGGTCGGCAAGACCACCATCGCCACCGGAATCATGGGCGCATTGACCCGGCGCGGCCAACTCGTTCAGCCTTTCAAAGCCGGTCCGGACTACATCGATCCGTCTTATCATAAACTTGCCTGCGGAGTCCCMTCCCGMAACCTGGATACCTGGTTGATGCCTCACCAAACTGTGTTGGAGTTGTTCCAGCGGGCCGGCTCTCAGCGCCAAATTTCAATAGTTGAAGGGGTGATGGGAGTATTCGACGGCCACTCCAATCTCTCGGAAGAGGGCTCCACCGCTGAGCTTGCCAAGYTGTTGAACGCCCCAGTCATATTAGTGGCTGACGCTTCCAAAGTTGCCCGCAGCGTGGCCGCTGAGATTTTGGGATACCAGCAGTTTGACCCTGATCTAAGGATCGCCGGCGTCATCCTGAATGGGGTCGGCAGCCCCCGCCACATGGAATTCTGCCAGCCGCAGATCGAGGCCACCACCGGGATACCGGTACTGGGCTACCTGCCCCGCCGGGATGAACTGGTGCAACCCGAGCGTCACCTGGGCCTGATTCCCACCGTGGAGGGCACGGTGGCTCGCCAATGGTACGACACGCTGATTGCCCAGGTGGAAGAAACCATCGACCTGGACCGTATCGTTGCTATCGCCTCCGGTTCCAAGAGTGCCGAAGTCTTCCCGGCGGCGTATCCAACCGAACCTCAACCCAAGCGGGCCCGGATTGCCATCGCGCAGGACATGGCCTTTAGTTTTTACTATCAGGACTCATTGGACCTGCTTGAAGCATGGGGGGCCGAGCTTGTTTCTTTTAGCCCCCTGGAGGACACGAGCTTACCCCAAGGCGCCGGTGGCATTTACCTGGGCGGCGGCTTCCCCGAGATGTTTGGCGCCGAACTGGCGGCCAACAAGCCCATGCACGACGCGATACGGAAGGCGGTCAGCGACGGCGTGCCGGTCTACGCCGAGTGCGGTGGCCTGATGTACCTTGGCCGGAGCCTGGACGACCTTGACGGGACACGGCACACCATGGTCGGAGTGATTCCTGCCGTGTCCGCAATGTCCCATCAGCGTATGACCCTCGGTTACCGGGAGGTTGAGTCCCGCCGAGATGGTCCGCTGATGTTGCAAGGGCAGCGGGTACGGGGCCACGAATTTCACTGGTCTACGCTGGAGGAGCCACCCGATCCTGACCAGTCAGTTTACAAAGTTGTGGACCAAGACAACCGGGCCGACGGGTTCCAGGCGGGAAGCGTGTACGCGTCCTACATCCACATCCATCTGGGCAGTGAYCCGTCCCTCGCCCCCCGCTTCGTGGAAACTTGTGCTCCCCATTCGAGCATGGGGCTTTAAGCCCCGTTACTTGAGCAACCGTTATTGGAGGTCAACGACCCATGAGCACCGGAGAAAGTTCTGAACCGGGCCCCCAGTCCGTAACCGGCCCACGCATCAACAAGGGACTGGTCATCGTCAACACCGGCAACGGCAAGGGGAAGACCACCGCCGCCATGGGTGTGCTGTTTCGCGCCTGGGGCAGAGACTTCAAGGTAATCATGCTCCAGTTCATCAAACATTCCACCGCCAACTTCGGTGAGCAACGCGCTGCCAAAAAGATCGGCGTAGAGATGCGGGCCATGGGCGACGGATTTACCTGGCGCTCTAAAGACTTGGATCAATCTGCCGACATGGCCCGTGCCCACTGGGATGACTGCAAGGAGATTATCGCCTCCGGAGATTACGACGTGATCGTGCTGGATGAGTTCACSTATCCGATGCACTACGGCTGGATCCCGGTAGAGGAAGTTGTCGAGGTTCTGAAAAACCGGCCTGAGATGCAGCACGTAATCATCACCGGCCGCCACGCCCCTCAAGAGTTGATCGATTACGCTGACTTGGTCACCGAGATGAACGTGATCAAACATCCCTACCACGAAGGCATCAAAGCCCAACCGGGTATCGAGTTTTAACCTGCGCCTTAGGAACAATCAATGACSACTTCGGACCTCATAGAGCAAACATTGGCGGCGATATTCCCTCCGGACCAGAGCGCCATGGACGCGGCGCGGGCGCGGCAGGACACCCTGACCAAACCCCAGGGCAGCCTGGGACGGCTGGAAGAGCTGTCCATCACTCTGGCGGGCATCTTTAGAGTTCCCATCCCTCAGATAAATCGCAAGGCGGTGATCCTGGCGGCCGGAGACCACGGCGTTGTGGCCGAGGGTGTCAGCGCCTATCCACAAGAGGTGACACCCGCCATGGTCGCCAATTTCCTGGCCGGCGGCGCGGCGATCAATGTGCTGGCCCGGCACGTGGGAGCAAGTATCGTCGTTCTGGACGCCGGTGTCGCCGCCGACCTGGAGCCCCACCCGTTATTGAAGTTGGTCAAGATTGGCCGTGGCACCGCGAATATCGCCGCCGGGCCGGCGATGACCCGCCAAGACGCCATCAAGTGCATCGAAACCGGGATAGCGGCCGCCAACRATCAGATCGCCGAAGGCGCCGACCTCATCGCCTTCGGGGACATGGGCATCGGCAATACCACTCCCTCCAGYGCCATAACTGCGGTCGTGACCGGCGCCGACCSMRWSGYSRCCACCGGCAGGGGCACCGGCCTGGACGACCCGGCTCTGGCCCATAAGATCGACGTGGTGCGCCGGGCGATTGAAGTTAACAATCCGGACCCTAAAGACGGCCTCGACCTGCTTGCCAAAGTCGGCGGTTTCGAGATCGGGGTGCTGGCCGGGGCCATGCTGGGCACCGCGGCGGGTCACCGTCCGGCGGTCGTCGACGGATTCATCTCCGGTGCGGCCGCTCTTATCGCCTGGACCATGTCCCCAACGCTGAGCCGATACCTCATTGCCTCTCACCAATCCGTTGAGCCGGGCCATCGCATCGGCATGGAAACAATGGGTCTGACCCCCCTGTTGGACATGGGCATGCGTCTGGGAGAAGGGTCGGGCGCTGCTTTGGCGATGCCGATCATCGAAGCCGCGGCCAAGTGCCTATCGGAAATGGCCACCTTCGCCGACGCCGGAGTCTCGGAGCGTATCGAAGACGAGAACGGCGGGGAGCCTCAAAGCTGACACCATTTCTGGCGGCCCTTAGTTTCCTCACCGTGTTTCCCTTCATCGGKAGACGCAGCTTTAGCCAACGGGAAATTAGCGACTCCCGGGCCTATTACCCAACGGTGGGGTTGTTCCTAGGGCTCCTCTTGGTTGGGGTGGAGCTTGGCGGTCGCGAGTTGTTTCCGGTTTATCTGACCGCTGCCCTGTTGCTGGTTGTCCTGGTGGTGRCGACTCGTGGCCTTCACCTGGACGGGTTCATGGATGTGTGCGACGGCCTTTTTGGCGGTTACACTCGGGAACGCCGTCTGGAAATCATGCGAGACTCCAACGTCGGCGCTTTCGCCGTCGCCGGAGCCGCTTCCCTGTTGATCTTGAAATATGGGGCGCTGCTCTCTTTGCTGACCATCCCATCGCCGGGCAAAGAATGGTCTYTATTGCTTTTCCCGATGATGTCCCGTTGGTCCATGGTTGTCGCTTTGGAGGCCTTCCCCTACGTCCGTGGCGATGGTCTGGGTTCGCCCTTCCACGAGKGGGGGTCAAGACTCGCCACGTTTATTGCCGTGTTGATCGCGGTTTTGGCGTCAGCAGTTCTCGGCGGAATCGGCGGAATCGGCTTGCTGTTTGGGGCGTCCGTCCTGGCTTGGTTTCTTGGCAAGGTGATGTCCAACATGCTGGGTGGTCTGACCGGAGACTCTTATGGAGCGATCAACGAAGTGACTGAGGTAGGAGTTCTGGTGGCCGCTGTGGCGTTGCTGCCCCACGGTCTGATTGAGCCTTTGCCGGCTCTATTGGGAGTATTCTGATGCTCTGGTCCGTGCCTCCGGATCTGGCGGTTCTGATAGTGGCCGTGGTTCTGGAGATGGTAGGCCGCGAACCGCCCAAGTGGCTTCATCCCACGGTGTGGATCGGACGCACCGTGACCATTGCCGAAGCAAATGCCCCAACATCTCGCAACGGCGGATTTATAATTGGCGTCATGATTCTGCTGCTCATCACCGGATTTTGGTGTGCCGCCGCCTATTTCGCCGCGGCGGGCTTGCGCGACGTCCACCAGGTAGCTTACGTCTTGGTCGGTGGCTTCCTACTTAAGACCACTTTTTCTGTCAAGATGCTCCACCAAACGGCGGCTCGGGTTCGTGAACTGCTGACCGCGGGTGACATGGCAGGGGTGCGCGCCCAGATGTCATCGCTGGTCAGTCGTGACCCGTCCCAACTCACAGCAGAGGGGGCCACCGCCGCCACTGTCGAGTCGGTGTCGGAGAACATCGCCGACAGCATTATCGGGCCCTGGTTGGCTTTTGCCCTTTTCGGACTCCCCGGCGCCGTCGCCTATCGTGCCATCAACACCCTGGATAGTATGATAGGCTACCATGGCCGCTACGAGTATCTGGGAAAAGCTTCGGCCCGGTTCGACGATTTGGTGAACCTGATCCCTTCCAGGCTGGCCGGGCTGCTTCTGGTAATTGCCAGTCTCGTATTGCCAGGGCAGAAAGCATCAGATGCTTGGCGGATCATGTTGCGGGATCATGGCAAGACCGAAAGCCCTAACGCCGGTTGGACGATGAGCGGCATGGCGGGCGCCTTGGGAGTTGAACTGGAGAAAGCCGATCATTACCGGTTGGGCGACGCCAGGCGGCAAGTGGAGCCTGAGGACATCACCCGAACCGTTCGCACCATGTATGTTGTTGCGGGGGCCGGTTTGCTTTTAGCGTTAGGAATAACTTACTTGAGGTCGGGAATCTGGTGATGGCGCGGGTTTACTGATGACTACACAGGGGCCTTCCGGCCACGACCCGGAAGTTTCGACTGGGCGACCCGTCCACGGCGGCATCAAACCTTCTCAACTTCGCGCCCTGGGCCTGCGTCCCGAAGATRTCCTGGACTTCAGCGCCAGTGTCAGCCCCATCGGGCCACCGGAAGGAGTGTGGGACGCCATGCGCAGGGTGGACCTTGGGGCCTACCCAGATCCGGCATGTTTGGAGTTGCGGGAGTCGCTGTCCCAAACTCTTCCGCCATTTCAAGGTAAACCGGTCCCGGTGGAACGAATCCTGGTGGGGAACGGCTCCACCGAAATCATCCACCTGCTGGCTCGGGTTTATCTGTCTGACTTGGGTTCGGACAGAGAGCCTAGCGTTTTCCAACTAACGCCCACTTACGGCGAGTACACGGGGGCCTGCCGCCAAGCCGGCGCCGTGGTTTCGAGTTTCGAAGCAACATCCAACCCAGCGTTCTGCTGGGATATAGTCGAGGCGGCGCAACAAATAATCCAAGAACGTCCCAGACTGGTGTTTGTTTGCAACCCCAACAACCCCACCGGCGTCTACTTGGGCTTGGAAGAGATCGAACCTTTGACTGAAGCGGCTGCCGCCTGTGGAGCATTGATGGTGATCGACGAAGCCTACCTTTCATTCGTCAATGATTCTTGGGACAGCATGGGCTTGCCGGCGCTGGACAACGTGGTCCTGTTGCGCTCTATGACTAAAGACTACGCTTTGACCGGTTTGAGATTGGGTTACGCGATCGCATCGGAAAACGTGATCGCCGACCTGCAAGCGTTCCAGCCCGACTGGAGCGTCAACGGTCTGGCTCAAGCGGCTGGGCTGGCCGCCCTGGCCGACACCGAATATCTGCCTCGAGCGCGGCAGGCCATCGACCAGGCCAAGTCACTCCTGTCAGACCGGCTGGACCGGCTCAGCCTAACCGTCCATCCTTCCGCCGCCAACTTCCTGCTGGTCAACGTGGGCGATGCCGGTGTCTGGCATGACAAACTTATGCGCCTGGGTCTCTTCRTTCGGGACTGTACCTCCTTCGGCCTACCCGAACACATCAGGATCGGCATCCGTTCAATGGCCGATTGTCAGCGTCTCATTGAAGCCATGGAAACGGTTTCGTTCCAAGTCTAAAGCAAACCCATGCCCCGCTAATGTAATCGTATCCTAGCCCCCCTTTCGTAAAGGAGGGTTGGRGGGATTCCCCCCTACGCTCAACCAAAMAATCCGCAAAAAATTCCACCTAAATCCACGTCTGACCGTTGCTTGCCCATCGCCAGCGGCCCGGTTAGAATGATTYGTATACGGTTCTTCGGGAGGGACAATGGCCACCAACGACACCGCTCAACGCAACCGTTTTTCCGACACTTTTGGCTACGCATCCGGCCGGGCCGCAACCAAAGTAGTCGGCAAAATGACCCCTTACGTGCAGGAGTTCATCCAGAATGCCCCCTTTGTGATTCAGGCCAGCGCCGACGCCGACGGCAATTGCGACGCCTCCCCCAAAGGCGGCAAGCCGGGGTTCGTCAAAGTACTGGACGAAAAGCACCTCGTATTCCCGGACGTGGCCGGCAACAAGCTATTCCAGACCTATCAAAACCTTGATAGCAACTCCCACRTCGGACTCCTCTTCCTYATTCCCGGTGTCAACGATGTTGTCCGAGTCAATGGGCGCGTTACCATCGTAGACCAAGAGGAATTGGAAAAAATGGATGTCGAAGTCGCTCTCTTCGAGATCGACGAGCGGTCTCACCACCTGCAAGGAATCGTTATCGAAGTGGACGAGTCGTATACCCATTGTCCCAGGGCCCTGAAGTTCTCTGATCTTTGGAATCCAGAGACCATCTCGGCCAACATCGCTGAACGCCCGATTGCGGACCGATAACCGAATAATTCAGGACCCGAAGGCTCCTACAAGGGCTCCTCTGGACCTATCCCTGTGGAAGCCTCCAGGGAAGTAGTAGATCATCATAATGGCGGTCAACCCTTTGCTGCTGCCGGTTGAAGTATCCGGCAGATATTGGGAGGAGACCCAGGGATGCGGCGGATTTTTCACCGGTTTCCGTCGCACAAGCGGTGCAAGCAGTGTTGCGCCCCCTTTCTCGGAGTCTTCGCAATATTCTTCCGGCTGATTCAGATCAGACCCTCCCGGAAGAACCCCAATCTTTGCACGATTTGATATGAGCTGGCTCCCCCGGGCGGGGAGTTGATTGAACTGTCTGTACTTTTCATAGATGTTCGTGGATTCACTGCTCTGTCGGAGCGCAAGTCCGCCAACGAGGTGGTGTGGCTGCTCAACCAGTTTTACAGTCTTTCCGCCGAGACCGTGTTCGCATTGGATGGGACCCTGGACAAAATGGTGGGAGACCAAGTAATGGCATTCTTCGGTGCTCCATTTCGTCCCGAAGATCACCAAAAAAGAGCGGTGGAGGCGGCCCTAACGATCGTTAGAGGAATGGACGCCATGTTTCCCGATGGCAATCCATTGTCAGTGGGTGGAGCCGTGGCCTCCGGAAGGATGTTCATGGGCAACGTGGGAGAGGGGGAGGTAAGGGATTTCACCGTAATTGGTGATGTGGTCAACACTGCGGCGCGCCTGCAAGCCGAGGCTTTGGCCGGAGAAGTGTTGGTAACCGAAGATACTTACGAGGCGCTGGGGCCCCAGATCCAGGATTTCCCGCTACGCACCCTGGAGCTACGGGGGAAGGAAACACCAGTCCCGGTTAGGGTCCTGCGTAATCATATCGTCTAGGCCTGAAGAATATAGCCAAGAAAGCCCCGCTCGCCGCTGCGCCCGAAAATCCGTCCAGTCGAACGGCAAATAATGTTGTGGAAAGGAAAGTGATTGATGGTTTCTATATCCTCTGAGAAAATCACTCTGTCCAATGGACTCGACGTCATACTCCATGAGGATCACGCCATTCCGTTGGTGGCGGTCAACGTCTGGTATCACGTCGGTTCTAAAGACGAAGAACAGGGCCGCACCGGTTTTGCCCATCTCTTTGAGCACATCATGTTCGAAGGGTCCAAACACCACAACAGCAGCCACTTCGACCCCCTGCAGAAAGCCGGGGCTAATCTAAACGGTTCCACCAGCTCTGACCGGACCAATTATTGGGAAGACGTACCCTCCAACTATCTGGAGCTGGCTCTATGGCTGGAGTCCGACCGCATGGGCTTTCTCTTGGACGCGGTGGACCAACAGCGGTTTGACGTCCAACGGGACGTTGTGAAAAACGAGCGCCGGCAGTCCTACGAAAACCGGCCGTACGGGATGGCTTCCTGGGAGATTCAAGAAGCACTGTTCCCCATGCCGCATCCCTACCATTGGATGACCATCGGATCCCAGGAAGACCTGGACGCCGCATCCCTGGAGGATGTGAAAGACTTCTTCCGCCGCTACTATTCCCCTTCCAATAGCAGCCTTGCCGTGGTGGGTGACTTCCGGCGGGACGAAGCTCTGGAACTGGTCAACCGGTACTTCGGCGATCTGCCCCCCGGACCGCCTTTGCCTCGTATGGGCCGCCGGGACTCGCCGCTGGCTGGTCGGGTCGAATTGGAGATGCGGGATAAGGTATCTCTACCAAAGTTGTATATCGCTTGGCCGACACCTCCCGACATGGATCCTGACGATGCTCCCCTCGACCTTTTGCAGGGGATCCTCTCCGACGGCCTCAGCTCCCGATTGCATCGGAGTCTGGTCTACGAGAAGCAGATCGCCCAAAGCGCGTCCGTTCGCTACCATCCCGGGGAGATTGCCGGACAGTTTGTCGTCCAGGTGACTGCCGCGGAAGGACATGATCTGGACGAGATGGAGGCTTCCGTTGACGCCGAGATAAGTCGATTGGCGACCGAGCCGCCCACCGATGAGGAGATTAACCGGGTAAAGAATCGGATCGAGTCGTCCCATTATCGCCAGCTAACGCGGATCGGCGGATTTGGCGGTCTTGCCGACCAGTTGAACCACTACAACATCATGGCCGGCGACCCCGAGATGGTTAACACCAGCTTGGACCGCTATCTTGCCGTACAGCGGGACGATATTCTCCGGGTCCACGAATCGGTCCTTGACCATCGTCAGGTCAGGCTACGGGTGATGCCGGAGCAACCGTTAAAGCCTGCCGCCACCGGTGTGGACCGTTGGAAAATGCCCGAGCCGGACCCGGAACCGCCGACTCCGGTCGTCGGGGAAGGCTCGGTGCGAGTGCTCTCCAACCGCGCGGACCTGATCAGCGGCGGCGACGCCCTGATCGAGATCACCGCCGACAACCCCGCCCTGCTTCACAACG
Organism: SAR202 cluster bacterium; assembly: GCA_002401285.1. The sequence goes on from NVSQ01000012.1 coordinate 71,189, forward strand.
CCCGTGTCACCCTCGGCGACACCGACGTCAGCAACCGTTTTCAGAGCACCGGAGAGGCCCTCAAAGGCCTGGTGGAGGGCATGGCCCCCGGCCCCCACACACTGCGGGTGACACTGGCCGACGATTCGGTACTGCAACAACCGTTGATCAACCACCCCAAGGGCGGACCGGTCTTCTCCGGCCCGCAGATTCAGCCCTGGACCTGCGACAACGAGGCGGCCGTGGACGCGCAGTGCAACCAGCCCGCCGAGTACCGGTTCAAATACGTGCCCGCCGGCAAACTGCAGGCGTTCATCACCGGCTTCGATCCGATGAACCCGGGCCTGCCCGGGGCGTTCCTGGACTATCAACCGGATAACCCACCGGCGGAGGGTGACATCGCCCGGGTGACCACCGATCAAGGCGTGGAAGTGCCCTTCATCGTGCGCGTTGAAACCGGCGTCCAGAACCGCGACCGCTACCAGATCATGACCCTGTTCCAGCCCGGCCAGGACTGGACCGCCCTCGCCCCCCAGGAACAATGGAACGGCAAGCTGCTGATCCACCACGGCGGCAACGTGGGCGTCAGTTACGGCCCCGGCGAACCGCCCAACGGCGATATCGCCGGCACCGCGCCGGAAGGCGCGGAAATCCTGCTCGGCGACAGTATTACCACCGCGCTGGGGCGTGGCTTCATCACGCTCTCCACGGCCCAGGCGAACCTGGGCCATAACGTCAACCTGGTGACCGCCGCCGAATCCCTGATGATGGGCAAGGAACGCATCATCGAGCAGTACGGCGAACTGCGCTACACCATCGGCACCGGCTGCTCCGGTGGCGCCATCGCCCAGCAGCACGTCGCCAATGCCTATCCGGGCATCTACCAGGGCCTGATCGTGCAGTGCTCGTACCCGGACGTCTGGACCACCGCCACCCAGTTCGCCGACTACAATCTGCTCAGCCGCCATTTCGGCAACCAGATCCCCTCCGACCCGGACAGCTTCCTGGCGGTGATCACCGCGCTGCTCACCAGCGGCGTGCTCCCCGGTGTGCAATGGCCCGCGTTCTACGGCCATTTGCCGATCAATCCACTGGTGTCCGATCTGGCCTTCTTTCCCTCCGCGTTCCCGGAACAGGATGAGTGTCCCGGCCTGGCCGATGACGTGCCGGTGTACAACGCCGAAACCCAGCCGGACGGGGTCCGCTGCGGGCTGGTGGATTTCATGATCAATCAGTTCGGCAGCCGCCCGTCGGAGGTGTGGTCCACCAACGAAGCCCTGCTGTCCCGGGGCTTCGCCGGCATCCCCCTGGATAACGTCGGCGTTCAGTACGGTCTGGGCGCCCTGCAACAGGGCCTGATCAGCGGCGAGCAGTTCCTGCGCGTCAACCGGGAAATCGGCGG
>NVSQ01000049.1 GCA_002401285.1 SAR202 cluster bacterium
TTTCCCTGAAACTGACCTTCTACAAAATCAACATATTTTGACTCTATGATTCCTTTCATCCCGGGTTTTTTTGCTAGCTCGCCGAGAGACATATTATCAATGACAACCAGTTTGGGATCGTATTGATAATTATCGAAGTAAGATTGGCTGAGATTACCGTCATTAAATACCCGTTCATTATTTACAATAGCTTCAAGCAGAAATGGCGTCGTATACCCGGCTCCGATCTCAAGTGTCCTGCTAGGACGTACCATTTGTACAAGTGAACGCAGCAGAGGGCCGACATTTTCGGTGCCCATTCCAGGTCTATAAAGTTCCTCATATTCAAGTGGAGCAGGTTTTGAGAATGGTGGTTCAAGTGGCGTCATTTACGTGCCTTCACAATAATCTGAGCGGCGGTATCGACGATAGTGCCGGAACCATATTGCTCAAATCGGGTGCCCGCCGAATCATCTTTCTCGGTTCGGGCCGCAACCACCACCTGGGCGCCCGCGRCGGCGAGTCCAAGGCACATGGACCGACCGATCCCCCGGCTGCCTCCGGTAACGATGGCTACTTTGCCATYCAGAGTCTTATTCACGACTGGACCTATAGACGGAAGACACTAGGCCGGCCGGAACTTGGGCAGGCTGATCTTGTCGTCCAAGTCGTCGAAGGTCACCTGCAGAGCCATGCCGATCTTGACGTGTTCCGGATCGGCCTCGACGTCCACTATGTTGGTCGGCATTCTGGCCCCGCCTTCCAACTCCACGATGGCCGTCACGAACGGTTCCTTACCTCGAAAAGCGGGGACCGGGGCCCGGTGAACGATGGCGAAGGCGTGCAAGGTTGCTCGCCCGCTGCTTTGGATCCAGTCGGTGTCCCGGGAGAAACAGCCGGGGCAGATGTCCCTAGGATAAAAGTAGGTGCTGTCGCACGCCTTGCAGTGGCGGAGCCAAAGTTCGTGCTCTTTGCACTTTTCCCAGTAAAAATCGGACTCCGGCTGGGGCTGTGGCGGCGTGATCGGTGGTGGGGTTTGCTGGGTCATAGTTGCTCCTTGAATGAGTAGTCTAAAGTATGGTTCGTCGGCGTTCCTAGAGAATAAGGACAAATCGATATACCGTCAAGACTGGTGTCCGGGTCAAGGCCTGGGTTGCATCTCCTGGTATCTAGGGGTATTTTGAGGAACGCGGGCGAAGCCGACGACAGAGTTTAGGAGTCAATTTAGTCATGCGAATCGCGGTAATGGGGGCTGGCAGCATCGGCGGATACTTCGGCGGTATGCTATCCCTGGGTGGGAACGAAGTCACGTTGATCGCTCGGGGAGCCCATCTTGAAGCTATCCGGAGCAACGGCCTCCAAATAGTTACGGACTATGGYGAGTTTAYCGTCCAATGTGCGGCTACCGACGACCCTCGGCAAGCCGGACCAATGGACCTTGTCTTACTTACAGTCAAGACCTATCACAACCAAGAAGCCGTCCCGGCCATGCGCCCCATGGTCGGTGAGGAAACCACCGTCCTCTGTTTGCAGAATGGTATCGACAGTTATGAAGAAGCCGCCCAATTCTTGGGTGCCGGAAGAGTGATGCCCGGCGCCGCATATATCGAAGGCAGTCTCGAACGTCCCGGGGCGGTCAAGCAAACGGGTGAAGTGGTGGAGATCGTCTTCGGGGAGCCGGATGGCGTCGATTCGCCACGGGGAGAATCTATATTGGAGACTCTCACCAAAGCTGGAATTCCAGCCCAACTGTCCAATGACATCCAACGGACGCTTTGGACCAAATTCCTATTTATCGCCACGATGGCCGGTGTTACTGCGCTGTCTCGCGAGACCATGGCCCAGTTGATGCCCCGGCCGGAGTGGCGGCAGGTGATCTTGGGCTGTATGASCGAGATCGAAGASGTGGGCCGGGCTTCCGGAGTAGACTTGGACCCCGATATCGTCCAGAACACCGTGGATTACATCGAGGGCTCACTGGACCAGATGCACGCGTCCATGCACGCCGATATCATGGCGGGACGGCCTCTGGAGTTGGAAGCCCTGAACGGAGCGGTGGTGCGGGCAGGACGATCCGCCGGGTTACCCACCCCCATCAACGACGTCATCTACGCCGCTCTGAAACCCTTCGTTTCCGGAGGGGGAGCCTGAATCTTTTGTGGACACATMCCGTCTTTGACAATCGACAAGACCGGGCTTAGGATTTATTTCTCCAATCGGCCTAGCCTAGGCCGCAGAAATCACGAAGAGAGGAYCAATCATGGATGCAACCGGCGTTTCCCACATCGCTATCTGCGTACGAGACCTGGACAAGTCTTTGGCATTTTACCGGGACATATTGGGGATGCGGATAATCTTCGACGAAGTGCAGGATACGACCACCGGTGGGCTGCCCCACATCTATAAGCACCTCCGCCAGACACGCCGCACCGTCCACGTCCAATCYGGTGAGAGCAACTCCGTACCGGCTCTTGTCTTGACCAGCCACCCAGGCGAAGATCCAGACGGTGAGCCCATAAAGTTGGACCAGGTTGGCATCAGCCACATCTCGTTCACGGTGAGGGACGTCAAGGCCTTAGCGGCTGAATTGGAATCCAAGGGAGTCCAATTCGCCGGCCCGCTGGATTCATTCACCAACCCTCAAGGGGACATGAGAACCATCTTCGTTTACGACCCGGATGGCATTCTAGTCCAGTTCGACAGCTACGAAGGGGGGCTGAGCGCYTAACTGAGATGACCCAAAGTCACGCCGACACTCACGACCTGGACAAGCTATCCCGGTGGCACAAAGACCTGATTGCTGAAACGCCTGGCGCGTTTCCAGTTTACGCAGTGTTCCTTGTAACTGGGGAAGACCGGGACGCCCACGATGTATTCCGGGCGTTCCGTACCAGTTTYGAAGAGCATGGCGGCGGTTTCCAGCACCTGGTCATCTTCGGTCAGCACGGTCTGTCCGTCACCACCAAGTCGTTGTTGCCGSAATTGGGCCTGAGCGACGACTCGCTCCCCTCATTAGCGATGTTTACCCAACGAGACGCCAAGTCGGTCCACCTTCTTCAGCTGATTGAAGGAGACCCTGACCCCTCCAGACCCGAGGAAAGTCAACCCTGGCGAAAAGTCCTAAACCAAGTGGAAGAGGCGGTCGGCGGTCAAGGAAGCGGATTGGACCTGTCTTCCGTCCAAGGAATCGTGGAGAAGGACACTGKCGATCGACCGATGGTGGAGTTGGTTGGGAAGCTTTTGTCGGAGCTGTCTTGATTCGGCTGACTATCCCAGAAGCCGGGCCGCCACCACAACCCCCCATCCAACCAAAAGCARACCCGTCGCTTTACTGAGMCGCTGGCCCGCCGGGACTACTTTCTCYAAAAGCACGAAKGCGGCCAGGGCGGCGATCCACAGCAGRTTCATYACYCCYAGGACGAACAGYAACCCCATCAACACCCAGCAGCACCCCACGCAGTAGGTCCCGTGTTTCAGACCCATTCTAAGAGCGCTTTGGACACCCTCTTGCCAGTCGCTCATCAAGAAAGAAAGTGGAGACCGGCAGTGGGTAAGACAGACATATTTAAAGCGGCTCCATTGAAACAAACCCGCCGCTATTAGTAGGCCGCCTCCCAGATAAGCRCTGGTGCTTTCGCCCATCATGGACGACAGCAAGGAATTAACGTGCAATGCCCAATTGCCCACGGTAGCCGCGACGGCAAACCCACCCCAGATCACTAGGTATCCCGACAGGAAAACCACCGTGGGCACGTAAGGTCCCTGCTGTTCCCGCCGGCGGCGGTTAACCGTGGCGAACAGGAGGATCATGGGGGCGGCGGTRGGCACCATCATCCCAATCATCATGACCCACCACATCAGGAACATGAACCCGAAATCGGCAGCGGTCCAGGATTGGAGTTGGGCCATAGYCATGCCCGAACTCATACCGCTCGTGGACTGGGCCAGGTAGATCACGTAGCCCCAGGCCAAGGCAGTCACCCCGGCCACGCCAACCACCACCACGGCCCRRTCGCGYTTCAGAATTGYTTCRATGGRTGTAGAGGGTTGCATCTGGAGGTTGGCTYGCGTYTCGGCTGGCGTTCTAAAGGGAAGAGGCCGTACCCGAGCACGGCCCCCWYAAATATACGCTTWGTTCGCTCTGCCGGAAAATCTATTGGTTGGTCCACTCGATTGGGGCRAAGAAGGCGCTCTGGCCGGTATAGTCGAATTTAATATCTCCATGATCGACCTTCATTACCGAGGTCGTAGCGGTGTCCCCGTCATCCCAGATCAGCCCGCCGCCGGGGAAAACTATATGGACCTCATTCTCTTCGCCGGTAACCGGATTGATCAGCGGAGTAAGCTTGGCCTCCAAGATCCCATCGATGCTGAATCCGCTGTTGCGGCCGTTCACGTCCATCTTGATGGACTTTAGGTGAGGGCCGTCCAGCGAAGTGAGCGTGGTAGCCAGCAACTCCCAAGGCATCCCTCCGGCCTGTCCGGTGAGGATCGTTGCTATGCCGTTCACCTGGTCCTGACTGGCCGATTCATCGATGAAMATAGCGGCAGCCCCGTTGCCTTCATGAATCGCCTTTGGCCACTTGATAGCCGGTACAACCTTCATGCCAGACAGGTCTACGTCACCAAACGTCCCTTCGCTTACATGGATCCCGATGAGGGCTTCACATGATCCGTGGTCCGGAAAACCTCCGAAGTTGCAATTGCACCCGGCATCGCWGTTACAGGTCTCCAGGAATACCCCTTTTACCCGATAGGGTGTTTGTGTTTGTACYATCTTGRYATTCTCCCTTTTANTTTTTSTAGATAAATACCAGATGATRTTAACTGAGATCAGTATGTGTTACGTATGAATCGCGTAAGGAATGCTCGTCTGAATAAGAACACCGATCGGTTCCGGATATCGCTCACTCCGGCAAATCCCAACTGGAATATACCGGCCAGGATTGAATTGGACGCCATGGATTGACATAGGATGTGATGTATTGGAGAAGATCACTCCTGGCATTGATCTTGGATCCCCGAGTGTTTGTTGACCGSCTWTCARGCCGRGGATAMCATRAGRWTSAATGAGYGTCAGCAATCAGTCTAGAGTTYCCGGGCGGCGAGGCCGCCCTTTTTATGGCTGGTGGGTGGTCGCCGTTGCCTCGATGCAAGGGATGTTCGGCAACGGCACGATCTCCAGCGGTTTCCCCATATTTTTCGAGCCGATCCGCCAGACCATGGGGGTCGGCTATGCCCAGATGTCCCTGGTGTTCAGTCTGGCCAGAGCGGAAGGGGGCATGGGCAGCCCGGTGGTTGGCTGGTTGGTGGACAAGTTTGGTTCCCGGCCATTGATCTTATTCGGCGGTCTTACCGCTGGAGTMGGTCTGGTGGCGCTTTCCATGGCCAACACTTACTTGCAGTTGGTCCTGATTTTCGTGTTCATCGTCTCCACCGGCAAAACGGCCGGTCTGGGTCAGACCTTAATGGCTACCGTGAATCAATGGTTCATTCGCCGCAAGGCCCTGGCGATGTCCACTTTAATGACCGCCTTCGCCGGAGGCGGAGCCATCGTCGTGCCACTGTTGAATCTGGGCATCAGCCACCTGGGCTGGCGGGAAACCCTGCGGGTCATGGGTGTCTTTATTTTCCTGCTCACGATACCGGTTGCCCTAGTGATAAAAAGCAAGCCAGAGGACATGGGGCTAAGGCCCGATGGAGACCCCGCACCCCGATCAGCGGATAGCGGYGGAGGAACGGGAAGGACAAGGGCGCAACAGGGCTCGGTGGAGTTCACCGTGCGCCAGGCCCTACGCACCCGGACATTCTGGTTYATGCTCTTCGGCGTGGTGACCAGGGTGTCCGCGACGAACGCCATCATMATCCACATGTTTCCCATTCTAGAAGACGAGGGATTAACGGCCCAGAGCGCCGCCCTGTACGTCTCGGCAATGTTCTTTCTGGCCATTCCTCTGCGGTTCGTCATGGGAGTTGCCGGCGGGAAACTGTCGCCCCGGCTGCTCCTATTCGTGGGCATGAACACCGGGGCCTTAGCCCTTTTGTCCCTGCTTATTTTGGATGGGACACTCGCGGTAGTGTTGTTTGTCCTCGCCCTCGCAGTGGTGGAAGGAGTCAGTTCAGTGAACTGGATCATGTTGGGCGACTACTTCGGCCGGAGCAGGTTCGCTAGCCTGATGGGGGTGATGAGCATGTTCCACAACGTGGGATTGTTTATCTCTCCGATATTTAGCGGTTGGGTCAAGGACCATTACGGCAGCTATGATCTGGTGTTCGTTGTCTTTATCCCACTCTACGTAGCCAGCGCCGTGTTGTTTGGACTCTCCAYCCGYCCCGCGCCGCCTAGATCGGACGCAACGGATGTGCCGGAGCCGGAGAGGACTGTGGCCGCCGGTTGACBGTTACCGGTCAGGAGACACAACCCCGGATGCATCCACGCTTATGTGATGCTATAATCCCCGCTAGGAGGTGGCAAATTGGATTGGATTGATTTTGCAACACCGARAACTATTAGTGAGGCCGTCGAACTGCTGGCCTCAAAAGGGGACCGCGCMAGGCTGATCGCCGGTGGTACCGACTTACTCGTGCAACTTAGGGGCGGACGCCGCAGCGTTGACCTGGTTGTAGATGCCAAACAGATCCCGGAACTGAACGAGATGTCTTACTCTCCGCAAAACGGCTTGGTTATTGGGGCCGCGGTGCCCTGCTATCGTATCTATGCGGATAACGCCATAGCCGAGGCCTATCCTGGATTGATCGACGCAGCGAGTCTGATCGGAGGTATCCAGATTCAAGGCAGGGCCAGCTTGGGCGGCAACCTGTGTAACGCAGCGCCCAGCGGCGACTCCATACCGCCAATCATAGCGTTGGGCGGGGTAGCCCACATCGCCGGATCAAATGGATCCCGGCAGGTGGCGGCAGAAGACTTCTGTACCGGACCCGGCCGGAATATATTGCAAGACGGCGAGATGTTGGTGTCCATCAATTTCCCGGCGCCTGTAGCCCATTCCGGGGCCAGTTATCTCAGGTTCATTCCCCGTAACGAGATGGATATCGCGGTTGCGGGAGTAGGTACCTCAATAGTGCTGGACGAGTCGGGCCAAAATTTCGTCTCGGCCCGCATATCTCTGGCATCAGTGGCTCCTATACCGGTCTTTGCCAAGGAAGCCGGCGACAGTCTGGCAGGTAAACCCGTATCGGAGGCAACCATTCAACAGGCCTCGGAAAAGGCCATCGCCGCCGCTACACCCATCAGCGACATGCGCGGGACGATCAGACAGCGGAATCACCTGGTGGGCGTGTTGACCCGCCGAACGCTTAACATTGCCGTAGAACGAGCCAGAGGGGGATAAAAATGCCCGGACCTACCCACGTACAAGCAACCATTAACGGTGAAGARGTAAATTTCCTTTGCGAGCCGCGCCAAAGCCTGTTGGAGGTCCTCCGSGACGTGCTGGGCATGACCGGCACCAAGGAAGGATGTAATGACGGCAACTGTGGTGCGTGCACCGTGCTTTTCGACGGTCGCATCGTCGACTCTTGCCTCGTGCTAGGTGTAGAGATCCAAGGCCGGGAAGTAACCACCATCGAGGGACTGGCCACTGCCGACGGACTTCATCCRATACAGCAGGCGTTCCTGGAAAATGCCGCCCTCCAATGCGGCATCTGCACTCCTGGTTTCATCGTGGCCTCCAAGGGCCTTTTGGACGAGGAGCCCGGCGCCGACGAAGGCCGGATCCGCCATTGGCTGGCGGGAAATCTCTGCCGATGCACTGGGTATGACAAGATCGTGCGAGCGGTATTGGATGCCGGCGAAAAGATGAAGTAAGGCGGTGGACCATTGGTCGCCAACATAGTTCTGTCCGAAGTTGAGTATACCCACATCGGTAAGAGGCCAATTCGACCCGACGGGGTGGACAAAGTCATCGGACGGGCCCAGTACGGACCGGACATCACGCTGAAGGGGCTGTTGCATGGAAAAGTTCTGCGCAGCCCCTATGCTCATGCCCGGATAAAATCCATCGACACCAGTGAAGCCGAAGACTATCCCGGCGTCARGGCTRTTATCACCGCCCAAGACCTGCCCTTCGCTTCCCTAAGYAAAGAGGAATTGGGCGCCGGTTAWCAGGCTTTGAAGTTCGCCAGYGACCACRTAYTGGCCGGCGGCAAAGTCCTGTTYAAAGGCCATCCGGTGGCCGCCGTGGCGGCCGCCAACCCTCATGTGGCCGAGGAAGCGGCCAAGCTTATAAAAGTGGAATATGAGGAGTTGCCGCCGGTCATGTCTGTCGTTGAGGCGATGGCCGATGGGGCCACGTTGCTCCATGACGATCTGTACACCTCCTCCTTAGGGGAAATCTCCCAAACCGCTAGCAACGTGGCAGCCCACGCCCGATACGAAAAAGGGGACGTGGCGCAAGGCTTCGACGAAGCCACCGTTGTTGTGGAGCGCGAATTCCAGACCGCTTCAGTTCACCAGGGTTACATCGAACCCCATAACGGCACTGCCTTATGGAGCGCCGACGGCCAATTGGACGTGTGGTGCAGCACTCAGGGGGCGTTCACGGTACGGTCCAGTATGGCCAATGTGTTGCGGCATCCCGTGTCCAAGATTAAAGTTACGCCCATGGAGATGGGGGGCGGCTTTGGCGGSAAGATATCCATCTATTTGGAGCCTCTCGCCGCCCTGTTGTCCAAGAAGAGCGGACAACCGGTAAAGCTGGTCATGAACAGGGTCGAGGTGTTCGAGGCTTCAGGCCCCGCCGCCGGCTCGTGGATCAAGGTGAAGATGGGTGCCACCAAAGACGGCAAGCTCACCGCCTGCCASGCCGAACTGGCCTTAGACGCCGGCGCCTATCCCGGTTCACCGGCCATGTCGGCCGCCATGTGCGCTTTCGCTTGCTACGATTATCCAAACGGCTTGCTRGACGCCTACGACGTTGTGGTGAACAAACCCAAAACGCAGGCGTACCGAGCTCCGGGATCTCCTCAGGCAGCCTACGCTGTCGAGTCGGTAGTGGACGAACTTTGCGAGAAACTAGGGATAGACCCGTTTGAATTCCGGCTGAGGAACGCATCTAAAGAGGGTACTCGGCGGATAGAAGGTCCGGTCTACCGGCGTATAGGGCTGGTCGAGTGTTTGGAAGCCGCCCGCAGCCACGACCATTATCAAACGCCCGTCGACGTCCAACCCAGTGGTAAGCTGAGGGGACGGGGTGTGGCCTCCGGCTTCTGGTTCAACCGTGGATTCGTATCCAGTTGCAACCTTACGCTCAATCCCGATGGCACTGTCAGCGTGGTTATGGGGTCCGTTGACCTTTGCGGCACSAGGGCATCCATTGCTCAGCAGACCGCTGAGGCGTTGGGCATCGCTTACGAAGACATCAAACCATCGATAGCCGACACCGACTCCATCGGCTACACGTTCATAACCGGAGGGAGCCGGACTACCTTCGCCACCGGTTTGGCAACCATCAACGCCTCACAAGATATTAAACAACGAATGATCGAGCGGGCTGCGGCCATCTGGGAAGCGAAAGTGGAGGACGTGGAGTATGTTGACGCCGTACTGCAACACAAGTCCGACTCGGAATTGAGGATGACTTTTAAAGAGTTGGCCGGGCGAACGTTGACCACCGGCGGCTCTATTACCGCTCAGTGCAACATCGACCCGCCCGGGGAAGGAAACTCCTTCGCGGTCCAYATCGTGGACGTGGARGTGGACCRGGAMACGGGCAAGGTGGACATWCTGCGCTACACSGCGATYCARGATTGCGGGAAAGCAGTGCATCCCAGCTACGTGGAAGGGCAGATGCAGGGAGGCGCGGCACAGGGCATCGGATGGGCCTTGAACGAAGAATAYTTCTTTAACGGCCAGGGTCAGATGACCAATTCCAGCTTCCTGGATTACCGCATGCCCATCAGCCTTGACCTGCCCATGATCGACACCGTGATCGTGGAGGTGGCCAATCCCGGCCATCCTTATGGGGTCCGCGGCGTTGGCGAGACACCCATAGTCCCGCCCTTGGCRGCGATCGCCAACGCGATTTACCAGGCCACCGGTGTGCGGATGCAAAGCTTGCCCATAACCCCAGGCAAAGTGCTCGACGCATTGTGGAGCCAAAACGGGAGCTAACCGTTCCCCCGGCTTCTGCAAAATTCCGCCGGCTGATAGCTCATCGCTTACGGCTGACTTGAGGAACTGACACGTTGGTCACAGTATTCATACCGACCATGCTCCAGCCGATCACCGGTGGAGTCAAACAGTTCGACTGCGAAGCGACGAACCTTCGCCAGGTCATTGAACGGTTAGATCAACTGTTTCCAGGGATAAAAGATAAACTCGTCGAGGATGGCCGAATCAAGCCAAATCTGGCCGTAGCCATCGACGGCGAAGTCGCACGCATGGGCCTGCTAGAAAAAGTCGGAGAAAATAGCGAAGTTCACTTCGTTCCGGCCATCGGGGGCGGCGCCTCCTAAAAGGCCCAATTTAGAAGGGAACAATCCAACTATCCCAGCGCCGTGGTACTCCTAAGGGTCACGGTCCGGGATCTGATTTTCGGGAATAGGGATTAATGGTAAAAAAAGGCAAGMCTCGGGTGGAAACCATGGTGTCAGCCGGGGGTGTGGTTTACCGGCAACGGGAGGGTCGTCTTGAAACCGTGCTATGCGGCCAWTGGATAACATCCAATGCCGCGCACAGCCGGRGCGGTCAGGGAGACGGCAACGGCGAGGCCCAGACGAAGGCCGTCCGTTGGAGCTTGGCTAAGGGCACACCGGATGCGGGCGAGACCATGGAAGAAACGGCCCTGCGAGAAGTGCGGGAAGAGACCGGTCTRGAAGTTGAGATGCAAGAGCCGATCTCRAGCATCACTTACTGGTTCGCCGACCGGGAAAACGCCGTCCGGTATCACAAGACCGTTCATTTCTACTTGATGGCGCCGGTCGGTGGGGACGTCAGTCTGCATGATCCTGAGTTTGACGTTGTGCGGTGGTTCTCCATGGACGAGGCTTTGAATATCCTTATCTATCCCAACGAAACAACCGTGATGCGGCAGGCRAATGAGTTGATAAGCCAACGTATCGGGAATGCCTAAACATGGTTGAGTTGCKAGGGGCCCGCATAATATTGCGGGACAAACGTATCGAGGACGCCGAGCAGGACTACATATGGCGCTCCGACCATGAATTGGCAAGCCTGGACGCGGCTTTCCCTCTTACGATGAGCTATGACCGGTTCTTGAAGCTCGCCGAAGACCAGATGAGATACCCCACGCCCGGCTCTCATCACTTCGCCACCGAGACCTTGGATGGAAAGTTCATCGGCAACTGCATGTACTACGACCTAGACAGCGTCAAGATGCAGGCCGAACTAGGGRTCGTCATCGGTGACCGCGATTACTGGAGCAACTCCTACGGCTATGATGCCGTTACCACCCTTCTGGACCACTGTTTCAATGAAAAAAAGCTGGAACGCGTCTATCTACATACTCTGGAGTGGAACAAAAGGGCCCAGCGGTGCTTCGAAAAATGCGGCTTTKTTCAGGTAAGACCGGTRCGCCGCATGTCTCACGACTTCATTCTSATGGAAGTATTCCGGGAAGATTGGTTTGCCAAGGCAGAGGAACGGCTGGCGGCAAGATTCATTAACCGGGAAGAGAACACTGGGCCCCAGGCGGTCGCTCCGGAATAGTACTCTGTCAGCCTAGCCTGTATATCCAGCCAATCACCCCCACTCTAACTCTNCCCCGTAAAGGGGAGAGAACAAATCCCTTACCCCTTTATTGGGGAAGGCTAGGATGGGGGTGGACTTTTTAAKAGGKATCACCCCGATCTGGAAGGTAGAAATTCTTACAGRTTAGTGCCGCTCCCAACRGAGATYGCTTCCCGCAAACTGAACGCTTCGGTGTAAAGAGCCCGTCCCAGGATCGCWCCCTCTGCCCCGGTGTCTACCAATCGTTGGATGTGGTCCAGAGTCGCAATCCCACCGGAAGCCAAGACTGCCATCCCGGTCGTCCTCACCAGGTCGGCGTTCGCCTCGAAGTTTGGCTCCGTTAGGGTGCCGTCTCGTGAGATATCGGTGTAGAGGATGCGCCGCACCCCCAGCAGCGCCATCCGGTCAACCAAGTCTTGAGCAGTAACGCCGGTCGTCTCTAACCAACCCTTGATAGCCACCAGCCCGTCCTTCGCGTCCACCGCAACGATTACCCGCTGGCTGCCGTGCTTGCGGCACAGGTCCTCAACCAGGGAAGGCTCTTCCACTGCCGCCGTCCCGATGACTACCCGGGCAGCTCCGGCGGCGAACAAAGATTCGGCCGTCGCCATGTCTCGGATGCCGCCTCCCACTTGAACCGGAATCGTCAGGTTTTGGATAATGGAGGTGATTACGTCGAGATTGACGGGGACGCCACCGGCAGCTCCGTCCRGGTCTACTAAGTGCAGCCTGGGAGCGCCCTGTTCTTGCCAAGCCAGAGCAACCGACAAAGGGTCGTCGGAAAAGACTGTCTCCTGTTGGTAGTCGCCTTGATAGAGGCGGACACAGAGGCCCGATTTCAAGTCGATAGCTGGGATTACTTCCATGGAGATGTTAGCTGTCAGCTTTCAGCAAATCCCCYCTTCGCCCMTCTTTGTAAANGGGGGGTTGGGGGGATTTCGGTGYKGGACCGTTGAGCGCTTTGAGTTGTAGGATTACCAGCCAGGCTGACGAAGTTTTGATAGATCCGCAAACCCAATCGGCCGCTTTTTTCCGGGTGGAATTGGGTTGCAACCAAGTTGTCTCTGGCATAGATACTACAAAAGGAAACACCGTAGTYGGTGGTCCCGGCCACCCAAGTATCGTCTTCCGGGGCGGCATAGTAACTGTGTACAAAGTAAAAGTGGCTGTCCTGGGGGATGCCTTGAAACACGGGATGTTCTTGCTGGAAGCTCACGCTGTTCCAACCCATGTGGGGCACYTTYTGCCCKTCAGGCAGCCGCTTGACCCGCCCGGCGATGCTGCCCAAGCAGTCGGCGTCGCCCTCTTCGGTCCGCTCCAGCAAGAGCTGCAATCCCAGGCATACCCCCAGAAATGGCCGCCCGGAAGCCACGTATTCTCGAATAGGTTCCACCAAGTCACGGCGGCGCAACGCTTCCATGGCCGCGGGACCCGAGCCAACCCCCGGHAVCACBACGGCATCAGCGGCTCCGATCTCGGCCGCTTTGCCCGTTACCACAGGAGATACCCCCACGGATTCCAGGGCTTTAGCCACACTCCGCAGGTTTCCCGATTGGTAGTCAATKACSACCAATTTGATGGAGTTRGTCACGCCGGTTAGCTCCGGTCKCCGGTAGCCCGTTCCAGGGGCAGTTCCCGGTCTTCGTAGCGAGCGAGCACGAATAGCAGGTCACCCAGKCGGTTCAGGTAGGCGATTATTAGGTCGTTGGTTAGCARACCCGCTTCYTGCAACGCCACCACCCGGCGTTCGGACGTCCGGATGATGCACCTGGCCATGTCGATAGCCGACGATGCCGGAGAACCGCCGGGCAGGATGAACACCTTTGGCATCTCCACGCCCTCTTCCAGAGAGTCTATCGTACTTTCCAGATTCTCCACCATTTCAAYGGTRACKGGGGAGAAGTGCTCCTGGAACARTTCGTACTTCTCCGGGTCGGTGGCCARCTCGGCRGCGATGGTGAACAAYTCCCGTTGCAGATCCCGCAAMGTATCCTTGACCCTTTCGTCCKCRGTCAAAGCCCGGGCCAGTCCCATGGCSGATACTGCCTCGTCGGTGATYCCGTARGCCTCGGAATGRGGGTTGTTCTTGGAAAYCCGSCCGCCGTACAGCARACTGGTTTCGCCCTTGTCKCCRAAYTTSGTATAGACCCGTTTCCTGTAGTCAGATGACGATGCAGTCACCRTTCACGTCCTTTTAGCCTGATTGGTATCAATGATACCACCGGAGGCCGAGACGGGCCATTTGCCGCCKGAGAAATCCTTGCCGTGGCAGTTGGGTTGGCGGCGGGCTATACTGGGGTACAACCCAGTAGAGGTGATTGCCATGCCACCGGAGATTCGCGTTATCGGCGTAGAAGGGATGCCAGAGGTCCAAGAGGGAGACGACCTATCAGGCCAGATGATGGATGCCGCTGACCGGCAAGGCACGCCCATCGAGGCGGGCGACATGCTGGTCGTCACCCAGAAGGTAGTCTCCAAGACCGAAGGCCGGGTTATAAGCCTAGAAGGCATCGAGCCGTCGGAAATGGCCATACGAATCACCGAAGGSCAYCGCMGGGACCCAAGRCATACCGAGATGATTTTACGGGAGAGCGCCCGKATCGTGCGSATGGACCGGGGYRTCATCATMAGCGAAACCCACCATGGWTTTCAGTGCGCCAACGCCGGAATCGACGCCTCCAACATCCCCGGATCCGACACGATAGCTTTGCTGCCAGTGGACCCCGACKCCTCGGCTCGCCGGGTTCGGGACGACGTCAAGAGCCGTTTGGGCGTAGATGTGGCGGTGATAATATCCGACACCTTTGGCCGGCCTTGGCGGGCGGCGGCGGTAAACGTGGCCATCGGAGTGGCCGGCTTCAACCCMTGTTTGAGYTACGTCGGCCAGGAAGACTCCCACGGCAATATGATGTACACCACCGTGATCTGCGTGGCCGACGAGTTGGCGGCGATGKCCGARCTGGTAACCGGCAAAGTGGATAACGTYCCGGTGTCGATCATAAGGGGTTATCCCTACGAGCCCATGGAAAATGCCAGCCACGAAGCCTTGCTGCGCTCGCCCGACAAAGACTTGTTCAGGTAGGGTTCTCGRATCWYTGGGCCGWRKCGCCGTCTCCKATCARTTGCTCCTCSCCAAACAGCGGAAGCTGGAAYTCTTCATCTTCGGTAAACCCGGAAACGCCGATGCCCAGTAACCGGAAGGAACGACCCGGCGTAAGCTCMCGGGAAAACAGCCGCCAMGCCGTCTCCAGGATAACCGTGTCTGAGCCGGTGGGGTAGGGCAGGGTTGTCTGCCKGGTGAAGGTGGTGAAATCGGCCAGCCGRGCTTTCACYGTCACCGTCTTTCCCTTCAATTGTTTTCCCTCCAAGTGTTGGGCCACCCGGCCGGCTAGGCGGGAAAGGTGAGGGTAGAGGKTGTCCTCDCCGGTGAGGTCGGTGGCGAAGGTCGATTCGGCRCTTACCGAYTTGGYTTCTCTTTCGGTGCGCACCGGCTCCCGGTCTTCTCCCATCGCTCTGGMYTGAACGTCCAAWGCACGCTTRCCGAACCTCCGTTGGAACCARCCGGTGGACTGGGACGCCAAWTCACCGATGGTTTCAATACCGTCGGCCCGGAGCCGCTGGCCGGTCTTGGGYCCGATGCCCCACAGCTTACCCACCACKAGGGGCGCCAGAAATTCCHGTTCTTCTCCGGGAGCCACCACGACCAAMCCATCGGGTTTATGMAGGTCTGAAGCGATCTTGGCCACGGATTTGCTGGTTCCGGCGCCCACGGATAGAGTTAGTCCGGTCTTTTCATGAACGGTGTTTTTAAGTTCCAGAGCRAYCGCCAAGGGCAASCGGCCGGCTTCCACGGCTTCGGTTATATCCAGGTAWGCCTCGTCCATMGACAGGGGTTCCACCAGTTCGGTGAACTCATGGAATACATCCATCACGGCGCGGGACAATTGGCGATAACGGTCGAACCTAGGGTGGATGATGATACCGTGGGGACACAATCGAACCGCCGTCCGCATGGGCATCGCCGAGTGGACYCCGAATACGCGCGCTTCRTAAGATGCCGTCGCCACTACACCCCGGTTCTCCGGGTCGCCACCCACCATCACCGCCTTCCCGGCTAGATCTGGGTCGTCCAATACTTCGACAGCMGCATAAAAGGCGTCCAGGTCGGCGTGGAGAATGTGACGCGCCGATGGGCTAGCAGATTGATGGGAACTGGTATGGTTAGTAGTTTCCAACCAGTTAACTCGCTTGGAAAAGAGTACGGTGATGCCGCTGTTCTGCTTATTGTACCTTGGCCGTACSCGGCCGGCAGCCATCGCCGGTCAGCGCTAGGCGACGGAAATCGTTGCAGGGCCAAAGATTCCCGGCTATGCTGGGTACTGCGGTGCACNAGTATGGCGGAACCTCGAATTCTATAACCKACGGCGCCAATCTTCATATTCACCATGATTCAACTACGATGACTTCCCCGGTGACGAATACCGGGTCTTCCAAGATTTTCTACGGTTGGTGGATGGTCATGGCTTGCTCGGCCATGGCTTTTTTTGCCAGCGGCATCTTTTTTCGTGGTTTTACCGTGTTTGTCCCAGCGGTGCGCGACTCTCTGGGATTAAGCCAAGCCCAAACCAACCTCGTTTTCTCAGTAGCTCGGGCTGAAGGCGGRTTGGAAGGTCCGGTGGCGGGWTGGGCCATAGATCGTTTCGGAAATCGAGCCCTTCTAGTCCCCGGTATCATCCTGGCCGCCATCGGCTATTTTGTGTTCGCCGGGTTCGTGCACAGCTATTTAACATTTGCCCTGGTATACCTGGGTATGATTTCCTTGGGCAATAGCATCGCATTCCAGCATGCTTTGTTCGCCGGCCTTAATCAATGGTTCAGACGCCGCCGCTCTTTGGCTATCTCAACCCTCGCCGCCGTTTCGTCCCTGGGGGGTCTGATCTTGGTTCCCGTCATGTCGTTGATAATCCTGAACCTGAGCTGGCGATGGGCCATCCTCGGGGCGGGCGGAGCATATCTGGTTGCCATACTGCCGTTTACACTCATGTTCCGAAACCGGCCCGAGGATATCGGCCTGCTACCCGATGGAGACACGTCCCCGCCGCTGATCTCCACTGGGGCAGGGAGCACGGCAAGAAATCTGGAGGAACGGGATTACACCGTTAAAGAGGCGCTCAGGACGCGCGCCTATTGGATGCTGATGCTGGGGGCGGGCCTTCGGCAAATGGCAACCATCGGCATTCTGGTCAGCATCATCCCCATTCTGGAAAGCAAAGGAGTCAGCCGGCAGACCGCYGCTAACCTGACGGGSGCCATATTCGGGATCAACTTCCTGTCCAGGTTGGCTCTGGGATACTTGGGAGACAAGTGGCCAAAGTCGGGGATATTGGGCGCTACGTTGGCCTTGGAGGCCATTGGATTCGTCTGCTTGTTCTTCGGCTCCTGGAACGACGGCCGGTTCGTMCTGCTGGTCATGTTCGTGGTGCTGGAGGGCTTTGGCGACGGCGCGGGAATCATCGTCTGGGCTGCGTTGGGCGAATACTACGGCCGGGATAAATTCGCCAGCCTGCGAGGAATCATTACCTTTTCCCACAGCTGGGCGCTGGTGGCAGCCCCGGTGTTCGCTGGTTGGGCTTTTGATCATTATGGGAATTTTGACCTGGCCCTTATCCCGGCCATCGGGTTAGCCGTCGCGGCCAGCCTTTGCTTCTTTCTGGTTAAGAAGCCGCCTCAACTGACCCAGGAGGCGGCGGCAGATCAATGATCCCATGGMKANMAGNSMYYSSWKRCACGCTAAAATACCTGGGGCTTAGTTTCGGCCCCGCTAGTCCGCYAACCCGTTCGCCAACAAGTCTTCGAATCGCACCGAGGGAGGWAACATGGCAACCATTCTTGAGGRGTACATCGCCAAACATCCGGGATCGGCCCGCAGGTACGAGGAATCCACGACACTTTTCCCTGGAGGGGTGACCCATGATTCCCGATACGCCATGCCCTTTCCCCTGTTCATGACCCACGGCACCGGTCCACGGAAGTGGGACGTGGACGGAAATGAGTACATCGATTACGTTTCCGGTCACGGGGCGTTGCTCTTGGGACACTCCCGACCGGAGATTGCCGAGGCGGTTTCCCAGCAGATCCTGCGGGGCACCCACCTGGGCGCATCCACCGACGAGGAACTCCGATGGGCGCGGGCGATCAAGGCGTTGATACCTTCCATCGAAAAACTCCGGTTTCATAGCTCGGGCACCGAAGCAACTTTGATGGCCATGCGCCTGTCCCGGGCCTACACCGGGAAGGACAAAATCATCAAACTACAGGACCACTTCCACGGGTGGCACGACTACGCCATGGCGGGCTCCGACCGGGCCGCGCCGGGCATCCCGTTGGCTAGTTGGGAGAGCATGATTATCGTACCTTCCGGCGACCTGAATGCAGTAGAGGACGCTCTCAACGGCGACTCGGATATCGCCGCTTTGATCCTGGAACC
>NVSQ01000050.1 GCA_002401285.1 SAR202 cluster bacterium
GTCGGCGTTGTACTTTCCGATGCGGGGACCCACAACGGCCGCCCCGGCCAGGGCTACGAAGCCGCCAACGGCATGCACCACGCCGGAACCGGCGTAATCCTTGGCTGCCGGGAGACCGATGCTAACCAACAAACCCGCATCTGCGCCCAGCCAGCCGCCTCCCCAAACCCAGTGGCCATAGACGGGATATATGATTGCCCCAATCATGAAGCTGTACGCGAGATAAGCTTGAGTTTTCGTTCGTTCGGCCACCGCGCCGGCAACGATGGTCGCGGCCGTCGCGGCGAACACCATCTGGAAGACCCAGTCAACGTAATTCTGGCCTTTGGCAGCGTCGGTTAGGAAGAAATTAGTGGTCCCGGCGATTCCCAAAGCCGACGTTCCCCACATCAAAGCAAACCCGAACGCCCAGAAGGAAAGAGACGCCATGGCAAAGTCCAAGAAGCTCTTCGTCATGTAGTTGACCGTATTCTTGGCACGTATCAGGCCGGCCCCAAGAAAAGCGAACCCGGCCTGCATGAAAAACACCAAAAAAGCGCCGAACATCCATATGGTGTTCGCGCTTTGGTCAAGATTCTTCGCGTCTGAGGTGATTTCCTGGGCAAAAACGACGTTGTATCCGGCAAGGACACTCGCCGCCAACAACCCGGCCACCGTTACTGGTAACAATCTGCGTAACATGATGATCTCCTCAAAGAATTTTCCCCATCCTAGATCATGCTTGTTACGCAAAGATTGCCGAATTGTTACGGCAATGTTGCCAGTTTGTAAAACTGTTGTTACATGGAATACCAAAGAAGAGGGCGGGAGATTATCCCGCCCTCTTCGTGATCTTGATCCAAGCGAGGATGCCCCGATATGGACACCTCGCGACGACTAGCCTACGGCTTTTCAATCGGGGCATTGACGATGCTGCCCCACTCTGTCCAAGAGCCGTCGTAGTTGCGCACGTTCTGGTGCCCAAGTAGCTGGGTCAGAACGAACCAGGTGTGAGACGAACGCTCACCGATGCGGCAATAGGCAATGGTTTCCTTGCTGCCGTCTATCCCCTTGCCACCGTAAAGAGCGGTCAACTCATCGGCCGACTTGAAGGTGCCGTCTTCGTTTACGGCCTGTCCCCAGGGAACGTTGGCCGCGCCCGGGATGTGGCCGCCGCGCTGGGAACCCTCTTGGGGAAGGTTGGCCGGCGCCAGCAACTCACCGCTATATTCGGCGGGCGCTCTAACATCCACCAATGCAACGCTGCTGGCGAAAACCGCGCCCAAAACGGCGTCACGGTAAGCACGGATGTCCTGGTTCGGCTCACTTGCCCGGTAGGACTTGGCCACATGGGATGCGGCGTCGGTGGTCAGAGGCCGGCCATCGGCGACCCATTTGGCCCGGCCGCCGTTCATCAGGCGTACGTCGCCATGCCCATAGTACTTAAGCTGCCAGAACGCCCACGCGGCGAACCAATTGTTGTTGTCGCCGTAAAGTATCACGGTCGTATTGTTGTCTATTCCAGCGACACCCAGCAGCGCCTCCAATTCCGGCCCACTGATAAGGTCCCGGCGCAATGACGCCTGCAACTGAGACTGCCAATTCCAACCAACGGCCCCGGCGATGTGTCCTTCGTCATAGGCCGATGTGTCAACGTCCACCTCCACTAACCGAACATTGGCGTCATTTCCATGTTCGGCAACCCAATCCGTGGTCACCAGGGATTCTGGGTGAGAATACTCTGCCATAGCGCACCTCAATCAATGAATATTCTGGTCTAACCTGCGGCTTTGCACCACCGGGGTAAAACGTCAAACTTAGATGCGCCCAACCATCAAAGAGGTTCATCGCATCACCGCCAACTAGACCTTGATTCGTCCAGATTGCATTCTACACCATCCTGTTATTCCTGACGGCGCTTTGATCACATCAGGTGAACCTGAATAGTGCTTCAATGTATCTAATCGATATACTTTGCAATTCCATATTGTCTCCACTATCATAGTAAGGGTAAATACCAAGTGTAGCCGGGGACAATTAAGAGGTAAGAATGGGCAAGAACCGTTGGTTACGAAATGGCGTCGTTTACCTCCTGGTAATTGTGGGAGTGATCGTGATTTTCTATACGCTCCTGCCCAGCTTTGGGGCCAGCAACGACGTGCCCCTAACCACGGTCGTCGCCATGGCCAAGAACGACGAGATTCGTGAGATTGCCGTCGACGGCAGAAAACTCACCATAACCCCAAACGTTAGCAGCCGGGTCGGGAGCGACCGGCTTTACAGCCGCATGGGCAGTGATACGGACGTCATCAACCTGTTAGTTGAGAGTGGCGTTGAGATCGGCCCTCCCAGCGGAGTCTCGGTCACATTCGAAGGTTCAGCGGTCTAAGCAGTTTGTTGGGGCTCCTCCTGAACTTCCTGCCTTTAATCATTTTTGGCGGATTGATCCTGTTCATGATGCGCCAAGCCCAGGGAAGCAATAATCAGACGATGAGCTTTGGGCGTAGCCGGGCCCGCATGGCGCCCCCGAACCGCCCTGGCGTTACCTTCGCCGATGTTGCCGGGGTGGAAGAAGCTAAGGCCGAACTGCAAGAGGTTGTTGAATTCCTAAGGTACCCTGAGCGATTCCTTTCCCTTGGAGCCCGGATTCCCAAGGGAGTGCTATTGGTAGGTCAGCCAGGCACCGGTAAGACCCTGCTAGCCCGAGCCGTTGCCGGGGAAGCGGGTGTCCCCTTCTTCCACATCAGCGGCAGCGAATTTGTAGAGATGTTCGTCGGCGTAGGCGCGGCCCGTGTAAGGGACCTGTTCGACCAAGCCAAACGGAACGCTCCTTGTATCGTGTTTGTCGATGAGATCGACGCCGTTGGGCGGCATCGGGGAGCAGGCTTGGGCGGCGGACATGACGAGCGTGAGCAAACCCTAAACCAGATCCTGGTGGAGATGGACGGGTTCGAGCCCAACAACAATGTCATCGTGCTGGCCGCCACCAACCGCCCGGACATTCTGGACCCGGCGCTGTTGCGCCCTGGCCGGTTCGACCGGCGAGTCACGCTGGACCTTCCCGACATTAAGGGCCGGGAAGCTATCCTGAAGGTTCACTCCGCCGGCAAGCCCATCGCACCAGAGGTCACCTTGGATAACCTGGCTAAAGAAACGCCGGGATTCAGCGGGGCCGATCTTGCCAACCTAGTTAACGAAGCCGCTATTCTAGCGGCACGCGCCGACAAGAAGTCCATCTTCATGGAGGAGTTTGAAGAGGCCGTGGACCGGATCGTTGGCGGGCCGGAGCGCAAAAGCCGGATCATCAGCCCCAGAGAAAAGGAGATGACCGCCTACCACGAGGCTGGGCACGCCTTGGTGGCCCACAACCTTCCCCACGCTGACCGGGTGCACAAGATATCGATCGTGTCCCGGGGCAATATGGGTGGGCATACCTCCCTCCTGCCCAACGAAGACCGGTACCTATGGACCAAAAATCAGTTTGGGGACATGCTTTCCGTGATGATGGGTGGCCGTGTCGCCGAGGAAATGATCTTCAGCGAAGTCACCACCGGCGCCAGCAATGACATCGAGCGGGCGACCAAGGTAGCTCTGAGCATGGTCAAACGATATGGCATGAGCGAATCCTTGGGACCTCGAACCTTCGGCAAGGTGCAGGAAATGGTTTTCCTGGGCCGGGAGATCAGCGAGGAGCGGGACTACGGGGATAAAATAGCCGAGGAAATCGATGATGAGGTTCGGATTCTGATCAAGTTAGCCTACGAAAGGGCCCAGGAAATCCTCGTCGAAAATAAGCCTAGTTTGGTCCTGCTGTCCGAATATCTGATCGAGCACGAGACCATCTCTGGTGACAACATGGTCCGTTTGCTGGACGATGGCGCGATCGGCGACGACCCCGGCACTCCGGCGGTCCCACCGGACGCCCCGCCGGAAACGCCTCCCATGACGCCCTCGCCCACCCAACCGCCGATCGGTCAGCCGTCGCCGGCTATGTCCAGCACCAGCGATCCAACGCCGGCGGCCGGAGACTCTGACAGCTGAGTGAAGCGCGGGTCATCACCAGGTTCCCCAGTCCGCTCTACATCTTTACGAGCGCATCAGCTTTTTGATGCCTCCGCGGGATCGATCGATTCGCCGGAGTTCTCTTCAGGGGCCAAGGGCAGTTGGCGGTAATATATCCCCCAATCTTGCATCAGTTCCGCCACTGGGCCAAGTTTTAACGCCACCAACTCCCGAAAGAATCCGGCCAAAGCGTGGGCCGGGATCAATTCTTCAGAGCAAACCCAACTGCGGGATGCGGGAACCACGTATATCAGGCCGCTTTGGTGGCCGCACGTCACTTCCACTCGGGTCATTCCGTCGCCGGATTTCACAGTTATACCATTGTCCGCCATGGGTCCAAACCTCCCACCGATTTAATTCGATCACTAAAGCGCGAAAGACTGCCTCGTCCTATGGCGAACTCAGGATGAACGGAAAAAAACCTTCGCAGATCATGAGCTTCCCTTCGTTCGCGGTCCGCTTGTAGAACCATTTATTGATACGGCACGTAGAAATTATACCGCCGGCATCAAACGCACCCAACCGTGTGCGGCAGCATGACCGTTCGGGGTAAATCAGGTATGACCGCGGTCCTGGTAGGCTGGAGGGTCCCTAACTAAGATATTTATCATCGAATATCAGTAGCCTGGAGGTGGCTCCCGGCTCCAAGAAGATGATAGAATCCCTATTGACTTGTTGCAGAATTCAACCCTTTCATGGTTTATCCTCATTCAAGCCCAGTATAAGGACGATTCAATATGTTTCAACCTGGCGGACCACGTCAACCGGAAGTTGACTTTGACCAAATGTTGGCCGGTGTCAAAGGCACCATAGGACGCATCGCCGCCCGATTAGGTGGCGGCGGCGTGGGCGGCGTAATCGTACTCGCGATCGCACTTATCGCAGTCCTATGGTTAGCCTCCGGAATATACCGCATCGGACCCGGCGAGGAAGTGGCCCAGCGCCGCTTCGGCGCGATCTGTGGCGCGGCTCTCGCGCCTTGCTCAGGAACTGCGGGGGTCGTCACTCAAACCGGTCTCCATTGGTGGTGGCCTGGCCCTATCGGGAAAACGGACAAGATTAAGGTGACCGAAACCCGCCGTATGGAGTTAGGCTTCCGCAGCGGGGCCGACCAGGGTGTGGCCGACGTCCAAGTCCCGGTGGAAGGCTTGATGATTAGCGGCGACCTGAACATCGTCGACGTTCAGATGGTGGTCCAGTATGACATCAAGGACCTGGTGGGCTTCTTGTTCCGGGTAAACGACCCGGGGGAGGACGCCAGGGGGATTCCTCCGGGCAACCCGGAGGGCCGCACCCTCAAGGACGCCGCTGAAGCCGCCCTGCGGTTAGTGGTGGGACAGCGGAGCATTGAAGACGTGTTGACCGAGCAGCGGACCGCCGTGGAATCGGACACCAAGACCAGGCTTCAAGATATATTGGACAATTACCAAACTGGGATCAACATAGTAAGCCTTCAACTGCTGAAGACCCAGGCTCCGGAAGAGGTTTTCGAGTCTTTCGAAGACGTGCTGCGCGCCCGYCAGGAGCAAGAAACCYKGGTCAACGAAGCCCTGGCCTACAARAACAATATCATCCCAAGGGCTCAGGGTGATGCCGAGCGCATCAAGAGGGAAGCCGAAGCGTTTGCTCAGGCCCGAGTTGCCAGGGCCCGTGGTGAATCATCTCGGTTCATCTCGGTTCTGGAGCAGTTCCGCGACCATTCCATCGAACTCGGAAACGTGCTGCAGGACACGAACGACGCCGACGGTGACGGCGACCCTGCCACCGGAATCGGCCTGGGTGACGTGACAATGATCGACGGCCCGGATGTTGACGGGGATGGGATCGACATCCTGGTAAGCTCCTTGACACTTATTGGCGCCGAATTGGGAGAAGGCTCCGAATGCCTGTTCACCAACGCCGATGCCGCCGATGGCGATAGCGCCGTGCTTTGTACCTTCAGCGTTGGATATGACGGCCAGAATAGCGCCCTGGTCAGCGGCACCGGCTTTTCCATAGCGTACCTAGGGAACGAAATCCTAACGCTGCCCTCCTTGGTTGGCACCGGACCCTTCGAGATGCGTTTGAACAACCCAGTCCTTGATACCGACAACGCCGACGGGGACGATAATGTCACAACCGGAATCTCCGCCGCCGACATAAAGTTGGTTAATGGGCCTGACGGTGGAAAAGCCGATGGCGTTGACATCTCGGTAAACGGTTTCGATGCCCGCACCAATGTGGTTACGTTCCGGGTGCAAGCAGGGGAAACTCTCAGAGCCGGTGACGGATTCACGGTCCAATATTTGAATAGAGAGAACCTGAAGGTCCCCGCGACCAGCGAGGTCACTCAGCAGCGGCTTTACTTGGAAGCCATCGAAAMTATCCTGCCTGGAATCAACAAGATCATCGTCTCACCAGGCACRGAGTCGGTGATTATTCTTGGGGGGCGTGACGGCATCACCCCGATCCCGGTAGGTCCCAGCCAGTCCCCGTAACGCCCAGTCCTCTTAAAGCTTATGAAAATGGCGCAGGAGTCCTRAAATGAAAATATTGGTAGTTCTTGGTGGRCTAGCCTTGGTGGCCCTTATCRTTGTCTCCCAATCCTTATACGTGGTGGACGTCACCGAGCAGGTTATCATAACCCGGTTCGGTAACCCCCAGAGCGTCACAAGTACCCCCGGTCTGTTCCTCAAGGCACCCTTCGTGGATACCGTGCTGAGATTCGACAAGCGAGTTTTACGGATAGACGCTCCGGCTGTGTCCATGCCTGACATCGAGAAGCAGAACATGACGATCGACTCCTACGCCCGCTATCGTATTGTCGACCCCTTGCAGTTTTTCAAGACTCTGCAAACCGAGAACACGGCCCGGACCCGCTTGGGCGACATAGTGACCTCCAGCTTGCGCGACGAGATTGCCCGTAGCACTAGAACCGAAATCATCGGCGCCGAGCGCGTCCTGGACGAGAACGACGTACCCGTTATCGACRATGATGGCTTGCCCRTACTCRAACCCAGCGAATCCCGGACGGAGCTACTGGATAACGTTTTCAAAGCGGCCGAGAAGCGCGTCCAAGAAGGGMAATTCGGCGTAGAGATTATCGATGTAAGGATGAAACGGGCGGACTTCTCCGACCGCGTACAGGACTCCATCTACAACAGGATGCGGGCTGAGCGTAACCGCATCGCCACCCGCTTCCGCTCCGAAGGAGAGGAGGAGGATCTGAAAATTCGAGCTCAGGCAAACAAACAGAGGGAGATTATCCTAGCCGAGGCGGASCGGATCGGCAGCGAAGTGCGAGGCCGCGGCGAGGCCGAGGCCATCCGAATCTTAGCCGACGCTCTGAACCGGGACCCTGAGTTCTTCGCCTTCCGGCGCAGCCTTGAGTCGTACCAGAAGTTCATGAATCAGCGAACCACCGTCATTCTTTCCTCTGATGCCGACGTGTTCAAGTTCTTGCAAGAACCTCCGGGTCAGACAAGTTCCGCCAAGCAGTAAGCTGARTCTCAGTTTACCTGGCTAAAGTAAATGGTTGCCAATAACTTCCTGGCCTCTTCCGGCTAACGGTCGCGGGGTTGTCTGGGATCGAGCAGTCCAGGAGAGCCAATGAAGATCCACGAGTACCAGGCCAAACAGGTCTTTGCTCGTTACGGTATACCTGTTCCGCCAAGCCGATTGGCTAGCAGCGCCGAGGAAGCMGGCCAGGCCACTCAGGATCTGGGTGGGAAAGCCGTATTGAAAGCCCAGGTCCATGCCGGTGGTCGAGGCCAAGGCGGCGGAATCAAAGTTGTGAATTCCCCGGATGAAGCGCGCGCGGCTACGGAAGCCATGTTGKGCGCCAATCTGGTTACCCATCAAACCGGGCCGGAAGGCGCTCCGGTCAGTCACGTTTTGGTTGAGGAATTGGCCGGCATCAGCCGGGAGTTGTACCTGGCCATCACCATCGACCGAGACTTCCGTGGACCGGTAATGCTGGCCAGCAGYGCCGGTGGCATCGACATCGAAGAGGTAGCTGCCTCCAGACCCCAGGACATCCACGTGGAAACCATAGACCCAGTGTTGGGCCTGATGCCCTTCCAAACACGGMGGTTGGCCGCCAAGCTAGGATTGTCTGGGTCCTTAGCCCAGCCCGCAAGCAAGATCATGAACGCCCTTTACCGGGTATTTACGGAATTGGACTGCTCCCTGGTGGAGATCAATCCGATGATTGTAAATACCCAGGATGAACTGGTAGCCCTGGACGCCAAGATAAACCTGGACGACGACTCGTTGTTCCGCCACACCGACCTTCAAGAACTCCGCGACCCCGCTCAGGAAGACGAATTAGAGTACCGTGCCGCCAGCCTGGATATCGCTTATGTCAAGTTGGATGGCGACGTRGGTTGCTTGRTCAACGGGGCCGGGCTGGCGATGGCTACTCTTGACGTGACCACTGCCGCGGGCGCGATGCCGGCCAATTTTCTGGACGTAGGCGGCGGCGCTACCCCCGACAAGGTGGCCAGCGCCGTTTCCATCATCCTCTCCGACCCGAAAGTTACCCGAATATTGGTGAACATATTTGGCGGCATCCTCCGCTGCGACGTGGCCGCCACCGGCATCGTACAAGGCTACCTGGAACACGGATCCGATCTTCCCGTGGTGGTTCGGCTCCTTGGCACCAATGCCGAGGAAGGCCGCGCGATCTTTAAAGATTCAGGGCTGCCGGTAACTTTCGCCGACAATCTGGATGAGATGGCTAAGGCCCTTGGACAAGCGCAATGATCCACAGTCAGGAAATCAGCTCGGCGCAAGTCATCTCCCCAATACTCGTTACAGGTAMAGGCTGAGATGGGCATCCTGGTCGACGAAAATTCCCGTATCTTAGTGCAAGGCATCACGGGCCGTGAGGGCAGCTTTCACGCCAGCGCTTGCCGGGCTTACGGCACGAATGTCGTAGCCGGAGTCACCCCAGGCCGGGGAGGACAGYTCTTCGAAGACGAAGTCCCGGTCTTTAATTCCGTAGAAGAAGCTGTTCATCAATCTCAGGCCAACGTGGCCTTGATTTTTGTGCCCCCCGCTTTTGCCGCCGATGCCATCGCCGAATCGGTAGACGCTGAGATTCCCCTGATCGTTTGCATCACTGAGGGAATCCCGGTGCTGGATACGGTGCGCATCTCCCGTTACCTGGAAAACAAACCGGTCCGCCTCATTGGCCCCAACTGTCCCGGCTTGATAACCCCCGGCGCCAACTGCAAGATTGGCATCATGCCCGGGTCGATTCATCAGGCCGGCAGGGTGGGCGTGGTCTCGCGCAGCGGCACCCTCACCTATGAGGCGGTCGGTCAACTAACCAACCTGGGCATAGGGCAGTCAAGCTGCGTCGGAATCGGGGGAGACCAGATAATCGGAACTAGCTTTGTCGACGTGCTACGGATGTTCAACGACGACCCGGAAACCGACATGGTGGTGTTCATCGGAGAGATCGGCGGCRCGATGGAACAGCAAGCAGCCGATTACATCAAAGAGTCATTTGGCAAACCCATCTGCGCCCTGATAGTTGGATCTGCCGCCCCGGCCGGGAAGCGCATGGGCCATGCCGGCGCTATTATTACCGGCGACAGCGCCCGTGCCGAGTCTAAGATAGCGGCGCTACAGGACGCGGGGGCAATAATAATCCCCACTCCCGCCGACATCGGGGTTACCGCCCAAACCGTCTTTCAAGGACTTCGCTGATATACTAGACAGAACAAGCGTTGCGAATCTGGAGACCGCCGGATCGGGGAACACCAGATCGACCGCTATTCATCACGGCCATAAGCTATGGAATACGAAACAGTCATCGGCCTGGAAGTCCACGTACAGCTCCTTACCCGGAGCAAGATGTTTTGCTCTTGCCGGGCCGATTACCAGTCCGCGGCYCCCAACACCCGSGTWTGCCCCGTCTGTTTAGGATTGCCGGGCGCGATGCCTGTGATTAACCGCAAAGCGGTGGAATTTACCATCATGACCGGTCTGGCCTTGAACTGCCAGATTCCCGATTACTCCAAATTTGACCGTAAGAACTACCCCTATCCAGACTTGATGAAGGGGTATCAGATCACCCAGTACGACTTGCCTCTGGCGGTAGGCGGATACCTGGATATACGGGTTGACGGCCGCGACTGCCGTGTTGGTTTGGAACGGATTCACCTTGAAGAGGACGTGGCTAAACTCCAGCATCGTCCCTCGGCTGATGGTGAGTCCTATAGCTTGGTGGACGTGAACCGCTCCGGCGTGCCCCTGATGGAGATCGTCAGCAAACCCGACATGTCGTCGGCGGAAGAGGCCCGGACCTATCTTATGACCTTGCATTCCATCTTGCAGTATCTCGGCGTGTCCACGGTCAACATGCAGGACGGCAGTTTCCGGTGCGACGCCAATATCAGCCTACGGCCCAAAGGGAACACCGAATACGGCACCCGGACCGAAGTCAAGAATATGAACAGCTTCCATTCCGTGTACATGGCGTTGAACTACGAGCAAGAGCGTCAGCGGAAAGTATTGGAAGACGGCGGGCGGGTGGTACAGGAGACCCGCGGTTGGTTGGATGACCGCGATGTAACCGTTTCCCAGCGCAGCAAGGAGTACGCCCACGATTATCGCTACCTTCCTGAGCCGGACCTGCCGCCGCTTATCGCCGACCCGGCCTGGGTACAGGAGATCAGAGATCGGATACCGGAGCTGCCACCCCAACGCCKGGACCGCTTTGCGCGACAGTACGGTCTGCCCGAATATGATGCCGGACTGTTGACCGGCTCCAAGGGGTTTGCCGACTACTACGAATCGGCTATAGGTGAGAAGAAAAACGGCGCCACTCTGGAAAGTTTCGCCAAGAGCGTCAGCAACTGGATGCTGGGAGATCTAAGCCGGCTATTGAACKCCGAAAAYGCGGCCATCTCGGACTCTACAGTCACRCCCGCYCAYCTGGCGGAGTTGATCGACCTGGTAGACTCCCAGRCCATAAGCAACACCATGGCCAAAACGGTCCTGGAAGAGGTTTTCTCCAGCGGTGAAGCGCCGGCCAAGATCGTCCGCGACCAAGGCTACACCCAGATCAGCGATTCCTCGGCGGTGGAAGCGGTGGTGAGCCAAGCCATCGAATCCAACCCCAAAGCCTTGGCCGATTACATGGAAGGGAAAGAGAACGCGGCCAAATTCCTGGTGGGTCAGGTCATGAAGGCCACTAAGGGTCAGGCCAAGCCCGAGTTGGTCAACACGTTAGTTAATCAAGAGCTAGAGGCGCGGAAAAACAACACGCCTTCGGCCCCAGCCCAATAGGGTTGGGAAGAAGAGGAGATGCTATGGGACTGTATCTRAACGTCGGTCAAATCTTGATATCCATAACGATAATCCTGTTGATCCTTCTACAGGTCAAAGAAAGCGCTGGGCTTTTCGGATCCGGCGGCTCCACCGTCCGCACTAGGCGGGGATTGGAGAAGACCCTGTTCCAATTCACGATAATCTTGGCCGCCGTATTCCTGGGCATCTCCATCCTCAGCGTCCGCCTGAGTTAGGATTAGGCGCTCTTACCTTGGAGATTGGGTTTAGCGCCGTCCCAGGCCGTACTTAACCTATGGCACATCCKCCGATCRTGCTAACCACCGACTTCGGCTTGTCCGACCCTTACGCCGGAATCATGAARGGCGTGGTTCTCTCGATCAACCCAGACGCGATTCTGATCGACATTACCCATCAGATCCAACCCCAAAACATCCGGCAAGGGTCTTTCGTAYTGGCCGCCAGCCATCGCTTCTTCCCTGAAAGCTCCATCCATGTAGCCGTGGTGGACCCCGGTGTCGGAACAGACCGCCGGGCYGTACTGCTAGTTACGCCCACCGCCAGTTTCCTGGCCCCCGACAATGGACTACTCAGCGGGGTGCTGGGTGATTACCTGGWCASRYSTCSACYWARCSYTSAASRYKTCWAYYTCCCTTCAAGCCTAACCGCTTACCACCTGACCAATGGGGAATACTGGCTGCACCCGGTTAGCAATACCTTCCACGGGCGCGACATATTCGCTCCAGTGGCCGCCCACCTCTCCCTGGGRGTGCCGCCCACCAGCCTGGGTAAGCCTATCCAAGACCTAGYCTGGCTGCCGACTCCAAAGCAAATTCAAGAACGTGACTATATTCTCGGAGAAGTGATCTACGCTGACCACTACGGTAACTTGGTCACCAACATCCCGGTGAGCGAACTGGCGGACGCCGCAAAGATCATGGTAGAGATTAACGGGCGGCATATCCAAGGCCTGAGCCAGACTTTCCAGTCACCGGAAAATAACAACGAGGAAGGCTTGCTGGCTCTTGGCGGCAGCCTGGGCTTCCTGGAAATCGCCGTACAGAACGGTAGCGCGGCCCTTGTTCTTAACGCCGGCCCCGGTGAAAAAGTGCGTGTCTCGTTCAACCTTCCCTAGCCGAACTGGTCAGTCCTAATTCCCTTGGCGGCTCTGCCTGATCTACTGGAGAGTTTTGCCCATCGCGTCACGATCCGCTCCCATTTCGACCGCCCGAGGGACCTGCAGATACAAACTACGCCAATACCCGTAGCCCTGGCAGATTACTACCGAGCGCTGACCATAGATCCCGACTACGCCTCTGCCAACCCAGAATTTTTCTACACCGCATTAGGTGAAGACATACCAGGGCAGGCGGACATGTTCCGAGCCATAGAACTAGGAATAGACACCATGCAGGTTGCCTACGCAGTCAGGAACGCAGATCAACTCACGTAGAGGGACCGCCTCCACTGTAGTATGTCCACGTCCTCTCGGCCCGCAGAGCGTCCGCTTAATAATCTATAACCGCCCTCTTAGGCCTCCCCTTCCTCCGGCWCCTCCTCAGTCTCCGGAGCCTTAGCCGCGCCAGGCCGCCAGGCYACAACGATTTCGGTTTCAACGGGCGAGGATARATARGCTGACGCGCCGGCTTGAAGCATCCGGGCGATGGCGTCGGGGCATACCGCGTCCAGCACGTCGAGCATGTCGGCGAAGGAATATCCCTCGTATCCGCCCGGCCTATCCTTGCCGGGCCCACGGCGTTCGTGCATCTGAACGCCGATCCARTTCTGAATCGCGGCGGCTACCTCGGGGTCAATCATGCGTCTATATTCCCCCTCTTCATGTCCATTCCAAGCTTCCRATCAAGAACAGACGGGGAATTGGGGAATGGTGATTCGTTTCAGAATGCAGACCCAATCTCGACCCGTCTTTATTTCAGTAGTTTACTAATAACCATGTTAGCACGAAGCAAAACCGGTTAAGGGACTGYGTAGCTGGTAATCTCAAGCCCACCCATGCTAGTATGGGGGCAATTCTCCGCCAGCCAGCTTTAGGCACAACCAGGGAGGTGCAATGGACCTTAGCCGCGAGACATTACTGAAGCTATACACCACCATGGCCACCATCCGAAATTTCGAGGAGCGTGGCATTCCCGAAACCGGCCAGCGGGCCATGTCCGCCTCGGTACACTCTTCAGCCGGTCAGGAGGCGGTACCCACCGGGATTTGCGCCCACCTCTCCGACGAAGACTATATCGGAAGCACCCACCGGGGGCACGGCCACTGCATCGCCAAGGGCGTGGACCCCAAAACTATGATGGCCGAGCTGTTCGGCCGAGCCACTGGGAACAACAAAGGCAAGGGCGGGTCGATGCACATCGCCGACATGAGCAAGGGTATGCTGGGCACCAATGGCGTAGTTGCCGCCAGCGTTCCCCTGGCGGTGGGAGCGGCACTCACGTCAAAGCTCAAAAACCTYGGCCGCGTCGCCGTGGCCTTCTTCGGCGACGGCGGGGCCAACCAGGGCGTACTGCACGAGTCGATGAACCTGGCGTCGGTTTGGAAACTCCCGGTGATCTTCTGCTGCGAGAATAACGGGTAYGCCGAGTCCACGCCGGTCGAATACGCCCTGTCCACCGCCAACGTTTCCGACCGGGCCGCCGGATACAACATGCCCGGCATCAACGTCGATGGGATGGATGTGTTTGCCGTCTACGACGCGGCCGGCCAGGCGGTGGCTCGAGCCCGGGCCGGGGAAGGCCCCAGTCTGCTGGAATGCCGCACTTACCGGTTCTACGGCCACACGGTCTTCGACAACCCCCTCTCCTACCGCACCAAGGAGGAAGAGGACCATTGGCGCGCCCGGGACCCGCTGAAGCTCTTCCGCGAGGCAGTGCTTCCCCTGGGGGATATCACCCTGGAGGAGTTGGACCAGATAGACGCAGAAGCCGCCCAGCTTATGGAAGACGCCATAAAATTCGCCGACGAAAGCCCTCTTCCCGATCCGTTGGAGATCTATGACGACGTTTACGTTTCATACCCAGCCGAACTGCTGAAACGCGGCACGAATATGGCGATCTGAGCTTTCAGCTAACTTCCCAAGGAGATGTTATGTCCAGTATGTCCACCACCGCCACCAGGGAGATCCAGTACAGACAGGCGATCAACGAGGCCATCCGCCARGAAATGACCCGSGACGAGACCGTCATTATCATGGGCGAAGAGATCGCCGGTGGGGCGGGCCGTGAGGACCAGGGCATCGTTGATGCCTGGGGCGGGCCTTTTCGCACCACGGTAGGCCTAATCCAAGAATTTGGGAACCAGCGGGTGCTGGACACCCCTCTGTCCGAGGCCGCCTTTGTCGGAGCCGCCATCGGTGCCGCTTCCACCGGCATGCGGACCATCGCCGAGTTGATGTTCATCGACTTTGTCGGCGTCTGCATGGACCAACTGCTGAACAACGCCGCCAAGATGCGCTACATGTTCGGCGGGCAAGTCAAGCTWCCCTTCACCTTGCTCACCCGCATCGGCGCCGGGTTCGGCAGCGCTGCCCAGCACTCTGAGTCTTACTACTCCATCTTCAGCCACATACCGGGCCTAAAGGGCGTGGTTCCTTCCGACCCTTACACCGCCAAGGGGCTATTGACCGCCGCTATCCGGGACGACGACCCAGTGGTCTACTTTGAGCACAAAGGACTCTACGGCAACACYGGTCCGGTGCCTGAAGAACCCTACGAACTCCCCATAGGCAAGGCCCGCACCGTTAGAGAAGGGACCGACATCACCTTGGTGGGCATATCCCGCATGACCTGGGTTTGCACCGCCGCCGCCGAAGAACTGGCCAAGGAAGGCATTAACGCCGAAGTGGTGGACCTGCTCAGTATTTCGCCCATCGACTACGACCACGTCATCGACTCRGTCAAGCGCACCCACCGWCTTGTCGTAGTGGACGAAGACACYCCCATCTGCAGCMTAGCTTCSGAGATWTGCGCGATGGTAGCTGAGGAGGCCTTCGACTACCTGGACGCCCCGCCATCGAAGGTCACCGCGCCCCATACGCCGGTGCCCTACAGCCGTGCATTAGAGAACAATTACATGCCCAACGAGGCGCGGGTGATAAAGACGGTCCAGAACCTGTTCGCCMGGGGCTAATGAAACAGGAGCCCCCCGTTGACGTTGTAGGCCTGGCCGGTGATGAATGAGGCGTCTTCCGACGCTAGGAACGCCACCATGTTTGCTACGTCACTGGGCTCGGCGATCCTGCCCATCGGGGTGTTCTGGCCTGCAGTTTCTACGATCTGGCCACGAAACTCTTCCAGCGAAACGCCTTGTTGTTGCGCCCGGTCCTGCTCCCAATAGCTGAGCCGGTCTGTGTTTATYGGCCCAGGGCATACGGCATTCACCGTTATCTGATGCTTCGCCAGGTCCATGGCTGAAGCCTGGGTARGACCCAAAACCGCGAACTTGGACGCCGAATAGGCCGCCCCCATGGCGCTGGCCTGCTTGCCGGCGTTGGAAGCGATGTTTATGATCCGGCCCCCAGTGCCCTGACGCACCATCTCTTGTCCAACCAGCTTGGTGCACAGGAATACCGCCGTGGTGTTGATAGCGATGAAATGGTCCCAGACATCCTGGTCCAACTCGGTAACCGGTACCTTGTCTCGCCCGATAATGGCCCGGGCGTTGTTGACAAGAATGTCGATGTGGCCGAAATGTTCCACCGCCTGACTCACCATCTGCTCTATCTGATCGCTTTGGCCCAGGTCGCAAATCAGCGGCAGGCAGCGCCTCCCCATTTCCCCGATCTCCGCCGCGACGCTATCAAGCCCTTGCCACCCCAGTCTCACTTCGTGGGGCGGCAGGTCGGCCGGTTCCCGATGCACGTCGGTGATGGCCAGATCGGCCCCCTGACTTGCCAGTTTCAAAGCGGTGGCCCGGCCCACGCCCCTCATTCCACCGGCCCCGGTRATCAGAACCACTTTGCCTTCCAGTCCGGCCATAASYTKCACTCCACATTCTCGTGTMTCAWCCGRRGCTAGACRCCCCGGTCARGAAACYTATTTYCCTTCGGCSARTATTATAGCCCYAGMGRCCTCCSARCGRCTTATAATTAGGCCYGATWCCTAACGGAGGSGTAMCRATGGCTTCATCACTGATYCGAGGRAAATACGTGATMTGCASGGCGGGTAACGACGCCGAWTCCAGCGTTATCATTACCGAYGGCGCGGTGTTCCAAAGGGACGGGCTGATCGAAGAGGTCGGYGACTAYCGGACCCTYAAAGCCWCTCACCCAACGGAYGAAGARMTCGGCGGCTCCAACGACATAGTGTTTCCGGGGCTGGTAAACGCCCACCATCACGGAAGGGSTGTCACCACMTTCCAGATGGGCACCTGCGACGACTCCCTAGAGCGATGGCTGGTCGCCGGRTGGGGCCGCCGTCCTTGGGACCACTACCTGATGACCGTATACACCGCCATGCAGATGATCGAGTCGGGGATCACCACCGTGATGCACAATCACGCCCTTCGCTCGGCGCCGGAGGGAATTTCGTTGGACGACTGGGGAGGCAGCCTGATTCAAGGCTACAAGGCGTCCGGTATGAGGGTGGCGTTCTCCTTCTTCAATCGGGACCAGAACCACCTCGTTTACGAAGACAATGCCGGTTTTCTGGACACACTGCCTGCGGAGCTCGTCACCCAGATAAACGATGTCTTTCCGTTCAGCCCTATCTCGTCCGCCGATCATCTGGACCTGACGGCTGAACTGATTAAACGCAACGAGTCTGACCGGGTCCACATTTTCATCAGCGCGCACAACGTGCATTGGTGCTCGGACGAGATGCTGGCC
>NVSQ01000113.1 GCA_002401285.1 SAR202 cluster bacterium
GAGGAAATCTTAGCGATGGAGAGAGGTCCTGTCCAGTTTCAGCGGTGTCAAGCGGCCATCAACCAAGCAACACTCCCCGCTTCCACCAATTTAGCTTCAAAATAATTTAGTTGTTGCGGGCGTTGAGTAGAGTCCAACCGCCCAGCAACTAACTTTCCAGGCATCTCGTTGGATTCATATCGGTTCGATTGCCTGGTTAAAAAGAGCGGTTTAGGTGTTAAGCCTTGACGAAAATCCCCTGCAAGCAGCAGGGGATTTTATTTTAGGCGCTCCGAAACCAGGGTCTGGTGCTGTGAATCTGTAGTGGGGATATAATCAGGGGCACCGAAAGGACTTCTTTTCGGTGCAGTCGCTTACTTAAACTTTACGGGCCACCAGCGACCGAGCAGATAAAGCCAATCACTAAAGCGTTACGGCCAACCTACTAGGACGGGAGCACCCAGACACGCTTCGCAGCCGCAGCAGCCTGGCCAACACCCTGGCCGCTCTGGGCCGGCACGACGAGGCCGCTAAATTGCATCGAGAGATTATCGAAGACCGGGTACAGGTACTGGGCTCGGACCACGAGAGAACAGAACTGAGCCGCAAACGCCTGGCAACCACTCGCCAAGCTGCTCGGACCTCTTAGCCGAGATTACATCACGTTGGAGTCTGAATCATGAAATACGGTTTCACATTGCCCGGAAGAGGGCACCTCGCCACCCCCGAGAGACTGGGCATCATCGCCAGGAAGGGCGAGGAATTTGGCTTTGACACCCTGCTGACCGGAGACCACATCCTGGTGCCCAAGAATATCTCGTCGGTGTATCCCTACACCGAAGGCGGAGAGTTTCCCGGCTCAGGGTCGGGCGAGTCCATGGAGCAGATCACCCTACTGTCGTACATCGCAGGCCAGACCAGCAAGATCCGCCTGGTAACCAGCGTATTGATTGTCCCCCACCGCAACCCGCTCATCGCCGCAAAGTCCTTGGCCACCCTGGACCTGCTCTCCGGAGGGCGGCTGGTGGTGGGCGTCGGCGTTGGTTGGATGCGGGAGGAGTTTCAGGCGCTGGGTCTGCCGCCATTCGAGGAACGAGGTGCGGTGACTGACGAGTACATCCGGGCCTTCAAGGTCCTTTGGACCGAAGACGACCCCCACTTCCAAGGCAAATACATCAGTTTCGACGATATCAGCTTCCTGCCTAAACCAGTGCAGAAGCCCCATCCGCCCATCTGGGTCGGCGGGGAGAGCCGCCCGGCGCTGCGCCGCACTGCGGAACTGGCCGACGGATGGTACCCCTTGGGCTCCAACCCCACCTTCCCCATGGGCACCCCCGAGCAACTGAAAGCAGGGATGGAACGGCTGGCGGGATACGCGGAGCGCTTCGGCCGGGACCCGTCGACTATCGAGACAATTTACCGCACCCACCAGTTCGAGTTGCTGAAGCAGGCTGCCGGGCCGGACCGCCTGCCCTTTGTCGGTGA
Source organism: SAR202 cluster bacterium (assembly GCA_002401285.1). The sequence goes on from NVSQ01000113.1 coordinate 1,465, forward strand.
TGCGGACCAGATCGCCGGAGACATCCGCCAATACCAAGACATGGGCGTAACGTCCATGATCTGGGACTTCCTGCGGCAGACCGACGACCTGGACTCCATGTTGGGACTCATGGAGGACTTTTCGACTCAGGTGTGGCCGAAGGTCTAGCTGATGAACGCTTTGTTGTAGAGCTCCCCCAGGCGGGCCATCTGTGCCGGGGAGAAGGCGTCCAGATCGATGCAGGCGGCCATCTCTTCGGTTTCAGCTTGGTTCTTTACGCCTGGGACGGTGGTGTGAATGTCTTCGTTCATCAGGCAGAAGACCGTTGCCGCTTGGGAAAGGGTCTCTATAGGGCCTTCCAGCAGAAAATCAAGCCTGGCTGCGCTTGCTATGTCCTGGCGCAGCAGGTCGTTGTCCGCAGGCACCGGCCGGTCGACTCCGCCGGTAAGCGCCCCGGCGGCGTGGGAGCGGATGCCGATGACCCCCATGTTGTGCTTCTTGGCGAGGACGATGTTCTGGCCATTGTCGAACAGGTCGACTCCCGGCGGCGGGGGGAGTTGGGCCGTCCAGTTCAGCAGGTTGTAGTAGGCCAGCACCGTGTCCCAATCTCCGGTTTCCATGATCTTGTTTAAGGCAGGCACGTGGTGGTCCATGGCCGATAGGCCGATGAACCGGGTCTTCCCCGCCTGCTGGACGGCCTGATAGGCCTCCAGTACCGGCCCCGTGACGTCGTCTGCGGATAGGGAGTTTGGGACGTCGCCCCGGTTTTCCGTGAAGCGGTTGTGCACGTGGAGTATGTCCACCGAGTCCCGTTTCAGCAGCCGCAGGCTGGTTTCCATGGAGCGTTTCACCGCGCCGGTGGCGTCGGCCAGGTTATCGGCGGGCACCCGGACCTTGGTGCCGATAAACACCTCTTCCGAGCGTCCTTCCAGCGCGATTCCCAGGGCCTCTTCCGCCTTCCCGTCGCCGTAGGCAGGAGCGACGTCGAAGTAGTTTATCCCCAGGTCCAGCGCACGGTGCACTGCCCGGACCGCCTCATCCCGCGTAGTGGCGCCCCAAACCTGCCCGATGCCGCCGCCGCCAAATCCGATACGAGAGACGTTGAGCCCGGTGCGGCCGAGTGGGTTGTATTGCATGTTTGACCCTCTGAGAATCAAGTCCCCTTAGCCATGATTATCAAAAGGGGGACTTGGCATTCTTTTATTTTAAAGCTGGTCAGATTCTAGCGTTATCAACGAGAACAAGGAGCCCCCTTATCAAAAGGGAGCTCTACGATGGCTGCCCGAAAAATTGGAAACGTGAAACTAATCAATCAGGCCGAGGCAGTCCCGCCGTGACAAATATCGGCGAATCATGTCTAATTTAGGCTGGCTCGCCCTCGGCCAATTGAAAATGAATCCCGTGGGAGCTGCTGGTCTCGATGTTGGCGGTCTTGTACCCGAACGGGCTTACAGCAGGGGCGTCGCCGCGCATTTCGCTGCCGCCGTCTTGGAGGCTTTTGAAGGCCGCGTCGATGCCGTCCACGCCCCAGGCGACGTGCATGACACCGGGGCCGGTGGCCTTCAGTTGCCGGGCCATCGTGGTGTCCTCCCGCAGGGGCTCAAAGAAGTCTACCAACGTCTCGCCGATGCGAAATAGGATCGACTTGAATCCTTGCTCGGTGAACTCGTCGGTGGATATTGGTTTGATACCGAAGCTTTTCTCCATGTAGGCGGCCATGTCGGAGATACTCTCCACCACATAGGTCACATGGTGCACTTTGTTCAGCATGATTCACTCCATTCGTTCAGGATTGGCCGAAGCCTAGCCTGTTTGACGGGAAGTGGCAACCTCCAAATTGACGTGCTTGCCGGGGGCACCTATGATCCGTCTCAAGAACGCTATGGAGTCTAGATCATGCCCACTTTCTCGTCCGACGGAGTCGACATCCACTACCAGGTGGCCGGGGAAGGCTACCCTCTGGTGTTGAGCCACGAATTTGCCGGAGATATCACCAGTTGGGAGCCTCAGGTGAACTTCTTCGCCCGGCGTTACCAGGTCGTCACGTACTGCCATCGAGGTTACCCTCCATCAGGTGTGCCCGACGACCCAGCGGCTTACTCCCAAGACATCCAGGTGGAGGACCTGTACCGGCTCTTGCAGCACCTGGGCCTCGAGCAGGCCCATATACATGGACTATCCATGGGCGGGACGCTGACTCTCGGATTCGCCATGGCCCATCCGAAGATGTGCCGGTCAATCACGGTGGCATCGGCGGGCGCCGGGTCAGACGCCGGCGACCGGGACCGGCTGGTGGCGTCCTGGCAGGCCCTGAGCGAGTCCATGGTAACTGAGGGGATGGAGAAGTTCGCGGACAGTTACGCTCGAGGACCCGAACGGGTCCAGTTCCTACGCAAGGACCCAGCGGGCTGGGCCAAGTTTCATGCCGGACTAGCGGCGCACTCGGCCCAGGGGTCTTCGCTGACCTTCCAGGGCGTTCAGATGAAGCGGCCCACGATCTACCAGATTCAAAAAAAATTGCGGCAGATCAAGATTCCGACTCTGGTGATGATCGGCGACGAGGACCACCCTTGCGTGGAGCCGGCAATCTTTATGAAGCAGAACATCCCGTCCTGCGGACTGGCCGTCTTCCCCCAGGCCGGCCACACCATCAACCTGGAAGAACCGGAGTTGTATAACAGGACCGTCTTGGACTTCCTGACGGCGGTGGAAGCGGGTAAGTGGGCGGGGTAGGTGGGGAATGACTGCACATAGACGCGAAAATCCCCCCTTAATCCCCCTTTATGAAAGGGGGAGACAGAAGGCCCAGGAGATATTCATTCCTTGGGTGAGTCAAATCAGCCAGGAACATGCACTTCCCTTCAACAAAGTCACCATCAGAAGACAGAAGACTAGATGGGGAAGTTGTTCTTCACAACAATCCCTTAACCTCAATCAGAATCTATTATTTTTACCGGCCCCGTCAGCCAGCTATGTGGTGACACATGAACTGGCTCACACCAAGCACCATAACCATTCACCTGCATTCTGGAAGTAGCGGAAGTTGTTCAAGTAGAGGGCTTCTATGGCGAGGCAGGTATCTTAGGGTGCTCAACTGATTGTTACCCTTGTGAAACTACGCCGCCACCAACACCATCAG
>NVSQ01000051.1:0-2883 GCA_002401285.1 SAR202 cluster bacterium
TTGAAAGGACTTCGAGACCTGACCGCCCAGCACGGCGTGGTGCTCATCTTCGACGAAGTTGTAACCGGGTTCCGGGCATCGCCGGGCGGCGCGCAAGTGCGGTACGGCATCAATCCCGATCTCACCACCATGGCTAAGATCGTTGCCGGGGCTTTACCCGGTGGCGCCGTGGGCGGTAAGGCTGAAATCATCGACATGATTGCCCACCGAGGCGATCCGGAGTGGGACAACACCCACCGCGTTTATCACCCGGGGACCTTCAACGGCAATCCGTTGACTGCCGTTGCCGGGGCCACTTGCCTAGAGATAATCGCCAGCCAGCCCATCAACCAGCAGGCCGACGCGATGGGAGCCCGGCTCAAGGTGGGGATCAACGATATATTCGGGAAGATGGAAATGGCCGGCCACGCCCACGGCATAGCTTCCATGATTCACGTGGTCATGGCTGACTGCGGTTGCGACCGGGAACTTTGCACCATGCCCCACAGCCAGATCAAGGAAGTCACCGCCTCACCGGCAGTAACGGGCCTCAAGCGCGGCCTCCAAAACCTGGGAGTTGACATAATGGGCCGCGACTCTTTCCTGGTTTCCGCCACACACACCGAACAGGAAGTGGACCAAACTCTGGCCGCCTTCGAAACCACCCTGGCGGCTATTCGGGACGAAGGTTTGGCGTAGGGACGGATAGCGAACGCCCGTAGGGGCGCACGGCCGTGCGCCCCTACGGGCGATAGAGCAACCTCGTTGCTGCCGCCAGCCCGCTTTTCTGCTAGAATCCCCTGGACCGATAAACAAGCGTAATTTGAACCCCTCATGGAGGTGAATCGCCATGCCATCCTTCTGGGAAACCCTTCAAGTAGACGGCGAGGAAATGGCGACCTACGTCAGTGTTCCCAGCGGCTCCGGCCCCTTCCCTGCCGTGGTGGTTGCTCAGACTATCCGCGGCGTCAATCAGTTCATTCAAGACCAGTGCGATAAGCTGGCGGCTGAGGGATATGCTGCAGTGGCTCCCGAACTGTTCCATCGGATCACCGACCCGGCCCTTACCGATCCGTACGAACGCGGTGCAACCCTGAGCGACCCGGAAGTCATCGCCGACTGTAATGCCACCATGGACTTTTTGCTGGGCCACTCCGCAGTGGACAACGACCGAATCGGTATCGTCGGTTTCTGCATGGGAGGGCGAGTCGCCTGGCTGGCCGCTGCCACCAATCCTAACTATAAGGCCACAGTTCCCTACTACGGCGGTAGCATCATGGTGACTAGAGGCGCCGGGGTCCAAATTCCCTTGGAGCTTGCCGACAACATCAATTGCCCGATGCTGTTCCATTTCGGCGAGATTGACGCCAATCCATCTCAGGACGACATGGCCAAGCTGGACGCCGAGTTGACCCGTTTGGGCAAACCACACCAGTTCTTCAGCTACCCCGAAGCCGACCACGGCTTCGCGGACCACACCGGGGCGCGTTATAACCGGGAGGGCGCGGAGATCGCTTGGCCTCGTACCCTTCAGTTTTTCGCTGCCCACTTAAAAGGCGCGCCGGTTGTCTAGCGACATCGGGTACTTGTAACTTAATCGAATGTTCGGAGGTGAATCGACATGCCAYCTTTTACYGATAAGCTCACCGTCAACGGCCATGAAATGGATATGTACGCCAGCGTCCCCAGCGGGTCCGGTCCCTTCCCCGCGGTCGTTATYGCTTTCCATGTCGGAGGYCTGGACGACTTCGACCGGGCAATGGCMGACCGCTTGGCCGCCGAGGGATACGTGGCSGTGGTMCCSGAYYTGTTCCATCGCCTGACCGAGGAGCAAATGAATGGTCCRCGRTTGGACCGGCTGGGRTATTTGRGCGACCCKGACRTAATCGCCGATTGCAACGCYGCGGTCAGCTTTYTGGAAGGCAAYTCSGCSGTGGAYAGCAACCGCATCGGCGTCACCGGWTTYTGCATGGGAGGCCGSGTTGCTTGGTTGATGGCCGCMTCAAAYCCGGTGTTCAAAGCCACYGTTCCCTACTACGGGGGCCACATCAKGCTGCCCTGGGGCGATACCACWRAAACRCCCTTTGACCTGRCSRGCAACATCAACTGCCCAATGATGTTCCACTTCGGCGCRACCGACGGTAACCCCTCGCCRGATGACCGGGTGAAACTAGATGCCGAACTAACCCGCTTGGGCAAAGAGCACGTGTTTTACTCCTAYGAAGGGGCMGGGCACGCSTTCATGGACTTCRCYAACCCGGACCGCCACCACGAAGGGGCGGCGGCGGAATCATGGCCCAGAACCTTAGAATTCTTTGCGACCCATCTAAAGTAAGAATAATTCATTCATCCTGACATCTTATAGCTGTCTCTTAAAGGAGATCGATTCATGGTTAGAGTAAACCTAGACCTAGAGAAAAAAGATGACCTGCAAGTCCTCGGGACAACCGGTTGGAAGATTGCTTCCGGCCTTGTGCCAGGCGAACCCAACCAGGGACTGGTAGCCGAGATCTTGGCCAGCCCGGCCCGTCTCCCCGATTACGACGATTCATGGTGGGATCAGGATGCCGACTTTCAGGAACGCCGGTCGGTGGGTTTCACCTTTGCCTGGTATCGCCTGCACATCACCACGCCCGATCAAGTCCGAGGCACGTCCGTCGCTGGAACRCGGATGGTATTCGAGACCAACGTTGACAATTATGGCGAGATATACATCGATGGCGTGATCGACCGGGTGACTGGCGTCGTCACCGGCAACAACGTGGGCAAGCGGGCTGTCGTTGAAGACAAAGCGGTGCCAGGAACCAGCCACGTAATCGCCGTACTGGTCGCCAACGCCCCGCTGGGAGAACCGGTTGGCACCATTTTCATGCGCTACGCCACGATTGCCTTCGAATAAGCNNG
>NVSQ01000051.1:2888-16819 GCA_002401285.1 SAR202 cluster bacterium
AGCTATCAGCTATCAGCTATCAGCTATCAGCTATCAGCTATCAGCTATCAGCTAATTGTGTACGCTTTCGAACCCTGGCCTGACAAGCCCCGTCCGTCCAGGGTTGGCGCGGGCCGCGGGTATCCCGGCTGATAGCTGACTGCTGACTGCTGATAGCTTAAAAACGAGGTTAATTTGGTGGCGTCTTCATTTGCCGGCAAAACCAACGCTCCGGAATTTCCGGTTGGATTGGAGTGGGTTAATACCGACCGGGCCCTAACCAAGGCCGACTTAGCGGGCAAGATCGTTATCCTGGACTTCTGGACCTACTGTTGAATCAACTGCGCCCACATCTTTCCGCAGTTGCGGAAACTGGAGCGAAAATACGCCAACGAGTTGATGGTGGTGGGGGTCCACTCGGCCAAATTCCCGAACGAGAAGGTTAAGGACAACCTCCAAAAAGCGGTCCAGCGCTACGAGCTAGGACATCCGGTCGTCAACGACGTAGACTTYCAGGTTTGGCAGCAGTAYGCCTGCCGCGCCTGGCCGACACTGATGTTCATCGACCCCCTKGGCAAGGTCATTGGCAAACATGAGGGAGAACTGTCCTACGAGCAGTTCGACACCTTGATAAGCCARATGGTCGCYGAATTYGACGAAGCAGGCATCCTGGACCGKACCCCGGTCACTTTCGTTAARGACGAGGCGCCCGATTCAACGTTGTCTTTCCCGGGCAAGGTGGTGGCGGACGCTGGCTCCWACCGTTTGTTTATATCCGATTCCAACCACAACCGGATCATCGTCGCCACACTGGACGGCGCGGTGTTGAAAGTAGTCGGATCCGGAGAACCGGRCTTGGTAGATGGAAGCTTTGCCACGGCATCCTTCGATCATCCTCAGGGAATGGTCCTAGTGGGGGACCTGCTCTACGTGGCCGACGCCGAGAACCATGCCATCAGAAGAGTGGACCTGGCCGCGGAGYWAGTKGAGRCTATCGCCGGGACCGGGGCCCAGGGTCCMATGCGGGAAGGGACCGGTCCTGGTTTGCAAACCGAGCTTAAYTCGCCCTGGGATCTGGCGTTTCATGAGGGCTCTTTGTACATCGCCATGGCAGGAATGCATCAGMTATGGTCCATGGACCTGTCCACCGGGACGGTAGGTCCATAYGCGGGTARCGGACGGGAGTCYCTAGACGACGGCCCTCTRGCCAGCGCAACTYTAGCCCAACCCAGCGGCATAACGTCCGATRGTAACCGGCTCTATTTCGCCGACAGCGAAACCAGCGCCGTCCGCTCCGCCGATCTTRAYCCCCACGGTAGGGTGCGCACGATTATCGGAYTTGGCCTTTTCGAGTTCGGCGACRTTGACGGYTCGGAYCACAATATCCGGCTGCAGCACCCCATCGGACTCGCTTACCACGACGGCACGATATACTTGGCCGACACCTATAACCACAAGATTAAAAAGGTGTTGCCGGTGATGCGAAGCTCCTTCACCATGCTGGGTAATGGGCAGGCGGGCGACAGGGACGGCGCGGGGAATCGGGCCCAGTTCTCCGAACCCAGCGGATTGAGCATCGCCGGCGGGAAGATTTACATCGCCGATACCAACAACCACGCGATACGGGTAGCCGATCTCGAAAGCGGAGAGGTAGTAACGCTGAAATTGAGCGGGATATGAGACAGGGTGAAATTGGGGTTAGGAAGCATCATTCCAACTAGCTGAACCTGTCGACAATATCGCACCGTCGATAGGGGCAGGTTTAAAACCTGCCCCTACATGGCCAAGAGAAACAAGACCAGTGGGTCTAATACCCCTCTTCACCGGCGCGGTTTATCACGAAGACACGGTCGAGATGGGCCAGGTCTTGCTCAATACTGGTYGTGGCTTCCGGGAAAAGTYGCCGGGWCARCTCCTCCACYGCTGGTACCTGCTCCGGGTCCAACTCCAGCAAAATRATYCCATTTTCCTTGAGYTTGTCCGGGGCTTGTGACATCAGKCGCCGRATCARGTCCAASCCGTCRTCCCCTCCATCCARGGCYGCGMTGGGTTCCCACTGTATCTCCGGTTGGAGCGTGGGAATRCGGCTGGTGGGRAKGTAGGGMAGRTTGGCCACGATCARGTCCACCGGCTCCGGCASCGGCTCCAGCAGRTCGCCCTTGGCCAGCTTGATCCGGTCGGCCACRTTGTGGGTGCGGATGTTGTGGCTRGCCACGTCCAGAACAGCRTCGGCGGCGTCAATAGCGTATATCCGGGCTGCGGGMAGGTGGATGGCCAGATTTATCGCRATCGCTCCGGTACCGGTGCCCACGTCGGCAATCACCAACTCCGTTGTCTCCATTCCCATCAGAGCCATGAAAAGGGCGTGCTCCACCATGGTCTCGGTCTCAGGCCGGGGTATGAGCACATCGGAATTAACCAGTAGATTTACACCGTAGAATTCCTTGTAGGCCAGGATGTAKGCCAGCGGTTCCCGTTTTAGCCGRCGTTCCACRATCTGGGCCAGCTCCCGTTCYTGCTGAACGTTGACCCCATCTTCCTGGTGCGAGAAGAGGTCCTGGCGAGGCATGCGCATCACGTTCATCACCATGACCTCCGACTCCAATCGGGCGTCAGGGATGCCCACGCTCTCCAGATTTCCATGGGTTTGCCTTAACGTTTCTCTGATGGTTGCCATAGGTTTAGAGCGTCCGAACGAAATTTGAACYGAAGCAGAGGGNGATGGTTGTCAGGAACTGACCGGGAAACCGGGACCGCAYGGGCCRWTTAGCCCGCCAGGGTTTCAGCCAAGAGCTTYTCTTGTTCCCAGATAACCAGGGAGTCGATCAATTCGTCCAGTTCACCATCCATTATCCGGGGAATGCCGTGGAAACTAGCGCCAACCCGGTGGTCGGTGATTCTGTCCTGTGGATAGTTATAGGTGCGTATCTTTTCCGAGCGGTCGGCGTTACCCACTTGGGCCCGGCGGGTTTCGCTCCTCTCGGCAATGATTTTTTCTTGCTCGGCATCGTATAGCTTGGCCCGGAGCATGGCCATGGCCTTAGTTTTGTTTTTGTACTGTGACCGTTCGTCCTGACATATCACTGTCAGACCGGTGGGCTCGTAAACTATGCGCACCGCAGTGGCGACTTTGTTAACGTTTTGGCCGCCGTGTCCGCCGGCGTGGAAAATATCGATGCGCAGGTCGTCGGCACTGATCTTGATGTCCACTTCGTCCGCACGGGCTAGGACGGCCACGGTRGCTGTTGAAGTATGGATGCGGCCTTGAGCCTCGGTATCGGGAACTCTTTGCACCCGGTGAACGCCCCTTTCGTATTTCAGGCGTCTGAAAGCGCCTTTGCCCTGTATCTCAAAGACTATTTTGTTGAGCCCGCCCAGGTCCGAAGGGTTGGAGTCCATTACATCAACTTGCCAGTGGTGCAACTGGGCATAGCGGGTATAGGCACGGTAGAGGTCGCTGGCAAAGAGGCTGGCCTCATTGCCGCCGGCGCCGGAACGRATCTCYACTATGACGTCCCGGTCATCATTGGGATCTTTGGGCAAGAGGGCTATCTTTAACTCTTCGGCCAACTGATCGATCTGCTTTCCCGTCTCTTCGAGCTCATCCTTGGCCATCTTGGTYAACTCGGCGTCGCCGCCTTCTTGAAGCAGGGAGTTCAGGTCCTCCTGCTCGTCGGCCAGTTTTCGGTRGCGGTGRGCGATGWCCACCAGGRTCTCTAACGAAGCGCGCTCCCGGGCAAGGGTYTGTACCTGYTCGAAGTCAGTGGCRACTTCAGGACGGCCCATCGCTTCTTCRATCTCGYTGTAGCGAGTGAGGACCGCATCTAATTTGTCGAATATTGACGGCATGCCGRTTCCYKKTYAGTVATYGATGGCAGACACTGGTGGCGCAAAGCGGCGCCGGTCTGCGAATTCTGACTATTCGATTACAGTTTATCCCAATTAAATCGGTCTAACAAGGGAAATTACGTAGCACCAACGCCGRGTTAAGATGCTCCCGYCAATGGACCGGTGACAACGGGCCCATTCGAGCTGTTCTAACACAGTAGTGTAGGATTGGAACCAARGTTTTGTCTCACAGTGMGCCAAGGCAAGCCTGACTGTTCTTGCTTGGTGGTTTAAATGCARAGGKTTCGTCTACAWATCTGTTGGTTCATTRTAACTGTGTTGGCCTTYGKATCAGCAGGCTGCAATGGCGATTCAGCCWTMGGGGTTACAGACATMCCVGARCYTACGATKRTTCCCYCTCAAAWGGCAGAGCMCAAYGYAGTCTCGACCCGSCAGCCGCCGGAAATTAGGCTCGGATACACCTACCAGCGCTCCGACGGAAACCGGTATTTGCCTGGACGAGGCAGCTTGCCAGAAGTCGCGCCATTTCACATTCCGCTGSGRGGYAGGCCAAWATGRCTGGTAGCCGCGCCGGCKGGYKATGCCARTATTTGGGTAGCTGTTTTGGAAGATGGGTCGGYTCAGGCRTTYTCCATCGCCGACGGYCAGGTRCAAGACCAWCCSATCACTCCYRGAATACTCCCACCGGGGATGCCCCCGCTTTTGATGCTAACGGACGGCGGCGCAACCCTGGTCTCTAGCCTGGACGCCAACTCATCTAATCTCACGWCTCCGRTGKTGCTCCAACCRTCCGGAAATATGGCGTATRTCCGGTCTAACGGAGACCTGGTTGTGAGAATAGGCGGCCGATCCACCGTGTTGCCATTGAATGCCCTCCCCGACGCCAGATTGCTAACCGACGAGGATGAGCGATTGCTACTCCTCACCGGTCCTACCGGGAGTTACCCTCACGGYGTGCTGGSAGACAGGATTGAAGCGCAGAGTGTGACTATGGTAAGTACGAAACCGGGGGTGCAGGTTATCTGGACCGCGCCATTGCCAGATGGGGACGTGGTGGAGGGTATAYCGCCGATCTGGACCGATCTGGACGGAGACGGCACTCGGGAAATCCTGATCACGGTWAGCAACTCGCGYGTGGNCGCGCGCCTGGTTRTYCYCAACGATGCGGGAGACCCGGTGGCGTTYGGACCTGCRGTTGGCYGCGGCTCCCGTTGGAGACACCAGTTGGCAGCGGCCCCCTTCGGTACGTCGAGCGAATTGRAAGTTGTCGAYGTGGTTACACCCCACATCGGCGGGACCGTGGAGTTTTACCGTTTRGAAGAMGATAKCCTTCGYGTGGTGGCCARMGTCCCGGGATTCMGTACCCACGCTATCGGCTCTAGGAACTTGRATATGGCKGTGGCAGGKGACTTTGACGGCGACGGGCGGATTRAACTACTGGTTCCGAACCAAGCCATGGATGAGATCGGAGGCATCAGACGTACCGAAGAGGGAGCCGAGATTGCCTGGACTTTGCCGATCGACGGCAAGGTCAGYACCAACTTRGCTGCGGTGTCTTCTGACTCGGGTGGTTTAACGCTTGGAGTAGGGCGGGACGAYGGCGTACTTCTTGTCTGGCCGGCGCCCTAACCGGTTGATGGGGCTGTAGACCCCAGTTCCATCTAGGGTTTGTCCCCCCAATGCAAAGTCACGGCGCCGAAACCCAGACGGCGGTAAGACACKCCGGTTAATCCCAAGTCTTGGAATCGCCCGGCCAGCGTCCCGGCATCGATRAAGTGATCAACGGATTGAGGCAAATAGGTGTAAGCGGCGCGGTCTCGCGCGATCAATTTGCCCAGAATCGGCACCAGGCCCTGGGTGTAGATCCGCATCAGGGCAGACAACCCGCCGGGCCGCATGGGCGTCAATTCCAGCGTGCTGACCCGCCCGCCAGGCCGCACCACCCGCACCATTTCGGACAGGGCTTGGTCCAGGTTCGACATRTTMCGGAGGCTGAAACCGGCSGTGGCGCARGCRAAGCTGTCGTTGGGAAAGGGYAARGYATGGGCATCGCCCAGGACGAAWGTGACCTTTTGCGCCGGGTCCTTTGACCTTCCCTTTTCCCGCGCYAGGGAAACCATTTGGGGCARCACGTCAACTCCGACGGMGSCRTCGATGCCGGGGCAACGGGCTAGCGAGAAGGCYARGTCCCCGGTGCCGGTGGCCACGTCCAGTGCTTTGCCGGTCAGGCCCCCGGTGGTGAGCTGAGCTGTTTTCTCCTTCCAGCGCAGGTGCAGGCCGCCGGTCATCAGGGTGTTCATCAAGTCGTAACGCCCCGATATCCGGGCAAACATCTCCGATACGTAGCGTTGYTTATCTKGGCCCTTCAGCTCCGCCATTCGATCAAGCCAGCATCATTCGCWATTCSCATCAACAAGCACTCTCCTGGTATTGAAGGTCATYKGGCARRGCTTSGTCSAKATTCAACGCTACCATGATCCGGCCGACKAYGAACCGCACCACGTCTTCTACGCTCTGAGGCTTTAGATAGAAGGCCGGTTCGGGGGGTAAGACCACCGCTCCCATTCGAGCCAATTTGAGCATGTTTTCCAGATGRATACTGTGCAGRGGAGACTCCCGGGGAACCAGAACCAGGCGCCGGTTCTCTTTAAGACATACGTCGGCGGCTCTCAATAAAAGRTTGCTCGACARTCCGTTGGCAACYGAGGCRATRCTGTTCATGCTGGCGGGTACCATCACCATGCCGCTGGTGGGRTATGTACCGCTGGCAATGGGCGCCCGGAGGTCGTTTATCGRGTAGAAGGTGAACTTGGGATGTTCTTGCCAGACGGCCAGAGTTTCGGTGAACGATACGTCCAGCTCTTCTTGCCAAACCAAACGACCGGCGTTGGAACAGACCAGGGCCGTGGGTGTATCCCGGCGAAGGAGCTCCTCCACTGTCGCCAGGGCCATCATCGACCCGCTGGCGCCGGAGATCCCCACTACCACCGGGTTCATAGCAACACCCGGCAAGGTTGTAGCCCGATGCATTGAATGGTGTTTTGCCGTTCGACCGATCCAGACAMCYTACACCACCAGAGCCAGGATSGTAAAACCCAGATGCAACATGGACACMCCGCTGTTGTATTTGAARAAGGGCGCGTTSAGCTTGGATAGATCGTCTGGTTTTAGAAAACCGYTTTCAAAGAYCAACAGACTCACCGCGAAAGCCCATCCGATGTAGTAGAAGTAGTTCAGACCCATCCAGAGCCCAAGGGCCAGCATGGARACGGCTGAGAGGAAGTGCAGCCCTCTGGTGATGYGAAAAGCATTCTTGAATCCAAACCGGCGGGGGATGGAGTGGATGCCGTATTTGCCGTCGAACTCATAATCGCTACAGGTGTAGAGGATGTCGAATCCGCCCGCCCAGGTTGCCACGGCGAACGCTAGCAGTACCGCCTGAGGTTCCAGGGTCCCGGTCACGGCGACCCAGGCTCCGATGGGAGCGATGGCCAGGGACCAGCCCAGCAGCAGGTTGCAAGTCCARGTGTGATACTTGGCGTAGGAGTAWAGGACAACGTAAACCGCCGCCACCGGCGCCAAASCGAACGCMAGRGGGTTTAGCTGCGAGGCGGCRAATAAGAAGACTCCCAAACCCACYGCCGCCATCAGCGCAACTTCCCAAGGCTTGAGCAATYYTTTCGGYAAGTGCCGGTTGGCGGTTCGCGGGTTTGCCGCGTCCTCCTTGCGGTGGATGTAACGGTTGGCCGACATCGCCAATGTGCGCGCGCCRGCCATGGCCAGGGTGATCCATATAAACGTGCTCAGCCGAGGCCAACCGCCGGCGGCCAGCACCATTCCCATGTAGGCRAAGGGTAAGGCGAATAACGACTCCCAMACCCTTATRGADGCSAGATARTAAGGRAYYCTGGTGAGYGCCCGTGCGGGTAAGGCAGCTACAGTCATAACGTGTTCACTGGATGCCGTAGTCTTGCCATTTTCCGTCCACCAAGTCTTTGATCTCCTGRGTCATGATGATGTCCGGCGGCCATTCCCTCTGACGACCTTCCTCGGGACYCTTCTGGGTGGCGTCGATTCCAACCTTGCCGCCGAACTTGGGGGTCGACGACGCGACGTCCAAATCGTCCAAAGGACCGCTGGTWATCATGATATCCCGGGAGGGGTCGATGTTGTTGGCCACCCGCCAGGCAAGCTCGGAAGGGTTTTGCACGTCAACAAAATGGTCCACGACAATGATGATTTTGGCCAAGCTCATTAGACCCAAGCCCCACAGKCCATGCATCACCTTTCTGGCCTGCCCCGGATACTCYTTCTTGATGGAAACCAGCACCAGATTGTGAAATATTCCCTCCGCCGGCATRTTGATGTCAACCACTTCCGGCAAGATCAACTTGATCGCCGGAAGGAAYAACCGCTCGGTCACCTTTCCCATCCAATAATCCTCCATGGGAGGACGACCCACGATTATGGCGGGATAGATGGGGTTGCGCCGCCGGGTGATGCACTCCACGTGGAATACCGGRTATTCGTCYTCCATGGAGTAGTAGCCGGTGTGATCGCCAAAGGGTCCTTCAACCCGTTCTTCGCCRGGGACCACGTATCCTTCAAGCACGATTTCCGATTGGGCCGGCACCARCAGGTCCGAAGTTTGGGCTTTKACCAAGTCTACGCCGTCTTCCCGGATAAATCCGGCCACGGCCATCTCATCCATATCCGGCGGCAGCGGCGCCGARCCGGTCCAGATCGTGGCGGGGTCGCCACCCAATGCCACYGCCACGTCCATCCGKGTYATMCCCWTTTCCTGGTTGATMCGRTAATGGCGRGTGCCTACTTTGTGYGTCTGCCAATGCATCCCGGTGGTCTTBTTGTCGAACACTTGCATCCGGTAGGTRCCGTAGTTCTGTATYCCGGTCTCCGGGTCCCGGCTGATCACCAAAGGAAGGGTGATGTATCGCCCGCCATCCATTGGCCAGCACTTGATGATGGGAAGCTSGAAAAGGTCAACGTCGYCRTCCTTGAGCACCACTTCCTGGCAGGGAGCCCGACTGACAATCTTCGGTTGGAACGAGCCTAAATGAACCAATTGGCCCAGCGTCCGCATCTTGTTCAACAACCCYTCGGGRGGACCGTGRATCAGCCCAAGCAGACCCTGGAACCGRTCCACCAGTTCATCAAKATGCTCCACTCCCAAGGCCCAGGCCATGCGCTTTTCCGARCCGTACATGTTGATCAGCACCGGRATGTCATAACCGGTGACATTTTCAAACAACAGGGCGGGGCCGCCCTGCTTTACCATCCGATCGGCGATCTCGGAGATYTCCAGATCCCAACTCACGGGAGTAGTTATCCGGCGCAGCTCTCCTTTGTTTTCCAGGAAGGTAATGAATTCCCGCAGGTCCTTGAATTTCATATGTCCACTATGTCCAGCGGCATGGAGATTGGCCGTCCCAGATAAAAAGCCGCAGCCGCCATTATATAAGTTCTCRAGCCGGTAGGCGCGGATGTCAGATAAYCGATCCMGCTGGGAACGAAAAAAKAAAGCATRGGRACRGTACCANCMGTYNAATAATGCCRGARYGGGTAACGCCGGGTCGGARAGAGGCTGCAAAACGAGGAGTYGGAYCGACTCYAACCSYTCTTGGACAGTMSGGRAGAGGTTAGCTYAGACTGGGAMCYTCACAARCCRGAAGGCTCGGCGCTCATTTTACTGAAGCAGTCRCTGCAGTAAACGGGGCGGTCACCCGTCGGCCGGAATGGGACCATRGCATCGTTACCGCACTCGGCGCAGTTAATCGGATACATCTCTCGAGGCGTCTCYTGGTACRTGSCGCCGCCCYTTTGCTCGGTCCGGCGGACCGCACGGCAACTCYGGCACCGCTTTGGCTCGTTGGCAAAACCTCGTGAGTTGAAGAACTCCTGCTCGCCGGYGGTAAATATGAATTCCGCACCGCATTCCACACACACTAAGGTTTTGTCCGACAGCGCCACTGGTTCYCCTCCTTGTCGTCAACGCCTMGCKATGAGYTYGCCKAGGCRCTTCAAGTAAAAGCCCTCTAAAAAACAGCCGAATACCACCTTGGATAGCTTGGGCTTCGTCCCGGCAAATATTATACTGACTGTTTGCTGGATTTCAACCTTTTACCTAGATTCGTTCCGAATAACTACTCTACCTTGCCTACAATGGATGACGGGTTATTGTGGTTTGTCCCATATTTGTTGCGCGAGTAGAATAATCCACTACATCTGCTACCGGGATACTGTCTATTTGATTAAGTAAATCGGCTGTTAGCATTGTGAGGCAGATCTGATCAAGGTCTGGGAAACTTGGTTACTTCTCTGAAGACGATGATATGCCGTTGATTCATCGCAGATTCTGCTATGCGAACGCCGGCGCCGCTAACTTCSKWRKWTSGGTSKATGGATGGAAARACTGAACGGACTGAYCCACTACGCCGAGGGAGACGKCATTTCTTCCTGCACCAGGAAGCACGAAGACGCCTTGAACACCGCCCATATRTTTTGGCCRGGTCTTATGCCCATCTCGGACATGGCCGCTCCGGTGACCTGTGYCTTTARRGGGAYCCCACAATCAAGAGTAACCTCGTACCCCGGMGGYCGAGGGTCCACGGTGGTTACTGTGCCCGGGAGCCGGTTCCGGGCCGACGTTCCCCTTGGCTCTTCACTTGCCAGGATGATGTCGGAAGAACGTATCCCAACCGTGATGTTTTCTCTTTGCYSCRGCCCATCGCTTTGASCRGATGGGRCGGCGTCCAATGGAACTTCAAGTTTKAMACYGCCGCCGATGCAKATCATCGTGCCGTCCTGCGGGTTGCGGCTCTCKACCGTCATCRTCAACAGRTTTTCCACCCCWRCTAATCTGGCGACTCGACCGCGGCCGGGTTGCCCCAACACCYGGAGGGGCTCGCCCTGGTCCACGATCCTTCCGYCGTCGATAACCTGGACGGAATCRCCAAGGGCCAGGGCCTCTTCCCGGTCGTGGGTTACCAGCAWYACTGGGATGGGCGASTCRACGAGCATGGCRCGGAGYTCCCGCCGTAATTCTCGGCGTAACTCGTTGTCCAGGGAAGCGAAAGGCTCATCCAACAGCAGGAGTTGGGGGKTRGTGGCCAAGGCCCGGGCCAGTGCGACGCGCTGCTGCTGTCCACCGGATAGCTGCCAGGTATAGCGGTCTTCCAAGCCTTCCAATCGCAACATTTTCGCCAATCKTTCGACTKTCCCACGTGCKTCCGGTTGCCGGCGGTCAGGCAACCCATAAGCGATGTTTCCCGCCACGTTCAAATGGGGAAACARRTGATATTGCTGGGTRAGGTAGCCAACCTGTCTCCGGTGTACCGGAACCGATATGTGGACGGCGCTGTCGTACACCACGCGCCCACCCAACTCTACCCGGCCTTCCTCCGGCCGAACCAATCCRGCTATGSCCCTCAGGGTGGTGGTTTTACCCGCGCCGGACGGGCCGAAAAGAACCAGCACYTCCCCTTCTTCGATATGCCAATCGGCCTCCAAAGAGAATCCACCAACCCGGCATTTCAGCCAGCCTATGCTTACGGGCATGGTGGTTTCCAGAGGGATGGGGAAATCCCTCTAAATCCCCCTTTACGAMAGGGGGGCTTGGTTGATGATTTGGCTGCTACGACTTGCATAGTCATAGGCGGTTTTGCCATTTGGGGCGGGTGGCCAGGCCTAGACCGATGAGWATCGTTACCGACCCGGCTAGCAATAGTACCGACAGGGCTAGGGCGGAATCCAGACTGGACTCCATGGCGGTCATGATCGCCAGSGGCATTGTTTGGGTTTTCCCCATGAGATTACCGGCAAACATGATGGTGGCCCCGAACTCGGATAGAGATCGCGCCCAAGCCAGGGCGAAGCCGGTCAAGAGAGAAGGGGCAGCCAAGGGCACGGTTAGCCTCCAGAACGTTCCCCAGGGCGATATCCCCAAGGTTTGAGAGATATCCTCGTAATCGCGAGCCACCGATTGAAACCCCAATTTGGCCGACCGAATATAGAATGGGGCGGCCACGAATATCTGCGCGAAGACCACCGCCCCGGTGGTAAAGGGCAGACTAATGCCCAATGTCTCTAAAACAGGCCCCAAGACACCCTGACGTCCGAAAGCCATCAGCATCGCGACGCCGGCCACTACCGGMGGCAAAACTATGGGAAGTTCGATGAGACTGTCCACTATCCTAAGTATCCAGGAGKTGTTGCGGGCYAGCAGATAGGMGAACGGCGTCCCCACCAGTAGGATGATRCCCATGGAGATGCCGCTGGTGATYARRGATAAYCGTAATGCGGTCAAMGCCARGTCRCTAACCAGACCAGTCAGGAAGTTTCCGTGCTGGRCCGCCCGGATCAGTAACGCCAGAAYCGGCAGGCCGATGAACAGCAGGTAAATGACCGTGGCGGCAGGGCCGAATATCCCGGCTACCGGCAATCCGGGAATTCCCCTCAATCTAGCCAAGCTTGCTCCCATCATCGCTGGTTCGGACCGGATGAGCTCTCGACCGGCGCTGGACGCTTGAAACCGTAGCTTTTCAAGATTGCTTGGGCTCGCTCTCCTAGCAGGAACCGGGCAAATTCCTTTGCCAGTACGGGGTTAGCCGCGTCGCGTAGAACGGCAATGGGGTATTCGGCTACTATGTTTGAACCCTGGGGTATGGACACTACCTGGACTTTACCCGCCGCATATTCAGTCGCGGCRYCGGTGCGGTAGACGATACCAGCGTCAACTTCTCCCAAGGCGACTTTCTGGAGAACGCCACGTACGTTGGGTTCAAGAGTGACTACATTGTCCATGACCCGCGAGGCATATCCGGGTTCCAACGCTGGGTATTGGGCCTCCAGGTTTCGCAGCAAGGCAAGGGCGTACCGGCCTGCCGGAACTTCCGGCAAAGCCAGGGCCAGCTTAACGCCATTACCCGCCAAGTCTTCCAAYCTTTGTATCGTGACCGCGCTATTTAGACCCGCCAGCGTGCCAGGCACTGGCACAATAACCACCAGACTATTACCGGCGAATGGAGCCGGGTTCCCGGCGATCAATCCGGCMTCCACCGCCAGGTCCATCTGCTGCCGGTCGGCGGACGCGAAGACGTCGGCCCTGGCGCCGAAATCCAACTGGGTGCGGAGCYTTTGAGACCCRGCAAAGTTGAAAGTTACAGATGCRCCCGGRTGCTCTGCWACGAARGCATCGGCAATCTCAGGGAAAGCGTTGMMTAARGACGCGGCGGCAAAGACCGTCAGTTCYCTTGAACCGTYKCCGGAAGCCGCATCGGGTTGRTAGGCGCATGCTGCCGTGAGCAGCAGCGCCATAACRACGGGCAAGAGACTCACAAAGAACCGGCGTCCCGGCGGGGGATGTAATCCGGGGCGCCCCGGGCCCGGAATCTCTCCTCGCYAAAACGCTCTACCCAGTGGGCCAGGGGTTGCAGATTGTCAGAGAATTGGGGATCGAATTCCCGCCACTTTCTTGCGTGCTCTTCCGAACGGAAGAGGTTCATCCCGGCTCAACGCCAAGGACGAGTCTCTGGCGCCCCTCCTACATCGGACCGGGTATAACCGACGATAGTATCCGGCGATGCCGATAGCACTTCACCGTCTCGCATCTCTACCAAGATTGCCTCACCGCAATCCAAACACGGGCAATCGACACGTATAGTCTCTCCGGGAAACAGCCAGCAGACCGCCAGCGATTCGAACCCTCATTNGGCGAACCATTTCTGTTCSCYKCGCACGGTGATCYGGTATTGATTGGRGAGSACATTGAACGGAGGAAATGACACCAGATAATCGGTATCCGGATGCAGCCAGGCCGGAATCCCAGTAGCGATCAGGTCGTGCAGTGTCWGGCGGCYTTYTTCCAAGGTAAGCCCCAAGTCGGCGGCAAGCTCCGTATAGTGCGGGGCCTGGCCGGTTTCCACCAGGCGCGTMATGATGTTGGAGAATGCTTTGTCCAGCAACGCCAGCTCTGCCATGGGTATCCTCCYWGCGYGTTTATCCAGTTTTCACCAGACTAGTATTGAGCATATTCAGACTAGAACGATGGCAATTGTAAAGTATACTTGCTAATACATCAAGTTAAG
>NVSQ01000114.1 GCA_002401285.1 SAR202 cluster bacterium
ATGTCTTAAGGGGAAGACGGGAAGGAATCTTGATCAGAAGAAGGGAGGTGAAAGCTCAGACTTTACAATGGCGCAAACGCTACAACCGGCAGCGCCGGGTGTCCTACAATACTGCCACATCCCCCTGATCTCTCCTTAACAAAAGTGTCCCACTTTTGCTGGTTGCCAACAGTTAACGGCCGGCCCATGTCCGGAATTAACCGGCGAATCAGGGCGCGGCGATACCGTAGCTCTCCAGAAGTTCCGCGATACCTAGGGCTACCTGGCGCCTCAGTTTACCGGAAGTGTTGCGCTGGCGGTCCAAAGTTTGGAAAGCCTGGGGGTCGAAGGGCCTCCATGAAGTCCGCAACTCCCTAAGAGCGCTTTCCTCTCTTTCAGCGGCTTCTACCATCAACTCACCTAAGGGCCGTAGGAAGGTGGCTCTGGGCAAGTCACGCACGCTGCCGCTTAGTTCGGCTGAACGAAGAGTAAATCCGCCCAGAGCTTCAACGGCTTTTGTCCGGTCACAGCCGCCCTCGGTGCTGCGCCAACGGTCGTAATTGTTGTGGAAAGCGTCCCATTCCTGATTCAGAGCCGCGTATTGGGTGGCGAATGCTTCTATCGCGGCGCGGCTATCCGCGGAAACCGACTCTGTTGCTGATGCCAGCTCTTTACGAGCCTGACGCCGGGCACTGTTAGCCTCCACGATCTGAACATCAAAGAGATCGAACAGCGCGGGGTCGCCGGGAACCAGGACAATCTCATCAGTCGATTCATCACCGTTCGCGGACGGTTCCGTGGAGTTCTCCACCGATTTAGGCAAGGCCCCTCTCAGGAGACGCAGGGCCAAATCTTCTTCTTCAACAGCTTCCGCCAAAAGCGAGGCCACCGAGTCGGTCGCGGAGGTGGAAGGCAAATCTCGAATAGCTTGAACCACCGCCCTGAAATCGTCCACCAAGCCCCCTAAGGCCCCCTCCGCTTGTTCCGGCGTAAGCCCACTTTGGCCGGTACGGAAGGAATCATAATCCCGGTGGAATCGGTCCCATGAGTCGCTTGCCGACTTGACCGCGTCGGAAAATTCGCCCACTTTGCTTTCGGAAGCCGGGCCGGTCTTTTCTTGGAGGTCGCTAAGCTGGTCGGCTACGCTCTTTTGGATGGCCGAAGCGGCGGAACGGGCAACGGCTACGCCCTCAAACACCGGCAGATCTTGACTCCCTGCTTGACCAGAGCCCGAGCCGTCGGACCCCGAACCAGAAGCCCCAGACCCGTTTGCCGGCTCGGCTTCACCTGAATCAGGCTTCCAGTTGTCCCGCAATCGGCGCAGTGCCTGCTCTTCCTCTTCGGCGGCCTTGATGAGCTGGTCCGAAAGATCGCGTACGGCAGAATGCCGAGATAGAGATCTGGCGGTCTCGGTTATTCCGGCAAAACTTCCGGAGAACCGAACAAGGGTGGATTGCACCGAGCTAGGGTCGCAGGTGATCAGTCCCTGGCGCCACTTGTCGAAATACCGGTGAAGCTCGTCCCATTCTTCGTTTACAACAAGATATCCGGAGGCGAATTTCTTAGCTGTCTGGCTGACCTCGGGCGGCACTGGTGTGGCTGTGGGAATACGCACCGGAACGGCCGGACCTTTTGCTGCTTCTGTCGCAGGGATATTGGGAGTCTGTGTTGGAGCATCCAAAGACGGGCGGGCGGCCGGCGCGGCGGACCCGCACCCTATTGCCAGAAGCAGAATGCTGCCCGTAATCAGCCAACCAAAACTGCGCAACTTTATTCTCATGGGGTGCGGTACACTCCTACAAAATCACCCACCAGGCCGTCCCTGAAACTGCCCTGGCTAAGTCGGACCACCACATCCCTGAGGGCAGATTCCGAATCGCCCAAAATTACCAATACCTGGCGCTCGGGGCCAGTATTGAGCATGATGATGGCGGTATCTTCCCGTTGGATGTCAGGAGTGAACGGGGTACGAATAACGTCATCCACTCCTAATCCGGCTAGCTCCAAATACTGGGCCACATCGGCGGAATCCTCGTAAAGGCCTACGTAGACCATATCCTTGGTGATGTCCTCAACGCCACGCACCTCCGCATTGATCCGGAAGGCGGCCAGCCCGTCTTTCAGGTCTCCTCCTACGTCGAACAACTCGGAGTTTCCTAGCAGGATATCAACGTCGTCTTTAAAGAACCCGGGGAAATCGGCCAGTTCAAAGCTCCGTTGGCTGGACGTCAAGTAGTCGGCAATGTTGGAGATCAGCTTATTATTGTCCAATATGGCGTTTCTCGGTGGAATCATGAAGGTGAAGTCAGACAAGGCCAGAACCCGGCCTTCCGCGGCTTTAACCAATGGATAAAAGGGTTCGATCTGCTCCAACATTGAGGAATGGGTCCCGCCATCGGTAAAAGCCAAGCCCGGATTGGGCGTTCTGATGGAACCGGCGGTGTAGAGAGCGATTTTCTCCAGGCCTTTGGTTACCTCGTCCTCTCGGAAGTTGCTAATGAAGACGTTCTGGAAATTGAGGTCATATTCGGTGGTGTTGTATAGGTAATCGGTCTGGAACGCCAGGCCAAATCGCTCGGCCAGGCTATTTATCTGGTGACGTCGGGTCGGGTCGGCTAGGAGCAGAACCTTGCCACCCTTGCGCAGAATGAATCGCTCAACCAGATCAACTTCTTCTGGAGTATAGTCGTCGATGGGAAGAATCACCGCCAAACTGTCGGCGCGCCGCAACTTTTCCGTCATCAGAGTTAGCCTGGGGCTCTCTGAAAGACTGGAGAAGTTTCCAAAGCGGCCCACGGTTCCCATGAACTCCACTTCGTAGCCCCGGTCGTTGACCCTGGAGATGAGAGCCGCCAGCTCACTTTTGGTGAAATCATTGCCGTGGATACCGTCGATCAAAAGAGTGCCCTTTTGTATGAGGGGGGACTCGTCAAACAAGCGCAACTCAGAAGACGGCGCTGTAATGCCCTCTATGGGTAGTACGGTGGGTGGAGGAGCGTCGTAACCGCCTACTCCGTAGAAATAGAAATAGACAACCAGAAAGGCTCCGACGCCGAACACTAGCAGAAGGCCTAGCCTTCCAAATCTATTGATTAGGGCCGACATATAAGTAATACACGTTTGGACCGTTTATCTTCATTGGAAATTCCGGCAGGACTTCTTCCTGCGTTTCGCCCAAGCCAGAGGGTACGATGTACCGGCGCAGGCTTCCTACGTCGACCGGCGTAAACACGTCGTCCGTGGCTTGGGTGGAAGACTGACTGCTCCTCAAGGTGGCGATCAAGCCCGCAGTGCCGGCCAGACTGGGCGAGGAGTCGGTTTCTTCCAAAGGCTCGATGATCCGTTTGAACTGTTTGTTGAAATTGCGAAAGACCTCGGTATTCACGTCTACCAAATCGTAGTTGGAGATGCCAGCCAGGCTCGCCGTCTTTTTTATGGCATCGGTATCTCCGCCGATCTCGTCGGCGATACCAAGTTTGACGCCCTCAACTCCCGCCCAGATGCGGCCGCTGAGCACTTCCGACCGGGGGATCTTCAGCACATCTCCACGCTCGGTCATCACGATCGAGGCGAAAGCCTGCTTCAATTGGTCGGTCAGCCCAATAAAGTAACGCC
>NVSQ01000052.1 GCA_002401285.1 SAR202 cluster bacterium
TGTCAGGAATAACGCTTTGGGGCTAGAGATCGAACGGTGCGTCATGATCTTCCCTCCAATGTTGAATCAGGTAGGCCTACGTTTGTCTGGTCTTGAGTAATGCTACTCGGTGCCATTTAAACCGAATCGGCGCTTCCGGAGTGGCTGGGTCCGCGAAGTCGGGAATCAGGAATGCCCGACCATGCAGGAATTTCCGGCTCATCCAACCAAGAAGCGCTGTTGATAGATTTACTAGAATAAAAGTTGGCGCGTGTGTTTCGCGCGTTCGACTCATGGCCCCGGGTGATTAGTTTCTCAGGCGGAGTCACCTGGGGCTTCTTTTGTTCTTTAACGTACGCTTTTAAACGCTAACGGGATTCGATTCTCTCCCTGGGGTCGAAGTCCGTACCTATGCCCGCAAATAGTAATAATCGAATTGCATGATGTCAAGGCGGGTTTCATGATGTTGCATTGCCCGATGTATTCAGAGTCATRATACAAATTCCAAGCTACAGTCGTAAAATATATCGCAAGTAAAGTSCCAMCTYTGTAKGTAAASCGAATTTTAGMCKKCGCTGGACNTATTWKYSKANCCCGCGATTCAATTAAATGAGACTGCGGTCACGCCTGGAATCGCGGCTGCTTGAGCCATCGCGTTGCGCCTAYAGTTTCCCGTTCAGCTCAAGGCTTTCCAGGTGCTGGTTGAACAGGTCGATAGCCTTCTGCTCCGGTACTCCCATATAGAAACGGAGGCTTTGGATATGCTCCAGTACGTCCTTGGGAAGCATCAGCAGGTCGTCCCGCGGGCCGGACATGCGGTACAGGTTGTCCAGCCAGTCCTCCTGCCCAACGAACAGGGCATCCTCCAGGATGGCCGCGTCCGGACGCTCCATTCCGGTGCGCACCATCCAACGGAAGAAAACTAAGGGTAAGCCGGTCCACTCCCGCCACTCTTCCGCCAAGTCGTACCGGTGGGGGAAGCCCCGTACGCCCCGCCGCCGGCGTAACGCCTGGTTACCCGCCAGGAGGAGGGCGTCATGGGACTGCTCAGAGTCCTGGGAGTCCAAGAAGTAAACGGGGTCGACCCCATGTTTTAGGGTCAACAACATTCTCAATAAGGTTCGGTCCTGGGATGATTCATCAGGGATAGAAATACTCGAGCCTCTCAGATCCGCGATGGGCGCCTTGGAGTGAAGAACGATGGCGCCCGAGTGGCTGACGGCTGTGATGCAGAACCCTGACAACGGCTGAAACCCTTCATTCAAGAGAACGCAGTCGGTTATAGGGACCGGTCCGGAATCGACTTCACCATTGAGAAGGGCCGACGCGATCATGGCGGGCGCTATGTTCCGCACCTCAATGCCGCGGCGTTCCATGTCGTAGTAGAAGGGCTCGCATCCCAGATAAGGGATGCGGGCAACCGTTGTGGCCATGCTTTATCGAGCCCCACTGTCGATTGACAGGGGCATCTCCCAGTTAAGATTGGTACGGTGACTAGGTAAAGGTGAGTGATGTTTTACTGGAATCTGTTGTGTGGCCGTTCCCCCATCCCAAGATTCCTCGCCGCCCTTCAGCGGAAGGGCTGGTGTCGGAATAACGAAGTGTGCGGCCGCAGGTTGGCAAATCTATTTTCGGAGCAATGATCGGTTCACAGAAACGGACTACAGACTAAAGAAGGCCCACCAGCATCCGTCCGAGCCGCCGGTGGGCCTTCATCGATTCTTAGCTACCGGGATTGTCTACAGCCGGGGCCCCGCAAAGGTTGGGGACTGCTTGCGGTATACCTGGATGCGGTTGCGAGGGCTTTCGCAGACGAAAACGTTGTTGTCGTCATCGACCGTGATGCCTGAAGGAGCCCAGAACAGCCTCTCTCGTTCCAGACCCTCGGCCCGGTCACGTTCTCCCCACATCTCCGCATTCGCGTCCAGCTTGTCCTTGCCCCACTTGGAGACGGTGGCGTCTCCGGTTCGCAGGGTGACGAAGTTACCTTCCGTGTCGAACACCTGGATCCGGTCGTTCATCCAGTCGGCGACGTAGATGACGCCGTCATTGTCCACGGCCACATCGGTGGGCCGGTTTAACTGTCCTTCACCGGAACCCGACGAACCGATCTTCATCAGGAATTTGCCATCAGGAGTGAACTTCTGGATCCGGTCGTTGCGCCAATCGGCGATATACACGTTTCCTTGGGCGTCAAGGTCGATACCCCAAGGCATGTTGAACTCGCCGTCGCCACTCCCTTCGGTGCCCCACTTTGACAGGAACTTACCATCTTTGGAGAATTTCTGGATCCGGTGATTCAAGCTGTCCACCAGATAGAGATTGTCGTCTTTGTCGAAGGCCAAGCCGGATGGGCGGTTGATCTCGCCWTCTCCGGCGCCCTCGCTYATRTCCCATTTCYTRAGGTAGTCGCCGTCCTTGTTATAGACGGAGATTCGGTTCAGCCACTCGTCAGACACRTAAACGTTTTGTTSACTGTCTAAAGCGACGCAGGTKGGCCARACCAGAGAGCCATCTTCGAAGTTGTATTCGTGGGGYCCTTGGTKGYTGACKCCCCKGGCGAAGACRTTTATGTATTCTTCGCCGGCGGTGCATACAACAATGCGAGTGCCCTCCGGCCGGTACTCAGGCGAGCGGCATAGCACATACATCATGTCGCCTTCGCCCTTGGCCATCTGAACGGGATAGGTAAATCCGGGCCCGAACTGCTCGCCCCGGCCGATGGTRTGGCTGTATTGCAGATTTATATGGGAAATCTGGGTGATAGTAGTCATTTAAGCCTCTCAGTAAGTTTGGTTCCTACAGACTCAGATCGTTTAAAGATAGGCCATCTGCTCGAAGGAGCCGTTGATTATGGGTTTGGAATCCAGACCCATCCACTTTTCCAACAGCGTGGCGTAAAGTCCACGGAAGTCGTTGTTGAATGCAAGGTCGCCCTCGTTCAGTTTGTTCGCTTCCAGAGACGGGTACTCGCCATACAGGCCGCCCTTAACGGCATCGCCGATGACGAAGGCAACGCCGCCCGCGCCGTGGTCAGTCCCGGAGCCGTTGTCGTGGACCCGGCGTCCGAACTCGGTGAAYACCAGCAGTACCACATTGTCACCGGCGTTGTGCTCTTTTAAGTCATCGTAGAAATCGGCCACGGCGTTGGAAGTCTCGGACCACAACTTGGTGTGATTCGCCAACTCCCCGGCGTGTGTGTCGAAGCTGTTGTATGGGGCCGTGGTGTACATGACCCGTGTCCCCAGGTTGGCTAGATGCACCTGGGCGATGTTTCTCATGTATTGAGCGACCGAGTCAGAGCCGTATTCTATGGTGGACGAGTAGGACTCGGGCGCGGTGCTGAGGATATCGGCGCCCTTCAACGCGTCCAGGCCGGTGTGGGCGAAGTAGTCCAGCACCGGCCCTTGACCGATCATTGGGGAATAGACCCGGGAGAACACGTCAAGAGCCTTGGCGCGCTGTTCTTCTATCTCAATGCCGGTGAGAACGCCGTAAGACTCCAGGTTGCCCACCGAGGCCACTGGGACGCCGGGAGCCACCATGGCACGGGGAAGACCGCGCCCGAAGTTCACTCCGGTCAGCACGTTCTCTTTGGTTGGGTCAAGTTCTGATATCGCCCGGCCCAGCCAGCCCTCATCGCCCACCTTTTCCGGCTCACAGGTGTGCCAGATATCCATGGAGCGGAAGTGGGAACGGCTGGGGGATGGATAGCCTATACCTTGAATGATGGCTAATTTACCCTCGTCGTACAGGCGTTTCATCGGCGCCATCGCCGGATTGAAACCGACGGTGTCATTTATCTGTAGGACTTGGTCATCCGGTACCCGGACGGCGGGCCGGTTGTCGTTATAAAGGGGGTTGGTGTAAGGGATGATKGTATTCAACCCATCATTGCCRCCAGACAACTGGAGCACCACCAACACCGGATCTTTCTTGGTGGACGTCATTATTTCTCCTCNCWAMTAMSSTKTCMKYYMYCMKYGWTSRGNNSKMAGNKTCMGSWWRKSSGKGNKMSSCMKSRSCTSANAKCNSWSTSCYRMRWGSKGAGWGNKMRRTTTNNATGCGAATAGATAYTCTGTGGTGGCTACGATGGATTGRAGCATCTGGCCCACYCGGTCCTCGAACTCCTTGGATCCGGTCCGGATCTCGCCCTCGGATCTGGCCAACGAGAGCATCTCGTTCCGGGTCACGTCAGCGAGTTCGTAAGCCCCCAACATATCTAGACACCCATCCACTAACTGCTCCGGTGTGATGGTCGGGCCTTGTGAGCCCAGACGCCGGATGATGGCTTGGATCCCAGGGTGGCTGGTATTCCCCACCGCATCCGCAGTGAAGTTGATCCGTTCCACCAATGTGCCGCTATCGATCCATTCCCGTCCGGTATGCCAGCCCTCTACCGTGGGCGGGTTCATCAGGTCCTGGCCCATGTAGCGGATGTTAAGCGCCATGGCATTCATGCCGGGTTTGGGGACGCTRAAATCGCCCACCAATCGCATGGTGCCCACCACCGTCTCGGTGGGGCTCTTCACCTTGCTGAAGCGAGCGTTTTTGAATGCATCGGAGTTAAACAGCACCCGCAACATGGAGCGGATGTCGTAGTTGGTCCGGAAATATTCGTCTTCCAGCAACTTGATCGTTGCCGGGTCTCCAGGCGCAGTGTCCTGCCAGGCGGGAACCTGGGGCTCGTCGGCCACGAAGAAGTTATAGAGGTGCCGTGAGATGAACCTGGCAGTGCCAGGTTGCTTGGCGACGATGTTTATAATGTCCTCGCCGTTCCAGTTTCCGGTCTCACCCAAGAATGTCTTCTCGCCGAAGTCATGGTCGCCCGAGTCGTAGATGAACTTCGCCTCGTATTTGCCGTAGGGATACCTGGGTATGGAGTTGGTCACGGTCCACCCGGTGAAAGCCCGGGCGCACTCTTTAACATCGTCCTCGGTGTAGTTGATCTGGCCGTCCATGCCGACGCCCATGGAAAACAGCTCCAGGAGCTCACGGCCCCAGTTCTCATTGATGGCGTCTTTGTGGCTCATGCAATTGTCCAGGTAGAACACCATGGCCGGGTCTTTGGCCAAACCCTGCAGGAGATTGTCGAATTTGCCCAGGCCGTCGCGCCGGAACATGTCAAACTCGATCGTTTGCTGCTTGGGGTACTCGCACTTGGCATGGCCCGTGACGAAGATTTGATGCCAGAACAAGGCAATCTTTTCTTCCAGCGGACGCTTGGTGTTGATCATGCGGTAGGTCCATTCTTCCTGCTGACCTTCTAGGCCGGCTTGGGAGACCCACTGGGGCTGATACCGCATCATCAGGTCTCGCTCTAACTCCGGCTGGCCTTCGGGATCGAGCAACTCGTCAACCGTCGCTTCGTAGCCCTTGACGGAGCGGGTCTCCAACTCCTCGAAGGTGGCCCCGAAGCCAGCACGGCGCATCAGGTGTGCCATCAACGCTATCTCTTTATCTGCCATCCTTACTCTCCTTTGAATCGTTATAAAGTAATAGTGGKTTTACCATAGCGGCTGCCGCGTGTCAAGTGTCGACTATGGCAATCCTTTATCGGTCATCTTGTGAAACCGTCTGGCGACCCGCGGTGATCCCGCTTCCCCATTCCAATAGACCAGCAGATAGGCACGGCGAAATCCAGTTYCACKAGGGTGACGGYATCATGTTATTCTGCGCGATGTCTCACGTCAACATTGTTAATGATGTCACAATCGAGACGGGGGKTATGGTGAGGTAAAGTCGTTCAATCTTTGAATCGCCATGACGGGTCATGCCAAGTATACTGTYSGCGKYKRGCRTCCAAGACGCYCYCGGAGGTRGATAWTCATGGCCGGAAACCAAATACGTCTCGAGATCGAACGGAGAGAACCATTTGCCGGTGGCRGATCTTTTGGCGACACCGGGCCATACGAGCGCCTGTTCGGAAAGGTCCACTTCGCCATTGATCCGGACGAGCAGGGACTGCCGAACATCGTCGACCTGGAGCTAGCCCCGCGCAATTCCCAAGGGCTGGTCGAGTTTTCGGGGACATTGGACATTATCAAGCCCGTTGACCTGGACCGGGGGAACCAGCGCATCTTCTATGAGTTCTCCAACCGGGGCAACCGGGGCCTATTGGGCTTCAACTACGGTGTCGGCACAGACATGTCCAAGCCCGAGTACGCCGGTGACGGTTTCCTGATGCGCCAGGGATACACTCTGGTGTGGTCCGGGTGGCAGGGTGACCTCATCGACCGGGGCGGCAACATCGTCGCCAACCTGCCCTTGGCGCTGCAAGACGGCAAGCCGCTGCAAGGCAGGGTAAGGCAGGAATTCAACCCCATGGCCAATGGCATCCTCTCGGTGGGTGTCAGCGCCGGCGCGGAACGCGGCCCCGATGTCCAACCCTATCCCGTTCTAGACCGGGCCACCGCCACCCTAACCATGCGGCAGAACGAAACTGACCCTCGGATTCCCATAGCGGACTCGGAGTGGGAATTAGCCAAGGCAGAGACCAAGGACGGGGAGGTGGCGCTGACACCGTCGATCAACGACCTATACATCAACGGCGGCTTCAAGACGGGTTGGATCTACGAATTTATCTATGATACCGAAGGGTCACGGGTGATGAACCTGGGCTTCTTGGGTATCCGAGACCTGCTTTCCATGCTTAAGAACGAAACCCACGACCACGCCGGGAACGCCAATCCGTTGGCAGGCCACGTGGAGAAGATCTACGGCACCGGGGGCTCTCTAAGCGGGCGGGTCATTCGCGAATTCGTTTACGAAGGCTGGAACGAAGACGCCGCCGGACGGGCAGTCTTCGACGCCGTCCATACCCACACCGGCAGCGGCCGCCTGTTCCAGAACCAGCGCTTTGCCCAGGTCGGGCGTTATCCCCGCCAGCATGAAGAGCATTCCTGGCCGGCGGAGTGCTATCCTTTCACCTTTGCCGCCGTACCCGACCCTTTCACGGAGCGCAACGAGGGACTGTGGCAGCGTCCGGGAACCGACCCGCTGGTGATCCATCTCCACACCGAGGGCGATTACTGGGTGCGCCACGTATCGCCCACCCACACCAACCCCACCGACGCCAGCGACGTTGAGATTCCCGCCAACGCACGCATGTACCATCTCACCGGCGCGCCCCACATGGTGCGGGCCTTGGACGACCCAGATTGGATCGGTCAGTTAACACCCAACGCCATCTCCGCCATCCCCTTTAGGAGAGCCATCATGGTCCTCCTGGACCGGTGGGCAACCGACGGAACGCCCCCACCGCCGTCACTCTTACCCAGCACCGCGGACGGCACTCTGGTAAAGGCTGAGGAGGTTCTCGCGAGGTATCCCGCGATCCCCGGCGTCAACCTCCCCAAAGGACCTAGCCGCCTGATGCGCTATAACTACGGCCCCAAGTTCGAGACTCACGGCATCATGAGCATCTTTCCGCCAGAGCCGGTTCCCGGCGAAGAATATCCCTTGCGGGTACCCCAGATCGATACTGACGGCAATACCATCGCCGGTTTGCGCTATCCGGACATCGAGGTTCCTCTGGGCACCTGCAACGGCTGGTCCCTGCGCAAGGCCGGCTATGCCGAGGGGGAGCAGTGGATGAACACGGGAAGCTTCGTCCCCTTCGCCCGAACCAAGKCRGAGCGGGAGGCCAAGGGCGATCCCCGSCCGTCCATCGAAGAACGTTACCCCAGCCACGAGGCCTATATAGCAGCAGTGACTAGAGYGTGCGAAGAACGTCTGAGCGAGGACCTGATGCTGCAGGAAGACGCCGACCGCTTCATCGCCTCAGCCAATGCCAGGAATCCGCTGGACCCTTCGGTCCGGCTGGAACCATTGATTCAATCGGGCGCCTTCAGGGGCGTTTAGCCGCCTGGCTAACCAGTTTGTTCAGTGGTGTTCCATCTGTGGGGCCGGTCGGAACGAGAAACCGACCGGCCTCAGATTTGTCTGCGGCTAACCCTTTCTAAGCGCGGCGAGGCGGTCCGAAATCAGTCCGGTCAACCAAAGGCTGAACCGCTCTTTATGCCGCTCTACTAGGGCGATCAGGGCGAGAACTGATAGACCCGCAACCAACAGGATGCCCCTGAGTGGACGAGGCCGGTACTCCATGCGGACMGYGTGRTCGCCGGGGRCAAGCTTTACTCCTATRTAGCTGGGCATYAACATCACCGYWWKMASKYCSRNTSTNCWTCCMCGKAKKCMYMYYAGWWSKNGATKNTAYGWSKRYTKMWKCANCASCVSGYWKNCCCGCTSSMCWGMMAMSTSGRMKMMDYMGNATRWWRMWWSMKMKGSCWTCSSSRTRGAMWTSWMCCMKGSMNCGGTAAAACCGGTCCCAAAGTCCAGGGCTATAGTAGGCCGATCGACGGTGRCAAGTTGAAGCGCCCGATCGTTAAGATCAGGCACCTGGCTCCAACTTCGGGGTAAAAGCTGTAGACGTCATATCCGAGGGCAAAGAGCGCCATCGCCAAAGGGATCAGAGCTACTAAACGGTTAACGGGTTTCTCTGGCGGGTCTCCGTCGTTTCAGAAGTCGCGAAAGGCCAAATTGTCACCGATCGGTCCGGGATAGGCTAATACCACACACCGGACTTGGAGTTCGTTGCGGCTGTAGAGAATGGCCGAATCATACTACATGACCGGCCAAAGGACCGGCGCCCCAATCTCCATCATCCCATTCGTCACACCACCGCCACACCCCTGTTGGTTCCATCCGGGCTAACCCATTTTTCACCCCACAATCACTAAAAAGGGTGATTCTGCAATGATTCCATGAGCGCACAATTCGATGTATTCGAATGGGCGGGTCTGGCCACCCGCGGGATCGGGTTTTTATGGTTAGCACTTTGAAATACCTAAAGGCTGGCGCCAGGGTTGTACCACCCTCGATGGGCCGGGCTTGTGCCCGGTTAGTGGCCTTTCGGCGAAGAGCTGAAGGATTTACTCTTGTCGAACTTCTGGCTGTGATGGCCATCATAGGTATCTTGGCCGGAATCACCGCCGGCGCTGTGACCGGCCTAGGCGGGCAAGGTATAAACGCCCAGATCCTCAGCGACGCCAGTGCCATGGAGACCGCCGCCGACCGATTCTTGAATGCCTCATTTCCTGAAACTTTTCCGGTATCAGCCTTGCCCAGCGGAGAAGACGAATTAGGTGTAAGGGAGATCGACTTCGATGCCAAGTTGCCCCAAGACCCTACCAAAACCTTCGTCCCCGACTTCCTCAAGAAAATTCCCGATTMGGCGGCTTTGGTGAGTTTTCGGATCGACACCGGGACCGGGAGGATCTTCATCGCGGACGACGGAGCCGCGTTCGCCCCACCTTCAGACAGCCGATTTGACGCCTCATTCAGCAACACGATTCCCTTGGGCAATCCGGTTGTCACCTTCACTTTGAAAATGGGGAAAAATAGGGCGGCGTTGAAGAAGCTTCGGGTCATCGGCCCTGGGGGATTCGGCCTTGGAGGCCGGACGTTACCGGCCGGAAGCAAAGTTGGAACACTTCAAATCACATTTGGAACCGACAACATTTGGCGGTCCGGCCATGAGATCAGCGTGGATACCGATATCATCGCGACTGGCAGAGCCCATGAATGGGAGATGACGCCGATCTATGGCGCAGCCGTCAGCGACGCCGACAACAGCCCCATCAGTGGAGTAAAAGAGGGCGTCACGTCCCTTACCCACAGCTTCACCATCGGCGCCTCCGGCACTGCCGGTGTGCCCGGCAAACTTTTCATAGACATGGACCGAACCGGTCTCACCAAGGCCCATAACGAGGCTAGCGAAACCTGGATAATAACCATATTCGACAAAGCCCAGGACGCCGCCGGAGTCGTTATAATTCCGGAGGAGAGTCTCATCACCAATCCGTCGGTCAGCAAGGTATACCGCTGGCTTACGGAAGAGCATTCGACGATCCAAGTCGTGGATATTTTCTCGCCCGTTGCCGGACGGCTGGCAGTTGTGATCAAGAACCCGTCCGTCTCCGCGACGAGCACCCCTGTGCCCACACCTACCACACCTTCACCGTCGTCGACACCATTTGTTACGCCGACGCCAATACCGCCGCCAACACCCACCAACTCTCCACCGTTGGCGACAATACTATCGGCTATTCTAATCGGCAATACCATCGACTTTACCGGTCTTGGTTTGGACGCCGAGGACGGCACTATCCCAGCCGCCGACATGGATTGGGTGMTSGTACGYACGTCCAACYWGGGGAATGTATTGCAAACCGCAACTGGGGTAARCAGCGGYACTTTCGTCTCTYTCTCCGCATCTRACGAGTTCCGTATMACCCTCACSGTCACCGACAGCGGWGGTGCGACCGGYACCGCCTCAGTGGATGTGAGCACCCCTGCCGCCAACACCGCGCCGTTGGTGACCGTGACGGGACCCACTACCGGGACGACCGCCGGAACACCCAACTTGGTCTTTATCGCCGCAGTTACCGACGACAATGACAACAGTGGCACCCTACTGGTTGCCATAAAGTGGTACATCGACGGGAACCCGGTCGGGGTGACCGGGCCTACGATGAATGTTCCTGGGAACGTCATCGGTGCGGTTGGCAACCACACCATCGAGKCGCGGTCCGAGGATAGCGGTGGCCTTACCGGCGTAGGTACTTTGACAATCAMGCTAACCACACCATAATCGCTCTAAAAAGATCATGCCGAAGGCGGCCACGGGAAGGAATTTCCCGTGGCCGCCTTTCTTGGCTGATGACCGATCACCATCCCACCGATATACTTCAGTGGCTCCGGAAGCTGAGCCCTTCGCCCGCCAGTTCCACTCCTTTCTGTATTCCGGTTGGACGCTTCCGTGGAAACCTGCCTTGCCCAGGCGGGGCTTGTTTTAATGAGACGGGGGAACCCCCAAGCGTCCCAAGCCGGCAACGGTCTCGTTAATCATTATTGGGGTAACATGTCTGTCAGACGTTAGTTGCCCTGGCTGATGCCGGGTTTAATCAAGACCAGACGACACCGGAGGCCACATGCCAAATCTAGACCTCAACATTGCCTGCTGGGATTATGACCGAACCCGGCCATTGACCGACGGACGTGTTCAACCTGAAGGGATCAATCTCGACATCACTGTGTTGCGTCCCAGGGAGATTTTCCCACGCATGCTCCAAGACCAGGAGTTCCACGCGTCGGAGATGTCTTTGGCGTCTTATGTCATCCTAAAAGCTCGAGATCAGTGCCCTTTCGTGGCGATTCCGGTGATGCTCTCTAAGATATTCCGCCACGACTGCATCTACGTCCGCCACGATGCCGGCATCAWCGAGCCTGCKGAYCTGCGGGGCAAACGGATAGGCTTGCCCCAATACAGTTCCACCGCCGGAGTATTCATCAAAGGGCTGATGCAACACGAGTACGGAGTTTCGCCTCAMGAGATGACTTGGTTCATGGGCGGACAGGATACACCCGCGCCCGCGCCTTTAGTTCCCCTGGACCTGCCAGCCGATATTCATCTGGAGTTCATACCCGAAGATAAGACCTTGGAGGGAATGCTGGCTGATGGCGAACTGGACGCTCTRTTCGCCACCTACATCCCCAACCTGTTCTTGAACGGCTCTCCGACGATCGCCCGCCTGTTTCCCAACTTCAAGGAGGTGGAGCAGGACTACTACCGGCGAACCGGGATTTTCCCCATCATGCACACCGTGGTAATCCGGGAAGACGTCCACCGGGAACATCCATGGGTTGCAGCAAGTTTGTACGATGCATTTTCCCAGGCCAAGGACCTGGCGGTCGGGGGATTGTACGACACCGACGCTTTGGCGTTAACCTTGCCGTTCCTCATCGACCATTTGGAGGAAAGCCGGCGGATCTTCGGATCAGACTACTGGTCCTACGGCGTTGAGTCCAACCGGCCCGCCTTAGAGGGACTCTCCCAGTATGTGGTGGACCAGGGCCTGGCGCCCCGTGTAGTCAGCATKRAGGAGCTTTTTCCAGCAATCACACCATGATCGCTTCACCGTGTTGGCCCGGGAATTCTCGAGATCGTCCCGCTCTTGCCCCCCGTGCGTGACGGGGTGGGCTGCCCATCTGGTGACGGTGTTGACACCCTTTTTGATAATTTCCTCTAGCCGCAGACTAAGTTAGCAAAGGCGCGACTGGCAGGCGGCGCATTTTGGCCCAATCCCGTTCGCGGAATGCAACGGGAGTGCCGGGGCATTCGCATATACTGGCCCCAGTCTAAATACGCCGTTGTCTGGTTGGAAATGCCGATCAAGGCAGCTAAGCGCCGAGGAAAGCGTCAATGTCGCTATCTAATCTAATCACGGTAGAACACCCGCACATGTGCCGAACTTGCGGAAACCAGTACATCTGTACCTGTCTAGCCTGTAGTGAAGGCGGCAGCCACAACCACACCGAGTGTCCCAAWTGCGCCCCTTCCCTATCC
Organism: SAR202 cluster bacterium; assembly: GCA_002401285.1. Next base: position 12,389 of record NVSQ01000052.1, read on the forward strand.
TCTTGGCCCGACCCATACTGCTTGGGGTTGAAATTCGTCCGCTGGCACGCTTCCGGCTGATCTAACTTTCGGGCGCCCGGCCGGCTTCCCCGTTCCGGCGAATTGGGCTGGATAGCAGCCACTTTAGTAACTTGTTAAAGTCATTTGCCGTTGGAATTGTCAGGGTTTTCGGCCGGGGTTTGTACTAGGGGCGTTTCGTAGGGCTCCAGCATGTCTTCGGAGAACCAGCCCCGGAACTCGCCGGTGTCCGCTTCGTCCAAGTTATAGGCCGGCTGTCCTTCAAAGTAGCCCCGGCGCGCTACTATCAGTTTGTGAGGGGTTGTCGCGAAAGCGGCTGATGCCCGCTCTCTCAACTCCTGCCCCATGATGTATTTGAAATGAGTGACAGCCAAGTAATCTCCAAGCCTCGTTTGCTCCAGCTTCCAGATCTATAAAACCAATGACGCGTCGTCGTTGCCTCTCCTGCAGTGACTTGCCACGTACCAGATCCGTTTGATGGCGCAACCAACTTCCTCTTTGGGTCTGCCACGTCCCAAAGTAAGCACCATAATGACGAGGTAAAGGGGAATGAGGAGAGCCAAGAGCGCGGGAAGAACGATCAGCATGAAGATGGCGCAAAGGGCGAGATTCCGTGCGTGAAACACGGGCGCAAAACAGACCTCTCGCTCCTCAAACCTCATTCAGCCGCCAAATCTTTAATGTATATTCGCGATGGTGACGGTACTATTGGGAGCCTTTGCTCCGTCGATCTGATGATATAGGTTCAGTCACTGATGTCAAGGCGAACGGCGATTCTGGCTTGAATTCAGGGCCGATATACCGTACAGAGATCCCGAAAATAAGAGCCTCCGGAAACTGTTCCGGAGGCTCTGAATCCATTAACGATCATGTGTTGATCGATCAGTCTTAGGTCCTGCTTACGAGATTCCCAACTCCTCCCGCAATGTCCGGATCGTCTCGGCCCGGCTACGGGATGGCCGGCGAGTGCGCTGGCCGATGGGCTCGTTCTCTACTTCCGGCACGATCTTCATCGCCACGAACACCGGCCCGGNTTCCTGCATGATTTTTCCGATGTTGGTGGCGAAGTCYTCAATGTTGTCAAAGGAGTAGGCCGCAGCGTAGCCGGCCTCTTTGGCCATGCCGGCATAGTTGATATCCTGAGCGTTGGGGACGGGCTGCCCACCGGTGGTGGCATAACATTCGTTATCCATCAGCAAGTGCACGAAATTCTTGGGCGCCTGCCCGGCGATGGTAGCGATGATGCCCAGATTCATCAGTAGAGCGCCTTCGGAATCGAACAGCACCACTTTCTCGTCCGGCAAACCCAGCGCCAACCCCAGAGCGGCCGGAGTCGTGTGACCCATAGCCCCACCCATATTAAGGTCGCGGTTCTGCTTGGTGGTGTGATCTACCCAGTGCTTCCCTGCGGTTCCGGTTACTATAACCAATGCATCTTCCCGAAGTGGTTGAAACGTCCGGAACATATCATCCGCGTTAATCAAAATCTGCCTCCGATGATTTCAAGATTACTTGATTGATTCTTTAAGACCGTGCCGGGTCATATTCTGTTAAAGCCGTGGTATTCATCTCCCACCAAGATTGCCACTGGACGATTGTTGGTCTTGGCCTCTTCGTATGCGATGGAGATACGTTCCGCATCTTCGTCGGTCTCAACCAAGTAGTAATTAACCCCCATGGCGTTCAGGAAGGGCTCGGTGTACCGCGCCGCCGTATCGGTTATAACTCCGTGGCGGTTCCAGCCCCGGTACCCGACAACCATGAGCAAGGGGAAACCGGCGTCCAGCGCCATTCCCCGGATCGAATCGCCAGATTCCATCATGCCGGTATTTTGGATCAGGCAGACCGGCACCTTCCCGCCTACCGAGAGGCCGAGGGCGATGGCAAAGGTTTCCCCCTCGCGAGAGGCGGGGACAACACTGAGCCAGTCCTGTTCCTGCATCAATTCGTAAAGATAGTTGGTTTCGCTATCCGGTATGGTGACGATATGAGTCACCCCAATCTTTTTGAACTCTKCGATCAATGTCTCGGGTCKCAATAGCGCCGCTTGTTGATTAACCATCCAATTTCCTCCCAGATTTATTCCTCGATGCCGGGGCRRACCGCGCCATACARCGCCGAGGACCATTGGCCTTTTTAGTGCCTGANGGCTACCCATTATAGTAACCACKTAGSCCGAGGTCAATTTAGGGCKYGGGGYAAGTGCATGAAGRCAAAATATGGGTATCYATGACGAATCGACAGSCGWGCCCGGTTCCCAGGTRACAAGCRTYYCCCGCAWGGGCTTGCGCCAAGGCSGGCGTATTAGACCTYAAACGAACRATATGCGGCTTGCCRGAACGTCRCACTCAATATTAGTCGACYGCGGCATCGTAGYCCCCKCGCTTGYGCTGCGAGAAGTACAGAACCATTAAACCTACTGGGATGACCAAGATCATWGCGCCGGCCAAGGCYAYTACTCCCCAATCGCCCAAGCCGCCCAASMMRYCNNCMAGCMGSYCMWYNNGNNATCYAGCMSRKCMNNTKGANNCAKCCMANTCRSSWSSRYRKSCAACNNTCGCCWSAGGTGAACCCCACGACATCGCGGATCAATCTCCGGAGGCGCCCGAGATGGCCGGCGCCGCTGCATAACGCGAAGAGTATTTGCGCTCCCGGATGGTAAACGCCGATATTGCCGCGGGGAAGAGCAGAGACCCGGCAATGGCGAAGGGAATGGTATAGGAACCAGTGGCGTCGTAAAGAAACCCAGCCATGGGCACGCTGATAACGGCCCCCATAGCGTGGAAGAAGAAGGAAATCCCCCCGATGGTCCCCAGGGCCCGAACGCCGTAAACATCGGCCGTCAGGGATGTGGTCAACGGGTTGGTGGCGACCCAAGACAGTCCGGCAACGGCGGCGAAAACCCACAATCCCATGGCCCCGGGCACCAGCAACAGCAGTACATAGGCGCTGCCCCGGCAGAAGTAAACCAGAGCTAGCCAGTTCTTGCTTCCGCCGAACCGGTCCGAGAGGAATCCCGCACTCAAACTGCCGACCATATTCAAGGCCATCATGAAGCTGAAGATCGTGGCCGCCAAAACGGGGGAAATCCCTTGTCCAATCGCAAAAGGCACAAAGTGAATCGAAATGATCGACGTGGTAAATCCGCACACGAAATATGAGCCGGATAACTGCCAAATGGGCCAAGAGCGAAACGCCTGAGCCCATCGGTCCACCTCCAAAGGTCCTCTTGGCCGGTCCGGGATTTCAGTTGGCCCTTCGACTGGTGGCTCGGGATCGCCATCGGGTTGCAGCCCCATCTTAGACGGGTCATCGCGCAAGAACAGGTATGACAAGGGTACGCCCAACCCCAGGACCAACATACCCAGAATCGCCCAAGTGATCCGCCAGCCGGTTGCCTCCAACATGTAGGCGGCGAAGGGGACGATCAAGAAGCCGCCCGCAGCCAGGCCCGTGGCGTTGATCCCCGTTACCGTGCCGCGTCTCCGGCGGAACCACCTGCTGACCAGCGCCATAGTGTTGCTCAAGGAAGTGCCGCT
>NVSQ01000053.1 GCA_002401285.1 SAR202 cluster bacterium
CCTATCAGGCTACCGACACCGCCCTGGCCGTAAGCGGCACCGGCACGGCGACCATCTCAGTGACTGCGGTAAACGACGCCCCAGTCTGTAGCGACCTGAGCGTTACCCTGACCGAAGACATCGCCGGAGCGGCCTCCTTGTCCTGTAACGATGTCGATGCTGGCGACACCATAGCCATCGAGATCATTTCCCTGAGCCTGAGCGGCATCAGCGGTCCCCTGGTGGGCCCGGTCACCGGCCCAGTGCCTCTGAACCCGGATCTGAACCACAATGGCAGCGGCGGCTCCTTCGCCTACATAGCTAAAGACGCCGCTCGGGCCCCAAGCAACACCGCCATCGTGGACATTGCTGTAACGGCAATCAACGACGCCCCGGTCTGCCCGAACATAGCCGCGACAATAACGGAGGATGTTTCCGGGTCGGTTTCGCTGCCTTGTAGCGACCCCGATATCGGCGACACCATCGCCATCGAGATCCTGATCCTTAGCCTGACCGGTGTCAGCGGTCCCTTCCTCGGTCCGGTCACTGGCCCAGTGCCTCTGAACCCAGACCTGAACCACAACGGCAGCGGCGGCTCCTTCACTTACCAAGCTACCGACACCAGCGTCGCCGTAAGCGGCACCGGCACGGCGACCATCTCAGTGACTGCGGTAAACGACGCCCCAGTCTGTAGCGACCTGAGCGTTACACTGACCGAAGACACCCCGGACTTTGCGGTCCTGCCCTGTAGCGACCCCGACGCCGCCGATACCATAGCTATCGAAATTGTAGCCCTGAGCTTGACCGGCGTCAGCGGTCCTCTCGTGGGGCCAGTCACCGGACCAGTGCCACTGGTTCCCGACCTGAACTACAACGGCAGCGGCGGTTCCTTCACCTACTTCGCCACCGACATCATCGGGGCGGTCAGCGGTACCAGCACGGCGTCTATCGACGTGACCGCGGTCAACGACGCCCCGGTCTGCCCCGACGTGACCGCGACAATCACTGAGGATATTTCCGGGTCGGTCTCCCTGGCCTGCACCGACGTCGACACCGGAGACTCTATTGAAATCGAAATCGTAGCCCTCAACCTGACCGGCGTCAGCGGGCCCGTCCCCGGCTTGGTCACCGCCCCGGTGCCTCTGAACCCGGCCTTGAACCATGAAGGCAGCGGTGGCTCTTTTACCTACCAGGCCACCGACACCAGTTCGGCCATCAGCAACACCGGCACCGTAGCCATTGATGTCACTCCAGTGAACGACGCACCGTCTGCCCCGACGTGACCGCGCCAATCACCGTGGATGTTTCCGGTTCGGTCTCGCTGGCTTGTACTGACCCCGATGCCGGCGACACCATCGCGATTGAAATCGTAGCCCTTAGCCTAACCGGGGTTAGCGGTCCCATCGTGGGTCCAGTCACCGGACCAGTGCCACTGGTTCYCGACCTGAACCACAACGGCAGCGGCGGCTCTTTCGCCTACCAAGCTACAGACACCGYGCTGACGGTCAGCAACACCGCCACGGCAACTATTGACGTCAGCCCGGTTAACGACGCTCCGGTGTTGGCTGGTCTACCTTCAAGCCTCACACTGGTTGTAGGTGCGTCTTCATCGACCACCTTGGACGACAAAGTTTCGGACGTGGAGACCGCYCCCGTTGACATAGATTGGATCGCGACTACGAGCAATCCGCTGGTCGCAACCGCGACCATCAGCCCGACCCGCGAAYTGATCATCGACACCTSGGCCGAGGGCAACGCCACCATCCAAGTACGGGCAACCGACGGCGGGGACCCGGACGGCTGCGGTACGCCGTCCCCGGCATGCGTCACCTCGCAAAACGCCACACACCYCATAGCGGTGACTGTATCCGCCGCGCCGCNTTCCGGCCCTAGGGACCTCAAGRAAGGAGCTATCGATACCCTCACTCCATTCGCCGGGGAATCCCGCAGGATCAGAAAGGCGATCAGCTTGGTCCAGAAGAGCCTTGAGCCGCGGCTGTRGGATGACGACCTGCACTTGGACACCAGGCACGGCCACAAGGTGTTCGACCGCGAGCGGGCCGCCGTCAGGCAACTGATGCACTTGCTCAAGGAAAACTTTGACGACGATGACCGTCATCGCCGGAACGAAGTCAGTGCAGAGGNNCMYTSGGTKMCTYCNAGGCCGCCATCGATGCCTTGGTGGCTGCAGACCGCGTCCTAACCCAGACGGCTTTGGATGACGCCGCGGCTGCGGAGGTACAAGACCCCAAACGGCAGAGACAAGTGGATAGGGAGTTGGCCAGGGCGCAGGATGACCTGAMCYRGAGAGACTCGGAACAGGCCGAYAACGATTTCGACGATGCGATCAAAANGTATAAGAGTGCCTGGCGCCATGCTCAAAAGGCCATCAAGGAAGCAGCCAGAGAGCCTAGAAAACCCCGAGGCCGCGATCGAAGAAGGGGCYGGGACCGGGATGACGATGGCAGTAGCGACGATGACGGCTAGCCTCAGGAAACAGGAAAGTCTCTGAACGGCGTTTAAGAACCTATCGAAAAACCGGCTATGGGGGAGAGAGAATCGGTAGAGTATCCAGCCGCTTCTCCCCCAAGATTGCTTCGGATGATGCGCCGAGCCAATCGTCCAGAACGGTGGCATAGACGGTGCGGAAGTCGGTGGTGAAGTTTAGGTTATCGTTGTAAAGATAGCCCAAGTCGGGACGTTCTCCGTACAATCCTCCCGCCACCGGCGTCCCCAAAATGAAGAGGGGGGCGGCGCTGCCGTGGTCGGTGCCTTCGCTGTCGTTGCTCTTGACCCGCCGTCCGAATTCCGACCACGTCATTATCACCACATTGCGATCCTTACCATGGGCCTTCAAGTCTTGATAGAAGGCGTGTAAAGCTTCCGACACCGTCCTCAGAAGATCGTCGTGATCCTTCGGTTGGTTAGCGTGGGTGTCGAATCCGCCAATGGTGACGTGCCCCACTCGGATGCCCAGATCCCCGATTATGGCCTCAGATAAAAGCCGAAGGCCCTTGCCCAGCGACGTGCTGGGGTATTCAACCGCGGATTTGTAGGCTTTATCGGCGTCTTGCAATGCCTGGGAGCTCTTGTAAGCAGCCTCCATGGTGTTGTCCAAAAGCACGGCGTAAGGAGTCTCACGTGGCGAAGCCGAAAAGAGTTTAAGGAGAGAATCCGCTCGGATCTGGGCCGCGTCAGGATAGCGAGGGTCGCTCTGAAGCTGATATAAAGCCACGCTCTCCACCACCGGAATGGGAGAGTGAGCGGTTGAGCACTCGGGAGGTAGAATCCTTCCCACCGCCATTCCGCGAAATCCCTGGTCCTGGCTCCGGTCCAACGTATCGAAATATCGTCCCAGCCAACCATTGTTCAGGGTGTCGCTTCTGCCTCCGGTTTGCCAGATATGCATCGACTCGAAATGAGAGTAGCTCTGATTTTGGTAACCCACCCCTTCCACAATGGCCAAGACACCCTCGTCCCAGAGTTCTTTGAGCTTGCTCATCGCTGGGTGAAGACCGACTTCGCTGTTCAAGTGAAGCAGGTCGCCCGCTGGGATGGCCACGTTAGGCCGGTGGTCGTAATAACGGTTGTCGGAGTAGGGTACCAACGTATTTAGCCCGTCGTTTCCGCCAGCCATCTGAATCACCACCAAAGTCCGGTCCGGAAAAGCGGCTGATCCCGTAGGTGACTCTAGGATCGAGGACGCTACAGCACGGCGGAATACGGAGGGAAGAAAGGCATACGCCGGTACCAGGGCCACACTGGATTTAAGAAAATTCCGTCTAGTTATTAGCATGGAGTCTCCATCGTTCAAGCCAACTGGAAATCTGGCGAGGACATGACCAGATAAACCAGGCTGCGCAGTTTTTCATCCACGGTGGCGCTGGAATCGCCGCTTCCGGATAACCCGTCCAAACCCTGGGCATAATCTAAAAGTATCTGGCGGTCCTGGGACGGGGCTTGGCCATCTAACAGGARCGATATGAAGTGATTCACGGCCGCCGCGGTGGCATTGAAGCCGTGATCTTGTGCTACTTGTAATGGGTCGAACTTGAAGCTTCGGCCCCGGGCGGTGGCTATCTTGTTAGCGAAGTTCAGTCGTTGGAGCAACGTGCTGCTATTGATCCACGCCGCGCCYCCKGGCCAGCCGGATACGTCGAATGGAYTGAAGAGTATCTGCCCCATGYGGTCGGTTAGGGMATTCAGAGGCCGRCCGYCGGTYTCGATGCCCAGCATGCGCACKGTCCCAGCRACGAACTCRGCYGGACTTTTWATCTTGGCYCGATAMGCCTTAKATGARTAGAATTCGAGAGAGGTCAGGATCCGCCTCATGACGGCTTTCACGCTGTAGCGGGTGTCGTTGAAGGTCCAGACCAGTGAAGCCAGCGTGGCTGCGTCTGGTTCGTCATGGACGAAAAACGTGAACAATTTACGGCAAACAAAATTGGCGGTGGCCGGGTGCTCCATGATAATGTCCACGATGTCGTCGCCGCTGTACGCCCCGGTGCGTCCCAGGAACGTTTTGGTACCGTAGTCGTGCTGGTTCTCCCGGAATATGAATTCTTTCTTTTTCAAACCCCATCCGGTAAAGGCGCGTGCTGACTCACGAACGTCGGCCTCGGTATAGGGTCCTATGCCCATGCTGAACAGCTCCATCAGCTCCCGGGCAAAGTTCTCGTTGGGCGCCTTTTTGTTGTTCACCTTGCTATCAAGCCAGATCAGCATGGCGGAATCCCGGGAAAYGGCYTTCAAGAGCACATCGTACTCGCCCAGCGCTTGCCGTCGAAAAAGCTGGTCTTGGGTGAGCATGTAGGGTCCCTTGCCAACTTTCTTGAAGGCGCTGGTCAGGAGACCGTGCCAGAAAAGAACCATCTTCTCTTGTAATGGCCGTTGGGTGTAAATCATCCTCAGCAGGGACCATCGCTGTAGGTCTCGCAACTTCTCCAGGTCCAGATCGAGGCCGGAAAGCCGCTTCTCCAGAGCAYTATCATCTACTGATTCGTACTCGATAAGATACTCAACCACCGCTTCCTCACCCATCGCCAAGAAACGGTCCATCTCCTCTTCGTTAGCGCCGAAACCGGCCCGGCGTAAGAGATGGCCCATACGCATTCGCGGGTCTTCCAGAATCAGTGGACGGGGGGTAGGCTCCGGCGTTGGGTTCGCCGGGGCCGGCGYCGCGGTGGGAGTGGGCGTAAGAGTCGGKGGCGGAGTTGCCGTGGCCGCCGGGACCGGCGTTAGTGTTGGGGTAGGTGGGCGTGTCGCCGTGGGCAACGATGTRGGCACGGCATTCGCCACCGGTGTYGCCACGGGAGGGGCCGTGGCGGTAGGCATCCGAGTTGGCGTAGTTACCGGTGGTATCGCAGCCGCCCGGGTGGAGGTGGGTAGTGGCGCCGGAACGGGGGTGGCGGTAAGGATTTCGGCGGTAGTACAGGCGGTCTCAAAAATGGCCAGGGCGYCGGCTGATAGGCCCAAAGCCGCGGCGGCTCGTAGAAAATCCCGCCTGCTTATCTGAGTCATCGGATGGCCACCGGTATCCTTTTCTTCAGTGGGCTTCATCTTGATTAACGCCGGTCCCCCACACTTTATCTTAGATTCCCTACCAGAATAATAATGGGCCGGTCACCGCGGCGCAATCAAAGATGCCCGCAATCTCAGTGCAGTCTAACCCGCGATCAGCCACCCTAGATACCTTCGTCGCGTCTTATCGCRTCCTAGAAGCGGCCCTTTAGATGATCCGCTCACGTCACATTCAGGAACGCTAGATAACTGGTGATGCACCGAACTTATGAACCTTTTAGAAAGCCAAAGGCTCCGGTYTARACSGGAGCCTTTGGAAGTTAGGACAATATGCTTACGCAGACGTTGCCCGGGATTATTCGTCGTCTTCAGGGGCGACGAAATCAGTCTCGTCAGTAAACAAAACCAGCATCATCTCCCCATCACGTTCGACCAGCTCGAAGGTGGATCTAAACCCGTTGCTACCTTCGATGGTGTAGGTAGGCGCTTCGATGGGAGCTATGTAAGGAAGATCATCGTTTGGGTCTACATCGGCGCTGGCGATACCTCCCAGGGGTACTGCGATCAAGGTCGCCATTAAAGCTCCGGCTGCTACCAAAGTCAGATTCTTCCAAGTATTTTTGAGTGTAAGTGTTGCCATAGTGCTTTCGARATATCTCCTGTTTTATTTGCTAGTAGCTCTTGAGGGGGCTCTCGACCTGGTTCCGGACCCAAGCCKGTCGCTTCTCATCGGCTGCTTACTAAGTATGATGCGGCAAGTGTCCCCGAGATTTATCTTGGCGCAATTGGGACCGATTTAGCCTMGATAATTGCCTTACGGCCGCGCCCCGCGAAGATCGCTGGCATCTAGCAATGAGGGTCGGAGCAATCGTGGCCCGGAGAGACGTACAAGTCACGATTGCGATCGGCGCAGCCGGGCTAGCATCAACGTCAATCACGGATCGAGGCTAGATCATCCCGGTCTCGTCATGCCAACACCCAGAGAAGAATGGGTGTTGATCCCCTGTTGGCCGGTCAACCGTAGGTGTGAAACTGGTATAAGCGGTTCCGGCGACTGAGTTAGTCACCGGCCCGAGCGGGCCCCACCCGCCATTTTCAGATTCGCCAACACCGGGCATTCTCTCGCAGATGACCCCCATGTTGATCATGCCACGTGGGTTTTCGGCCGGCTCTGGTAATAACCGGGTAATGCAGACGGATGTAATGTACATAATGTATTAGTTCGTTTCATTCGGGTAACAATCAGGACGCCATAGGAGGAGATAAAATGTCTAGCAGCAACGTATTAATGACTGCCTTGGTCGCCGCCACGGCCGTTGGCGCCGCCGCCGGTCTTTTGTTGGCCCCGAAACCCGGAAAAGTGACCCGGAGATTCGTGGCCATGCGGGCCCATAAGGTGCGGAACAGAACCGAAGGATATGTGGGTTCGCTTAAAGAGAAGATGCGCAGTTCCTAGCAGAATCAACACGATGTCTTTCCTGATGCCGCCTCGGATTTAGAGTCAGGCATCCCGGTTCAACCAAGAACGCCGCCTTTTCAGGYGGCGTTTTGTATTGCCCCCAACAGCACTACCTTTCTYCATCGGGCGATTCCGGCCCTTTGCCCATTACCCCGATTTCCTTGAAACTTTCTTCAAGATTGGGCGTTACAATCTACATTGGATCCGTCGTTTAGCGCTTGAAGAACGGGTAAACAGGAAATATCTAACTAGAAAGGAGGAACCGGTGTTGAAGAAATATTGGATAGGCATATTCACCGCAGCCGCTCTGTTGATGGGAGCCATCACCGTCGGCGTCGTGGCGGCCCAAGATACCGGAGAGGGAGAGAATACCGCCGAGGCAGAGAATTCGGCTCCCAAGACAATCCTGGGCCGGGTAGCCGCCGTTCTGGGCCTGGATGAAGCAACAGTCGAAGATGCTTTCCAGCAGGCCCGCAAGGATCAGAAAACTGAGGCCTACAGAGACAAGCTCGACCGGCAAGTGGAAAACGGGCGGATAACTTCCGAGGAAGCAGAGGAGCAGTTCATTTGGTTCCAGTCACGCCCCRACTCCRTGGCGGGCAGTTTCCGGRAAAAAGGCCGCCAGCGGCCCGGCTTCGGCCACGTCCAGTCTTYCGAGGGCAAACGCTTTGGAATGAGAATGCACCGGCGTGGCGGCCGGTGGGCCGGCCCGGACTTCAGCAGCTCCGGTTGGCATAATCACGATGGTCAAAAGTCCCTTCAGCAAGAAGTAGCCCCCATCGAGCCGTCATCGGAAACTGATCCAGCTTCCCAATAACGGGACCGGAAGGGTAGACTTTTCCTAAAATGATGTAGGGGCAGAATCCGGCCGGGGRTTCCGGCCAGGAGTAAATAGGTGGCAACTACGGTTTTAATTTTGGAGGACGACCCCCACACGGTGGAGGTCGTCCAACTCTACCTGCGCCGGGACGGACATACCGTTTTGTCCGCGACGGACGGCATCGCCGGGCTGAGCTTGGCCAGAGAAGCCCAGCCCGACCTTATTGTCTTGGACCTGATGCTTCCCGGAANGGATGGCTTGGAGATATGCCGAACCCTTCGCCAGGAGTCGGACGTTCCCATAGTAATGCTGACGGCCCGGGCGGATGAAGAGGACCGTCTGGCCGGCCTAGATCTAGGRGCCGACGACTACGTTACCAAACCATTTAGCCCCCGGGAGCTGGCCGCCCGTATCCGGGCCGTCCTTCGCAGATCCGCTCGCGACGGGTTGGAAGCAGGCGCTTCCAGTTTGGCCTACGATTCAATCTCCATGGACATGCGGCAGCGTGCAGTACATGTAGGCGAAACCCAGATCCACCTCACGCCTACTGAGATCCGCTTGCTGGCCTTGCTTATGCGAGAGCCGGGCAGGACTTTTACCAGGGACCWGATCATCGATCGGGTCTTTGGCTACGATTTTGAAGGATTCGATAGGTCTGTGGACTCTCACGTCTATAGCTTACGCCGTAAACTTGAAGCGGCTGCCGGGGACAAAAGGTACATTCACACCATCTATGGAGTAGGCTACAGGCTCGGCGATGCGTAAGGTCCTATACAGCCTGCAACTTCGCTTGATCATCGGATTTGCCGCCATCCTGGCTTTGGCCCTRGGCAGCGTAAGCTACTACGTAGGACAAGCCGCCGAGCGGGAAGCGGAGTCTATGCAGACCAGGCGCAACGAGATCCGCCGGGCCCGAATCGAAAGATTGGTTTCCCGGAACTACTCCGTGGAATTCCAATGGGAGCAGATCCAGCCAGCCTTAGAGCAGGCAGGCCGCGTCTCGGGCCGTCGCATCGTGGTCACGAACCAACATGGCGATATCGTGGGAGATTCCCATAAGGGATTCGGGGTCCCATGGCGGCGCCATGACAAAACAATCATATCGTCGCCCATCGTGGTCGGCGACCAAGAAGTCGGTTTCTTTGCGTTGGACTCGAAGAACGCGCCCGGGGCCATCCCGGAGCCGCMGATCTCGCGTCTGGCATCCGCCGTCAACCGCTACCTYTTGTGGGCCGGTCTGGCGTCGGGTGTAGTCGGTGTCCTGATGGTTTCACTGGTGTCCCGGCGATTGCTCTCTCCAATGCAGGCCCTGGGTCACGCGGCCAGGAGATTGGGTGGCGGCGACCTAACCCAGCGGGTACCGGCTACCGGCCCCACCGAACTCGTGGACCTGGCCGGGTCTTTCAACGCAATGGCGGGTAGTTTGCAGAATGCGGAGGAACAGCGGCGGAACCTGGTCGCCGACGTGGCCCACGAGCTACGTACTCCCCTATCAAACATTCAAGGATATCTGGAGGCGGTCAAGGACGGACTTCTAGAGCCCAACGAGGAAACCATAGACACGATTTATCAGCAGGCCGTTCACCTGTCCCAACTGGTGGAGGACCTGCGGCTGCTGGCCCAAGTTGAGGGAGGGAGCCTTGGCTTAAATATTGAGCCTGATTCCTTGCSAGAGGTGCTGCGACGTTCGGTTGAGGCATTTCGGGCAAGGGCCGAAGCAGAAGGGGTAGAACTATCCATCTACACACCGGCCGATTTTCCTCTGGTAACCATGGACCGGACCCGCATCGCTCAGGTGGTAGCCAATCTGTTGGAGAACGCTATTCGGCACACCCCCAGTGGCGGCCGGGTAGAGGTCCGGTTGGGCGAAGCAGCCATCGCTAAAGCGACTGTCACCGTATCAGACTCAGGAGAAGGGATACCTACCCAAGAGTTGCCAAATATATTTGAGCGATTTCATCGGGTAGACCCGTCACGCGCCCGGTCCACCGGTGGCGCCGGGCTCGGTCTAACCATCGCAAAGCAACTGGTCGAGGCGCACGGTGGGACCATACACGCCGAAAGCGACTTGGGGCAAGGCAGCCGGTTCGTATTCGAACTCCCCTTGGGCGATGTGGGGTTGTGAAAGTGACAACCGGGATTCCGTGAATCGATGACCGGAATCTTGATGRCCTATGTATATCTGGACTTTRAGCACGCCGWTTCTCMGCTAAYCGTAAGCCTACGGACCGGGAATCGGCGAGACATAACGAGTATACTGAGGCTACTTAGCATCGGCGAAACCCAGCGGTGAGAGGAAGATAGGCATGGTATCAATCTGGAACGCCTTCAAGTCTTTAACTTTATGGCAAATAGCTGTTCTGACGGTGGTGCTTTTCGGAGCCGCCGGCGCAACCTACGGGGGATATGTGCGCGGCACTTCCCCAGATCTGGTGGACCTGGAAGAAAACCAGCAGCTAATCCCGGTGAAATACGGCGACTTGATCAATGAAATCACCACCAACGGGAGCCTCGTATTCCCTAATCGGGAAACGCTGTCCTTCGGTTCACCTGGAACGGTGATGGAGATATTAGTGGAAGAAGGCTCACCGGTAACCGCCGGCCAGGTATTAGCCAAACTAGACGCCACGTCCGTGGCACCCTTGGCGCAGCAGGTTGCTCAAAGGGAATTGGACCTGAACGATTCCACAGAGATTTTGGAAGAAACCAGAGCAATAGATCCTCTTGAGCTAGCACAGAAAAAAGAAGCAGTAGCCAGCGCCAGGTTTCAATCGAAAGAGGCKATCGATGCGCTGGAGGATGCCAGAGAGCCWTATACGGCGCAGGAGATAGAAACCCAACGTCAGTTGGTAGCCGATACACGACTAGACCTGCAATCGGCTGAGCGCGCACTGGCCGGCCTGGCTCGGGACCATGCGGTTCAACTGGCCCAGGCGCGAGAAGTCAAAACTAACGCTGACCTGACCTTCGACGTTAGCCGGCAAGAGTTGTCCGACTTCGCCCGTGACTATACCCAACAAGTTGCTCTTGCCCAGCAGGTCCAAGCCAGCGCTGAATTGGCCCTGGATACCGCCAGGGAGTCCCTGGACGATCTGCCCCGGATTCATACCGATGACCTTGCCCAAGCACGGCAGGATCAAGCCGACGCTCAAGTGGCGTTGGACTTGGCACAACGGGGCTTGGCCGCATACTCACCTGACTACGACCTGGAATTAGCCGAAGCCGGGGAGGAGGCGGCGTTGGCCGCCACGGCCTTGGACCAAGCGGAGMAGGCTTTGGTCGACTTCCATAGGGACTACAATACCCAACTAGGCCAGGCTCGTCTGGATGAGCCTGTTGCCCAATCAGAACTAAAGGCGGCGCGAGACGCCCTCGAAGCCTACGAGAATGCGAACACCCGCYGGCTGGAACAGGACCGCGCCAAGAGAATAGACCTCAATGCACAGCTCGCTAAGATAAACGCCAGTATTGACAGTGCCATCAACTCTTCCAATGCGGGCTTAACCGGCCTGGACYTCCGCATCATCACCCTCCAKCAGTCAAAGCAGTTTCTCCAAGAGGATCTGGCCGATACCCTAGAGTCTCTCGCCGCCGCCGACCGGSTTGTAGCTTCGGTCGAGCTGAACGTAGCCAAGCTAGAACAAACCCAACAGGACCTAGCCAGACTGGAACTCGGTCCTGATCCTATCAGACGCCGTCMATTAGAGTCAGCGGTCGAGGTAGCTCGAACCACTCTGACGGACACAGAACAAGAGCTAACCCGGTTGGAGCAGGGACCTGACCCGTTNCNNNGCCGGGATCTAGAGGCTGCGGTTGAACTGGCCGAAGCCAACCTGGCCAAGACACAGCAAGTCCAATCCGGCCTGGAACTAGGTCCGGACTCGCTACTTCGCCAGCAACTCCAATCCGATCTGGCGGTGGCTCAGGCCGATCTGGCCGAGGCRAAAGACGCCCTGGCSGATGTGGAGGSSCAGGRTAGCCCCCAAGCCGTGGCGATGCAAGTTGCCGAGGCTGCAGCAKCCKCGGACGAACTAGAAAAGGCGAAAGACGTTCTGGCCGCCGGCAAGTCTTCCGGAGTAAGTAAGCCGGAGTTAACCTCCGCGGAATCCGCAGTGGCCAATGCGCTAATCAGCGTGGCCACCGCAGAGGAGGTTTTGACGGCTATCACCGCCGGMGCTGACCCATCAGAATTGGCCCTGAGGGAGGCCAAGCTTTCCTTGGCCCAAGCCAACCGAGCCGATGCCCAGCAGGACCTGGTTTTACTTATGGATGGCCCTGAACCCCTGGAGACCGCGTCCAAAGAAGCTGACGTGGCCCGCCTTACCGCAACTCTGACCCAGGCCGAAGAGGACTTGGCCGAACTGTTGGCYGGCGCCGACGCGTTGGCCGTGGCGTTAAAGTCAGATCAAGTAACTCTGGCCCAGGCAACCTTAGCAGACGCCGAAGAGGCGCTGGCCGAATTGGAGGCCGGGCCGGACCCATTCCAGGTCGCCGTGGCGGAGGCCGAATTCCTTTCCGCCCAACTTGCTCTGAAAGATGCCCGTCAATTGGTAGATGATTCTTCGATCAAGGCGCCACTTGACGGATTCGTATCCCAGATCAGCGTCGAGGACGGCGACACGGTACAAGCGAACACCGCTATCCTTGATGTGGTTGACCCTTCGGTTATCGAAGTCGATGGGATAGTTGACGAGATTGACGTGTTGTCGATCCAGCTGGGTATCCGGGCAAAAGTCACGGTGRACGCCCTCCGAGGWGCAACTCTGGAAGGAATCGTCACGGAGATCTCCCCTGGCGCAAGCAACCAACAAGGCGTGGTGACCTACCCGATCCGGATCCAGGTGCAGGTTCCTCAAGATGTGACGCTCCGGGAAGGGCTCACCGCCGTCGCCAGCATCGTTTTACGTGAAGAAAGAAACGTGCTGTTAGTTCCCCAGCAGGCCCTTTACGGTAGCTTTGACAAGCCGGTGGTCAGGGTAGTCAACGGCGAAGGAGTGATCGAAGAAAGGGCTGTGGAGCTTGGAGAATCCGATGAATTTTGGGTGTCGGTCCGCACGGGCCTGAAAGACGGTGACCAAGTGGCCATGGTAGCCGACGATGTCAGCACCAGCCAGTTCAGTTTCCGCCAGTTCCGCCGGGTCACGGGATCATCCGGGAGGGGCGGTGGCGGGTCGAGAGGAGGCCGCCGTTAGCCGGGGCGGGAGACGGGTGGCAGAGCATGATTGAACTGGAGAACGTTACCAAGATCTACCGCATGGGTAAAGTGGAAGTCCCCGCTTTACGAGGAGTGTCACTCACCGTTGGACAGGGCGAAATGGTGGCCATCATGGGGCCGTCCGGTTCGGGCAAATCAACCCTCATGAATCTTATCGGCTGCTTGGATGTTCCGGATTCCGGACGGTACACCTTTGAAGGGGAGGACGTGGGGCGGTTGAGTGACGACCRGCTGGCGGAGATTCGCAATCGTAAGATTGGGTTTATCTTTCAGACTTACAATCTGCTGCCTCGCTTGACGGCCTTGGCCAACGTGGAACTGCCTCTGCTTTACGGCAATGGCCGCGACCGGCGGCGCCGGGCCATGGAAGCGCTGGAAAAGGTTGGCCTTGGCGACAGGGTGCACCACCGGCCAACTGAGCTTTCCGGCGGTCAGCAACAGCGGGTGGGTATCGCCCGGGCTCTGGTGAAAAATCCCTCGCTGGTTCTGGCCGACGAGCCCACCGGCAATCTGGACAGCCGCTCTAGCGAAGAGATCGTTGCCATATTGCAAAACTTGAACCGAGAGCAGGGTCTCACCGTGGTGGTGGTAACCCACGAGCCGGACATCGGCGCCTCCACCCAGAGAATCATCACCACYAGGGACGGCGTTGTGGTCAGCGACGAGCCGGTGAAAAACCAACGCATGGCCCTGGCCGGGATCGGATAGGAAGCGGTTACATGAACGTCCAGACCATACTGTTCACCGCCCTTTCTTCTTTGGGGGCCAACAAGATGCGCGCCGGCTTAACGCTGTTGGGCGTGGTGATCGGGGTCGCCGCTGTCATAACCCTCATGTCCATCGGAAAGGGGGTCCAGCAATCCATAACCCAGAGAATCGAGTCGCTGGGAACCAACCTGCTGTTCGTGAGGCCCGGCGACGCCAACCAAGGGGGATTCTCCCGCGGCCAAGGCTCCGCGACAACTTTGACCATGGCTGACGCCTTTGCATTAAAGGACGACGTGTTCACACCTTCAGTGGCGGCGGTGGCCCCAGAGATAAGCACGTCAGCCCAAGTGGTGGCCGGAAGAAACAACACCAACACACGGATATATGGAGTTACGCCGGAATACCTGTCGGCCCGAAACTTCGACCTCAGCTCAGGACAGTTCATTGCCCCTGGACACGTGAACGAAAACTCCCAAGTGGTGGTCCTAGGCTCAGAGGTGGCCGAGACATTGTTCGGCTTCCGGAATCCCGTTGGACAAAACGTGCGAATAAATTCCCGCCAATTCGAAGTGATCGGCGTCCTGGAAAGTAAGGGAGGGGGCAACCGATTCTTCTCTTTGGATGATCAAGCCCTTGTGCCCATCACCACGGCCTACTATCGCCTCTCRTCCCAACGCACCGCCCAAGGGGRAATCAACGTCCAGACCATCAATGTCCAGCTACACGACGTGGACGACGTGGATAAAGCCATCAGAGAAGTGGCCACGGTGCTGCGTCTGCGCCACCGGATCACCCGGGAAGACGACTTCTCCATCACCAGCCAACAGGAGACCATCGAGACGTTGCAGGAAACCACTAACACCTTCGTCGTGTTCCTGGGCGCGATCGCCGGGATATCGTTGTTGGTGGGCGGCATCGGCATCATGAACATTATGCTGGTGTCGGTGACCGAGCGGACCCGGGAGATCGGCATCCGCAAGGCCATGGGGGCCAAGCGCCGGGATATCCTGCTCCAATTCGTATCCGAGGCGACGCTGCTCAGCTTGGGCGGTGGCGCGGCAGGAGTGTTGTTGGGTCTAGTGCTCTCGATATTGCTAAACGGACGTAGCCTGTTAGGTACGCCCACCCAAACCGTATTCAGTCCGGAAGTCGCAGTATTGGCCCTAGTCGTATCAGCGGCCATCGGCCTCTTCTTTGGTATCTATCCAGCGATGCGGGCCGCCCGGCTGCACCCCATCGAGGCATTACGTTACGAGTAACCACTTGGGCCGGACGAGGAGATAGGGTATGAACAAGGCATTTTCATTGTTTCTAATGGTGGCCCTGATACTGGGAGGTTCGCTAGGCGGAGCTTTCGCCAGCGGCGTGGCACTGGGCAAGACCCAGGGARAGACCCCCAGCGAAGCTCAAGCTGCCGGAAGCTTCTCCCAGGGGCCGGGAGAGCGGTCCGGCGGTGACCGGCCCCAAGGCAGGGGACAAGGCGCCAGGTCCGGCGGCGGCTTCGAACGAGGCGGCCAAGGCGCCGGCYCAGGAGGGGATCAGAGAATTGGTCAAAGCGGACCGGAGTCCCGTGGGTCTCGTCAGGGTGAAGGCAACCGGCAGGGTTTTGACGGCGGTTTCCGCGGCGGACCCGGAGAAGACTCCGGCGGCGGCGGGCGGAGAGTTGGCGGAGCTATCGAAAGCATTGAAGGAAACACATTGACTGTCACAACGCCCCGGGGACCGGTAACGGTAACAACCGGCGACGACACCACAGTTCGAAAAATCGTCGCCGGCTCCTTGGAAGACCTGGAAAAGGGCGCTCAGATTCGGGTGACCGGCCAGAGGGACGAAGAGGGAATCGTCAAGGCCACATCCATCACCCTGATACCGGAAGGGGCTCAGGAATTCATTGGACGCCGGGGGCCGAGACAAGAGCGTTAAATCCGGTACGGCAAGCGGTCCCACGGCGAATTCTGCGTGCCTACATACGCTATTCCATTGGGATTCAACGCGACGCGTTCCGCAAGAACCTGCTGGTTAGACGATAGTTGATTTACAGGATCGCTGCGGAAGTACAACTGTGATGGCTGACTGTCCCAATTACACGTAACAACACCGGGTGGCCGCCAGGAACCGCGGACACTATCCTGAGATTATCTATTGTCCGCGATTCCGGTGAACGACTGTCCCAGGTAGCCGCC
>NVSQ01000054.1 GCA_002401285.1 SAR202 cluster bacterium
GCACCGGGCAGTTTGGCCCTGAATAGGTAGGCACCGGACAGGTCGGCCCCGGACAGGTCGGCCCCGGACAGGTCGGCCGCTTGGAGGATTCTGTCACTCAGGTCGGCTCCGGACAGGTCGGCGTCCTTCAGATTGGCCCCGGCCTGGACCATCTTCAGTAAGGCTTTGGCCTTTGTCAAAGTCGGCATTGGAGTAGCGGACGGTGCTGAACTGCAACTGATAATCAGGGCAGAAGCCAATATCAGGAGCATCCCTGCTGTGAGTGCTATCGGTCGTACTTTCATGGGTCACATTTTACACATTTAGTCAACCGTGTAGACTACCGCCATGCGCTACCTATCTTCCATATCACTAGCACTTATCGTCCATGTCCTGCTGTCCATCGGCATGCTGATGGCGTTGGCCTGTACTGCGACTCCTGCGTGGAAGGCTGGATTGTGATTGCCGGGATTTCAGGGTTCGACGATTAGGCCTCTTTCCGTTAGTATCCTCCAATCTATTCAGCGTTGGAGGACACTATGCCTAAGGCTTACGTGATGATTCATCTGGAAGTTACAAATGAAGAAGAATTTGCATCTGGTTTCGCGTCGAAAATCCCTGGTCTGCTTGCGGAGTTCGGAGGGAAAGCCCTAGTTCCGCGGAACACCGAAGTTTCCATTCTCGAAAACCAAGTGACCGGTAGGCAGGCCGACGTCCACACCATATTTGAGTTTCCGGATAGAGATTCGGCGCTTGCGTGGTACAACAGCGACCAATATCAGGCCATCAGACCCAACCGAACTAACAACACAGCTAACACCTATTTTGCCATCGTAGATGGAGTCGACGACTAGCCAAACAAGGTGGCTGAAAATGTGGCTGAACTTCCCACGACTGGAACCGACCAGACGGACGCATTGGTACAACCTAGGCGTGAGTTGCCAAGTTGGCGGGGCTAGACGKACGCACTGGTACGAATAGGAACGGACTTCAAATCCGTTATGCCTMGTRATGCCTCGGGTAATCCTATTTCATGATTATCCTTCCTAAGACATTATTCTTGTTACGGTTCACTACTGACCATACTAGCCAAGGTTAATACCTTCGTGCCTGTAAAGCTTTTCTTGGCAAGGATAATGGCAGTTATTCTTCGTCGCGTCCTCCACCCAATGTTGTCCTTCCGTGGTGACAGTCCAGTGTCACCCGCTATCCCTCCCCGATTCGCCCGTTCGCCGGTCCGATCCGCAAAGATGGTGGCTTCCTGATACTGCTAACAATGGGCTAAGAATAGACGATAAATGGGCGAGAATTGCACACATCCAGGCGCGGTAAGCCAGAATAAGGGTTTACACGTGTGCCAGGCTCATCTCAGCCTGGGCAACAATATAGAATTTATGCGTGGAAACGGCAAAATACCGGGCTTAAAGTGCGTTCCATAACCTTCGAATGTCCCCCGATGGCCGACCAAGCACCTTACACCCCATGTCTTTGTCTTCTAGTAGCCCGCCATCCCATTAGAGTCCATAGCCACCGACCCCGTTGTTGCCTTTATTGGCGCTGCATGTAATATTACCTCGTACAATCACATACACCCCAAACCATGGACATAATTCTACCTGATGGAGAACGAAACCTTACTTTGTCGGCCCATGGTTTCCAGCGTAGAGCTCGATGAGCACTTCATTTGACACTAATGGCAGTTGTCACACCGAGTCATGAAATCGGGAGAGGTGAAAGACGATGGTTTCTAGCGAAGTAAAGGTTCAGTGGAGTCTTGAAGCGGATTATTTCCAGGCATGCAGCTGTGATTACGGTTGCCCCTGCGAGTTCGAAGCACCGCCCACACAAGGTTTCTGCGAAGGGATCGGGGCCTACCTCATTACCCAAGGGACGTACGGGAGTGTCTCACTAAATGGGATTGCCTTCGGGTTCTATGTYCGTTTCCCWGCCGCCATGCATCTGGGAAACGGAACCCTTGGCCTGTTCATCGACGAGARAGCGGAYGMWCAACAACGCGACGCTTTGWTGCAGATCACATCTGGCAAACACGGTGGCTTACCWTTCGAAGTGTTCCCCGCTTTAATCACTGAYCCCRTCGAYCCMAKGTTCGTTYCATTCCAATTCGATCTTCGCGGAAGAGATAGCACAGTCACTATGGGGGATGCTGCTTCAATGGCCTTCGAACCCGTAAAGAATCCGGTCACAGGAGAGCCGGAGGGCATCCGTATCCAGCACGAATCCGGTTTCATCTTCAAGGAGGCGGACGTGGTCTCAGCCAAAACGTGTACGTTGTCCACTGATCGGCTGAACTTCTCATGGCCAGATAAGGCAGGATTCGTTGCCCAGATCAAATATAGTAACTAAGGACAATCTTCATAGGATCGACAGCTACGGGTCCACCAGGAAGGGTCCGGACTGCAAGGCGGCACATAGCCATTCTTGCGAGGCGGTAGACCTCGCAACACGTCATCGAGACCGATGCAAAGTATGAAGTTTGACAGCAACAGGGGCGGACAACTGCGGACCTTGGGAAACTCACGTGGACAGTACATTGGGATTATAGATATGACACGGACTCCCAGAGACATCTACGGACAAGTCGCACCGAACTCATAACCCGAAGGTCGTTAGCASKWSRGGAGYYYGRKCGKRGKWSWSCKAWTYNATTCYWKNTSASTWNTYWSAAAGTGTGCCTAATTGATCTAATTCGCAACACCGTTACATAGYAATCTATACGGAAAGTTACAAGCATCTASTTCGCATTAACCGAAATACCTTCTAAGCAGATTGTCGGAGGTTCGAATCCTCCCTGGGACGCCATCCATTATTAATCGTGCGTGAATCAGTAGAATTCAGTTAAGCGTTTAGGGCATTTCCCAAGCACAGCGCTCGAAGAGATGATAACTACCGAAAACCCAGGCAAATCAGTGTACATGAATTCCACAATGGATTCCGACCGTTGTGATCACGGCTGTTGCGCACACGATTTTACCGGCCGCCCTTAACCTTTCATTGGAGAAGAAAGGGTTGTCCCAGTCCGGGTCATCTCGAGCCAACAGATGGCTGGTGTACAAACGGCAGGTTCTGTCCCACAAAACGGTGAGTGCGTCCCTGATCATGCTTTCCGGCAACGCGGTATGGAATACCGTTACCGGGAAGAAACCTGGGTCCGTGAGCTCACTTCGGCCGATTGCCCTCACGAGCGGCACCAAAGTTTCCATGTCCTTAGAGCTCTGGCGCCTGGACGCCGGCCCCGACTACCCCGCCGCGCTCGAATYCTTACCGGTGGTTACGGTGCGGGGGGAAGATGTAACGGGCCCCAGAAGGGCCAGCTCAGTAGTTTCTGGGTCGGCGAGTAGCCTTTTAACAAAGAGAATTCTGACTACAGTCCCCCGGACACTGGTATCACGGCTCCCGAAACATAGCTGGCCTCGTCCGAAACCAAAAACGCCACGACCGCAGCCACTTCATGTGGTTCACCCGGCCGCCCTAGAGGTATGCTAGTTCGCTGGTGCTCCTGCTCCTCACTTGAAAGCGCCGTAAAGCGGTCTGCCACCCGAGCGCCGGGCTCCGTAAGGACAAATCCGGGCATCACTGCGTTCACGTTGATATTGAATTCCCCCAGGTCCTTGGCCAGTTGAGCGGTAAACCCTATTATGCCCGATTTAGCCCCGGCGTAAGGTAGCCTAACGGCGGAAGTGCCCCTGGGACCAAATGTTCCTCTAGCGGTCATCGAGGAGAAATTGACGATTTTGCCCGACCGCTTGGATTTCATGTGAGGTACCACTCCTCGACAGCAGAGGAAGGCGCTTTTCAGATTCCCATCGACTATTTGGTCCCACAGCTCTTCGCTGATATCTTCGATGTGGTCGAGCCCAATGTTGCCGCTACCGCCAGCGTTGTTCACCAGGATGTCTATCTGCCCGTAGGTATCCAAGGCCAGTTTTACCATCTGGTCGACTTCAACRGCGTTAGATACGTCGGCTCCAAACGGTAAAGCGATGCCCCCGGCTTCACCGATTTCTTCGGCTACCCGGGCAACCTTCTCGCCCTGAATGTCGGTTGCCAGCACACGGGCGCCGCCCGATGCCAGTTTCTTGGCGATAGCCCTGCCGATGCCTTGCGCGGATCCCGTGACTATGGCAACTCTATCCTGAAGCTGCATGGTTACCCCCCTTTGGTGTTTACTTCGGCGCCTGATTCTGGTCAGGCCAGAAGCTAAAGCTCGACCGCCACTTTGTGGGCCTGGTAGGTGGCCATCTCGATGTTTCGCGGCTGCGCGCTGTCACCGATGACGTAGAGCTCGTCAACTCTCCCAGCCAGCGAATTGTACAGCCCGTCGTTGGCCTGACCGCCCGCGGCCATGACCACCGTGTCCACCGACTGGATGGTCCTRGCCACCGAGGTATTGACCACGTGATACACGTCCACGAAGTCCTCMCCGATTTGCGAAACGCCAGTCATSGGACTCATGACAACCCCCTTGCCAAGCAGCCGCTCGTATAGRTGGTGCCACACGGGRCCYGGGATRTCRCTGCCCACCCAGTTRAGGCCGGTGACGATCTCCACCCGCTTGCCTTGGTCGGCCAGTACTTCGGCCACAACACATCCCGGTGGGGTGCCCTGAGTGTCTATGATAACTACGTGTTGGCCCGTGCGGGCCCCGGTCAGCACATCGTTGGAGGTGATCACGTTTGCACCCTGGGCCCCGGGGATGTCGGGGACGTAAGGCGTGGCCCCAGTGGCCACGATGACGGCGTCGGCCCTCTCGGCCAGCACCTTTTCGACGGTAGCCTCGGTGTAAAGTCTCACCTCAACACCCAGTTGGGGAAGCTGGCGCTCGAAGAACTTGATAATCTCCTCGAAGGACTCCCGCATGGGTGGCAGCATGGCCAGCTTAACCTCACCCCCCAGCCTGTCCGAGGCCTCGAACAGGACCACCTGGTGACCACGTTCGGCGGCTACTCGCGCCGCCTCCATCCCCGCCGGGCCTCCGCCTACTACCACCACCTTCTTCTTGACGGGGGCCAGTCCCGGATCGGCCCACTGCTTCTCGTGACCTGTCACGGGGTTGTAGATACAGGTGATGGGCAGGGCAAGGTTCTGCCGCCCGACGCAGCTCTGGACGCAGGCGATGCACATCCGGATATCGTCTACCCGGCCCTCCCTGGCCTTATTGGGTAGGTGTGGGTCGGCGATCAGCTCTCTTACCATGCCCACCAGATCCATCTTTCCCTCGGCCAGCATCCGCTCCGCCAGGGCAGGGGTGTTAATGCGTCCTATTCCGATGACCGGCAGGCTGACGAGTTGCTTGATGCCCGCAGGGCGTTCGGCGAATTCTCCCGGAGCATGATAATAGGGGGGCCAGTGGGCCCGAAAAGAGGCTTTTTCCGAAGCGAGGCCTAGCCAAACATTGATGTAGTCCAGCAGCCCCGTGGCCTCCAGCAAGGGGGCCATGGTCTTGCTGTCTTCGTAGTCGATGCTGTAGCCTACCAGGTCGTCGCTGATGCGGACCCCCAGTAGAAGGTCGGGRCCCAAGGCCGCCCGCATCGCCCGGAGGACCTCATAGAGGAASGTCATCCTCTCCTCCGTTGTTGCGCCGCCGTACCKATMGGTACGGCGGTTGCTCTGGYCGTGGAGGAACTGAGACACCAAGGCGCCATAMCCTACCACGAGCTCAGCRCCGTCGAGGCCYCCATCCCKMACYCTTCCTGCCGCTGTCCCAAAGGCGGCAACTATCTCCTCCACCTCCGCCGTGCTCATCTCATGGGGCATAGCTTGGACGTAGCTGAAGGCTGGGGTGGGCACCGCGGATGGCGCCACCGACAGCCAGTCTCCATCCAGCATCTCCCGCTGCTGTACGCCTGACCTCCTGCCGTTGTGACTCAATTGGGCCAGTACCGGCACCGGAAACTGGTGGACCAGGTCTGCTATGACCTGGTAGCGGGGGATGATCCTGTCGTYCTGATTGATGAAATAGGATGTGCTGGTGGGGTGTACGCCACAAGARCCCAGAGTCACCATGCCGGCGCCGCCCTTGGCCCTCTCCCTGAGGTAGTAGGCGTAGTCCTCGGTAGGCAGTTTTTGTTCATCGTAGAACTGGGCCGCGTGGCCCGTGACGACGATCCGGCTTTGAAGGTCGTGCTTGCCCAACCGGAACGGGGCAAAGAGAAGCGGAAACTGCTGGGTCATGATTGGGCCTCCTGAACGCCGACTCGTGCCAGTCTCTCCAAATTCAAGATCCTTCAAACAATTCCTCGTCAGCTCCCTTACGCTCCCGTGCCGCAACCTGTCCTAGCGACGAGAGAGTAGACCTTGTCTCAGGCCTTTGATGCAAACAGGGAGTGTTGGCCGCCGGAAAATTGTATCCCGTGTACGTCGGTTTGGACAGGATAGAATATACTTCAAGACGCCTCGACGCGCTCCCATCTGGAGAGACCATGACAGACGTCGCGGCTCGGTTTGGGGTTTCAAGAGSTTGGATTCACAAGTGGGTGTTCCCGGAGCTGGGACATAACTGCTGAGACTCATCCGAMATAGGGTGCCGATCAGGATGGGGTATCACAGATGCGCCTCGAGGGATGGCACAAGCCCCGCAGCTAATCACGGAACCCGTACTCCTCTCTCCACTCTAGGTAGCCGTTAAGTCCCGCCGCAAGGTCATACTCTGCGGTGAATCCTATGTCATCCCGCAGTCGGGAAACGTCCATCCGGGACCTGGAACCGCCGTAGGAAACGTCATTATCGTCGCCGGGGGATGCGTCCACAACCTGGATGCCCGGCCGGAGCTCCTGCAACGCATCGATCATATCCCCCAGGCTTAGCCACCGTCCGGCGGATACGTTGTACGCGAAGTGGGAAGGGTTGGGTGCGTCCAACACACTACATATCCCGCTGGCTATGTCTGCCACGTAGGTGTAGTCGCGGCCCAGACTGCGGTCACTGACGGCGATGGGCTCGCCGCGCACGACCCTTCCGGTGAGATCCTTTACCACGGACTGGTTAGCCCGGTGGCCGGTTACCCGCTCCATAGGACCGTANGGGGGAACTCAGTCGGGTGGCCACKGTGGGGAAGCCATGCATTTCACCGAACCGGCGGGTCAGCAGCTCGCTGACGTACTTGGTCGATTCGTAAAGGGTGTGAGGGTGAAGTTCGGCGTCCTCCTGGAGCATCTCCTCCTGCTCGGGACGGTCACCGTAGACCGAGCCGGAGCTCACGTAGAGGAAGCGTTGGGGGATTACCCGCCTGGCCAGCTCCAACAGGTTGGTGGTGCCCATAACGTTGATGTCCACAATGGAACGGCTACGACTGGCCTCCACCTCAGGCAGCACCCCGGTGAACACTGCTGCATGGACAATCTTGTCTATGTTGTGGTCCTCGGCCTGTTCCAGATCTCCGGGAGCCAGGATATCCCCTTGTAGGAAAGTGACCTGGTCGGACCAGGCTTGGATATATCTAGTGAGCAGGTCGCTGGGTGGGACCAAGTCGAAGCAGACCACCTGGTGGCCCCGCTGAGCCAAGTTCCTCACTATGTTGCTGCCTACGAATCCCGTGCCGCCTGTTACCAGAGTGGCCATGGTGTTATCCCCCTTGATGTATTGCCCTCAAGATACCCCAGCGCGGCTGCATTGGAAAGGTAACTGGATGACAAGATAGCGGGAAGGCAATCCTTGGAGCCTCCTAAAGGTGGTACAAGGGTAGGTAGGTGGTGGCTCACCGAGAACACTCTATCGCGGAAGCCTGATCACAAGACCCAGACCTGTGGACACACTGTCCTTGAAAAGCTACTATTCCACCATAATGGCCAGCGAGCGTATACAGCGTCAGATTGACCGGCTCCTTGATGAGGCAGAGGATGCCGTAACTCAGGGTGATTGGGCTGTCGTTTCGGACAGGGCTGGAAAGGTTTTAGCGCTTAGTCCCGAGAACCAAGACGCTCTGACCTATCTCGCCGCCGCTGAGCGAGCACTTGGTGCTTCTGCCCTACTTCCAACCACTTCGCWAACGACTCCGACTCCTCCTCCGACCCCTGCCACGASTCAAGCCCAACCCACCTCCTTCGCCAACGGTCGCTACCAGGTCAAGCGATTCCTGGGTGAGGGCGGCAAGAAGAAAGTCTACCTGGCCCACGACACGACTTTGGACCGGGAAGTCGCCTTCGCCCTGATTAAGACCGACGGCCTGGACGAGACCTCCCGCACCCGTATCCAGCGTGAAGCACAAGCCATGGGCCGCCTCGGCTCCCATGCCCACATCGTCACCGTCTTCGACCTCGGAGAAGAGCAAGGCCAGCCCTACATGGTCACCGAGTTGATGGGAGGCGGGGACGTTGAAGGAGCCATCGAAGACGCCAAAGACCACTGTCTCCCCCTGGAGCAAGCGATCAAGATAGCCCANGAAACCTGCCGGGGTATGGAGTTCGCCCACAGCCGKGGCATCGTCCATCGGGACCTGAAACCGGGAAACGTGTGGCTGACAGAGGACGGCATCGCCAAGATCGGCGACTTCGGTCTGGCCGTAGCCCTGGATCGCTCCCGCCTCAMCAYCGAAGGCATGDYSGWSGRYAYCGTSYYSKACATGSCSCKRSWRSWSRSYANTGGGWRRMGRRGKWRSMCMSRSWKMKRRCCTGWMCKSKSWYGKRSSCRTKSWMTACGAAATGGTCACCGGCAGGCCTCCGTTCTTGGGAGACGATTCGGTGGCCATCATCGGCCAGCACATCAATACCCCGCCTGTGGCTCCGACTTGGCATAACAACAAATGCCCTCGGCCTTTGGAAGCCCTGATTATGCGTCTCCTGGCCAAGAATCCTGCCGAGCGGTCTGAGTCGGCCAGCGACGTACTCTCCGCTCTTGACGCCATCGACCTAGCCACCGGCGTGGAACAACCCGCCGCTTCCGTTGACGAAGCCCACGCCCTGGACAGTCTGGCCGGYGGCGTGTTCGTCGGCAGGCATGCCGAGATGGGAGACTTAAAGGCCGCCCTCGAGGACACCCTATCCGGTAGAGGCAGGCTGGCGACCCTGGTGGGAGAGCCGGGTATCGGCAAGTCCCGTACCGCCCAGGAATTGACGACTTACGCCGGACTGCGCGGCGCCCAGGTTCTGTGGGGACGAAGCTACGAGGAACAAGGAGTGCCGCCTTACTGGCCCTGGGTGCAGGCCATCCGGTCCTATGTTCGGGAACGTGACCCARAACAGCTAAGCTCTGATATGGGTTCCGGCGCTGCTGCCATCGCGTTCGAGAGCGGCTCCCCGGCCTACCCTCGCCGCCCCAGCTAGAACCGGACCAAGCCCGGTTCCGGCTGCGGCAACCCCTAGTGTTGGTACTGGACGACTTGCATTGGGCCGACCAACCTTCCCTAGCGTTGCTCCAGTTCGTGGCAAGGGAGTTGGTCGGCGCACGGTTGTTGATCATCGGCACCTATCGGGCGTATTTCGGCAACGAACTGATTGCCCGAGCGCGCGGCGACCTTGAAGGGGCTCGGGCTTTTTGCGAGCGTGGCTTGGTGATCTCACCCCGGGAKATACGCCTCCTCTTTGACCTGGSCATGCTCGACTATGAGCTGGGTGAATCTGACCGGGGAGAATTGCACCTGAGCGGCGCGGTGGAGCTCATGCAGTCGTCAAATCCCGGGCCAACGATGGAGAGTTCTTTCGCGCCCTACGCGATAGCATATATAGCCCGAACCGAGGGAGTAGCAGGCCAACTGGAGATGGCCAAGGAGATAGCTGAGACCAACCTGAGAAGCCCCATGATCACTCCCCTGCTCGCGGAGATAAACCAAGTGTGTCTCAGCTTGATAGCGGTGTACCAGGAAGACCGGAATGCCGCGTCGGTCCAGCATGATGCCCTGGCATCCCTGACCAATCGAGGGGTTACCGCGTTGTTTGGGTCACAACCCGACCACGTGTTAGGCCTGTTGGCCCGGACTGCGGGGGAGTTGGATCAAGCGATCGGCCACTTTGAGGATGCTCTGTCCATCAGCCGGAGCCGCGGTTACCTCTCCATGCTGGCCTGGACCTGCTGCGACTATGCCGACATGCTTAAAGAGCGCGACAACGAAGGAGACCGMGCCAAGGCCATYAACCTGTTGGACGAGTCCCTGGCCATCTCCAGCGAGTTGGGCATGAGGCCCCTGATGGAGCGGGTGCTGTCCCGGCGGGAGATACTTAAGGCGTAGAAGCTTCATTTTCGATTATTGGCGGAGCGTTAATCTATGAGCTGCCTGTGGCTAATGTGACCCTCAGCGGCAAACTGGTCCAGGTGGCCCAGCCGAGAAGATGGAGGGGAGCGGTGGACTTTGNTTGAAAACTCGTGCGAGTGGCTAGACCCGCCGTCAAGAACAGGGATGCCCAAGGCGTGGCCGGCATGGCCGAGTCCACGAAAGCTAGGGGCACCKRSTSMWKTGSMYSSRRRSYMWWMWCGSWRGYKSMRRKGRWSGMSGSSGAYMWRSWGAAGGTCGCSGGGCTGCTGTTTACTGAAGAAGAGTTGKAGCCGTTGCCGTGATGCAGGAATCGGCAGTTGAGGAGGGCCGACCGTGGATGTCTAYTGGCAATACGTGAGGAGGGGACAGAACCTGATGCTCTCGACTGAAAATGGTCAAGAGAGAATCGGTGGATTCAGAGAGACCAAGCGCGGCATCGACGCCTACGCTACCACATTCGGATACGAACCGGGCCGCTCGGAGAAAGGCTTCTCAAGTGTCGAAGACG
Organism: SAR202 cluster bacterium; assembly: GCA_002401285.1. Next base: position 10,692 of record NVSQ01000054.1, read on the forward strand.
CCAAGGCGTTCGTGGAATCCTTCCGGCCTTGGGAGCTATACGGCGCCCATGAAGTTATGGTAGAGCCTGAAGTTAGACAGGAATCTGGATCCGCATAATCCAACCGTTACCGATGACTCGGACCAGCGAGCTGGGCATGCGCCCCCTGATGGAGCGGGTGCTGTCCCGGCGGGAGATATTGGGGGCATAGCCGCCCGTCGAGGCCCAGTTACGGGAGAGCAGGGAATTGACCGTGCATGAATCCAAAWWTGACTGTCAACACCCTATGCCGGATTTCCCTGGCGGTGAGGTTTTATKGTGAAACGGGTGGGCGCTGCGGGCTATCTTGGGCCTAGATGCCCAATTGGTTCCTGGCCACTTCGCTGATCAAGTCGGGAGACCACGGAGGTTCGAAGACCATTTCTATTTCGACGTCGTCCACGCCCTCGAGGTCCTGGATCGCCCACTCCGCTTGTTGGGCGATAAAAGGTCCCATGCCACAGCCGGGGGCTGTCAACGTCATCTCCACGTAGACATCACCTTCGTTGACCTTCACATCATAGATTAGTCCCAAGTCAACTACGTTTACAGGTATCTCCGGATCGTAAACGGACTTGAGGCATTCATAAATTTCGTCTGTAGTGAGTTGGTCCGCCATTGTTACCTCCGCTGATGTTKCAGATTCAATTATAGGGATTGTTGACCCATCTGGCAAAGAGGAGGACTCGCGAATWCATGAGTAATGATTATAATTCGGGGGCCTTGGGAGTATCTAGGGATTTAGCGACGCATCCTGTTCGAGACGTACTCCTCCGGCCACCGAGTCGTAAACGGCCTGGCCGATCAGATGGCCCACCAAGGTGGCAGTGCCAGCGTATCGAGAAAAGGGGCCACGCCCGGTTGAGGCCACCACTATCGTGTCCATGGAGGTTCCGGTGGCCGGGGAACCTCCTTCGGTCTTTACCCCGGCCTCGAACAAAGCCAGAGTTTTGGCCTCGGTGGCGAGTGTGGCCGTTCTTACCGCCGCCGTTGGCGCCAGTCTGGCATCTATCAGGATAACTTGGTTGATGGTTCCCGGCCCGGCTTCGCCGGTATAAACCACCTGGTGGCGGCCAGGAGCGGAGAGATGGGTCAGGCCCACGGTGGCCAGAGCGGCCACTTTCGTCTCCCCTTCGGCGTAGATCGCCACCTGGAGGCGTTCGTGGTCCAGGCCGGTGATCAGGCCCACAACYGGCCCGTTGATSCCMAGAACTTTGGCTCGGTCTCGAACGAAGGCCCTGGGTCGGCGAAGGGCGTAGTCCCGTTGCTCGGGATCAGCSGGCACTCGCACGCTGAGAATGTGGTTGGTCTCTTCGAGGTCTCCTCCTACGACGGAAGAGCTRACCACGTGAAGAGGGATCTCCGACGCCACCCAGAAGGTCTCGCTATCCACCTTGAGTGAAACGCCTTCAATGCCGATGTTGATGTCCCGCATTCGATCTTCGCTTCCCATAGCCACTAGCGCTCCCAGATTTTGAAGTTAACATTAGACGTGGCATCACCGCTCTTTCATCCCGAATCGTGGATTTGTACCGCAGGTAGCGGATCGATGGAGTCCTGGATCGATAAGAGGTCACGGTCAATGAGTGCGAGGCGCTGTCTGATGTCGGCCAATAATTTGGCGATGTCGATGCCCATCATGTCGGGGATGAATGGAGCAAGAGTGCACTCGGCCTCTATTAATTTCTTGCCAGCACCGACTCGATTATGGCGCTGTAGGTGTAACAAGCCCACTGCCGCTTTGATTAAACCATGATAAAACAGCCGCAGGGGATACTCCTCCGACATCCAGATTTCCTCTAGCGTTTCGTGACACTGCCAGTATAGCCCTTGATTGAATTGGGTAACTGCAAGTCCCAGTGCCTGAGGACGTTTTGGTATGGAAGGCGGCATTGCCCCGCGACCTTCCTGATTGAGCTTTGTCAGCCACAGTTGATCCAACGACCGACGCTGGCCCTTAGGTGGATACGTTGGTAAGTTCATGCATGCCTCARGGAGTAATCTTACCACCTACCGGCGTTGCGGCCTGAGACGATGGTTACAGGGTCGCCCCGCTTGTAACGGTAGTGGCTCACCTGGGCACGATAGCGAACGGTCACACTCGSCAGCAACGGGCGGTTGTCACCCGGCCCTGATATGATGTAGCGATTACGAAGCCAGTCATATGCTACCTGGGTGGGGGGAGTGATGGATTATAAATTGTACGATCATGGYACTAGGGATTYCCTTGGCTGGCTTCGAAACCAAGGAGCCCTATCGGCAGGTGACAAGCTWCGTTGGGCTGGCAAGGACTGGCAAATAAAGGACGGRCCCAAGATACRAYCTGGMTTCGGAAACCCCGGTCTGGCAGACGTCTTCCTTCAGGAAATTACAGAACCGCCGACCCAGCCGTAACCCGCGACTCGACTATGAAGGCTAAGTGTTGCAGGCCCTGGTGTCTGATGAGGMCATCGCTGATCCGACACCACAAAGTATCCGGGGTTTTGTCCGGAAGCCGTCGGCAGATCTGTCATCGGCCACTCACGCCCAGAACTCCCCAGCCTTTTTGTCAAACTTACCATGTCCGAACGCACCGTCGAGCCATACCCAAGATTTGTTCAACCACCTCCACCGGAAGTTCCTGATAAAGAACCGAGGAATTGCATATACTCGGCGGGGTGGCTTGGTCCATGAACACATGCGAACGCATGTACTACAGGTGGTCCCCACACGGTTCTGAAAAGTCATGCATTTCTTTGCATCTACCTTCCACGAGAGTACTCCCGTTGCATTGCTCTCATCCAAAGGTTCGAAGCTTCGGATACCCTTCGTGATGGCTCCCGTACCGCACTTCGGGACACATCTCAGACATGCGTTGCAGAACTCGGTGATGCCCGAATCCACGGCACCCGAGGCCTCCAGCGGAAGGTCGGTGATTATCTTGGAAATCCGGCAGCGCGCCCCTACTTTAGGGTTGATTAACAGGCCGTGTCGCCCTAACTGCCCGAGGCCCGCATCGACGGCCATAGGTATACTCAGGCCTGTGTCATTAGCTGCTGGGATAGCGTTGTAGCCCAGCCCACGAATAAACTCAGCCAGCATCCATAGGGTCGGCGCCATTCGGGCATATGCTAGTGTACTGAGTCCCTCAGTCAGGAGGGAAGGTGCATGCTCAGTCCCCTCCACATCTTTGCCCCACTCATGGAGYAAGACCACAACGTGTTGCATCTCCTTCGGTATGACCCTAGTCCCGTCATCAAGGCGGATGGGCTGGTCGTATTGTTCGTAACCGGGTTCATCGGAGAACTTGATAGGGTAGTCCTTCTTCGTCTCCGCATCGAAGTAATGGGAATACACCCASCGRCGGTCCARMTCGGCAAAGCCAACTTGGTCAGCTCCGAACAAGTGAGCGGCCTTGCGTACAATCTGGGAAGCCTCTTTAGCGGTAGTTTTCGGCCGACCCGTCGGCGCAGGCTCCACCTTAGTCTGCCATGCAGTAGCTCTCGAATCCGGCCGATTCTTTGAGAAGTCCATAAGATTCAGCAAAGAATTTGCGGCGGAGTCCAAGCTCCATGAAGTGGCGTCGAATCCGTGGCGTCCTTTGTCCATAAGATGCCGCTGCTTGACCTTTAGCTTGGCYCGTTCTTCTGCAGCGTCGGCATCCCAAATCATCTGTGAGCCCATATGGTCTTTCTGATTAAACCGGACGTACGAATCCTGCACTTGGTACATTTCGGCGGCCGTGACACGCTTTTTAGTGTTTGAATCCTCCGGTGMCTGGGATTCTGTACGCGTCCGCAGCTTGAGCTTCATGCCACGATACCTCCTGACGGTAAAGGTTTATACACTGGGTCTGAATCGCCTTTAGTAACCATTCCTGCAAGTAACCCGCGAATACTTNAAAGTACCTGAGGATGATTACGTACGTAAGAGACGATGTTGGTAGCAGTGCTGGTCACTACGTTCTGAACCCCGGTAATATTTGCCCAAGCTGGCTTGCCATCGGGATTTACCAACTCCCTGCCGGGGCGATTGACGGTATTTTACAGGAGTGCGGGTCAAAAGTATCGCGGATTTTCTCTATCGRGGATGATGCATTTTATTTACGCCACAAGGATTCCAATCTGGCACACATAACCAAGCGTTCGTTTAAACCATACGGGGAGATTGGGCAGCGTCAAAACTCCCAGCAACCAAATCTTTCAAACAGGCTCAAAGACACCGCCAGTGCCGCGCTCATTACAGATTCTTAGACGAAAATTAGGCGGGCGTTCTGATGCCTGAAGAGCGGACAAGGWAGTCAGGCAGCGTACCACAGCGACAGGGTCGATACCGGGGCCAGCCGACTTATGGTCCAATTGATGCGACATCGTCATGTATGTACACWAACGGGGCGTGTCGCATACACAAACGAATTCTTTGACACTCCAATAGGTGTTCACTGATGTTGTCATCGGAGCCTATAGTTGGATTTTTGAAGGGGACGAAGGCGACGAAGCCGCAGGAACGACCACACACCACACGTCCGCCTCTCCGGTTTTCTACAAGGTGAGGCTSTAACAAGGATYAGAAGTGACGAATCCCGAGTCAGACACTGTAAGAATCAAAGCGGGGCCATACGCGTTCACAGCGCAGTGGCWGGTGGACCTAGCTCCCAAAACATGCGAAGCGTTTCGGAAGATGCTTCCGTTTCGTAACAAACTCATTCAGACGCGGTGGAGTGGCGAGTCGGCCTGGATTCCTCTGGGCGACGCCCGACAACTGACCGAACTCGAAAACCATACTTGTTACCCATMGCGCGGCGACATCCTCTGGTATCCGGGAGGCATCAGCGAGTCCGAGATACTCGTCGCGTACGGTGCCACCTCTTTCGCGAGCAGAATGGGGCCGCTTGCAGGCAATCACTTCCTTACTATTGTGGACGGACGAGAGAATTTGGCCGCCCTGGGTAATCTGGTGCTTTGGGAGGGCGTTCAGGATATTCTGTTTGAGGCTGCGTAGGGAACAGGGTATAGGGCCGGGCGCGATAGGCTGGGAGCATCTAGTCACCACATCGATAATGTGTGCCTAATTGTGTTAAAGAGCCACACAAGATAAGTCATTGGCCAGATG
>NVSQ01000055.1 GCA_002401285.1 SAR202 cluster bacterium
GCCGGTGATCGTCCGCGACGGCGGCAAATCGTGGGGTCCCGATAACGAGCTGCACGACACGGTCGCGATGATTCCGGATCGCTGTTACGCGACTCTATATCAGGCGGTTATAGAAGATTGCCAGGAGCATGGGGCCTATGATCCGGCCACGATCGGCAGCGTGGCAAATGTTGGGCTGATGGCCCAAAGGGCCGAAGAGTATGGGTCTCATGACAAGACCTTTCAATCTCCCGGTAACGGTACGATCCGGGTTGTGGACGCGTCGGGCACGACTCTGATGGAACAGCGTGCTCAGGAAGGCGATATCTTTCGGATGTGCCAGACCAAAGACGAGCCGATCCAGGACTGGGTCAAGCTTGGAGTCAATCGGGCTAGACTGACCGGCACGCCGGCCATCTTTTGGTTGGACCCGAACCGGGCTCACGACGCCGAGCTGATCAAGAAGGTGGACCAATATCTGCCCACGCACGACACGGCAGGGTTGGAAATTCGCACTATGTCTACTATCGATGCGATGGCATTTACGATGGGGCGCAGCCGAGCCGGCCAGGACACGATCTCCGTGACCGGCAACGTGCTGCGTGACTACCTGACCGACCTCTTCCCCATCCTGGAATTGGGTACCAGCGCCAAGATGCTTTCCGTGGTCCCTCTGCTCAAAGGTGGTGGGATGTTTGAGACGGGCGCCGGCGGTTCGGCCCCACGGCACGTACAGCAGTTCCTGCAGGAGGGGCATCTGCGCTGGGATTCTCTGGGTGAATTCTGTGCCCTAGTCGCTTCCTTCGAGCATCTAGGTCAGGTATTTGACAACGACAAGGCTAAGCTCCTGGCCGCGACCCTGGATCAAGCGATCGGGCAGCATTTGGAACACAATCGGGCACCATCGCGCCGGGTGAACGAACTTGACACCCGAGGCAGTCATTTCTACCTTGCTCTATACTGGGCGGAAGCGCTGGCCAAGCAGACCCAAGATCCAGAGCTGCAAGCCCGCTTTGCCGGAGTAGCTAAGCAGTTGGGCGACAACGAAGACAAGATCGTTCAGGAGCTTAACGACGCTCAGGGACATCCGGTGGACATCGGTGGGTATTACCTTCCCAATGATGATATGACCGCCAAATGCATGCGCCCCAGCGCCACTCTGAACGCAATCGTGGACGCGCTCTAATAGCACGCCGGCTGGCTGAGGCGCGGTCTTCGGCCAGCCGGTCACAATTCGGCAAAAAGAAGCTCCCGGCCGTTACAGTCAGGGGCTTTTTCTTATTCGAAAGCAGGCGATTTCGTGCCTAATCAAGTGTTGGCGGGAGTGCGAGGGAGTCGAACCCACTTACCCCGCTCGTCTCGAGGCACAACGGATTTGAAGTCTCTTAGCAACGGTGTTTAGCTATGCCGTTGGATGTTGTGTCGTAGGCCGGTTGTAGCTAACAACACGGGGCAACACGGTTCGATCGGCAACGAACGTGCACCTTCTGTGCACATCAAGGCTTCTGCTCTCTAGCCCGTGATCTCCGCCTTGAGAGAGCCATGCTTTACATGTTGTTCTATATTGCCAGATATGTTTTTAGAACAACCTGTCCGACTCCTTTTCGCTCGTTTGTATCTGTAGTGTTGCCGGGTGTTGCTACGTGTTAACATGTTTGACAGTARAATGGCAGCAAGGATAACCGATTTTACTTCGTACTGAAATTGTTTTCCCCGCAGCCCTCTTTCCGTTGCTCTTKGTGAGCAGCAATCGCATGTTTGGCTTGAGGTTCCGCTCTAGCTGTACCCCAGGCGCGATATCTCTAAGGGCCTTCGCCCCGACATCCCAGGAACAGGAATCTGAAGGAGCCATCCYGCAATGCCATCATTCGRTGTAGTCTNCCGGACCGACCTTATGGAAGTCGATAACGCCATCCACGGCGTCGAACGTGAGATCAAGCAGCGGTTCGACCTGGCCAACACCAAGTGCGCCGTTTCCCGCTCGGAAAATACGATGACGTTGATAGCCGACAACAACATGAAGATGGAACAGGTGGTAGAACTTTTGCGCCTATACCTGGCCAAGCGAAAGGTAGAGTTGGGGGCCCTGGATTTCGGCACACCCCAGAACGCTGCGGGCGGCGTTTTGAGGGAGACGGCGTCCATCAAGCAGGGGATCGACGGTGACCTGGGTAGAATTATCAGCAAGGAAGTGAAGCGCGCCAAGATGAAAGTCCAGGTGACGATCCAAGGCCAGGAACTCCGGGTCTCGGCCAAGAMGASSKRCRRSCKRCRRKCKMMSWKMTCAMWGRKMWRRRGRAYSRRSAACCNMKSMASYTCKKSARTTMSYGRRWYWSMSSRWSTRRSYATKKRRSYAWTSRMMSRRYCASWGSSYSWGKGCCTGTGGACCTGCGGCCCGGACCAGGTGGTACTACCTGTCCACCCGCGCCTGCCATCCGGACTACTCACCCTTCACGTGGCGTAGGCGGACAAGCTCTGACCAACAGCCCACCGCTTCGTGCTTTTTAATAATAAGAAGCTTTCCCAGAACCCGAGGATGCCAAGAGCCGCGGGCTGCTTTCGCTGACCACGATCCGCCGAACCAACGCGGGTTAGCTTGCATTCCCCGCAGCCCTCTTTACGCTGCTCTTTGTGAGCCACAATTGCCTGTTCAGCTTGAAGTTCTGTTCTCGCTGTACCCCAGGCGCCACATCGACACCGTGGTCGTTAGCGTAATTTGGCCATCAATATTGCTGCCGACGGCTCTCGTCTGCTTACTCGCCTGGAAGGGTAAATTAAAAGATGGCCAGGGATCCTGTAGGTTTCCTGCCAAGGTGGCGGGAATGACGATAGTGAGCGCTTTTATTTACACTGGAATTGGAAAGATTCCTTGGGTGGTCTGCTTTTGATGGCCAAGCCCGACTCAGGGGAGTTTAGCGCTGTTGGAGCCTAGYTATCAAATGATGAAGCCGGGCAGAAACGGGGCGGCCTGGCAGCCTCCTTGCTGGCCCTTGRTGCCAAGCTGTCCCGGAAATAGTCTGTGCACATTGGCCCGAGAAAGCGGTAACTGGCCACCCCAAAAAGACAGCCCCCGGGCGGTCCCAGGGGCTGTTTGTTGAGCCTAATTTAAATGGCGGGAGTGCGAGGGAGTCGAACCCACCTACCCCGCTCGTCACGAGGCACAACGGATTTGAAGTCCGCAAGAGCCACCGGGCCCCTTCCACTCCCCCGATAAACTGCTGGTCTGTTTAGCTGGCCAGCACCGCGTCAATCTTGCTCTTCAAGACTCCCTTGGGGACCGCGCCGACTATCTGGTCAACCGGCTGGCCGTTTTTGAAGAAGATCAGGGCGGGTATGCTCCGGATGCCGTACTTCGTGGCGATGGCAGGAGCGGTGTCCACGTCGAGCTTGCCGACATTGATCTGACCGTCATATTCTACCGCCATCTCATGTACGGTCGGGGCAATCATCTTACAAGGACCACACCACTCAGCCCAGAAATCCACCATTACGGGCAGATCCGACTCTAGCACTTCCGCATCCCAATTGTCCTCGTTGACTTCAAAGGGTTCCGACATTGTTTATGCCTCCATAGCATTTTGGTTTACGTATACTTAGATGCGTTGGGGACCGTTGCGGTTCATTAATTGCCCCAATGGCCCCCCAGATTTGCCCAGTTTATACCCGAGCCAGACCAAGGTCAACATCGGGGAGTCGCTGCTTGGTGCGCGGGAATCGGCAGTGTCCCCTCCTTAATGAATGAGGGAATTAAGCGGAGGTTTTTCCGCGGAGAGGGGACGACCCCCCTGTAGTCCCCCCTCTAAAAAGGGACATATACTTGGTCTCTCGGGAACTGCTAACGTTGTGATTGGCACGGAACTGAACACGAATCATTGGCTTCCGGCCCTCCTTACTTGTATATTGTTGTTTAGGTACTTAATTGCAAGAATTGAAATTAGTTAAAGGACAACAGATAACCCTGTCCCTGGTCTCCTGGGGGCGCTTGGGCGAAGCCATGGGCCAATGGGAGGAGACGGACGTCTTCGTGACCGGGGGCATACCAGGGGAGAAGGTGGTCGCCGAGGTGGTCAGGGTGCACCGGCGCTACGCCGCGGCGTCGGTGATAGAAGTGTTGGAGGCGTCGGAATGGCGGGTCGAGCCGCCTTGCCCCTACTACGGCGTGTGCTCCGGATGCCAGTGGCAGCACGTTGACTACCAGCACCAGCTGACCGTCAAGCAGGAAAAAGTGGCCGACGCTTTGCATCGGGTGGGAGACTTCATCGAATCTCCGGTGTTGCCGGTAAGGCCGTCGCCCATCCAGTACGGTTATCGCAACCACGCCAGGTTCACCATAAACCGGGATGGCGACCTGGGTTTCGTGAATCGGCAGACCCGGCAGTTCGTACGGATCGATCGCTGCATGCTGATGCATGAGGGTATCAACGGCCCTCTGGCGGAGCTGCAAGGCAAATGCGCCGAGACATCCCAGCTTTCCATAAGGTCGGGGCAGGAAACCAGGGATACTCTGGTGCAGCCGACCCTGATCAATCCGGAGATCTCCCTGGCCAGCGGCCAGAAATTCTACGGTGACTCGATCGACGGGCACGCGTTTCGGGTGTCGTCTCCCTCGTTCTTCCAGGTAAACGTGGAGCAGACGGTTCAAGTGGTGCAGGTCATCCGGGAAGCGCTGGATGTGAAGAAAACCGACGTACTGCTGGACGCCTACACCGGAGTCGGCACCTTTGCCGTCCTTATGGCGCCCTACGTCCGGAAAGTAATCGCGGTGGAGGAGTCCTCGGCGGCGGTGGCCGACGCCCGGCTGAATACGGGCGGGATCCCCAACATCGAATTGGTCCTGGGTAGGACCGAAGACGTGCTGCCCAACCTTACGGAGAAACCAGACGCGGCGATATTGGACCCGCCCCGCGCCGGTTGCCATCCCCGGACGATAGAGAGCTTGATCGAGCTGTCGCCGCCCAAGATAGCCTATGTGTCCTGCGACGCGGAAACCTTGGGCCGAGACCTGAAACTACTGTGCGAAAGCGCCTACACGTTGGAACAGGTAGTCCCTTTGGATATGTTCCCCCAAACCCATCACGTGGAGTGCGTGGCCTTGCTCACCCGTAAAGCTCYGGCTGCTCCAATCATTTTGGCGTCGGCGTCGCCTCGGCGCCGGGAGTTGCTGACTGGCTTGGGACTGGACTTCCAGGTGGTTCCCGCCGATATCCTGGAGGAGCCTCAGCCCGGCGAGATTCCTTTGAAGATGGCGGAACGTTTGTCCTTGGAAAAGGCCCAGGCCGTGGCCGCCCGGTTCCAGCATGGGTTCGTCATCGCCGCCGATAGCGTCGTGGTACACCAGGGCCGGCCCTACGGAAAGCCGATCGACGCCGATGATGCCCGCCGGATGTTGCGGGAGCTACGGGGCACCAGCCATCAGGTGGTCACCGGGATCACCGTGATGAACGTTGAAGACGGCCGGGTTCTAACGGACAGCATGGCCAGCGACGTGTCGATTCGGGACTTCACGGACGGCGAGATGGAGATTTCCATCGCGACGGGCACACCGATGGACAAAGCAGGGGCCTACGCGGTGCAGGACGAAGAATTTCGCCCGGCCCGATYCTGGGAAGGGTGCTACACCAACATCATCGGCCTGCCTCTTTGCCGCCTGAGCCAGATGCTGGCCGAGTTGGGGTTTGATGGGACACTGAGCCATCCCGATGCGGACTCGCCCGTCTGCGGTCCGACCTGCCCGCTCCGGCCGGAAGTAACACCATGAACTTCATGGGCATGGGTATCATGGAGCTTGCGGTGATCTTCCTGGTTTCCTTTTTAGTGCTGGGTCCTTCCAAGTCCATCGACATGGCGCGAACCGCAGGCAAGGTGATCCGGGACCTGCGGAGCGCCATGTCGGATCTGACTTCTGCGGTGGACTTGGACCAGACTTCCCCTCCCTCGGCCCCTTCGCAGGCATCAACGACGGCCCCTACGAATGAACTCCAGCCCGGAGTCGCAGTTCCCTTAGAAGAAAACACCACCGGCAAGTCTGAGGATGAGTGACCAACAGCTAACTTTGCTTCAACACCTGGGGGAGCTGAGAAAGCGGCTTTTTATCTCCGTTTTGGCTCTATTGGCGGGCAGCGCCGTATCCTTTGCTTTTTTCAAGCAGATCATCGAGTTTTTGGTCCGGCCCGCCCGGGATCTGGGCGGGGATGCCGGAGCCCAGTTGATCTACATCGAGGTGACCGAACTATTGACGACCAGCGTCAAGGTGTCTTTCGTCGGCGGATTCATCTTGGCCTCCCCGGTGATCCTGTACCACCTCATCATGTTCGTCGCGCCGGGTCTGACCGGAAGGGAGAAGCGCTATTTGCTCGCCTTTCTGCCGGCGGTGCTGGGGGCGTTCGCCGCGGGCRTAGCYTTCGCCTACTTCGTTATGACCCCGCCGGCGCTCCACTTCTTGCTTACCTTCGGTGGCGACGTGGCGACGCCGATGATTCGGATAAGCAACATCGTCAATCTGATGATCCGGCTTCTCGTCTGGATGGGTATCGTTTTTGAGACACCCCTGGTTATATACCTATTGGCGCTTCTGGGCATTGTCAACACCCGAATACTGGGAAAGTTTCGACGATATTGGGTGATCGTTTCTTTCGTACTGGCCGCGATCATCACGCCGACATTCGACCCCTTCAACCAAGTCCTGGTGGCGGCGCCCCTGCTGGTACTGTACGAACTCGGCGTCCTGCTGGCCCGCTTGGCCGGACGCAAGCGAACCCGGTCTGAGGCGATCGTTCCTTTTTCCGAGCCTGACTGACCAGTGGTGCGCGGTAACGTCCCGCCCCAATAAAAAGGGACCGGCAATCGCCGGTCCCTTTGACTTACCCGAATGATGTTCTATCGACGCTAGTTCGTCTAAAGCGGATCTTTGTCTGAACTGGTCGTGGCCTCACTCCCGGCAGCTTCATTGTCGTCTTCACCGGTTACAGCGCTCTTAAACGTCCTGATACCTTTGCCCAGGGAGGAGCCTATCTCCGGCAGCCGCTTAGCGCCGAAAATCAGCATGATTACCAGCAAAATGATTAATAGCTCCGGTATGCCCAGCGGGCCGATTCTCATGTTGGTCACTTTCCTTGTAAGCCATTCTAAGCCATTTCTATCTGGCTTTAGACTGTAATGATAACAAAAATGCCCGTCCCGGCACAATTGGCTAAGGAACGAGTTCTACGCTAGATAGGCCTGATATTAAGCCAGAGATGATTGACAGCACCAAAGTCCGACACTAAGCTCCAAATACTTTGCTCGGACTCTGCTAGCGGCATCGGGCCGGGTGATGTGTGGAATCCGAATTGATAGTTTGAGACAACCCAGAAAGTGCTATCATCACGGGAATCAGGACGATCTGGGAAATCCTAACTTAGAAGACGAAGCGTTCAAGGAGGGTCTATGAAATATGACGTTATCATCGTTGGCGGAGGAGCGGCTGGATCAGTGCTGGCCAGCAGGCTGGCTGAAAACCCGAATACATCCGTTCTATTGCTGGAAGCCGGGACGGATTACCCGGACCCAGACAATCTTCCGGACGAGATAAAGTGGGGCCACACGAGATATGCGGAATCCCCAGACTCGAAACACAACTGGGCGTTGCGAGGAACGATCACCGAGGAGCAAGGGGAGATCCACGTGGCCCAGGGCAAGGTTATCGGGGGAGGGTCGTCCATCAACGGCCAGGCGATGCAAAGGGGATTGCCCGAGGATTTCGACTCGTGGTCTTCTTTAGGCAACGAAGAATGGTCTTATACCAAAGTCTTGCCCTTCTTTAGAAAATCGGAGCATGATCTAGACATTCGGGATGATTTCCATGGAACGGACGGGCCGATGCCGGTAAGGCGCCGCCAGTCAGGCGCCTGGCCTGACATCCAAAAAGCCTTCCATGCCGCCTGTTTGGAGGCTGGATTCGGGGCCTGCGAAGATACCAATGGTCCGAACCCCTCCGGCGTTGGGGTGGCTCCCACGAACAACCTTGACGGCATGAGAATGAGCGCCGCCATGACTCATCTCAACCCGATGCGCCACCGTCTTAACCTTACGGTGCGGGGAGGGGTTTTCGTYARGAAGGTCTTGATCGAGGATCTAAAGGCCGTGGGCGTGGAAGTCGAAAGCGGGGGAGAGGTCTTCAACGTTGAAGCAGACCGGGTTGTGCTGAGCGCCGGGGCTATCAAATCGCCCCACCTGCTCATGTTATCGGGGATYGGYCCCAAGGACCAACTTGAGAAATTTGGTATAACGGCGGTTCATGATCTCCCCGGCGTAGGGCAGAACCTGATGAACCACCTGAGCGCCCAGGTTACCTTCAAGGTCAAAGAAGGTGTCACCATCGCTGCCGATCACGAAGCGGCTCACTTTAGTTTGCATTACACCTCCCAAGGGTCCAGCGAGACCAACGATATGTTGCTGAGGACTACCGCCGTTGTCGACCAAAGAGAGGAGCGAGTAGCTGGTGTACGGACCAAGTACCTGACCGGTGAAGTTCCACCGGACCAGGTGGCCCGGATATCGTGTACTCTCGGGTTGCCCGACGGCTCGGGAAACGTCAGCTTGGCGTCCGCCGACCCCAGCGTGCAGCCGTCCTTTAACTACCGTTATCTCCAGCATCCAAACGACATCCGGCGGGTAAGGGAAGGCGTGCGGATGGCCATCAGCTTTCTGGAATCCGACGCGTACAAAGACTTGGCCGATCACCGGATCCAACCAACAGACGACATTCTGGCCGACGACGACGCTTTGGACCTGTGGATACGCCAGATCGTGGGAAGCGCCAGGCACGTGTCGGGCACCTGTAAGATGGGACCTGATTCAGACCCAATGGCGGTAGTCGACCAATACTGCAGCGTCAAGGGAGWTCAAGGGTTGTCGGTGGTTGATGCGTCGGTGATGCCGCGAGTTCCCAGGTCCGGGGGCGCCCATGCGACGGTTGTCATGATAGGGGAACGCGCCGCCGATTGGATCGCGCCGCGTTAACCCCGTCCAACATATATGTTTGGTAGGTGATGGGGCTCTCTAATTTGGAGCCCCATCTGCTCAGTCAAAAGTTCTCCGGCCCTCGGCGCTCACCGGCACAGTTGGCTGGTGCTCAGTCTATCGTCAGTACGATCTTACCGAAATTGGCGTTGGTTTCCATGTAGCGGTGGGCCTCCGCAACCTCTTCCAAGGGAAAAGTTCGGTCCACCACCGGCTTCATGCTCCCGGAAACCAGGTGGGGAAGCACGTGGCGCTTGAACTGRGCGGTCACGATCAGCTTCTCTTCGATGGACCGGCCCCTTAAGGTAGTTCCGCACACTTGCAGACGCTTGGCCATCAAGTCCCGCAGATCCACTTGGACCTGGCCGCCGCCCATCAGGCCCACCTCGACAATGCGTCCCAAGTTGGCCATGGAAGCGATATTCTGGTCCCAGTAAGGGCCGCCGATGAAGTCTATAAGCACGTCTACCCCGGCGCCCGCGGTTTTTTCTTTTACCACGGCCGCGAAGTCCTGCTCGTGATAATTGATGCCCACGTCCATGCCCAATTCGGCCGCTCCAGCCAGTTTCGCCGCCGAACCGGCTGTACCGAACACAAATGCTCCGGCATGGTGGGCCAACTGTACTGCTGCCGTGCCAACACCGCTTCCCGCCGCATGGACCAGCACGGTCTCTCCCATCTGGAGGTTGGCCTGGTTGAATAGCGCGTCGTAGGCGGTGAAATATACTTCCGGGGTCGCGGCGGCTTGGACAAAGTCCCATCCATCGGGGATAGGAATAGCCATGCGGTGATGGGTGATGATACGGCTGGCATAACCGCCTCCGCCGAKGAGTCCAAAAACTCGGTCCCCCTTCGCCATGCCAATCACCCGATCGCCGGCCTCAAGAACCACTCCGGCGAACTCCAATCCCAGGATGTCCGATGSGYTACCGGGAGGGGAAGGATAGCCGCCTTGACGCTGAAGAGTGTCGGCGCGGTTCAAGGCGGTAGCTCTCACGTCAACCAGGATGTCTTCAGGGCCGGGGGCCGGGTCATCGACCTCCATTATCTTCAGAACTTCGGGACCGCCTGGCTCGGTTATAACGGCTGCGCGCATGAATCTTGTCCTTTCAGATCTAGGCTTGAATCAGGGGGTCGTAATCGCCTGGGGAGATTGCGGACCAGTTTATCACCCTTTAATCGTGCCCGTTGTAGAGTGGCATGCCTATCACGAGGTTGCATACTTGGGACACTCTATATAGGAACYRTAGTGGTCAACGCGKCCGGGGCCAGTGGCCGTCGATCAAGGATTGGTAGCAGGCTCAATCTCTTGGTTGATCGCGTTTAAGTGCGCCCTTTTTGTAGCTCTGTTAGCGAGTATTACTGGGATGCGCCGGCGCAAGARACGTGAAGGAAGGCATTCGTAGTTGAAGCGCGACGAGGTGTATAATCGCGGCGGCAACAGCGAAAGCTTCGCCATAAGAGTCGTCACGCCGCTGGAGGCACTTGATCGGTGACGGCGAAAATGCCTCTTTCCGGCTCAAATCCAACCCAAATTTCCACTGGATTCCCTATCGCGGAGATAAATATGCATGAGTTGAACATCGATCCCTGGTTCGTGGACAAGGCGAAGCAGTCCCGCGACGGTAGGCTCAATGCCTATRAAACTCTGGATGCAAGTAAGACGGCGCTCGTCGTTGTCGATATGCAGAATTATTTCGTCGCCGACGGCATGCCGTCCTGTGCGCCCCAGGCGCGAACGATCGTGCCCAACATTAACCGCCTGGCCCAGGCAACGCGGACGGCCGGTGGGAAGGTGATCTGGGTCCAGACCGAAGCGCTCTCCACGGACCCCCAGGACTGGGCCAACCGCAAGGAAGCAACGAGCGCCGCACGGTGGGCAAGTCGTCAATCGCTTTTAGCAACGGACGGCGATGGATTTCCGATCTACTCCACCTGCGAGGTGTTGCCGGAGGACAAGATCGCGATCAAGTACCGCTACTCGGCGTTCATTCCATACCCATCGGAACTTGACGGCCTGCTCCGTGAGCTAGGCATCGACACGCTGCTCATCACCGGCGTTGCGACCAGCACGTGTTGCGAGTCGACCGCGCGTGACGCTGCCATGTGGGACTACCGCACTATCATGGTCTCAGACGGCAACGCCGACCAGACGGATGCGCTGCACAATCACACGCTGGGCAAGTTTCTGGTGACCTTCGGCGATGTCCAGTCGACCGACGATTTGCTCACAAAGCTGAAGGCACCGGTGAAATCAGGAACCTGAACCTCAGCGGCCTGAAAACAAACACCGCCAGCCCGTGATTTTTGGGGAGTTCAACGCTTCCCCGTCTCCCCGTCCAATCTCGTCTGCGTGATGTTAAAATCGGAAAATTCTTGCGTCGATCCGCAAAGTAAGCCAGAAAGAGGATCGCTTTATAGCCCCACGGCAAAGAGAATTCGATGATCCGTCTGTGACCTAACGCCTTGGGCTGAGGACACGATCGGCTCTCTCCGAATAATTACGAGGTGCGCYGGGAGATCTCAACCGACTTACCACGGACGGTGACCCCATACCGGCGATAGTTGGAGTTGAACCGCTTTGGAYGAGAAACAAGAAGCCCATCTTATCGAAGAGAACCTTTTCTTGCAGCAACGGTCGCAAGAGTTGGAGACATTGTTCAAGATCTCCGGGCTCCTTAACCAACAGGGAACCTACAAGGATAAATTGAATGGCGTTATAAAGGAACTGGCACTCGTCGCGGAGGTATCCGGAGTGAGGATTGTTGTTCCAGACCCGGAGCATGRCGGTTTGCGAACGATTATTCGAGAGGTGGGGAGCACATTACCGGAACTTCAGCAAGTCAGGGGCTTGTCGTTAATGGCGTTTGAAAGCGGCCAAGCCGTGGTTGCCAATGACTACCCTTCCCACCCCAATGCAGATCCAGTTGCCCTGGCAACTGGGGCGAAATCGGTGATTGCGTTGCCTATCAAGAACGCCGAAGAGACGATCGCGGTGGCCGGTATCACTTCCCCGGAGATTAATCATTTCAATCCAGATCGAGTCCGGCTGTTGACTGCGATCGTCGATGGTTTAGGCCCCTTGTTAGAAAACGCCCGGCTGGATAGCCAACTGCTCCAACGGTCTGAGGAATTGGAAGCCCTGTTCAAAATCTCCAATATCTTTGGCCAACCCGGAACTTACGAAGATAAGTTGAGTGGTGTCATTGAGGAGATAGCACGCGTCGCAGACGTGTACGGGGTGAGGATTATTGTTCGAGACCCGGATGACGGCGGATTGAGAACAATGGTCCGAGGGCAAATGGAATGGGAAGCATTGCCGGCTCTCCAGCAAGTACAAGGTTTGTCGTTAATGGCCTTTGAAAGCGGAGAAGCCGTGTTGGCCAACGACTACTCGTCCCACCCCAATGCGGAGCAAATGTTCATCGAAAGGGGGGTTAAGTCGTCGATATCGTTACCGATCAAGGCCGACGATAAAATAATAGCAGTGGCCGGTATCGCTTCGGACGAACTAAATCATTTCAATCCTGAGCGAGTGCGGCTATTGACCGCGATCGTTGATGGTTTAGGTCCTCTCCTAGAAARCGCCAGACTTGACCAAGACCTACTTGATTCAAATAGCCAGCTATCGGAGGCGTTAGAAACTTTAAAGGCCACGCAGGAACATCTCGTCCATCAGGAACGGTTAAGCGCGTTGGGCACCATGGCCAGCGGCATTGCCCATGATTTCAACAACGCGTTGTCGCCCATCTTCGGCTATTCCGAGTTTCTCTTGGAGGACGCCGATGGATTCGACGAATCCACCGTGAAATACCTCCAAGAGATCCGGACCAGCGCCCAAGACGCCGGTGCGGTGGTCAGCCGTCTGCGGGAGTTTTACCGGGAACGGGATGGCTCGGAGCTAATGGCGCCGGTGAACCTAAACGACGTCGTTGCTAGGGTCATCTCGCTGACTCRGCCCAAATGGCGGGACATGGCGTTGGCGAACGGTATCGACATTCAGTTAATTACCCAACTCGCCGATGACCTGCCSGRAATNAKYGGTGACGAAGCCGAACTACGCTCGGCATTGGGTAATCTAGTTTTCAATGCAGTCGACGCCATGCCCGAAGGTGGCACGATAACTCTGAAAACCTTCCAAGATGGTCAAGAAGTGATTCTGGAGGTAGCCGACACCGGGACTGGGATGAGAGATGAGGTGCTCAAGCGCGCTATGGAGCCGTTCTTCACCACCAAAGAAGAACGGGGAACCKGTATGGGCCTGGCTATGGTGTATGGCTCGCTCCAGCGTCACGAAGGCGAGCTGKAGGTTGAAAGCGAGGTCGGCAAAGGAACCACCTTCAGGTTCCGCATACCGGTCCAAACGGAAGTCCAAAATATCGCCGAGACGCTTGAAGTAGAGCCGWTCCCCTCTGGACTCYGGTTTCTCGTGGTGGATGACGAGCAAAGAGTTCGGGACATGGTTGGTGAGTTCCTGCGGCGCCAGGGTTCGGCGGTGGAAACTGCGGCCAACGGCCGGGAAGCGCTGGAGAAATTTCACCAGAGCGAATTCGATCTTGTGATAACGGACCGGGGGATGCCCGAGATGAATGGTGACGCGCTGGCAGAGGCGATCAAAGGGGAATCGCCCAATATGCCGATCATCATGTTGACCGGGTTTGGCGAGATGATGACCAGCAATAATGAAAAGCCTGCGGGAGTTGACGTCATTCTAGGCAAACCCGTCACTCCGGCGGCCCTCAGGCAGGYAGTCACCGTCTTAAGGGCGGAATACGCGGCCCGGGATTAGGTCGGCACGGATTTCGTGACCAGCTTATTGCCACTAGTACCGCCAGGCCGTGTTGCTGGTGGAGGTCAACTCTCCCGTTTCCACCAATCAGTTGGAATTTGCTAAACGAAGATCGAAGCAAATTCGGCATGTCTATTTTGGTCTTGGTTCCTCGGGCACACAATATTTGCCTAAGCTCTGACGACGCCACATGAATAATTTGTCGATTTAAATATGCAACACGCTCAACTTGAGCATCTTGCATAATTATGATATCTTCTAATTAGAACAAAAACAGAACGGTCATATGTTCTAGGTTTGGGAGGTGTGGTGGTGCCATTTGTACAACAAAATTCCCAAACGTTCACGCGGGCAAATATTGAAGTTATCACTCCAGGTCAAATGGGCGTTTATGGGATTTTTAAGACTAACCGTTGGATATATGTTGGCAGTGGGGACATTAGGAACAGATTGCTAGCGCACTTCAACGGGGACAATACCTGTATTACTGGCGAGTTGCCGACGCACTATGTTGATGAGGTCACAACTAGCTATATTCAGASAGAAAAAGACCTGATTAGGGAGTTGACGCCTGCTTGCAATCAACGTGTTGGCTAGAAACTTCCCGTAATCGGTTCATTGCAACTATAAAGCCGTATACCACAAGGTACATTTGCCAGAGCTTCGGAGCGACCTATGGCGATGCGGAGTCATCYATTCCGGACGCCCCCACGAGTCGATTTTGAGACCTCTGAATAGCCATWAGATTAGAGTGTGGCGGCTGCGTAAGGTTAGTGCTCGTTGATCGCGATTCAGGCGTTAGCTGGTCTACCAAGGCCTTCTCAATGAACACAACGGCTCCTAGTTYCTGAGYGGGGAGTTCYCCAGACCTGATCCACCGCCAGATGGTATGGCGCCCCACGTGTAGCTGCCTGGCAGCGTGTGAGAGGGTATAGGAGGTTTCGGCGATTCTCACTGGTATCTAAACTTCTTAAGCTTAATGTTCAATCATGGTAGACTAAAGTCACAAATTGCGCGGGAGGAGACCATGGCAAACAAACCCAGAACCTTTACTAGGTRTGAAGTCAGAGTAGGAAGNAAAAAAGTGCATGGCGGCATCACCGAGCGGCCATTGGATCAGCGGGCAGCCGAGCATAAAAGAAAATATCCAGGAGCTAAAGTAACCAAAGTCGGCCCAAAGGTGACGGAAAAGAGCGCTCGCCAATGGGAGAAGGACAAAGGCTATAGCTAGGCATCTGGCCCTCCCATTTGGCATGAGGTGCCATCAAACCGGCCTGTTTTCGTGACAAAGTAATATACCCTGCCTTCTATGTGAATCGTTGAGAAGTAGGGAGAAACCTCTACTGCCTCCTCTGCCCATTTGCCCAGTCTCGTAGACGAACGACTTTAACTTCGCCACAGCCACGCCACTCCTCGTTGTTTCTTCTGCTCTTATCATCAATTTATGCTCCCAATTTAAATATCCAACACGSTCAACTTGTATCCCCCCAGGGGCGCTTGTATACTACACAGCCGTAAGCTGGCCGGATTCTTTGCCTGTAGGGGCAGGGGTGGTCCACGGTCGTCCGAGGATAGAGAACTTAGTTAATGAGCACGGATTCGAATTACGACTTGGTGGTGATTGGGGCGGGGCCGGGCGGGTATGTCGCGGCCATCCGCGCCGGACAACTGGGGCTCAAGACCGCGATCATAGAGAAGGAAAGCCTGGGCGGGGTTTGCCTGAACTGGGGCTGCATTCCCAGTAAAGCTCTCCTGAAAAACGCGGAGGTACTTTCCTACATCAACCGGGCTGATGAATTTGGCCTAAGCTTCGATAATTTCCACGCCGACTACTCCGTGGCTTACACGCGAAGCCGGAGAGTGGTCAAYCGCAACACCAGAGGCGTTGCCTTTCTGTTGCGGAAGAATAACGTGGAGCACATCCAGGGCGCCGGACGGTTGGCGGGCGAAGGAGTGGTTGAGGTTGCCCCCGATGGGCAGAGGCTCATCGCCAAGAACGTCATCCTCGCCACCGGCGC
>NVSQ01000056.1 GCA_002401285.1 SAR202 cluster bacterium
CGCAAGGCGCCATCGCCCAGGGTATCGGACAGGCGCTGTGGGAGGGTATGGAGTACAGCCCTGAGGGACAGCCTCTGACCGGTAGCTTAATGGACTACGCCCTGCCCAAAACGACCAATATGCCCGACATGGACCTGGACACGATAGAAACCCTTTCCGAACTGACGCCTTGGGGCCTGAAGGGTATCGGCGAATTGCCTACCCTTGCCGCCCCTGTAGCCGTGGCCAACGCGGTGATGGATGCCCTATCCGGCCTAGGGATACGGCACATCGATACCCCGCTCACGCCGGAGAAAATCTGGCAGGCCATGCAAGCCCCCCGGAAATAGCCTAGAACTGTTTCGAGGCATTTTTGATGGGCTGACCGAGTGCGATGACCTAGGATTCGTCCGAAACTGTCATGCTGAGCCAGTCGCAACGGCGAAGCATCTGGGGTGGGGCCGGTCCCCTCTCCCCAGATTCCTCTCCTTCCGCCGAAGGACCGGAATGACACACGTCACTTTCATCTGGATGCCATGCCAAGATAATCTATTTCGAATCAACTGGGCAGGCCTCCGACCGCTTCGTCCATTGTGATGACCGGGTAGATCGTCGACGTGTTCCACACCGCCAGGCCCAGGTCGACCGCCGCGTCGTCAACGGCGTGGGCGTTGGGGCCGTCGACCAGAATAAAGGTCAAGTGAGCGCCTTTGCTGATCCATCCGCCCTGAAAAGTGCACCCGTGGCTCTGTAGCACCTCGGTCATGGTGGCGTTCATCCGCATTACCCGGTCTCGGATCTCGATGGCGACGCCGGGGCATTGGTCGGGGGTGTGGCTCAGYGACATCATATACAACATAGAAGATCAAACCTCATTGATGAATTCTCTGGACAAACAGGCATGAATTATATACCTTGCTATTGCTGAATTAAGTTGAAACCGGCGCAGACTGGGGCACCCCCCACATTAGTCCTCCCCCGCAAGGGGGGAGAAGATAAGTCCCTTCCCGCTTTGAGGGGGAAGGTTAGAGCCTGGCCTGAGCGCAGTCGAAGGGATGGGGGYGAAACCGTACTGGTCAAACCTGGTTGGATCAAGTAAAGCATCCATTCAGAACTCAAGAGATTCCTCACTTCCGCTACGCTACAGTTCGGAATGACAGAAGCGCTAGAGTTCGGAATGACAGAAGCGCTAGAGTTCGGAATGAMAGAAGCGCTGCAGTTCGGAWTGAAAGAAGCGCTGCAGTTCGGAWTGAAAGAAGCGCTGCAGTTCGGAATGAAAGAAGCGCTGCAGTTCGGAATGAAAGAAGCGCTGCAGTTCGGATTGACAGAAGAAGGAGTATCAAATGCCATACGCCAATGTTAACGGAACGAACCTGTACTACGAGGAATACGGTACCGGACCGGCGGTGATGCTGACGCCGGGCGGTCGCAATGACACCAACGGGTTGCGTCCTATCGCCGCCCTGCTGTCTCCCCATTGCCGGGTCATTCTCCACGACCGCCGCAACTGCGGAAAGTCCGACRTYGTCATCGGCGGCGASTTGTCGGAGCAGCATGCYTGGGGCGAAGAGATGGCCGGTTTGTTGAAGCAGATCGRCGCCGCYCCGGCCTACYTSGYWGGCGGSTCKGCCGGYTCCMGSACTTCCATAACGGTGGCGGTGCGGCACCCGGAAGTGGTCAARGGCATCTACGTTTGGGAGGTTAGCGGAGGACCGATYAGCGGGAMGTCGATGTCCCCCGGATATTACGGCCAATACATCGACGCGGCGGAGCARGGYGGGATGGCCGCCGTYGCCGAGACCGATTTCTTCGSCCAGMGGATAAAAGACAACCCCTCYAACCGGGACCGYYTGATGTCCATGGATGTTAARGAWTTCCTGTCGGTGATGCGGCGCTGGCAAGCGGAGTTCGCYCGTGCCAACCCGGTAGGYGACCTGACCGAAGAGGAGCTGAGATCAGTCACGTGTCCCACCGTCCTCCTTGAAGGCAACACCCCCGACGACGTTCACCACGTGTCGGCGGCGSAGAACGCCCATCGCTTGATGCCCAATACCGAGCTTCGGCCATCGGCGTGGACCCACGAAGAATGGGACGTGATCGGTCAGCACGACCATACTTTCGCCGGGATCGCGGCCACCAACCGATACTCCATGAAAGCGCCTTTTTACGCCGCGCAGATCCTTGAGTTCGTCAATAAAGTCGAGGCCTCGGAACCCGCCACGGCCCAGGTCGGCGACTAAACGGCCCGTTCGTAGGCAGCAGGYAAGATGATGGCGCGCTCAGACGCCGATACAAATAGCTTGGTGATCGTCGGCGCTGGAGGGTGCGGGATGATGGCTGCTCTGGTGGCTGCGGGGAAGGGCGTCTCTGTCCTGCTGTTGGAGAAGACGGACAAGCCGGGMGGCAGCACCGCCTTCTCTTCCAGGGGCATCCGCGCCTCCGGGTCCAGGTTTCAGCGGGCGCTGGGAATCGACGATAGCCCGGAGCAGTACGCTAGAGACATCTTCGGCAGAAACAGCAACGAAAGCGACGTTGCCCTGACCAAWCGCCTGGCCGAGGTTTCCGGACGGGTAGCCGACTTCTTGGCCGACGTAGCCCGCATCAATTTCAGCGTCGGCGAATTCGTTTTCGGCCACAGCGCCCGCCGCGCCCACTCCTGGAAAGAAGACAAAACGATCACGGACTTTCTGTTCGAGGCGGTTGAAAGGGAGTCGAATATCCAGGTGCGTTTCTCAACCTCCGTTCTAGGATTCCAACADGCAGATGACGGGACGGTTAACGGAGTTGTTACTGAGAGCGGCGTCATCCCGGCGGCTAAGGTCATCCTCGCCAGCGGCGGCTTCGGMGCCAGTCARGAACTCSTGWCCCAGTAYATTCCRGMGGTGGCRGRCGTMCANTTTCCCNGGCCATCRWGGYAGTACCGGAGATGGCATAGRGATGGGCSTAKCGGYGGGRGCAGCTCTTGAAAACATGGCGTCTTTCCARCCTTATCCCGCCCATATMGGYCCRGGWATGCGGTCGGTGTCGCCGGAAGTGATMATGGSCGGCGGCATCATGGKGGAYCCGCAAGGCAAGMGATTCGTCGACGAAACCAGRTACCCCGGTGGACTCAGCAACGGGATACTACAACTTCCGGACAARCAGGCGTACGAGATTCTRGAYCARMGRYTGTACGAGTTGCTTCCGCACTACTTGGAAGAGTWCCTCACGGAGGGACTGCTGCACCRGGCCCAAACTCCAAGGGAYCTGGCCGGAAAGTTAGGAATCGACGCCGAAGGTTTGGAGCAAACGGTGGAAGAGTACAAYGGGTTGGCTGGAGYGGGGCMGGACCGATTCGGGCGSACTCCGCCGGAGCCATTCAAGGCTCCGTACTACGGMATAAGAGTKAAAGCYGCCCTCTACCACACTCAGGGCGGACTCAAAGTGAACACGGACGGCCARGTATTGCGCGCCGACGGCTCYATCATCCCCAACCTKTACGCCGGGGGCGGGGTGGCCACCGGAGTATCCGGAGCAGGGAYGGAAGGCTACCTGCCGGGCAACGGYCAGTTGGCCTCGTTAGGGTTGGGCATGCTGGCCGCCSAGCAYGCCGCSGCGYCCCTCRTGRCGTAANCCCNNCNCATCGATTCCGGCCGCTAGTCTAGAAGCTCAATCTCGGTGAACCGTATCTCCTGGTCACTCAGGTTGAWAACGTCGTGCTCCACGCCCKTTTCCCTGGCGTAGGCGCCGCCCGCCTCCGTGGGGAACTTGGTGGAATTGCTTGCCGCATCGACGATGGTCAACTCGCCGCCGGTCAAAGGCACGACAACATAGTCGTATTCATGTATGTGATGCCCGGTGGATTCGCCCGGAAGCAGCCGCCTCTCCGTCACCCGCACCCGGCCCGTTTCAACTCTCGGTATCGTTTCACTCATATTCCTTCCATCCAATACCCCAATAGCGATCTTCGGTTTCTCCGAAGGTGGTTCTTCTTTTGGGGCAGAGSMYAAATCCCTTCCCCCTMGACGGGGGAAGGTTARAGCCTGCCCTGARCGCAGTCGAAGGGATGGGGGTGGTCCGGTATMGGCAGTGGCCATTGCCCGTGTATCAGATCGCCTAACCCACGAACCTCTTCGGTCCTGCAGACCATTAGCTAAGCCGAGTTTCGTAAATCCGCCTCATTGAGTAGTAATTACTCCACCCTTAACGGCAACGAAATGCTATCATAGAAAGGACACTACTACGCCACCGATATCGCCTTGCGCGGCTAAAACCCGTTAAGCCGGGAAATACGGGGYAGGATTATCGACCCGGAGCAGCATGGAAAACCATTTTAATAATAGCGTACGCAACCTAGCAATCATCGCCCACGTCGACCACGGCAAGACCACTTTGGTCGACGCCCTGTTGAAGCAGAGCCAGGTCTTTCGCGAGAACCAAAACGTTGGCGTACTGATAATGGACAGTAACCCCCTGGAACGGGAAAGAGGCATCACCATCTTGGCCAAGAACGCCTCAATCACCTACAAAGGGGTCAAGATTAACATCATCGATACTCCGGGCCACGCCGACTTCAGCGGCGAGGTCGAGCGCATCATGAACATGGCCGACGGCTGCCTAYTGCTGGTGGACGCSGTMGACGGMCCTATGCCYCAGACCACTTACGTSCTGARAACGGCCCTGARCCAGRACGTCACCCCMATGGTGGTYATCAACAAGACYGACCGGGCCGAGGCYCGGGTCSCGGAGGTHGTCGACTTAGTGCAGGACCTGTTCYTGGAGTTGGCCACCAAGCCGGAACAACTGGACTTCCCCGTGCTGTAYGCRTCGGCYCGCGATGGTCACGCGGTAAGCGACYTGAATGACGAACCCMAGGACATGCAGCCACTTTTHGAAGCCATACTGGAACATGTYCCGCCTCCGTCRGGAGACCCGAACGCGCCACTTCAGATGCTGGTGGCTGCCCTGGATTATGACAACTACCTGGGCCAGGTGGCCATYGGCCGGATATCCCGTGGGACCATCCGCCTGGACGACCADGTARCCCTGTTGGGCCGGGACGGTCAGACCTCCCASCACAARCTGGACCGGGTGTTCGTCTTCCGGGGCCTAGGCCGGKCGGAAGTAGAGGAGGCCCRGGCTGGGGATATCGTCGCCGTAACCGGGGTCGACAACGTGGCCATCGGCGACACCATCGCGGACCYYGAATGCGCYGAAGCTCTTCCYACCATCCACATCGATGAGCCGACGGTCAAGATGACCTTCGGCGTCAAYACCTCSCCYTTCATGGGCAAAGACGGGAYCCAYTCCACGTCGCGAACGCTTTACGARCGCTTGATGAACGAGCTTCGGACCAACGTAAGCCTGCGGGTGGAGACCACCGACACCACCGACGTGTTCCTRGTGTCTGGKCGTGGCGAACTTCATCTGTCSATCTTGGTGGAAACCATGCGCCGGGARGGSTTCGAGTTCCAGGTGTCCAAGCCCGAGCCGGTGACCAAGATTGTGGACGGAAAGGTCCACGAGCCATATGAGCGGCTAAACATCACCACCAAGGACGAGTTYATCGGCGCACTGACCGAATACCTTTCCGGCCGCTTGGCCCAACTGGTWGACATGAAGTACGACGACGCCGGCAACGTGGMCCTGGAGTACYTGATACCTACCAGGGGACTGATCGGCTTYACATCCTTCTTCCTGCGCACYACCCGKGGCAACGGGCTRCAGAGCAGCGCGTTYAYCGARTACCGKCGGATGGAGGGGGAGATAAAGTCGGCKAACGCCGGGGTCCTGGTGGCCTGGGAGGCCGGCGTGGCCGTGACYTACGGACTGCTGAACGCCCAGGGSAGGGGCGACACCTTCATCGACCCTGGCACGCCGGTTTACGAGGGTATGATCGTGGGCACGCACCGTCGTGAAGGGGACATCCCGATCAACGTGTGCAAAGAAAAGCACCTGACCAACATGCGCTCGTCCACCGCCGATATAACCCGGCGGCTCAACGCCACCGTCCGAATGAGCTTGGACGAAGCCCTCGACTTCATCGCCTCCGACGAACTGGTRGAGGTCACCCCACAAAACTTCCGCATGCGCAAGAAAGTGCTYTCCACCTCMGGCCGCTCCCGCCACCGCGCCAACTCCGCCCGSGAYMGGGCYGGGGCKGTTTAGCAAGGCYTYMATCGRGYCYCGGYGAGYCACCRATCYGTCTMGCTGTYATGRAAAGGAACTTCTAATGGTGCTGGAAGTCGCCATCCTGGACGTNAAAACCCGGCCTGTCCCACGACTTTGAGGCTGCCTTCACCCTAGCCCAGGTACTAATCTCGTCGATGAAAGGCTACGTCTCCCACCAGTTGCAAAAGTGCCTCGAGAAGCCTAACCGGTACATCCTGCTGGTCAATTGGGAATCCCTAGAGGACCACACCCAGAGCTTCCGAGGCTCACCCGAATACCAGGAATGGCGCCGCTTGCTCCACCACTTCTACGACCCCTTCCCTGAGGTGGAGTATTATGAGGTGGTTGCATCAGGTTAGACGGCCAGGCTTTTCGGTGCCCACGCTCCCCAATATCGACACCGCTCCCCCCACCCTGTATCATARCTGCCACCGTGTTTTATCCTTATCCGAACTTGCAAAAAAGAGGAGATACCCATGCGTGAAGTTGCGATTGTTTCACCGGTCAGGACCGCTGTGGGGAACTTTGGGGGCGGCATGCGTGATATTTCCGCCGCCGAGTTGGGCAGCATCGTCATCAAGGAATCGTTGAGCCGSGCCGGCTTGGACGCCGAGAAGGTGGACGACGTTATTCTGGGTCATGGTTATCCCAGCGGCGAGAAYCCCGCMATCGGCCGTTTGGTCTCCCTGAAAGCYGGACTGCCCATCGAGGTGCCCGGTTACCAGTTGGACCGSCGCTGCTCGTCGGGTCTCCAGGCCATYCTCAACGCSGCCATGCTCATCCAAACGGAGAACGCCGACGTGGTHATCGCCGGGGGMGTYGARAGCATGAGCAACGCCGAGTTCTACTCCAACGAGTCCCGCTGGGGCGCCCGCTTCGGCTCGGTCACWTTCCACGACCGGYTGGCYAGGGCCAGGGAAACRATCTCRCCYGAAGARCGGTTCGGCGTCATTTCSGGCATGGTSGAGACCGCCGAGAACCTGGCSAAGCAGTACGAGGTTTCCCGGGCAGAGCAGGACGAATACTCCCTGCGCAGCCACCAACGGGCCGTCGCCGCCTCCGAGTCTGGGAAATTCGCCGCTGAGATCGTCCCCGTGCCTATCCCCCAGCGCCGTGGCGACCCRGTGYCCTTCGATAAAGACGARGGTCCCMGRAGYGACACRTCHATGGAGGTYTTGGGGCGGCTGCGYCCGGTGATGGCCGACGGCACMGTRACCGCCGGTAACGCCAGCAGCCAGAACGACGCCGCMTCGGTRTGCCTGGTCGTCGCCGCCGATAAGCTGGAAGAGCTGGGKCTGACGGCCATGGGCTACCTGAGRGGCTGGGCCGTCACCGGTTGCCATCCGGCCTACATGGGYATCGGCCCGGTGAGCGCGGTCAGCAARGTCATGGGCAAGATCGGCATGTCTCTCACTGAYATGGACCTCATCGAGYTGAACGAAGCCTTCGCCGCCCAGGTCCTGTCGGTGCTAAGAGAGTGGAAACTGCCCAACGACGACAAACTCAACGTCAACGGCTCCGGGATATCCCTTGGCCACCCTATCGCCGCCACCGGTGCCCGCATCCTAACCACCCTGCTACATGAGATGGAACGCACCGACGCCCAATTCGGTCTGGAAACCATGTGCGTGGGCGGCGGACAAGGCGTCGCGGCGGTATTCGAGCGAAAAGCCTAGCGGCGAGCTGTCAGCCTTCAGCGGTCAGCCGTCAGGAAAACCATCCCCTGCAATCATTGGGGGCGGGGATTGTTGAAAGCTGAAAGCTGACCGTTCCTCCGAGGAGATTCAATGGCCATCAATAACAATGACATCGCCGACGTCCTGGTGATYGGAGCCGGGGCGTCYAGCGCGGCWTTTTGCTGGAGCCTGAGCCAGGCGGGKATCAACGTGGTGTGTCTGGAGCAGGGCGGATGGCTTCCCCAGAACGCCTTTCCCACCTCCGATGCCGACGCTCAACTTCATCTGCAGACCGATTTTAACTTTAATCCCAACGTCCGCAAGTTGCCGGAAGACTACCCGATCAACGAGTCGGAAACCCCCATCGCCCCCTTGATGTGGAATGGGGTCGGCGGGGGTACTATCCACTGGGGCTCTCACATTCCCCGGTTTCACCCCTCTGATTTTCTCCTCAAAACCCAGGACGGCGTGGCCGACGACTGGCCGCTGACCTATGAGGAGCTTGAACCGTATTACGACCTTAACGACCGGATGACCGGGGTATCCGGCCTCAATGGCGACCCGGCTTATCCTCCCAAGCCGGAGCGGCCCTGCCCGCCCCTGTCCATCCGAGCCAGTGGGAAAGCCCTTGCCAAGGGTTTCGACAAACTAGGCTGGCACTGGTGGTCTTCGGACAGTGCCATATCGTCGGTGACCTACGACGGCCGGGAGCCGGATGCCGTCGGCCACCTGCGGTCTTCGGCGGGGGCCGACCTCAACTACTGGCCGAAAGCGGTGAACCAGGGSACYAGGCTGATCACYTACGCYCGGGTCCGGGAGATCYYSGTYGACCRATCGGGCAAGGCCACCGGCGCGCTGTATTACGACCGCGAAGGAAACCTGCAGGAGCAGCGGGCCAAGGTTGTGGTGATGGCCGCCAACGGCATCGGTACCACCCGGCTGTTGCTCAACTCCAAGTCGGTTTTGTTCCCCAACGGTCTGGCCAATAGCTCCGGACTGGTAGGCAAGAACCTGATGCACCACCCCACCGGCGTGATCCTTGGAATCTTCGACGAGTGGCTGGGAACCGATGAAGGCGCCCGAGGCAGTTCCATGTTAAGCCAGGAGTTTTACGAGACCGACCTGAACCGGGAGTTCGTCCGCGGCTACGAGATGCAGATCCTCAGCCAAGGGTCGGCCCCGTTGACCGCCGCTTTGGGAGGCTCTCAGGGCGAGAGGGTGTCCTGGGGCGCCGGCCATCACCGGGAGTTCCAGGAAAGGTTCGGCCAYATCGCCGGTATCATCATCATGACCGAAGACCTGCCGGAAGAGCACAACCGGGTTACYCTAGATCCGGAGATGACCGACAGTAACGGCATACCCGCCGCCAAGATYCARTACACCATCAGCGAGAATACCGACAAGATGCTGGGTCACGGCGTGGAAAGAGCCAAGGAAGTGATGGACGCCGCCGGGGCCAAGAAGGTGCTGTGGTCCCACCAGCGCCGCAACGCCGGCTGGCACCTGTTGGGCACCGCCAGGATGGGTGAAGACCCCGCAACCTCGGTGGTTGACCGTTGGGGCCGCGCTCACGATGTCCCAAACCTATTTATCATCGACGGCAGCATCTTCGTTACCGGCGCCTGCGTCAACCCGACACCCACGATCCAGGCTCTGGCCCTGCGCACYGCCGACTACTTGAAAGGCGAGGGAAGGTCTATTTTGGAGTAGCGGTCTACGCCAAGACAGGAGCGAATCATGCCACGCGTTGTTCACTTCGAGATATATGCCGATGAGCCYGACCGGGCCCTAGGATTCTACACCGAGGTTTTTGGCTGGACGGTCCAAAAAGCGGAGTTGCCCAGTGGGGACTATTGGTTCCTGACCACCGGYCCTGACGACGAGGCGGGCATCAACGGCGCAATCATGCCGCGGCCCGACCCGGCTGCCAAAACAACAAATTACGTGGACGTGCCCTCGGTGGACGATTACACGGCCAAGATTCAGGCTGCCGGCGGTACCGTGGCCACGCCCAAAATGTCCATTCCAGGTTTAGGCTACGCTGCCGTCTGTCTGGATACGGAGGGGAACACCTTTGGGCTGTTCGAGGACGATCCTTCCGCCCAGTGACGCCTGCGTATTCCCATTGACACCCCATACCCGACACTTTAGGATTGCATGGCGCGTGACCGCCCATCGTTCCGTGTCCATCGGGCGATGATTTATAAAGATAGCGAGGTGATTTCTGATGGCCGACGTTTTTGGCACCGGTGAATTTCTTTACACCCACGTACCCGATTGGGAGAAGCTGCCCGATGGTATGACCTTCAAGGAGTGTCCCGGAGTCGCGGTGGACTCCCGGGACAACGTTTATGTCCTCACCCGTGGCGAACACCCCATCATCGTGTTCGACCAGGAAGGTAATTTTATCCGCACCTTCGGTGAGGGTCACTTTAGCGCGAACCGCACTCACGGGCTGTATATCGCTCATGACGACTCCTTGCTAGTTGCCGACGACGGTCTCCACACCATCCAAAAGTTCGGTCCCGAGGGCGATAAACTGATGGAGATCGGCGAGAGGAACCATCCGGCCCCGGCATGGAGCGGCCAGGCCTTCAACCGCCCTACTTCGGCCGCCATCATGCCCAGCAACGGGGATGTGTACATCTCAGATGGGTACGGCAACTCCCGCATCCACGTCTACTCCGGGTCCGGCGACTACAAATTCTCTTGGGGCAGTCCCGGCATCGACGCCGGTCAGTTCATCCGCCCGCATAACATCGCCGTGGACAGCGACGATAAGGTCTACGTAGTGGACCGGGAAGCCCACCGCATACAGATATTCGACTCCCGGGGCAACTTCCTAACCATGTGGAATAATATCCACCGCCCCGACTCGATGGTGCTGTGGCAGGACCATATCTACGTCGGTGAATTGAACGGCATGGGCGGAGTTGACGAAGCGCCCGGCCTGGGCCACCGTGTCACCGTTTACGACTTGGACGGCAACCGGGTTTGTATGTTCGGCAGCCCCGAAGAGGGCGAGGGCCCCGGCCAGTTCATCGCTCCCCATGGCATCGCGGTCGATTCCAAGGGTGACGTGTACGTATCCGAAGTGTCCTTCACCATCCGCGGCTCCAAGATGGACCCGCCCAAGGTGTTGCGCAGCTTCTCGAAATACGCTAGGCAGTGGTAGGCGAACGGTAAGCGGTTGGACGCACCCCCCACCTTAATCCTCCCCCGCAAGGGGGGAGGAGATTAGTCCCTTCCCCCTTTACGGGGGAAGGTTAGGATGGGGGTGAAAACGCTACGCTGGGCCCACGTAAAAATACCAACCCGCTCCCAAGACCRGCAGGTGAACTGAACGCTGAAAGCTGANNNCNNNCNGCTATTTCCCGGAGGAGATTTCTATTGCAAGATGTTGGTGAAACTACCACCGTTGTTTGGAACGACGCTTTAGAAGCCATTGAGCGCTGCTATGAGTTGGGCTGGGGCGACGGGCTACCCTTGGTGCCGCCGACCCAGGGCCGGGTAGCCCAGTTCTTGGAGGCGGCGGGCAAGGCATCGGGCGAGGTAGTCGGAGAGATCCCCGAGCGGCGCCGGGAGATCACGGCGGGAAAGGTGGCCGCCAACGCCGTGATGGCCGGGTGTTTGCCTGAGTACATGCCTGTGGTGCTGGCCGCTACCGAGGCGATGCTGGCCCCGCCTTTCAACCTGGTTGGTCCTTCTTCCAGCATGGGCGGATCCGCGGTGCTGGTAATAGTGAACGGACCGGTGGCGCAAAAGATCGGCGTCAACTCCCGCAACAACCTTTTCGGGCCGGGAAACCGRGCCAACGCYACCATYGGCMGGGCCATWCGGCTGATTCTAATGAAYGCCTGCGCCGCCATCCCYGGAYTGTTCGACCGSAGYGTTATCGGCCATCCCGGCAAGTACACCTACTGTATCGCCGAGGCTGAATCCGAAACCCACTGGAACCCRCTRCACGTKGAACGRGGCTTCAAACCMGRCCAAAGTACGGTCACCGTATTCGCCTCGGAAAGCCCCCGCCAAGTCCGTTCGGTTGGGCATCCCGAGGCCATCTTGCACGCCCTCGCCGACACGGCCTCCTCTCTGGGAACCAACATGTCAACCTCGGGATCGGTGGGTAGCCGGGACGCCGGGGTTCGGCAAGGGGAGATCGTGGTCACCGTCGCCGGGAATTCTGCCCTCTGGCAGGACTGGACCAAGAAACGGGTCAGGGACCACTTATATGCCCGCATCCGCCGGTCGGTCGCCGATCTGAAAGCGGCCCAGGTATTCCCCGGCGAAGTCGAGCCGGGAGACGAAGAGCGTTATGTCTCCCTGATTCCGGAGCCGGAGGACATCCTYTTGATCTTTGCCGGTGGCGAGGAGTCCAACATGTCGTCGGTGATTCCCAGCTGGGGACCGAAGGTGGGGTCTACGGCYGTTACCAAGGAAGTGAAATAGCTGGGGGAAATCCCCCCAACCCCCCTTTACGAAAGTGGGGCTCGTAATCCTGAAAGCTGATAGCTCTTGGAGGTTTCTATGACTCAGAAGAACGAGTATGTTTTAGTCGATCCGACTACCCAGGCCATCGTCGCGCCTTTTGATGGGGCTCCCCGATTACCTACCGTGGCCGGGATCAGGTTGGGAATCATTGATGACAGCAAGCGCAATGCCGACGTTTTGTTGGAGGAATTGGCCGAGGTCTTGCGCACCCGCTATGAGATCGCGGACGTGCGCTGGCACCGTAAGCCCAGCGCTTCCAGGCCTGCCGACCCGGCGGCCATAAGGGAGTTGGCGGAAACTTGCGATGCGGTGGTGATCGCCATCGGGGATTGAGGGTCCTGCAGCGCGTGCAGTGTGCACGACGGGATCCACGTAGAGAACGCCGGCATACCATCGGTTACCATTTGCACCGACCGTTTCATCCCTACGGCCAAGGGGATGGCCAAGATGTGGGGGTCTGAAGACTACCCCACAATATTCACCCAGCATCCCATTGAGAACATGAACAGAGAACAACTACGGCAGCGGGCCGAAGAACTGGCTCCTCAAGTGGTTGGAGTGCTGGTCGGCGGGCAATAGTCCCACCGGTGACCAAATGCACCGGAGAGACGTCGAGGACACAGAGCTTAAAAACTAAAAAATCTCTGCGCTCTCGGCGTCTCCGCGGTTAATCATTAAMCCCGCATCTCCGGTGGTAACAGGTTGGGGATGGCGTCGTCGATGGGATAGATCTCGTCGCACTTGTGGCAGATTAGAGATCCCTGGATCACTTCGTCTCCTTCTTCGGTTTCCACCTTCAATTCCAGTTCGCTCTTGCAAACCGGACAGGCCAGAATGTCCATCAGGTCCTTCTTCAAGTCTCCTCCAGCAAGTTTGCGGCGTTCAGCCATTGGCTGTCGGCCATTTTTTAGCTACGTGCGGCTTTCTCGAACAGGGCGTTGAGAACGTCGGACAATCCCAAGATTATCACACCGTAAATCAATAGTGCCCCGGTGCTCGTCATCCGGTCCTTAGCCCTTCCGATGCGGCTACCGCCGGCGTTAGCGCTGTCGGGGTAAACCCGAGGCCGCAGGAAGCGCACCACGTAGAACATGTACAGAGCCAGGACGATCTTAACCACCAGCACCGCTACGTAGGGAGTAGTCACGGCGTTGTCGGTAAGGCGAGTCGCCGAAAGCACTATGCCCGTTACCAACAATACCCCGATGGCGGTGTTGACCARGTCCCGAAATTCCTCCCCGATCGACCGGCGARTTGCGCCGCCAGTCTCATCGGACCTCCCYAGGGCGGGCCGCAAAACTAATATCCAGAACATTCCCCCGCCAACCCAGGCGACGGCAGCCAGGAGGTGGAACCAGCGGATGGCTGTCAATATCCAATCWAGGACGTTCATGTTTCCACGTAAWCAGGCTTTTGCAAGAGKTKGTTCGACAKGMTYACCACGAACGGTGCGACCCACGATGYCCATTCGYCCTGAGCCTGTCRAAGGACCGTTTCRACCRTTCCATARCTTAAGACATGTCSCGGACGATTCGGGTGATTTTCTCYGCGTSTARTACGCTGATCTCCGAACGGAATAACCTTCCTGCCTTGTCRATAAAAATCGTGGTAGGGAAATAMGCCAGCCGGTATTCYAGAGTGATCTGGGCCATATTGTCGGTGGCAAACTGGTACGTGAGACCCAACTCCTGTACGAAATCCCTGGCGTCCTGCTCGGAATCGAAGCCTTGAGGGACGAACAGCCCCAAGAATAGTACGTCCTCGCCCTTTAGCTGTTGCCAGGCATCTTCGAAGTCCGGCATCTCCGCGCGGCATGGCGGGCAAGAGGGGAACCAGAAGTTGAGCACCACCGATCTTTGGCCGATCTGGTCGGAAAGACGGAAACTGCTGCCGTCGAACAGCGTCACCTCAAAATCCGGCGCTTGCTCAAGTGCCTTCCCCAGGGTGATGCAGGACGCCAACGACAACACTAACAGCGGTAAAACCGTCAGAAAAATAAGTTGAATAGCCCGTCGAAGGCGCGGCGGGTGCTTCGTGGTTATTAGTGAGGAGATGAAAGCGGCCATGCTTCCAAATATTTTATAGGTGCGGCTGTGCAGGGTCAATCTGACGCATACCTAGGTATTGTTTGATTAACCGGCCAACCACGATTAAACTGACGACCTGAGTGGCGAGTCTGTTCCGAGGAGAAACACGAATGCGGCTGGAAAATAAGGTTGCTTTAATCAGCGGAGGCGCGAGGGGAATGGGCGCTGTTGAGGCCAAACTCTTCTCTGTCGAAGGCGCGAAAGTCGTGATCGGCGACGTTTTGGAGGATGAAGGCCGCCGCACCGAGGCTGAGATAAACGAGGCCGGAGGCGAGTGCCTTTTCGTCCCATTGGACGTTACCAGCGAATCCCAATGGCAGGCTGCGGTCGAGGCTGCGGTCAGCCGATTCGGCAAGCTGGATATCCTGGTGAACAATGCCGGTATTTACCGGACCGAGCGGGTTGAGGAGATCAGCGGAGAGTTGTGGGACCAAGTGATGGGAATCAACGCCAAGGGAGTTTTCTTGGGGACCAAGCACGCCATCCCCGAGATGCGGAACGCCGGGGGCGGTTCCATCATCAACATCTCATCGGTGGCCGGGCTGGTTGGTAATCACATATCGGCCGCTTATTCCGCGTCCAAAGGCGCGGTGCGTCTGCTTACCAAGTCCACGGCCATCCAGTACGCCAAGGAAGGGATACGGTGCAACTCCGTGCATCCCGGCACCATCGAAACGCCGATGACCGCCGACATGCTGGCCGACCAGCAGTACCGGCAAGACCGAATGGAAAGAACGCCGTTGGGCCGCCTGGGCACCGCCCAAGACGTAGCTTACGGCGTTCTCTACCTAGCCTCGGACGAATCTTCCTTCGTCACCGGCAGCGAGTTGGTGATAGATGGCGGGAGGACGGCGCAGTAGCGGCGAGGTATCAGCAGTCAGCTTTCAGGGGATACCCCCCACCTCAATCCTCCCCCACAAGGGGGGAGGAGATAAGTCCCTTCCCCCTGGATGGGGG
>NVSQ01000013.1:0-8934 GCA_002401285.1 SAR202 cluster bacterium
GACAGCTTGCAATCCGCTGCCGAACTCCTTGACCTGGTATCCCCGAGCCTCCAGATTAATCGACAGAAGTCTGGCGATCGCTTTGTCGTCATCAACTACGTAGATGAGATAGTTATTTGTGGGAAATTGTGCCATGGCCATCATCACGGCCTCGAATGTCTAGTGGGTCAAACGAGGTTGGTCCGCCGAAGGGGCCAGCGCCTCAGCGGTGGTAATATACTCCAAGATTTCTCGAGTCAAATTCGTTTCCCCAAGCTTGTGACCCTGTGGTATGCCTACGACTATAAAGCTATCTTACCCATTGTCCAGTATATTTTCTATCTCAAATTTGAAGAGATTTCCTAAGAAACCTCTGATTCGAGCCACGCCAAAAGGAGGGTTCGAGAAACCATAAAGTAATGCGGTCACCAACCGGTCACAGACGTGACCTTTGGCGGAAACAGAGGAGCGCGGTCCAAGGAGTTGGGTGCTCTTTTGAAGGTGGTAAGTATCGTGAATCAACGGGGCAGCTTCGAGAGCAAGGTCTCCAGCGTAATAGCGACCGGTCACCGGTCATAGCACCGAACGTACCAGGCCGCCGTCCACCAGGATAGTGGTCCCGGTGATGTAGGTGGCCTTGCCAGATGCCAAGAAGGCAACTAGGTGGGCCAATTCCGCCGGTTCACCCACGCGGCCCAAWGCGGTTTCTTTGGCTCTTTCYTCCAGRGCTTCTTCCACGGAAATACCYATSTCGTTGGCSCGAGAGGTAACGTTGGASAGCATGCGGTCRCTGAGGATAGAGCCGGGACACACATTGTTCACCGTGATATTGTCCCGGCCCACCTCGTCGGCCAGGCTCTTGGCGTAGGCAACAACTCCCATACGGGTCGCGCCGGACAAAGCCAGGTTATCGATGGGCTGGTAGACGGTGCTKGCCAGGATGTTGATGATYCGYCCSCCGCCCTGCTGYTTCAGRTGAGGRAKTGMTTCCCGGCACATGCGRGCGAAGAAMAGGAGYGAGCGCTGCACCGCSRYCTCCCACTGTTCCTCKGTGGCCGTGGCGGCCCTGGCCARTGGCGGCCCACCGGAGTTATTGATCATCACATCCAAACGCCCAAACCGCTCCACGGTGGCTGCTACCAACGCGGTAATCGTTTTSGGGCTGTCCAGGTCACCAGGGAATTCYAGGATATCGGCGTTGGTGTCCCGGCGTATCTCTTCAGCCGCTTGATGCAGGTCGGCCTCCGTGCGGCTGCACATGGTTAATTTAGCGCCTTCTTGAGCCAGCACGTCKGCGCARGCCTTWCCCARGCCTTTGCTGGCGCCRCCAATTATYGCTACTTTGCCCGTCARTTCCAGGTCCATCTATCCTTTCGCCTCAACTTTTCTGGGTTGATTTGAGCCGGGRATCTGGAATGGATCAAAGTTCTGANGSCCCGGCTCGSCATTCGATTATATCAGGCGCTCTCTATAGGGCCAATAWTGCKCATHCAWSMGMWTSAGATANNKSRRDWTRBMMSRAKSKKWTRCTKMRKMRSSCKSMRGMSAKRTYWKSYKSKWKCMSRSMYKSYWSCDGATGCAGCGAGGTCCCGTGAACCAACCATCTAAATTGTTTGAAGACGACGTATTGGCCCGYGAGATTGAAGCYGCGGCGGTTCRAATGGCTCAGGGCGCCGGTGACATTTTRGCGGCCCATTTTGGAAAAAAAATATCGATAGAGTATAAGGACAAAGAAGAACGGGATCCGGTCACCGAGGTGGACAAGGCCTGTCAGGAATATTTGGTCGGCGAGATAAGCRGACKTTTYCCGGACCATTCAATCTTGGGTGAGGAAGAGTCTGAAGAATCTAAGAAGGACACCGGCGCGACTGAAACGCCATGTGGGGATTTCCTGTGGGTGCTGGACCCTCTGGACGGGACCACCAACTTTCTTAACGGCCTCCCGGTGTACGCCGTGTCTGTTGGGGTTTTGCACCGGGGCCGACTCCTGGCCGGGGCTCTGTTCATACCGTGGCCAAAACCGGRAGGCGGCTTTGTACTGCACTGCCGGCAAGGCGGAGGATGCTTYGCCGGGGAAGACCCGGTGGAAGTCTATAAGTCAGACGAACCGGTTAATAACCGGTTGGCCGGTCTTCCCGGCCACTTCAGCTATTTGACCAAGTATGGCAAAGGGCTGCGGGGTAAGTCGGGGGAACCCCGCACCACCGGCAGCATMGCCTACGAGCTGGCGATGACCGCCTGCGGTGTCATGCAGTACGCCGTTTTCGGCGCTCCCCGTATGTGGGACATGGCTGCGGGCGCCCTGGCGGTCATGGAAGCCGGGGGCACGGTAATGACCCGGTCGCCAAAAGAAAAAGGGTGGCATGTCATGGATAGCCTGGTGCCCACCTGGCAGGAAAAGCCGCCCACGTTGAAGGAGCTACGCCGTTGGGCCGCTCCGYTGGTGGTGGGGAATAATCAGGTGGCGCCTCTGTTGGCGGCTAATCTTCGCCCCAGGTTCCATCCGATGGCTAAGGTTCGCCGCTTGACTAGGCGGATACATTGGCCKAAGAAAACCAAACAAAAAGAATCGGAGTAGAAGCCTGTCTGACAACCCAGTTCTCTCATGGGTAGAGACTGGAGCTTGCTGAACCGTATTTARGCGGAGTCGGGTTCCCAACCCCAGGACCGGGGACCCCAGCCGACTTCGAATACCTGCCCCTTCTTGATCGTCAGCGTCGGAACAACCGCTTTCTCGGTACGCCGGGTCCCGCCCACCACGTCGCTAACCACCCAGTCCCCTTCCTCRATGTCCAAKATCGATATGTCGGCTTGCATGCCMACGCCCAGGGTGCCCAGACGGTGTTCCTGACCGATCGCTTTGGCCGGATTCAGAGTGGACATGGTGACTACCTGATCGATGGTGAAGTCCATGGCTAGGAAGCGGGTCATCATCTCGGTCATGCTATGGACGGTGAGAGCCCTTCCGGGCAGGGTCAGATCGGTGCTGATGCAGTGAGGTATCAGATCCTGGTCAAGGATCCGTTGGCCCACGTCGAAGCTGAAGTTCATCCTACCGTGGGCAGTGTCCATCCACACTCCCCGGTCCTTGGCTTCCTTCGCCTCGGGAACCAGGTTGCCGTCCGCGTCCAGGATGCCGCCCGGATTGGCAGTGAACAGGTGGGTGACGATGTCTCCCTCTTCCAGGATGGGCAGCAACTCGCGGATAACGTTGGGGTCGTATCGCTTCTCCGTGTCGCCGATGTGCACCATCAGCTTAACGCCGGCTTCCTTGGCGGCCCGCTTCGCCAGCTTGGGCATCTCCATTCCCATGATCTCCAAGGCAGGGGAAACCATGCGCGCTTTGATACCGCAAATCACATCGCGGTTCTCGGAGGCTACCTGGATAGTYTTGTCYAGGTCGATGCTRGCYGGGCTGAAGATGTCCGGYGTGGTAGCCAGGCCGGTGCGGCAGATGTGCAAGAAGCAGATKATTTCGGTGTCGTTGCCGGGTATCACGTGCTTGGGGATGCCGCCAAAGGTGTCGCAACCCGCGCTGCCGGCATCCACCATGGTGGTGACCCCGGCCCGTACGCCCCCCAGRTCCGCTTTYACGCCGTTGCCGTTKACTCCGTCRTAYAYGTGGGTATGCAGGTCGATGAGTCCAGGCGTGACGATTTTTCCAGCCACGTCAATCACYCGGGTAGCCTCTTCGGCGGGTATGTTCGGCGCCACCCGGGCAATCTTCCCGTCTTCAACGGCTACATCGTTGAGACCGTTCAGTTTCTGGGAGGGATCTATGACGGTCCCGCCCTTGATCAGCAAATCGTACATGGGACGCGAAACCTCCAAGATCAGTTAAACATTTCCCCTACGGAAAGACCCTTGTGGATTCGGAAGATCGCTTCGCCCAGGAGGGGAGCAACGGGCAGCACGGTGATTTTACCGTTGCGCTTCTCCGCGGGCATGGGGATGGTATCGGACACGACTACTTCGCGAAAGGCGCTCTTTGCCATCACGTCGACCGCGTCCTTGGAGAACACGGGGTGGGTAACGCAGCAATAAACTTCCTTGACTCCCTTTTCGGCAAGAACCCTTGCGGCGTTGGCGATGGTGCCCCCGGTGTCGATCTCGTCATCGAAGGTCAAAGCAATCTTGCCTTCGACATCGCCGATGACATTCATCACCTCGCTACGTTCGTCGTTRCCCACGCGGCGCTTCTCAATRATGGCCARYGGCGCRTGGAGCCGCTCYGCCACGTCTCTTGCCTTTTTRCTTATTCCGATGTCCACCGCTACGACCACCAGGTCCGACAATTCTTTGGCCTGGAAGTAGTCCGACAACATGGGCAGGGCGGTCAGTTCGTCCACCGGGATGTTGAAGAAGCCCTGGATCTGGCCGGCATGGAGGTCAACGGTTAGGAGGCGGTCGGCGCCGGCGGCGGTGAGTAGGTCGGCCACTAGCCGGGCGGTTATCGGCACCCGGGGCTGGTCCTTTTTGTCGGTGCGGCCATAGGCGTAGTAAGGAACCACGGCGGTGATGCGGCCGGCGGACGCCCGCTTGCAGGCGTCTATCATGATCAGCAGYTCCATCAGGTTATCGTTCACCGGGGCGCAGGTAGGCTGAATTATAAAAACGTCCCTTTGGCGGACGTTTTCTTGGATTCTGACGAAGGTATTATCGTTGGAGAACTTGAACACCTCTGCTTGGCCCAGAGGGATGTCCAGATACTTGCACACATCCTCAGCCAAACCCCGGTGGGCGTTTCCGGTAAAWATTTTGAGTTCGTCGAGTATCGCTTCCATCATCTACCCTCGTACGCCGGCTTGCGGGACTCCCGAATAGCCTTTGTACCCTCCTCATGATCCCGGGAAGTTGGAGTGATAGTCTCGGCGGCGGCCGCCATCTTCATGGCGGTCTCCAGATCGAACTCCAAGCCTTTGTAAAGCATCAGCTTGGAAAGKCGGATGGCTACGGGCGGGCCGGCGGCGATCTTCCTTGCCATCTCCATAGTGGTGTTTTCCAGGTCTTCCTGGGGCACCAGCTTGCTGAGAAATCCCAGGTGGTGGGCCTCCTCGGCTTCCAGGGGATCTCCGGTGAAGAGCATCTCGGCGGCTTTGCTGACACTCCCCAATGCCCGTGGGTGGAGCCAAGTCCCTCCGAAGCCCGGGAAGAGGCCTATGCGCACGTATGCCGACACGAACCGGGACTGGGGGCAACCGACCCGTATGTCGCAGACGCAAGTAATGTCAAAACCGGCGCCGGCGGCGACGCCGTTGACCATGGCGATCACCGGTTTTTCCATCCGATGGATGCCHAGGACAAACTTTTGAATGTGTTCGAACCCCCGGCGAATGTCATCGGAGTTGTCCGACACCAGGGAGCCAGGTTCGTTGCCGCCGACCAGGGTTTGGAGGTCGCCGCCGGAACAGAATGCCCGCCCGGCTCCGGTGAGGATCAGGACCCGCATCGAGTCGTCGCTGCTGACGTCTTCCACGGCATCGCCAATCTCATCAATCATTAGGTCGTTCAGGGCGTTGAGCCGCTCCGGACGGTTGAGGGTAATTTTGACGATGTGGTCTGATGCGTCTTTATCTAGAAGAATGTGGCGGTAATCAGGCATCGTAACTCTCTGAACGGACTAGGGGGAAAACCCGATTATAGCATAGGCATAAATCCGGCAAAAGCGTCGTAACACCCTATTCGCCCAACCTCCACCCGTACCAAAGACCATCCCCATGGAGTATGATATTCTGGCGGCGCGGGTGACGCCAGATGGCGTGCGTGACGCCACATAATGAGGGGTTTTGCCGAATGACGAGCTACTTGGACCACTTGGAATGTACCCAGTGCGGTAAGGATTACCCCTRTGGCGAGCTTATCAAAGTCAGTCCATGCTGCGGCAAAGTCCTTTTCGCTCGCTACGACCTGACCAGGCTGGGCCGGGAAGTGAGCCGSGACGTGTTTGCCGGGCGTCCCGACAATATGTGGCGCTTCGCCGAACTGCTGCCGGTATTCCAAGACGAGAACATAGTTACCTTAGGCGAGGGGGCCACCCCCCTCCTGAACGCAAGCAATATTGGGAAGTCCCTAAACATGGGCCACCTGTTTATCAAGGAAGAAGGCCTGAACCCTACGGGAACGTTCAAGGCCAGAGGACTGTCGGCGGCGATYTCCAAGGCCAAAGAACTGGGGGCAACCGGGTTTACCATGCCTTCCGCRGGYAACGCGGCCGGCGCCGCCGCCGTTTATTGCGCCAGGGCAGGGTTGAACGTCAAGGTTTATATGCCTCAAGACGCCCCGGACGCCAATAAAAAGGAGTGTCTTCTGGCAGACTCGGAACTCAACCTTGTCGATGGCCACATCGGCGATGCCGGGCGTCAGGCGGTGGCGGTGGCGGAAGAAGAGAAGCTCTTTGACCTCTCTACGTTGAAAGAGCCTTACCGGGCCGAAGGCAAAAAGACCATGGCCCTTGAGATTGCCATGCAGTTGGGCTGGCGGATGCCCGATACCATCATCTACCCCACSGGCGGTGGCACCGGAATCATAGGCATGCACAAAGGATTCCGGGAATTGCTGGACCTGGGCTGGGTGGAAGGCGAGCCGCCCAAGTTCATCGCGGTGCAGGCCGCCGGTTGCCAACCSATAGTCAAGGCATTTGAGGCGGGGGCGGATTCGGCCGAGCCGTGGCCGAACGCGAAAACCGTGGCCGACGGCCTGCGGGTGCCGGGTCCTTTCGCCGACTACTTGATCCTCCAAGCGCTTCGCGAAACGGGGGGGACGGCTTTGGCGGTGGAGGACACGGAAATGGTGGACGCGATGTACGAGATCGCTTCCAAGGAAGGAGTTATCGCTTGCCCGGAAGGGTCGGCTACTCTAGTTGCTCTGAAACGGCTGTTAGGTTCGGGAGATCTGGCCGAAGACGATGTTACCGTGCTGCTTAATACCGGGTCAGGTTACAAATACCTAGACCTGATCCGGGGATACGGTGAGTAGCGGCCCGGAAACTGTTAGGGAGGCACTGTCTTGGAAGTGATTCTCAGCGCTCCCCGGGGTTTTTGCGCTGGTGTGGTGCGCGCTATCGAGGTCGTGGAGATCTGTCTTGACCGGTACGGGCCTCCCGTTTACGTGAAGCACCAGATCGTCCATAACCCCTACGTAGTCGCCGAATTGGAACGAAAGGGAGCGATAACCGTTGAAACYGTTGAKGAGATTCCGYCCGGCTCSAGGGTGGTRTTCTCGGCCCACGGGTCCCCGCCGGAGGACTTTCAACAAGCCRARGAGCGCGGCCTGCAGGTGATCGACGCTGTTTGTCCACTGGTGACCAAGGTCCACAACGAGGCCAAGAAGTACCGCAGTGAGGGTAAAAAG
This sequence comes from SAR202 cluster bacterium, assembly GCA_002401285.1. The sequence goes on from NVSQ01000013.1 coordinate 7,330, forward strand.
GTACTGCTGGTGGGCCATAGTGGGCATCAGGAAGTACGGGGTACTATGGGGCAGGTGGACATGACCTTGATAGACGACGCTGATCCGTCCAACCTACCGGATTGGGATGCCGATACTGAGGTTGCGGTGTTGACTCAGACCACCCTCTCTGTCGGAGATACCGCCCAGAGCATCGGCGCTATCAGGGSACGGTTCCCCGATGCGTTGATCCGCAACGATATATGCTATGCCACCACGAATCGCCAGTCGGCAGTACTGGAAATGGCGGTTTTGGTTGACGTTGTCCTGGTCATAGGCGCCGTAAATAGCTCCAACTGCAACCGGCTACGTGAGGTGGCCGAAGCTCAAGGAGTACCATCCTACCTGATAAATGGCCCCGAGGAGATTGATCCGGCCTGGCTGGAAGGCGTGGCGACTGTGGGAATCACTTCTGGGGCCTCTACCCCGGAAGTTYTGGTAGAAAGCGTRGTAAAGGCGTTGAAYCCGGAGAAAGTAACCGTGCTACCCGGCGTGGAAGAAGACGTGAGCTTCACCCTGCCCAAGGAGCTGCGTTAGCCTTGGGGGCTGACCGCTCGGGTGTCCGTTTGCGTCTCTGATGTTTCCCTTCCGTTCCCGGTCCAACGAACACCCGGAGGGGCCTGTCCCCATCAAGCGGCGGGTGTTATCTCTTCCCTCTCTGGTCTCACTGGCCTTGGCMGGRGCCTTYCTGTTCTTCCTGGTGACCCGTTTCGACGTAGACCCRGGCGYYGCATGGGACCGGRTCAGGGATAGCAATCCCTGGTATCTGGCRCTAGCGGTGCTGGTTCACTACACTACTTTCCTGTTCAGGGGCGCCAGATGGAGCATCTTGCTGCGCAATGCTCAGGAGGACGGATCAGCCRCTCCTGGCGTCCTGTATTGCAGCCAGTTGGTGCTCCTGGGGTGGTTCGCCAACTCGGTAGCTTGGTTTCGATTGGGCGACGCCTATCGGGCTTATCTGTACCGCGACGAGATGGGCGCATCCTTCTCCCGCACCATCGGCACTCTCTTGGCCGAGCGCATGCTTGACGCTATCCTGGTGGCTCTGTTGCTTCTGGCGGCGATTCCTTTTCTGATYGGAGGCGGCGASATCGTTACTTGGRYGGTRCTKGGCACGGCCATAGTCCTGGTGGTTACTTTAACCGTGGTGTTCTTAGTTTTAAGACTGGCCAAAGACCGGGCGTTACGTATGTTGCCCGGATGGTTGGCGGAACGCTACCAGAGGCTTCAAGAAGGCGCTGTTGGGAGTTTTCGCCAGGTGCCTCCGGTGACCATATTGGGATTGTTAGCTTGGTTGTCGGAGGTGGGACGGCTTTACCTTGTGGCCCACGCCTTGAACCTCGGTCTGGGGATTCCTCTGATTATCTTCATTACCCTGGCCAACTCTCTGCTCACCCTGGTGCCCACCCCCGGTGGGATCGGAGCCGTAGAGTCAGGCGTGGCGGGATTRCTGGTGCGGCTGTCCAGCTTGTCCGTGAATGCCGCTACGGCGTTGGTTCTGGTGGACCGGTCMATCACCTACGTCTCGGTCATCGCCGTGGGAGCCGTCCTGTTCGTTTTGCGCCGGKYGATYCCCCRGTGGTCGCA
>NVSQ01000013.1:8940-61741 GCA_002401285.1 SAR202 cluster bacterium
CCCNAGACNCNTTGAARTGGGGTATGAAGGGACCGGCYCATCCCCGCAAGAGCCCGGTTCGGAAGGCTGATGCTATACACCGCTAGCTTTTACGCTCCGGGCAACTGGGAAGGACTGCGCTACCGGGTTTCAMGAAGCCATCCCCGGGGACGCCGGACCCAGTGGGAGACGTTGCCCTTTCTTTACCCGGCTCGAGACCTCTTGGTTGCCTACCGCGCCGGAGAGTTGGACTTTGCCGCYTTGTCCGCCGAGTATAGAAGCTCCCTTGACCTCCGGCACGACGAGTCGCCCGATCTGCGAGACTGGCTGGCTGGGATTACAGACCTGGGGGACTTCACTCTGCTCTGCTTTGAACGGGAAGGCCRGCCATGYCACCGGGTGGTGCTGGCGGAATGGCTGTTGGAGCGGGCGCCGGGGTTGGTTMGCGGCCAGATACGTTAGAGGTTATCTAAACATTCTATATTGCCTAGTGTTGGGTCCTTCGATAGGCTCAGGACGAACGGAAAGAACGATTCCACCGTTCGTAGTGAGCTTGTCGGACCACCTTCCGGGCAGACGTAAAAGGATATTCAAGTGACATCACCACTCGGAGCGGGGTGGCCGTTCCATCAACTGGGTGATGGCTTCMTGGGGAGAAAGACCTTCGAACAATACCTGRTAGGTGGCCTGGGCGATGGGCATTTCCACGTTCAATTCTTTGGCCATRGCCARGGCTGCGCCGRTGGTATTGACGCCCTCGGCCACATTGTCCATGGACTCTTGGATCTCGGCCAAWGAATASCCCTGAGCCAGTTGYTCTCCCACGTGCCGGTTGCGGCTCAGTTTGCTGGCGCAGGTGGCTATCACATCGCCTAGTCCMGCCAATCCGGCRAAGGTCAGCGGCTGTGCGCCGGCGGCGATACCCAAACGGGTTATCTCGGCCAATCCCCGGGTRATGAACGCGGCTTTGCCGTTGTCCCCTATGTTCAATCCATCGGCGATCCCGGCCCCCAGGGCGATGATGTTCTTTARGGCTCCGCCCAGTTCCACTCCCAACAGGTCCTCGCTGGTGTAAACACGAAGTGAACGTGACACCAGAATGGCTTGGACCTGTTCTATGCCATGGCTATCGCGGCCGGCCACCACCGTAGAAGCTATCTTTCCCTGAACGATCTCGTCGGCGAAATTCGGGCCGGAAATCGCGCAGATTCCTGGATGAAGTTTGCCCGGCAGTTCTTCTTCCATGACTTGGCTCATCCGCTTACCGCTGGGTAATTCCAGGCCCTTGGCCGCGCTGAGAATCGGGACGCCCGGGCTTACGCAGTCCCTTATTTTCTGGATATTATGGCGCAAGGTATGGGAAGGCACGGCGACAATGATTAAATCGGCGGAGGCGACCACCTGGGCCACTGAGTCGCTGATGGTTAGGGAGTCGGGGAAGGGTGCATTCGGTAGGAAACGGACGTTCCGGCGGTCTGACTGGAGTTGCTCRGCCTCAGCGGCCGTTCGGGCCAGCATCCTGACGGGAATATTCTTCCTCGCCAGGATGATCCCCAGCGCGGTCCCCCAAGTGGTGGTCCCTATAACAGCCACCGTTGCATCCAAAACCGGGCTACTCCTTGGTATATGTTGCTGATGGGCCGAGCGGGTACCTTGACCTGAATACGGGGTTAACAACGGTTGCGGGCATTCGGTGTTTCGCCGGCAACGCTGTGACGGCCGGTGAATGGCTCATGACYGGAAACTAGTTGGRACCGGTGCTTGGGTGTCCCAAACGCCGCTCGTTACCATCCCGGATCCTCYGGATATTGTCACGGTGCTGCCAGATGATGATTCCGCCGCCCAGGAAACCGTAAACGGTGTAGGGCGTGGGAGAGTAGCCCAAAAKGTCWAGCGCCAGCATGGCCAGGCTGGCCGCCACTACGCCGGTGATGGAACCCAACGAGACATAACGGCTGGCAAAAGTGGCCGAAACAAAAACAACGAACCCAACGGCGGCGGAGATAGGGGCGAGTATGGTTAGCGYCCCCGCCCCGGTGGCGATTCCCCGGCCACCGCGGAACCCTAAGAACACGGGCCAGTTGTGGCCGATGAGCGCTAGAAGTGCCGCGGCGACATCAGCTTCGCTGGACCCAATTATTGTCCGGGCCAGGAAAACCGGAAGGACTCCCTTGCCCACGTCCAAAAGCAGTACCAAAGCCGCTACCTTGCCCCCGCCTGTCCGCAACACGTTGGACATGCCCGTGCGTCCGCTGCCGTRCTGCCGGATATCCACCCCCATCCGCATCTTCAGCAGTATGTATCCCCAAGGAACGGAACCCAACAGGTAGGAAACGCCCAAGACAGCGGCGTATTGTACCGGCCTGGGTTGCCCCCCCATGGTCAGAAGCACGGCCACGAAGGCGGCCGCCAACAGGGGTATCCCGGTCAGAGCAAAAATGATTGTTGGATTGAGCCGGTTCATGCTTTCTTGAACACCAGCTTCAAATGAGTATGGTCGAAGCCGAAGTTGTTTCGAATCTGATTTTCCAAGTATCGTTCATAAGAGAAGTGTACCAGCCAAGGTTTGTCGACGGTGAATAAGAATGTGGGCGGGTTTATGCCAACCTGGCGCAGGCGGCTGAAGTAGACCCGCTCCCGGGAGTGGCCYTTCACCGGCGGCGGRGAGTGRCTGGMCAAGGCCCTTGCCATTACGTATTGCAACTCACGGGCCGGCACGAACCGAGACCGCTCTTGTTGTAGCTCGAGGACGGTTCGCATCAGGGGGTCTATCCCGCGTCCGTGCAGCGCTGAAGTGAAGACTATCGGCACGTAAGACATGAAATGGATCTTTTCACGGATTTCGTCAGCGGTTACTTGTTGAGCGTACCGGCTGCCGTCCTCTGCCAGGTCCCATTTATTGACCACCACCACCAAACCCCGGCACATCTCCCAGGCTAGTCCGGCGATGTGGGAATCTTGAGCCGTGGCCAGTTCGGTGGCGTCGATGACCAGAAGGGTGATTTCGCTTCGGCCTACGGCGTTGACGGCTCGTATCACGCTGAACTTTTCGATACCCCGTTGAACCAGGCCCCGCCTTCGCATACCGGCGGTGTCGATGAGCGTGACGTCGTGGCCGTCATAGCTCATGTAGGTATCCAGCGCATCGCGGGTGGTGCCGGCTTCAGGCGTGACGATAGACCTTTCCTGGCCCAGGATGCTGTTCATCAACATGGACTTGCCTACGTTGGTCCTGCCGATGATGGCTATCTTCAGGTCACTGGATTCTGATCCGCTGTCCTGGTCCCAATCCTCTGCCACTTCCGGCGGGGTGGGCAGAAGGGCTAAAACCTGATCCATCAATGGGTAAACGCCTMGGTTGTGATAAGCGCTTATCAGCAGCGGTTCCTGGAGGCCCAGTTGGTAAAACTCCGAAGCGCTGAACTCCCTAGACTCGTTGTCGACTTTGTTAACCGCCAGGATTACGGGTTTCAAACTCCGTCTCAGCCGCTCCACGGCCGCCAGGTCGTTGACTGTGAGGCCTTCGGTGACATCGGTAAGGAAGATGATTACGTCGGCGTCGGCTACCGCCATATCYGCCTGTTCTTGCACTCGTTCTCTGATGGGGCCTTCCGGCTTGGACTCAAGCCCTCCGGTGTCGATCAGAATGAACCGGCGGTCGTCCCACTCGACCTCTGAGATAAGGCGGTCCCTGGTGGTCCCGGAAACTTCGCTCACGATGGCGTGACGGCGTCCCAGGATGCGGTTGAACAGGGAAGATTTGCCCACGTTGGGCCGTCCAACGATGGCAACTATGGGCAAAGTGACGTATGAATTGTTTGGTAGGGCACTCGGGCTCTCATTCTGTGTCTGTAGGTCCGGCATTCGGTCATCCTGCTATTGGGATTGTTACTGTGGYTCGGCCTTTGGGTTCCGAACYCRGCGTGCCGGAGGGTTGTAAACGAACCCRGTCTTTAGATACTTCTTTACGCCTATTCAATCTGGTAAAGGCCCCGGTCAGCCGCCGGTTAGAAGATACTCCAGAATAGCGTTTTGTGCTGGCAACCGGTTGTGGGCCTGGTCGTAGGCCACCGACTGGCKGTGTTCCAGCATGCCCGGCGGTATTTCCTCTCCGTAATGAACCGGCATGTCGTGCATGAAATTAGCGCTGGGTTTCGCCTTGGAGAGTAATTCAGGATCCACGGTGTAGCCTTGAAACGCCTTGCGGCGTATCTCCGCTTCGTCTTCTTGTCCCATGCTGGTCCACGCGTCGGTGTACACGATGTCGGCGTCTTTAACCGCGACTATAGGGTCAGAAGTAGTGAGCACCTGGATGGAGTCGTCTCCGGCTCTCTGGCGGGCMAGGGAGAGAGAAGCTTCGTCTAGATCGTAGCCCTGCGGCCCCGCGATGGTGAAGTGTACCCCCATCGGCGGTAAGCCCAGGCACAGACTACGGGCTACGTTGTTGCCGTCACCGATGAATGCTAATTTCAGGCCGGATAGATCTCCCTGGTGTTCCTGGATAGTCAGCATATCGGCCATTATCTGGCAAGGGTGCTCCCAGTCGGAGAGGGCGTTGACCACCGGAACATCGGCGTAGGCCGCAAGTTCTTCCAGGCTCTTATGTTCAAATACCCGGGCTACGATGCAATCAACGTAACCCGAGAGCACTCGGGCCACGTCGGCTATGGAYTCTCTGACGCCCAGTCCAACYTCKTCCTGGCCCATGTATACACAATTCCCGCCCATCTGCTTGATACCCACTTCGAAGCTGGCCCGAGTGCGGAGGGAGGGTTTCTCGAACAGGAGCGCAACGCTCTTGCCCTCGAGGGGCTTGACCGTACGGTCCGCCTTCATCTGGCAAGCCCGCCGGAGCAGATCGGCGGTCTCCTGGGGACTGAAATCGGTGATTGATAGAAAGTTTCTCTTGCTCGGCATACTTGGCATCCCGCTTCGTAGAATCATATCTTAATACATGAGGCGGTTCAAGCTGACATCGGGCCGCCTGTCCCAGAGTATCTGATATCATACAAATCCGAGCGAGACTTTGAGGCAAACGGAGGCGGCAATCTATGGTAAACGCTAAAATCGCGCCGGGGTTGAAGGGCGAGCGGCAAGTTCTGGTCTGTGAGCATAACGTAGCCGGACACGTGGATAAGTTCAGCACTCCGGCGATGATTGGTCTTATGGAACAGGCGGCGATCCAGGCAGTCCACGAGTTCCTTGACRCGGAGCAAACCTCGGTGGGTTTTGAAGTAAACGTGCGCCACCTGGCTCCAGCGGACATYGGGGCGACGATCATCGCCCATGCCGAGCTCATCGAGATTGACCGCAACCGTCTGACCTTTCGAGTTGAGGCCTACGAGGGGGATCGGAAGATCGGGGAAGGGAGCCACCGCAGGGCCATAATCGAGACTAACCGTTAGCCCATACATCTCTGCCTTGTGCTAAAATCCCACTGCGTAGAGTCGAAGCTGACCTCCGGTTTGATGTCTCTGGCGGTTGACTGGGAAATTCGGTGTCCGCCTCGCCYAGCCGTTGAGGAAACGCTCTCAAGTTTTGTTTGGTTTGTGGAGCAACTGTAATGGCCGATATGGAGCAAGTACAACTGGTAAAGCAAGGCCGGGACGCTGTAGCTAAGTGGCGAGAGGAGCACGTGGGCGAGGTTCTGGATCTTAATGCCGCCTATTTGAGCTACGCCCGTTTGCATCAGGTGGACCTTAGGGGAGCGGACATACGCGACTCCGACTTGATGGGGGCGATCTTGGTCCGGGCAAACCTCTCGGGGTGCCACCTGAATCCCTGTCATATGTACCGGGCCGACCTGAGACAGGCCGATCTGAGCCGGTCGTTGATGAACGGCGCTAACCTTAGAGGAGCCAACCTTAGAGAAGCAAACCTATCCAACGCTGATATGGACCGGGCCGTCCTGTCAGATGCGAATCTGACGGGCGCGAATCTGACCGGCGCGAATCTGTCTCGGGTCAATCTGACCGGCGCCAACCTCACCAACGCCAACCTCACCGGAGCGGTGCTGCACCGGGCCCAGCTAACCCGTTCCATATTGACTGGGGCGATTCTGCAGGGCGCCGATTTTTATGAGGCGACCTTTAACAACGTGGAAATGTCGGAGACTAAGTTCGCCGGCAGCATCGTTGGATACACCGTGTTCCAAAACTGCGACTTCAGCGTGGCCGAAGGTATGGACGAGGTCCGTCACGACGCGCCCAGCTCGATAGGCTTGGACACCCTGTACCGGTCTGGGGGYAAGATAAGCGACCTGTTCTTACGCAACGCCGGCGCTCTCGAGTCCATAGTGGAGTTCCAGCGGAGCCTTCTTGACGCCCCGTTGCCGCCGGGTGACTGTTTCATTTCCTGTTCGGCCCAAGATGCCGCATTCGCTGAATCTCTGCAGGCCGGATTGCAAGCTCATGGTATTCGCTGCTGGGTGTTCTCTGATGATGTCCGAGGCAGTGCTTTAGTGGAACGGCACAGCACTTCCGATCAAGAAGAGGTAGAGCGTTGGATTCGCGCCTACGATAAATTGGTGGTGATTTGCTCTGAAGCGGGACTGGACACGGAAGCGGTGCGCGACGACATCACAGCGGCCCAAGGRCTTCAACAGACTAAAGACCGATGGCTTTTGTATCTTGTGGCTCCRGACAGCAGCCTTACCCAGGGTAGAGGCCGCCTGGGCCGCACACTGAGCAGTGAGAATGTTGTCTTTGACCTGAGCGGAATGGCGGATAGTTCAGAGGGGTACGGGCAGGAATTGGCCCGTCTGGCTGAAGCCCTAAAGACGACTCAGCCCCGAGCGGCCGGCGTACCTGTCCATGAGGGGGGTGGGGATAGTCTCCAACTCTAAGATTCCGGCTCAGACAATTCCTACCGCCTAGCTTCGTCGATTAACAAGCCCACCACCAGAAGGTAGATTTCCGTGTCGCTTAATCCAGGTCCCCTCGATTTGTTGAGAACCCACGCCGTCCCACTTCCGTAGCTTCAGAATAGGCCCCATGCTATATGGGGGGAATCCCCCAACCCCCTTTACGAAAGGGGGCTCATTCTTGTTCCTGACGACGATCCCCATGCTCCAGTCCCCTCGCCGTCTGGGAGAGGGGCGGGAGTGAGGGCAAACTAGCTAGGCAAAGCTTGAGGCCCCGCCCCGATTCGATCGGGGTGGGGCCTCTCAGTTGCTATCCTTTGATGGGAGATGGGGGCTGATCTAGATGTAGTCCACTTCTTCCATCATTTCTAGGTTGTCCCTGCTCTGGCCCAAACCGCGGTTCATCTCTGCCTTGAACTCTTCGATCAAGTCGTCGGTGATGACGCCGCCGGCGGACCTAGCCTTCTCCTTGAACTGCTCGAAAGCCCACTCTTCGGTGTCTCCGTGGGGCATGTCGAAGAAGCCGCGGTCGAAGACGGGGAGCTCGCCTGGTCCGAAGTAGCCCTTGCCCTCTAGGGTGTAACCTTCGAGGTCGTGGGTGCCCTTGCCTAGAACCTGGCCGGTATCGGCGTAGTGYTCCATGACGTTCTTCAGGCCGTACTTCTGGATGGGGCAAGTCTTCATGCAGATACCGCAGCCCAGGTAGCGGGCCATAACGGGGCGGCAGCGCTTGAAGTACAACTTGTTCTTTTCCAGACCCCGCCACCAGATCTTGTCRCGCATCAAGGCGCGGCCGGGGCAGCGGTTAACGCAGACCTGGCAGACTTGGCAGAAAGCGTGGATGCCGTAGTCGATGGGCTTGTCGTAGGTCACTTCGGCRTCGGTGGTSAYSRRSAYSAKGCGGCARCGKKWRCCCWCRTKGGGGGTCAACAGGTAGCCGCAAGCGCCCAACTGACCCAGKCCSGCTTCCACGAACATKGGGATGTAGGGGCCRGKGKWGTCRYYRGRKCYGKKRACCTGGGCKYGRTARCCSWRGGARYKGATGAASYTKCCCAGCTCCARKSCYGMRGCGCCTTCCGTSCGGTAGGTGCTGGAGTGRACRATCTCAGCGTCTACGCTGGGGATGGTCTGGGTAGGCTCGAAGTCCTGCTCRTAAGCCAAGCAGATWAYRTKSGGRWAMTWKRYSSWGTSNNCNTTCTTGCTRKKGWAGGTRTAGCGRTGGTCGTAGGCGGTGATGCCGACTTCTAAGAAGCCGAGATCCTTGGCCTTAGCCTTGATCGCTTCGGATACGTCCTCGCCGGTGGGCTCGGCCGTGGGTTCCTGGTCGCCGGTCAGGCGAGCCGCCATAATCAGGGGCCGGTTGAGCTTGTCGTGCTCTTTCCGGATCTCCCGCATCTCAACGTGGCCGTCACGAATCGTGTTGGCCCAGTCCCTTGATGCTCGCTCCGTAATGTTCATGGTCTCCAAGGGATATTCCTTGGCATACCAATCGACTTCGCGGTAGTTGAGGGGGATACCGGGTACTCCCTCCAATTCTTCGGGGACGGGAATGGTTACTGGGGCATCATTCCGGAACTTTCCGGGTCTTACAACCTCGTGGCCTATTTTCAGCATACGCTCTCCTCCCAAATAGTAGCACTGCGTTGCTATGTCTAACCCATGGTTGCCACAAACAATAGTCGTTCACAGTTTATTTGTCAACCCTATGGAGGGGGGGTAATTGTATCTAAAAACGTGATATATACCAGCAAGAAACATGATGGTGATTCTGGGACTCCGGGGGCTGCCGGCCACTCCCTCACTGAAAAGAAGCCGCCCCCGACGAATCGGGGGCGGCTCTTGAGACTCTTGGTTTCCTGCCGAGGCCACCCCGGCAGGCATGGTGGATGTATGGATCGACGGATATCTAGATGTAGTCCGCGTCCACGTCCAAGCTGGCGTCCAGCATCGCCACGGCGTCGTACTTTTGCCCCATGGCTCTGCCGATCTCGGCCTTGAGTTCATCGACCATCTCTTCAGTGACCTCACCGCCGGCAGCTTTGGCGTTCTCCTTGAACTGCTCGAAGGCGTGGTCTTCGATGGTGCCGTGGGGCATGTCGAAGAAGCCGCGGTCGAAGACGGGGAGCTCGCCCGGTCCGAAGTAGCCCTTGCCCTCTAGGGTGTAACCTTCGAGGTCGTGGGTTCCCTTGCCTAGGACCTGGCCGGTATCGGCGTAGTGCTCCATGACGTTCTTCATGCCGTACTTCTGGATCGGGCAGGTCTTCATGCAGATACCGCAGCCCAAGTAGCGGGCCATAACGGGACGGCAGCGCTTGAAGTACAACTTGTTCTTTTCCAGACCCCGCCACCAGATCTTGTCACGCATCAGGGCGCGGCCGGGACAGCGGTTGACGCAGACCTGGCAGACTTGGCAGAAGGCGTGGATGCCGTAGTCGATGGGCTTGTCGTAGGTCACTTCGGCGTCGGTGGTGACCATCATCAGCCGGTTGCGGTTGCCGGCATGTGGGGTCAGCAGATAGCCGCAGGCGCCCAACTGACCCAGACCGGCTTCCACGAACATGGGAATCACCGGGCCGGTGGCGTCGGATGAGTGAATCACATGGGCACGATAGCCCAGAGAGTTGATGAAGGAGCCCAGTTCAAGGCCGGCCGCTCCCTGGGTCCGGTAGGTGCTGGAGTGAACGATCTCAGCGTCCACGCTGGGGATGGTCTGAGTAGGCTCGAAGTCCTGCTCGTAAGCCAGGCAGATCGCATGAGGAAGCTTGGTGAAATCGCGCTTGCTCTGAAACTCGTAGCGGTGGTCGTACGCGGTTATGCCAACTTCCAGATAACCCAGTTCCCGGGCCTTGGCTTTGATGGCTTCGGATATATCCTCGCCGGTGGGCTCAACGGTGGGCTCGACGTCGGCGGTTTGACGCGCGGCCATGATCAGGCCCCGGTTCAACTTGTCGTGCTCTTTACGGATCTCCCGCATCTCGGCGTGCTGGTCTCGCAGTTCGTTGGCCCAGTCACGAGATGCCCGTTCGGTGTAGTTAATGGACTCGAGGGGATACTCACGGGCGTACCAATCCACTTCCCGCTGCTCGAGCGGTATGCCGGGCACTCCCTCCAACTCCGCGGGAACAGGGATGGTTACCGTGGCTTCTCCTGATCTCTTACCGGGTCTGACGACCTCATGGCCAATCTTTAGCATATCTGCTCCTCCCAATTGATGCGTGATCCATTACATACGTCTCAAAACGTTGGACCCCAAGCACACGCTCTTAAGCGGAAATATAAAGGATCCCGCATTATTTGTCAATAGGTTGCTATAAGCAACCATGCGTTCTACGGTAAAATGTTATTTGGCCCGGAAATATTACGTAAATCGTTACAATTATGACGATTCAATACTTAGGCTCCGGCAAGCTGATTCTGTTTCCACCCAGGACCCCTGCCTACATCGCCGATGCCACGTTTCTTGATGCCTGCGGAAGGGCATAATACTGAAGACGAACCCGGCGGACAAACGCCGGCAAAAAATAAAGACCGGCAGGGGCGTTCAATAACCCCTGCCGGTACTTGGCTGATCTAGGTTAAGTGGAGCTATGCCCCAATCAACCGGATGGCAGATCCGCTTTCTAGATGTAGTCGGCGTCCTGGTCCATCATGGATAGGTGGTCGGTGGTTTCCTGGCCGAGATGTTCGTTCATCTCTGCCTTGAACTGCTCGATCAGATCGTCGGTGATGACACCGCCGGCCTCCCGGGCCGTCTTCTTGAACGTTTCGAAGGACCACTCGTACTCGTTGCCGTGGGGCATGTCGAAGAAGCCACGGTCGAAGGTGGGGAGCTCGCCCGGTCCGAAGTAGCCCTTGCCCTCTAGGGTGTAACCTTCGAGGTCGTGGGTGCCCTTGCCAAGGACCTGACCGGTCTCGGCGTAGTGCTCCATGACGTTCTTCATTCCGTACTTCTGAACGGGACAGGTCTTCATGCAGATACCGCAGCCCAAGTAGCGGGCCATAACGGGGCGGCAGCGCTTGAAGTACAACTTGTTCTTTTCCARWCCCCGCCACCAGATCTTGTCACGCATCAGGGCGCGGCCGGGGCAGCGGTTGACGCAGACCTGGCAGACTTGGCAGAAGGCGTGGATGCCGTAGTCGACGGGCTTGTCGTAGCTCACTGCGGCGTCGGTGGTCACGGAGACCAGGCGGCAACGGTTGCCCACGTGGGGGGTCAACAGGTAGCCGCAAGCGCCCAACTGACCCAGTCCCGCTTCCACGAACATTGGGATGTAGGGGCCAGGGGAGTCGCCCGATCCGGTGACCTGGGCGTGATAGCCGTGGGAGCGGATGAAGTTGCCCAGCTCCAAGGCCGCGGCGCCTTCCGTCCGGTAGGTGCTGGAGTGAACGATCTCAGCGTCGACGCTGGGGATGGTCTGGGTAGGCTCGAAGTCCTGCTCGTAAGCCAAGCAGATTATATGCGGATAATAGGTAGTGGAGTCTTTCTTGCTGCTGAAAGTGTAGCGGTGGTCGAAGGAGGTAATACCGACTTCGATGAATCCCAACTCGCGAGCCTTGTGCTTGATGGCATCTGTCATATCTTCGCCCGTCGGCTCGACRGTGGGTTCGATCTCCGCAGTCGCGCGAGCAGCCAGAATCAAAGCCTTGTTCAGCTTTTCGTGCTCCTTGCGAATCTCCCGCATCTCGGCATGCGCGTCTCTCATGCCATTCGCCCAGGTACGGGACGCCCGCTCGGTTATGTTCATGCTTTCCAGCGGATACTCCCGGGCATACCAGTCGACCTCCCGGTTGTTTAGGGGAATCCCAGGTACGGTTTCCAGTTCTTCAGGTACTGGAATGGTCAAAGTGGGATCGCCCAACCTAACGCCGGGGCGGACGACTTCGTGGCCTATCTTTAGCATAACCGTTCCTCCAGGTTTTATGAGTGTATAAATCRGTGTRCGGCTTCTACCCAGAACATTAATCATCGTGGGTGGAAATGTCAAGAGTGTGGCGCGGGTGATTTGAGAAATTTATTCGATCGCACGACACTCGGCACATTCTTCACGAATCTCGTCGCCGTTGGCGCTCACTCCTGATTATTCGAGCTGTCTGGATCTCTTAGCTCCCCCGGCGCCGGGTAATCATGGCTTCGGCCAGCGGGCTGGCGCCCGAGCGGACGGAAACGTTCACCAGTGAAGGGAGGGATGAGGCCAGCGCCCTCTCTACCGCCGGAGCGACCTCCTCGGGGATCTGCACGTATTCCGCATAGCCGCCGATGGCTTCCACCATTTTGTCGTACCTGATGAAGCGAAGATCAGTACCCACGGCTCGGTCGTAATAGGCCAATTGGAACGTCTTGTCGATGCCCCAAGTAGCGTCGTTGCCCATGACGGTGGTTATGGGCAGGTTGTGCCGAATGCAGGTGTCGTATTCCATGGGGTAAAACCCGAACGCGCCGTCGCCGATGAACACCAGCACCTTGCTGTCGGGGTAGGCCAATTTGGCGGCCATGCCGTAGGGGATACCCGCCCCCAGGTGGCTGAGGGGCCCCAGGCGGATGAACCGGCCCGGCATCCGCGCTTTCAAGTAAGAGCGGCCCCATTGTACGTAGTCGCCGCCGTCCATGACGATGAAGGTGTCCCGGTCGATCAGATGCTCTATCCTGGTGAATATGTCCAAGGGGTGCATCGGTTGCTCCCCGGTGGCTTTGGATCGAAGCGCATCGTTCCAGGCCTTTTGGTCCTGGCCCAGTTGGTCAACCCAGGAAGAGATGTCTTGCTTGCTACCCTTGGCCGCCGCGGCGGTGATCTGGTCCACGATAGCGCCCAAATCTCCAAGCAGCCCCACGGCTACGCCACGGTTCCGTCCAATCTCGGCGGGAGATGGGTCGGCTTGGATGAGCTTGGCGGAAGTGTTGAAGATCTGGCCGTAGCGGTATCGATGGTCCAATCGCTTCCCCAGCAAGAGTACAACATCGGACTCGCGGAACCGGCGGGCGGTGGGGTTAAGAGCGCCGTCGGCGTAGCCGAAACAAAGGGGATGCTCGTCGTCCAACAGACCCCGGGCCTGCTCAACGGTAAACACCGGGATGCCGGTGGTTTCGGCCAGCTTCTCCATCTGTTCCGCTGTGATGGAATAGCGGCCAGGATTTCCCACGATAATCACCGGTTTCTGGGCCTGGCTTAGCAACGAGGCGGCCTCATCGATCAACGATGGATCAGCCTGGGCGCGGCCCATGGCTCGGTATTCGTGAGGAAGATACTGAGGGAGTTCGTCCTCGGAGATCTCCTGCTCCTGGATGTCTATAGGTAATGTGAGATGCACTGGTCCCGGCCGGCCGGACATGGCGGTGCGGAAGGCAGTGGCCACGAATTCGGGGATCCGGCGGCGGTCGTGGATCATCCAGGAGCCCTTGGTGACCGGAGCGGCCATGGCTACCTGATCGATCTCTTGGAAGGTGGTCATTCCTTTCTCAGGAAGCTCAGCGGCGCCGGCCACGAAGATCACCGGGCTTTCCGAAGTGAAGATGGCCGGAAGACCCGAGATGGCGTTGGCGTAACCCGGTCCGCCGGTGAACATGGCCACGGATGGTTGTCCGGTGATCCGGGCGTAGGCGTCGGCCATATGCATCGCCGCACCTTCGTGGCGGGTGTCGATGAACTCGATACCTTCGTCAGCGGCGGCGTCTACCAGGGGCAAGATGGTGTCGCCTACTATAGTAAAGATCTTCTTAATGCCTTCTTGCTTTAAGCAACGGATGAACAGGTGCCCACCGGTGAGTTTGGCCATTCTTTCTCCTTAATGAATCCCACTCCGGCTAATGCTCTAACGGCGGTATAATCTAGCCGGTGATATAGCTAGATAGAGCTTACCGGCCCACTTCCATGGGCGCAAGAGCGGTGGTGGATGACCTAGAGCGATGGGCAAGTTGTACGTAGTCGGCACCCCCATAGGCAACCTGGAAGACCTTACCCCCCGGGCGGCGCGAGTCTTGGGAGAGGTGAGCTTGATCGCTGCCGAGGACACCCGGGTGACCCGGCGCTTGCTCAGCCACCTTGGCTTGCACACTCCCATGGTTAGCTTCAACGAACACAACCAACACCAGCGGCTCCCGGCGTTGCTGGAAGCTCTGGGTTCTGGCGGCGTGGCCTTAGTCACCGACGCAGGAATGCCCGGAGTGAGCGACCCCGGCGCCGAGCTGGTGTCCCAGGCGGCCGCCGCGGGTTTCCCGGTGGAAGCGGTGCCCGGAGTTTCGGCGGTTACCACGGCCATGGCGATGTCAGGGATGTCCGGCGATGAATTTCTTTTCTTGGGGTTCCTGCCCCGAAAGGCCCGGGAACGCCGCGCTCGGCTGCAGGAACTAACCCGATCGACTCATACCCTGGTGATCTTCGAGGCCCCCCACCGGCTGCAGGTTACGCTGAAGGATATTCTGGCGGTCTTGGGGGACCGGGAAATGTCGGTGTGCCGCGAATTGACCAAGTTTTATGAAGAGGTGTTCCGGGGCAACGCCTCGGAGGCCCTGACCCACTTCAGGGAGCCCCGAGGCGAATTCGTTCTGGTGCTCCGTGGCGCCGCGCCAAGCCCAACGGACGACGGACCGGCCCCAGACCAACTGGAAGATGCCGCGGGATGGCTGGCTAGCCTCCGGCAGGAAGGGGTCCGGGCTAAGGATGCGGTGGCTCAGGTGTCCGAAGCCACGGGTATGACTAAGAACAGGGTATACCAGATGTGGGTCGAGTCTGGCCGAACCGCGGGATGATTCCGCGAAAGCTMTTCACCCTGCTCTTTCCATGAATGCGGAATTCGATCAGCTTTCGGTGATGTCTATCCCTTGAATCTCCTGGGTCTCGACGGGTGTGGACCGCTCGCCGCCGCCTCCGGACTTCACTTCCACATTGGCCAGCGCGTCCAACACCTCAACCCCTGAGGAGACCATGCCGAAGATGGTGTAGTTCGGCGGCAGTCCGGTGTTGGCGCCATGGACGATGAAGAACTGACTGCCGTTGGTGTTGGGTCCGGCGTTGGCCATGGCCAGGGTGCCCTTTACGTACTGACGGGACACCGTCTCGTCGTTGAATTTGTAGCCGGGTCCGCCGGTGCCGTCCCCCTTGGGGCAGCCTCCTTGAACCATGAAATCTTTGATCACCCGGTGGAACTTGCCGTTGGTGTAGAAACCTTCCTTGGCTAGGAAAACAAAGTTGTTGACTGTGGCCGGCGCGTCAGAAGTCAACAGATCCACGGTGATGACCCCGTGGCTGGTTCGTATCGCCGCCGAATAAGTCTTGCTAAGGTCGATGGACATCTCCGGCGGCTGAGAATATTGCTGCGTCATGCGTCCTCCTGTTTGGCCTTGGCGGCCATTGCTGGGGATTCTAACATCCGAACGGTTTCCAGTCTAAGGCGGCTAGGAGAATAGGGGGCTGGAAATTTAAGAAGGCTCCCAAACGGGAGCCTTTTTACTTGGCAAATCTGTGAATATCTGCTTAAGYCCGGCGGTGAGTCATGGTCTCGGCCCAGGCCACGATCTTGGGCAACGCGGCGTCCACGTCCTTCTGGTCGAGGTCGCGGGCGACCTCATCGGCCTCGCATCGAAGCAGCATGATGGGTAACCGGTTCTTGATCTTGTCCAAAGTCCAGGCCAGAGCGTCGCCTTCAGCGGTGAAATCCAGCATCAGCCGGTCGTTCTTCTTGCCGGCGGAATTGCGGTAGTGATGCGGTAGTAATAATGAAGCGCCACCCGGAAGCAGTTTATTGGCAGCAGGAACAAAGAGGGTTTACACGATTGCCAGCTTAAGCAGTGGTTTATAATTCAGGAGTATTAGATAAACGTGGCCGGCTTGGTGCTTAACAAGCAAGTTTTCACGTACGTTGGTCCATCCTCCGGTGCTTGGCATCTAATCTTGTGAGGATGTTCCATCTTGCCCCACTTCAGGAGGTTGATCTGTGGAGATATTCGATTACATGTGGTCCTACGGCTACGAACAGTTGGTGATGTGGTCCGATCCAGCGACCGGGCTGAAAGCGATGGTCGCGATCCACGACACAACACTGGGTCCGGCCTGTGGCGGTCTCCGGATCTGGCCCTATGAGACAGAGGAGCAGGCTATCCAAGACGTGCTGCGGCTATCACGGGCGATGACATATAAGTCGGCGGCTGCGGACCTGCCGTTGGGAGGGGGCAAGGCGGTCATCATCGCGGACTCGCATACGCAGAAAAACGAGGCTATGCTGAGGGCTTTCGGACGGTTCCTGGATACTCTGGGCGGCCGGTACCTGGTCACCACCGACGTCGGCAGCACCGGGCGCGATCTGGAGTACATCAGCCAGGAAACTCAATATGTTGTGGGGCTGCCCATCACCGCAGGGGGTAGTGGCGACACTTCCATCATGACGGGACTGGGCATCTACATGGGGATGAAAGCCTGCGCCAAGGAAGTTTGGGGTACCGACTCCTTGAAGGGGAAAAGGGTGGCCATGCAGGGGTTTGGCAAGGTGGCAACCTATACCGCCCATCACTTGATCAAAGAAGACTCCCAGATCGTGGTCACCGATATAGATGAAGAGGCTTTGGACCGAGCCAGGAAGTTGGGCTTGCCGGTGGTGGCTCCGGACGAGATTTACGATGTGGAGTGCGACATCTTTTCCCCCTGCGCCTTGGGGGGAGTGATCAACCCGGACACCATCCCCAGAATCACCGCGCGGGTGATCGCCGGTGGGGCCAACAACCAGTTGTTAACCGAGGCCGATGGAGAAGAGTTGCACCGGCGCGGGGTCCTGTACGCGCCCGATTACTTGATCAACGCCGGGGGCATCATCAACGTGTCGGCGGAGATCGGCACCCCTTATAGCGCCGATAGGGCTCGGGAAAAGACTGAGAGGATCTACGAAATTATGTCCAGGGTGATCCAAGTGTCCAAAAAGGAAGAGATTTCGATCGCCAAGGCCGCCGATCGCATAGCCGAGCAGCGGTTGGCGTCCGTCCGAGCGATCAAAACTATCTATCGAAGCCGCTGACCGAAGCCGTGATCGGCGGATCGCTGCTCAACACAATAAAAACAGACYGGGCCAAGCGGTGTTTAAGAAACAACCTGCTCCGGTCTGTTTTTTCGTAAATCTAGGYGTTCCCATCAGATTCTAGTTTCATCCTAGAATCTCTGGGGGCGCCGGTTAGCTGGCTACGCTATCCGCCTCGAATGAACACTCACGGTGTGCGGAGTCGCAGAAGGGCTTTTTCGCGGATTGGCCGCAGCGGCAAAGAGTTACCCACTGTCCCTCGGGTTGGGTGTAGGAGTTGCCGTCTTTGTCCACCAAGTCGAATGCGCCGTMTWCKYRMRKSRGMSMSTTKKCSYGAMYSWCWWKCWKRWYSKSKSSMAYKTYTTSCTYSKSKYSTTCGMWSSSGTMKWGSKWRRYSTCGRWCCCSGSRWSYTGGSSGTWSSSMMSRRSYTGWGYKRRCTMGTMTGGCATCTCGGTTGGGGGGTGTCAAGCGGGAGTGTTACCGTTCTGGTTTGGCCCACATAACTTGCGGAGGCGGGCCGGATACAATAGACTAAGCCTCCCACAAGCTAATTCAGGAGGCGGCAGAAATGTCTGGATACCAGCATAACGATGCCGGTACCCTTCTAGAGGTTCGAGATCTAAAGACCCATTTCATGACCAGGCGGGGCCTGGTTCGAGCGGTTAACGGCGTTAGCTTTGAACTTGAGAAGGGCGAAACACTGGGCCTGGTCGGAGAGTCAGGCTCCGGTAAGACCATCACTTGCCTTTCCATCCTCAGGCTACTGCCCCGCGGTGGCCAGATCGTCGGTGGGGAGATCATCTTCGACGGCCAGGACATCCTTAAGAGCTCCGAGCGTGAGATGGGACATCTCCGAGGCAAAAGGGTAGGGATGATTCTCCAGAATTCCATGGCCGCTCTGGACCCGGTTTTTAGCATCGGCACTCAGATCGCGGAGCCTTTGGTAGTTCACCAGGGGTTGCCCTGGAAGCGGGCAATGGCAGGCACGATTGAGCTGCTGCGCATGGTAAAGATAAACGACCCCGAGGTAAGGATACGCAACTACCCCCACGAACTTAGCGGAGGAATGCGCCAGCGCTCCTCCAGTGCCGCGTCCATCGGGCCGCATCCAGACTTGCTGATCGCAGATGAGCCTACCACCGCTCTGGACGTGACCACCCAGCGCCAATATCTGGATCTGTTGAAGGAACTGCAGAAGGCCACGGGGATGGCGATCATCTTCATTACTCATGACATCAGCATAGTAGGCAACCTGTGCGACAAGTTGGCCGTTTTCTACGGCGGGTTAGTGGTGGAGTATGGCCCCAAGGACCAAGTGCTCAACAATCCTTCCCATCCCTACACTAAAGCCTTGTTGAAAGCATTGCCTGTTTTGGGCGAAAAGAAGGACCGCCTGCAAACGATTCCTGGTGAACCCCCTCACGCCGGTAATCTGCCCCCTGCTTGCCCCTTTCATCCCCGTTGTGAGCAAGCTATGGATACCTGCAAAGAAGGGGACGCGCCGCCAGCCTTTTACCTGGGCAACAGCCAACAAGCCAGATGCTGGCTGCTAGAGAAGGACTATGAACAATACAGTCATTGAAGTCCAAAACCTGGTCAAGTACTTCCCCGTGAGGACCGGTGTTATCGTGGGCCGTACCATTGGGAACGTTAAGGCCGTGGACGACATTTCCTTTGGAGTGTCCCAGGGAGAAACGTTTGCTCTGGTGGGTGAATCCGGTTGCGGCAAAACCACCGTGGCCAATCTCATTCTCAAACTTTTGGATCCGACTTCCGGCGATATTTTGTTTCAGGGAAAGTCCTTGAATAAGGCATCCAGCGCGGAGATCCGGCAGTATCGGAGATCGGTTCAAGCAGTATTACAAGACCCCTACGGGGCGTTAAATCCCAGGATGCGCGTGGGTCACATCATTGCGGAACCTCTGGAGGTTCACGGGTACAGCAGAAGTGAAAGAAAAAGACTTGTCCAAGAAGCCCTGAGAGCCGTTGGCTTGCCTGAAACCAGCGAGACCCAGTTCCCCCACGAGTTCAGTGGTGGTCAGAGGCAACGTATCGGAGTCGCCAGAGCACTGACTCTGGAACCGGCGCTGATCATCCTCGACGAGCCTGTATCAAATCTTGACGTCTCCATCCGGTCGCAAGTGCTCAATCTCCTGAAGGACCTCCAAGAGCAAAGAGGTATATCGTTTATCCTGATCAGTCACGACCTGGCATCTGTCGAACACATGAGTCATCGCATCGGCGTCATGTACTTGGGCAAGCTGGTGGAGTTGGGCAGCGCCCAGCAGATCTGTGACGACCCGGCACATCCCTACGCCGCTTCTCTGGTGGCGGCGTCAACGCCGCCGAATCGCACCCCGCCCTGGCAGATACCAATCATAGGAGAAGTGCCCAGTGCGATGGATACGCCCAGCGGCTGCCCATTTCATCCGCGCTGCGTCTACGCGATGCCTACTTGCATGGAAGTTACGCCGTCTTTGACCCAACTGCCCGATGGCCGTATGGTGGCCTGCCATCTATACCCCGACCATATCGGTAGCATCGACAAGCACGCTGAGCTTCCCGCGGCACGGCTATTCGAGCCGGAAACCGAGGACGGCGGGACGGAAGCTGCCCCCTAGAATCTGGTCTTCCACGTAGTTAAGGGCAGACTGAGTCTTCTCAGTCTGCCCTTAAACGAGTAGGTTTCCCCTCCAGTAATGGCTAACCGGATCTTTACAATTGCCGCCGGGTAGGGTCGGTCCGGTCCCGCAGCCAATCCCCTACAAGATTGCAGGACATAACCAGCATGGTTATGGCCAGTCCGGCAAACACCGGCGACCACCAGGCGATGTAGATGTACTGCTGGGCGTCACGGAGCATGCTGCCCCAGGAAGGTTCGGGCCTTGGGACTCCCAGCCCCAAGAAGCTAAGAGACGACTCGGTGATTACCGCCAGGCCTATCTCCAGCGTTAACAGAACCAGCAAAGTGTTGATTACGTTGGGAAAGATGTGCCGGAACATGATACGGGAACGGCTGGCTCCCGCGACCCTAGCCAGGCGCACGAAATCCGACTCCATCAATCGAAGCACCTCGCCCCTTATCACGCGGGCGAATCCCATCCAACGCAAGAGCCCGATCACCAGGATCACATTGGTTATGCTGGCGCCCATCAGGGAAACCACCATGAGCGCCACCATCAGGTAGGGAAGCGCCATGAATCCGTCGGTGATGCGCATTAAGACCGTATCTACCCAACCCCTGAACACTCCGGCGACGAGCGCAACTAGGGTACCTACACTGGCCGCCAGGAAGACCGCGATGACCGCGATCCTCACCGAGATACGGGCTCCATAAATCGTGCGGCTAAGGATATCCCGGCCTTGGTTGTCGGCCCCCATCCAATGTGCGGAGCTCGGCGTTTCAAGGATGGCCGAGAAATCGGTTTTAATGGGGTCGTAAGGGGCTATGACCGGAGCAAAGGCAGCGCATAAAAGGGCAAACACGATGAAGAGCAAGGAAAGCTTGGGAGCGCCACGGAGCGCCGAGTTAACCCGTCGCACGGGTTTCGGTATAACCGCTGTGATCCTCCATGGCCGGCGTAAAATCAGTTCGTTGTCGGCGCCTCTTAGCATTGCAATAGCTCCCTTCGGTTACCGGGCCACTCGTATGCGAGGGTCGAGCCAGGCGTACATCACGTCAACAAAAATGTTTACGCACAAAACAAAAGCGGCTGAGAAAAATATGACCGCCTGAGTCGTCGGATAGTCGCGCTGAATCAAGGAGTCGACCAGCAAACGTCCCACTCCCGGCCAGGAAAAAATAGTCTCGGTTATCACCGCGCCCGAGATGAGGCCGGCGAAATTTACAAAGAACAGGGTGAACACGGGTATGGACGCGTTCTTGAATGCGTGCTTCCAGAGGACCATGCGCGGCGGAAGGCCCTTGGCCCGGACCATCTTGATGTAGTCCGACTCTAGGACTTCCAGCATGGTGGAACGGGTTATTCGCATGTGCGATGCGATCAGGAAAAATCCCAGAGACGTTGCGGGCAATATCAACCGTTTAATCGCTAAACCGTCGACTGCGCCAGCGCTGGGCAGCCATCCGAGGTAGACGCTAAACAGAAGAATCAGCAAAATGCCCACCCAGAAAATGGGCATGGACTGGGCGGAGATTGCTAGAATCTTGCCCAAGCGGTCGAAGAGAGAATCGGGCTTGGACGCCGACACCGCCCCAACGGTAACTCCTAATACTATGGCGATAACCAGCGCCGTACCGCCCAGGTGTAGAGATGCGGGGAGCCGTTCCCAGACTACTTCCACGGTGGGCCGCCGGTCAAAAGCCATGGCATTGCCCAGGTCACCCTGCATCAGATTTAGATTGTAGATCCAGTACTGCTCGATTATGGGCTTGTCAAATCCATAAGACTCGGTCATCAACTGATAATCTTCGGGGGTCGCATCCTCGGGCAGCATGTAGTCGATGGGATTGCCGCCACCTAGCCGCAGAATGAAGAAGACAGCCACGCTAATCAGCCACAGCGTGATTACTCCCTGTAGTATTCTCGTAATGATGTAACGGCCCAACTTTAGCTCCCCCGCCCGATAACGTCAGATAAGCATATGACGAATCAAGCATTTCATAGGCGTCACTATTAAGGCGATCCACAGGGACGCCAACATCGCCGGCGTCCCTGTGGATTCACCATGTCACCAACTGAGTTTGAATCTGTCGAACCGGTTTCAGATTAGTCCCGGAGCGTGATCAGATCAAGGTGCTTGAAGTGGGGCGAGAACTTCACCGTGGGGTGAGCCAGCACCCGGTCTGTGTAACCCATCACCAGAGTCATTCCATACAAGGGGAATGTCTCGTTCAGGGCCAACACCCTGTCCTCTATCTCAGCGAGCAGCCGCTCCTGTTCTTCAACATCGGTGGTCCGCTGGAGGACGAAGGTCAGGTCTACAATATCTGGAGTCGTGACCCCTGTATATCCCGACGAGGGCCGGTACAAAACGGCTTCCCGTCCGCTGTTGTCTTGACGGCCCCAGGTCCTGAGGGACACTTGCGTCCACTTAAGTCTGTTGAACCGGAAACCATTGACGAAGTCCGATGGGTCGTGCTCCTCCCAGGTTACCTTAACTCCAATGTCCTGCCAGTAGCTGGAGATGGCGTCAACGGCCTCGGGTATGCCGGGCCGGCCGGCGAACTGGCCGAAGTGACCGGTAATCTCAAAGCCATCGGCGTACCCAGCTTCAGCCAGGAGTTGCTTGGCTCTCTCAGGATTGTAGGGAGAGGGGTTGAAAACTACTTCCTCCCTGGCGCCGAAGGAGCCAGCGTGCCAGATAGACCCGATGGGGAAGGACATTCCGAAGTGGGGCCCCTTGGAGATCGCCCGCCTGTCGATGGCCAGGCTCAACGCTTGCCGTACCCGGCTGTCCAGAGTGGGGTCTTTTTCGAACCCCTCCGGGTAGGCGAAGTAGTTGATCTTAACATCACCTTTGTCCACCCGGCCCTCAGGATACTTAGATTGCCTCAGCCGGTAGGCTAGATTGAAATCCAGTACCAGCATTCCATTGGCCAGATAGGTCTGGGTCCAGAGGTCTCCTTTCTCTGGATTTATCCCTCGCTTAAAATCCTCAGAACGGACCAGGCCCTTTGCGACGGGCCACGGGACGTTGTAGACCATGTCGGCCTGCTCGCTCTTCAAGAGAGCAAAGCGGGCGGCGTGGTCCGGCACGGTCAGCAGCTCTAACTGTTCGTACTGGGGCGCGTGGTACCACTCGTAATCAGCCCAGAAGTCGTCCCACCGGTCCAAGACGATCCGAGTTCCCGGATCCCATTCGGCTATACTGAAGGGGCCGCCTCCCAGGGGGTCTTTGAGGTATTCTTCTTGCCCTTTCTTGAGAGTCGCCGGGTTTCCGGCCCACCATCCATGGTAGCCGTTGCCACCCAGTTCCCACATAAATATGGGCTTGGGGCCCTTGGTCGTGATGCGGAGCTCCGTGGGACTGATAACTTCCATGGACTCTATATTGGTCTTGGTCCGGCCACTGGTCCAACTGGGGTTTTCGTAGCCGTACTTTTTCCAGTCCCACCCGATGGCCTGGAAATTGTCATAAAGCGCTTGCGCATCGGCGGGGCTGCCGTCTTGGAACTTGGCCTTGGGGTTGAGCTTAAAAGTGATTCCCTCTTCGTCCTGCTCAAAGGTTTCGGCCCAATAGGCGGCTATGTCCCCGTTGGGGGCCTGCCGCATGATAGAAAGGTTGAACAGGTCTTGTAGAAAGGTCGTGCCCGAGAGCTGCCACGGGTTGAGGTCACTGCCTCCCCAGCTATCCGTCGCCATGGTGAGCTTGCCCACCGACTTCGGAACGCCGTTCTCTCCGGCTTTAGGAAATCCTGCCAGAGATCCCGCTTTTACTATAGGTTGCGCGGTGGGTACTATCATCCTCTCCACCACGATTTCCACCGGGACCTCTTTGATAACTTCCCTAATAACTTCCCTTATTACTTCTTTCTCTACCGGGACCTCTTTGATGATTTCCCTAATGACCTCCTCCCGCACGATTACCTGCTTTTCTACAGGTACCTCCTTGATGACCTCTTTCTCCACAATCACTTCTCTTTCAATAATCTGAGGCTCCGCGGAGGTTCCTCCGCAGGCCACGGCGAGTGACAGAAGTAACAGGAGCGATACGTAGATTAAAATTTTAGGACTTAACCAGTGATTACCCATCAAGAGAACCTCCATAGTGCTTGTCGGCGGAGTCAGTCTGGTGTAGGCGCTTATTCGGCGGCCAGTCTAGCAGATGCCCTAGGAAGAGTCAATGTGACCTGCTGTAGGTGAATATATTCGAGGGTTTATCGATAACTATGATACAGATACCGCATGATTATTCGAAGATTGGACGGAATAGTGGGTATCAGGAATGGCATCTCTCAAATCTGAGGGATGGTCGACTCGTTTCCACAATAGACGGTGGCCGGAAGATYGYGGCGAGGTGGCAARTTARCTGAAACCCGMRTTAAGACGTGGRTTTCCAGCAACCTCGGCTTGAAATGGATWTGGCCTGYTGGCAAGGGTGGCATTGATCGGGGCGTGACAAATCCTGAGCGTCAGCGGCGAACTACGAGAAGGACAGTGAAGCTGTCCGTTTCTTGCGGTCCGTTTCTTTATGAAGATAAAGGGAAGGAAGCAGAGGAGGCCGGAGTGCCGGCTGCGGGATCTTCATCTTGCAGAGGCTCGCTGTTGAAGCTTTCCCTTTCAAGAAGGGCKGCCTTCCGTTCCAGACCCCARCGATAACCKCCCAGKCCGCCGTCTTGMCGGACCACCCGGTGGCAGGGCACCAYCARKGCYACRGGGTTKGCGGCGCAGGCTCGGGCCACGGCGCGGGCGGATTTTGGTTCTCCCAAGTCCTGGGCTACCTGGCCGTAGGTCCGGGTTTCGCCTCGGGGAATCGTCGTCAGGTGTTGCCATACCCGGCGTTGAAAGGCGGTAGCCCTCACGTCCAGGGGCAGCGCCTGGCCGGTGGGATGGCCGTCTATCCGGGCAAGCACCCCGTCCACCCACTCTTGAAGCGGTCCGTCGACTCGTTCCAACTGGGCATTGGGATATTCCATTGCCAGCCCCGATTCCAGGGAGTTGGCATCGTCCCCCAGGTGGATAGCGCAGATACCCCGGTCAGTGGCCGCCACTAAAACTCTGCCCAGGGAGCACTCCGAGATAGTGTAGGCTACTTGGACGCCTTGACCGCCCTTGCGGTAGGTGGCCGGTGTCATCCCCATCTGGGACGGCGCCTTTTCGTAAAGACGGCTGGTGGAGCCGTATCCCGCGTYGTACAATGCCCCGGTCACGTCCTGCCCTTGCCTCAACCGAATCTTWAATTGGTCCAATCGCCGGGCATCGGTAAACTGCTTGAAACCCAAGCCGGTCACGTTTTTGAACGCCCGGCGCAATCGAGCTGGAGTTGCGCCAACCTGGGSTGCTACCTGTTCCAAGCCGATCGAGTCTGGGTTGTCAGCCGCCAAATACTCACATGCCGATCCCACCAACTTGGAATCAGGGTCTTCGCCCGATTCTTCCTGMGGGCGGCATCGCTTGCATGGGCGGTACCCCTGTTGTTGGGCGGTGGCGGGGTCCGGATAAAACGAAACTTGCTCCCGGCGAGGCTTTCGGCTAGGACAGGAAGGACGGCAGAATATTCCGGTGGACCTGACAGCGTAGACGAACTTGCCGTCGCTCCGCCGGTCCCGTTCCAGGACTGCCTGCCAGCAAGTTTGTTCATCGATTATGGGAGCCGCTTCAATTGATTTCATGAAGATAGGATAGGCCGGGAGAAACAGGACGTCTATCCGGAAACGACTTTCAAAGTTCCGCAAGTTGTGTACGCGAGTGTCCGGGATTGTGATGTTGCGAACGATTCTTGAATCCCGGTCTTGGCGGGAAGGCCGAGCGTCAATATAAATCACGATGGCACGGACCCTTTACTTGACGATATTGGTCCATGTCGGGTAAATTTAGGCTACCGAACTCGATTTGGCAACTCTAATCAAGGAAGGTCCCGGTATGCCGTTATACGAATACCAYTGCCCSRCCTGTAACAACAAGTTCGACAAATTACAGTCCATGAGTTCTGYCGGCGCCGACTGCCCCAACTGCGAACAGCCAGCCAAGCGRATCATCTCCGTTTTCGCCGCTGTTTCGGGGAGCGAGTCCGGCGACACCGGATTCAGCCCACTACCGCCGATGGGCGGTGGGGGATGCTGCGGCGGTGGTTGCGGCTGCGGTCATTAACCGGGAATCTGGTATCACCTAAAATCACCGATCTTTAAAGTCGCCGCCMCGACGATGATTCCTACCTGGGGCGGCGCGCCTTTCTCCTCTGGCAATSGCCTATCAGACTACTTCCACGCTTCCTTTCCCCGCGCGGCGGCTCCATAGTAAGTACCCCCCGGAAGCCAGCGTTAGCGCCACTGCTCCGGCCACTGTCAAAGCAACGACTCTCATGGTGGCGTCTAACCAAAACCCCTGAGGGAATATGAYGAYCAGGTAATCCCGGCGCGGGTCCAGTTGCCAGAGGTCGTTGGCGAAAGCCAACTGGTGAAATTTCAAGAATAGTGTGTCGAACCCRGCCGAGGCGAAGATCCCTGCGACAACCACCAAGATTCCCATCAGAGCCACCCCCCGGATAACCCTTTGGGCGAGCAACCCGAGGAATCCTCGACCATTTACGATGAATCCCCAGGACGTAGCCGACAGCAAGTAGATGCACGACACGGCGGCGGCGGCGTAGACCCACCACACCAGCCGCTTTACGTCSCGCATGTGCTGGACCTCCCGCGGGTTGAAAAGCTCCCGTTCCTCCCCGTAGACCTGGGTTTTCACCAGCAGAGGCTCATCTGTGGAGTTAAAGTAGTGCCTGATCTGTCCGGCTACGTGGCGCAGATCCTCCTCGGTGATGCCCGTGGTTAGGGAGATGCGGTACTTCTCGAAACCCCGGCTGTAGACGCCGGGGTCGTTAAATGCCCAGGCTACGCTGGCGGTGACCAGAAACAGGGGCATGGCTATGGCGAAAAGAAAGGCTGGGACCCAGGCTACCCGGTTCATTCTAGCTCCTGATCGGTGATCCTAAAGGTATCACCCGTTGYCTTGTGAAGCAACGCCGCCCACGCCTATAATTCGTCCATGAGCAACAAACGGATTCCTCAAGGCGACCTGGGCAGCTTCCAAACGTTTATGGACATCGTGGAAACGCTCCATGCKCCGGGGGGCTGTCCSTGGGACCGGGAGCAAACCCATGAGTCCCTGAAGCGGACGCTGCTGGAAGAGTGTTACGAGGTTTTGGAAGCCATCGACCAAGGCGACCCAAAGGGTCTGTCGGAAGAGTTGGGAGACCTATTGCTGCAGGTGGCATTTCACTCCGTGATCGCAAGTGAAGCGGGGGAGTTCTCTCTGACCGACGTGTTGACCCATATAAACGAGAAGTTGATACGCCGCCATCCCCACGTGTTCAGCGACGGGTCGGCCTCCGATGCTAAGGAGGTCGAGGCCAACTGGGAACAACTAAAGGCGGCTGAGCGAGCTCAGGAAGGCGGACGAAGGTCGCCGGTGGAAGGCATCCCCGGTGAGCTTCCCGCKCTGACCTACGCCCAGTTGATGCAGGACCGGGTGGGCCGGGCCGGCTTCGAGTGGGAAGACATCTCCGGGGTGCTGGACAAGGTGGCTGAAGAGGTGGAAGAGCTGCGCCGGGCGGTCATCGAGGAAGAGAAGGCGCATGAGTTGGGCGATCTGATGTTCACCATGGTCAACCTGTCCCGGTGGATGAACATCCACGCCGAGGATGCTCTGCGCCAGGCCAACCGGCGCTTCCAGGGCCGATATCTTCAGATGGAGGAACTGGCGGACCAACGCGGCCAGGACTTCAACGGCCTGCCTTTGATGGAGAAAGAGTCGTTGTGGCAAGAAGCCAAGGGATTGGARGGCGGTTAGAGGGCGATGTTCGCCGTTTTCAGCAGTCCAAACTCATCAAAATCCGGCTTACGTCACTGCGTGACTGAGCCGCCGCCGCCGCCATTGTCGTCACTCCATCTTCTGTTCTGTATCTGGTTGGTGTTTTCGGATKTGCTCGCCGCCAGATGTCCTCGATACTTCCAAACTTAACCCCCGACCCCCGGGTTTCGTTTCCGCCCCAATGACTTAGGTGCCAGCCTACATGCTTTGGTCTCTATTTTATGGTCGAATGGTTCCATAAAGAGCAGCTATCGTTGTATTCTCTGAGCCTAAGACCCTGGGAGTAAGTATGGTTTCACATGACTGGCAATTGGGCGGAATAAYTATTCTCATGCTGATCGCGGTTTCTTTCCTGTTAATCTTGGGATGGGTCTGGCGTCTACCGCTGATTATTGGCGGGTTTGTATCATCGGCTACGGGCCGGTGGATCTCCCGGTTGCGCACACAAGTTAGCTTGCCAGTGCCCGACGAACAGGACGAGGACTATCTGGAAACGAGGAGCTATGCATAGCTCCTCRTAGGATCTGATTTCTACCTCAGACCGAACGTCCCTTTATTGGAATCCCCCCGTATTTCGCCATGTTGCATGGCTGCAACGACGGATCTAATCCGATTCTCCCAGGTAATCGCCCATCAGGTAGGACGGTTCTAGGTAGTAAAAGCCCCCACCCATCAGGCGTTGGAACTGGTTGGCTAGCAGAGAGATGCCCGGTTGTTGGGCGCCCATCCGGCCGAACAGTCTAGCGGATAGAGGCCGCCTCGGGCGCACCCAGAGTGGCCTAGGACGGGCGTTGCCCAACTGGGCCGCTGTTTCCAGGGCCTCGGCGAACCCACCGAAATCGTCCACCAAGCCGAGTTCCTTGCCTTGGGTAGCGGTAAATATCTCGCCAGTGGCCAGTTCCCGGACCGCCGATYCCTCCAACGAYCTGCCCTCCGCCACCACCGCCACGAAATTGTCGTATATCTCGGTAAGGAGTCCTTGGAACTTCCCTTCTTCTTCCGATGTCGGACTGCGCCAGAATCCGGTCATGTCCTTAAGGCGGCCCTCTTTAAACACCGAAAACTCCACGCCTACCTTGCCCAGCAGTTGTTCCAGGATTGGGCGCAGGTAGATGACGCCGATGGAACCGACCATGGCGCTGGGCAGGGCGACCACCCGGCTGGCGGCGGAACACAGGTAATAGGCGCCCGACGCTCCGATACCCCTCACATAGGCCACGATGGGCTTGGTCTCGGCCACCTTTAACAAGCTGTGGTGTAGGACTTCCGATCCGGAAGCCGAGCCTCCCGGAGAATCGATATCCAACAGCAAAGCCCGGTAGCGTTTGCTCTGGGCGATACCGTCGAACAACCGCTCGTAAACGGGTGTTCTAATCTGATTGCCGATAACTCCGTGAATCTCCACGACAGCGACACCGGGACGCTTTCGAAACGGCAGAGCCATGCCTAACCTCGCCACGATCTAGATGGGATTATTCTACCGCATACAAGGGTGTCTCTTGGGGCTAGGTCGRGGYTTGGAGCNNAAAAAATATTCCCGGCCTGTACTCGCTTCCTGGCCGGGGTCAATGAAGGCTCGCCGGGTTCAGGTGATCCCTCATCCGTTAACGGATCTTATTGGCGGCACCCCTCTCCCGCAGGGAGAGGGGATGGGGGTGAGGGCCAGACTCTCARTCGTCGGCGGACGCCGGCTCGGCGATACGGTTGTCCACCAGGTCGGCGGAGCAAGCCAGATCGCTGAGCAATCCCCAACGTGTCAGCCAATTGTACGTGTCCTCCACCATCTCGTCCGTATACACGGCCGGCCTGGTGTACCGCAGGCGGGGMAGGTGGAAGTCTTCKGGYGTCAACCCGCCGTATTTAGCGGCAGCCTGGGCGAAGCTGGGGTCGTCGATGAGGTAGTGCAGGTACTTTCGCTTGTCCGCGTTGATCAGGTCTACGGCGTTCTCCACCGCCCGGTTGATCGCAGCGAAGGTCTCTTCGTCCATGTCTTCGCTGGCGTTCTCCGCGCCCAGGTAGTGACCCTCGGCCACGGTCTTGCAACCCAGTTTCTCTCCCAGGGCGATCCAGGGCTCCATCACCACCGCCGCCGCGACTTCTCCGTTG
Source organism: SAR202 cluster bacterium (assembly GCA_002401285.1). The sequence goes on from NVSQ01000013.1 coordinate 38,378, forward strand.
AGCATGGACTCGAAGCGATGGATCGGCGACCCGTAGTGCACCAGTTTAATCTTCTCCACCGGYAGGTAACCTTCCAGCAATCGCAATCCAACGTAGTGGGACCCGGCGTGGAAATTTACCGCGACGGGTTGGTTCCCCAAGGTGCCCGGGTAGTTGTGGGGCGAGTCTGGGGGCACCATGATGGCCTGGCTGGCCACCGCGGAACGCAATGCGATTATCCTGGCCCCTTGTTTGCTTTCATAGGCCCGACGGACCTGACCCTCTTCTCAAGCGCGGTAGATGGACACCTGTCCCTGTTCGAAGGCGACGTGCCCCAGAATGGGATTAACGTCTTCCGGGTTCTCGGTGTGCTCCACCGGGCCGGTCCTGATGGCCTTAACGAACTCCATGTCGATGCCCTCGGCCTCGAACAGACCGTTGTCTTTGGCCACCAGCCAAGGCAGGCTGAACACCACCCCGCTGATTTCGCTGACTACCTTTTTCATGCGTAGAAACCTCGTCTATTGTTTGACCGATTTGAGTCAGTCTAGCATAGGCCGCTAGGCCTGTCGATTTGCCACGGTAGGGGGAATTCATGACTAGGMAACCGGTGGATTCTGCGTCGATTTAATTCGAACCACGTCGAAGACAACGGTGCGTCGCGTTCGCTGATCCTACGACTCGACAACAGGCTCTTGGCCGCGCRGGACGGWATTGCCCTCCCATAGCTGGCTTTGGTCGATGGGATCTCTATCCAGATCCAGGCGTTCGCTCTGGCCGAAGAACGCTACCGGGTTGTCCCAGACCACCGTCTGGATAGTCTTCTCATCGAGCCCGGCCTCATACATAGCCTCGACGGTTTTGGGCACTTTAAATGGATCGCTGACTCCCCAGTCGGCGGCGCTGTTAATGATGATYCGRTCACTGCCATACGTCTGARTCAGCGCCACCATTCGAAGTTCGTCCATCWTGGTGTCAGGGTAAATGGAGTGCCCCGCCCAACAGTTGGTTTCCAGGACCATAGGCAGTGTCTCTTCGTTATTATGGTCTATGAGGACTCGTTGTTYAGGAAACCCAACCCTTCTAACTAATTCCAGGCTCCGCGCCGTGCCCCGTTTCTTATCTCGATGTGGGGTGTGAATGAGCACTGGCAGTTCGAACTCCATCGCCAGCTTTAACGGTTCGGCAAATAGGTGCTCTTCGGCATCAGTCTGATCGTCGAAGCCGATCTCGCCGACCGCGACCACGCCGTCCTTTTCCAGGTATCGCGGCAACAGGTCCAACACACCCTGCGCTATCGAAGGACTGTTAGCCTCCTTGGGGTTGATCGACAGGGTGCAGAAGTGGGATATGCCAAACTGGCTGGCCCGAAAACGCTCCCAACCCAGGAGGGAAAGGAAATAGTCTTCAAAGGTACCAACATGAGTCCGGGGCTGGCCCAACCAGAAGGACGGCTCAACGATAGCAGAGATACCTGCGTCGGCCATTGCCTGGTAGTCGGATGTAGGCCGCRACGTCATATGTATGTGAGGGTCAAAAAGCTTCATTCCTAGCTCCCAAATCATTAGTKRTAAACAGTGGGATATCTTCCGGCACCGGCCGGCNNNNAGCCTGCCGCTCGGTGGCGTAGTCTTCCGCCATGCGGACGAGTTCAGGGGTGATTCGCTCCTCAAGTCCTACTAATCTCGCCAATGGAGAGCCGATAAAGAGGGCTTTGAGGACCATCTGGTTGTAGTTCAACTCCGGGAAGTAACGGAACGGGTAAGGGTTGTCGCAGGCGATGGCTTCAAAGATGAGTTGGACACTGGTGCGGCAAGCTTCGATGGCGGTGGAGAGAAACTGTTCCGGGTCCGGCAAATAGGTCAGTCCTCTGAGYAGGGCCTGCCGTTCGAAGTTGTCGCCCCGGATATACAACTCACTTATGAAGGACGAATAATCCTCGGGCGGCAGACACTCYGAAGTCCGCACTAGCAGGGCGATGCGGCAAACTTCGTCGAGAGAATGCCCACTTAGAGAAAGCAGCCCTGTACCTTTCAGGGCGGCCTGTTCCTCCGCGTCCAAGACTACCGGTTCACCACCGAGACGGCGGCGGGCTCCCGCATAGGCCGCCCCAAAGATGTTACGGTCCAAAGGCGATTCGATTCGGGAAACCATTCGGTCAAGCCAATCCCTTGCTACGCCGGAACATCGCCTGCGTASCAGTTCAATGGGACTGAATGATCTGAAATCTGAGGTCAAGAGCGCACCGCGAAAGGTTGATGTGTCCAATGCCGCATCAGTATATATTGCCCAACCTGTCTCATCCAGTATCGTTCGCCCTTGTTATATCCGGAAAGRTCCTCCTTCCGACGACCATAATCGAAGCGATCTTGGGTATTATGCGGCGTGGTTCCYTGTTCTCTTGGGGTCAAAGTCAAGCGGTAGAAGGRGTGTAAACTATTCACCTCATCACCGCCTGGTTTCCCTGAAATAATGTAGAGGTTGCCGGCAAGGTCTTGCCCAAAAGGGGAGATATTAAGGTCGGTGTTAAGTAGGATTTGGTGGTACGGGTACGAATGGCCGTCGTACCAAGCGGCAAATACCTGCCCGGTGAAAGCCCTGGATTTCCATACGATTCAAGAATCGGTTTATCGTCAACTGCCAAAATTWGTATAATATCGATGTTATCGTGCCTTACCCCTACCAAAGGTCTACCTCAACAGGCCAACAAGAATCAAGGCCAGGAGAAAACCATGAATTTCGGACTGTTCATGATGCCGCTACATCCGCCCCATCGTAGCTACGCCGACTCTTATGACCGGGACCTGGACCTGATCGTCACTGCTGATGGGTTGGGCTACCATGAGGTCTGGATCGGGGAGCAYATAACGGAGCGTTGGGAGAACGCCCCGGCGCCGGACCTGCTCATCGCCAAGGCGCTGGCGATGACCGAGAACATAATCTTCGGCACCGGAGTAACCCTGCTTTCGATCCACAACCCRGTGGAGCTGGCCCACCGCATCGCCATGCTGGACCACCTGGCTCGCGGCCGGTTCTACTGGGGCATCGGCGCCCGGGCGATCCCCACCGACTTGCAGCTATTTGGGCTGGACCCAACCAAGGGCGCCGAAGTGCGGGAGCGCTCCGCAGAAGTCTTGGACATTATCCTGAAGATCTGGGAGTCTGAGGGGAAATTTAGCTATCACGGCAAGTATTTCGATATCGAGGCTCCCGAATTGGACCCGGTCTTGGGTAGAGGACTGTACATGAAGCCCTACCAGCTTCCCCATCCGCCCATCGGGGTYGCCGCCACGTCGCTGGCCTCAGGCTCCATCAAAGTTGCCGGGGAGAAGGGCTGGATCCCCATGAGCAGTTCCAACTTGGCGCCACAACACCTTCGAGGTCACTGGGAAGTGGTGGAAGAGGGCGCGGCCGAGTCCGGCCGGGAGCCCGACCGGCGGGAATGGCGTATCGGCCGCGACGTGCTGGTGGCCAAGACCACCCAAGAGGCAAGGGAGCGGGCCCATGAGGTGCTGGGCCGGAACTACATCGAGCACCAGCTACCCAACCGGAAAGGCTCGGGGGCGCTGGGCGCCTGCAAGATTGACCCCAACATGTCCGACGAAGCCGTGGATGTGGACTACATGATGGAGAACATCTGGATAGTGGGCGACCCTCAAGAATGCGCCGACCGCATCCGCAAACTTTATGAAGAAGTCGGCGGCTTCGGCAGCCTGCTGGCCATCACCCAGGACCCGGAAGACCCCGAGTGGGAGCACGAGTGCCTGGAGTTACTGATGAATGAGGTCGGCCCACTGGTTGCCGACCTGAAGTAGAGGGAAGAGCGGCTTACCACGCCCCCTAAGCAGTCTTCTTGAACGCTGGAATCACGTGTTTGCCGAACATCTCTATGGATTTCATCACTTCTTTATGGCCCACGGTTTCGGTGGCCATGAGGAACTGGATCTGATCCACGCCGGTGGCCTCGTGTAGCTTGACGGCTTCGATGCAACTCTCCGGGTCGCCCGCGATGATGACGCCACGCTCGGCCAAGGTGTCGGCGTCGAACTCCTCCCAGATCTTTTGGGCCAGGGCGCTGCCTCCGGACAGGTCAACCGCGCTTCCGTTGCTTCCGTTGYCTCCATCCACTCCCTGGACTTCCACGTAACGCGAGAAGTTTTGGGTCAAATGGTCCGGCACCCCGCCCCACTGCTCTAGCAGTTTGCTGTAAACGTCCTTCTGGTCTTGGACGTAGGGGCGTCCCGGCCCGAAGAAAGTCTTGAGCGACTGGGTGCATAACTCTCTGGTAGCTTTATTATCTTCGCCGCAAAGGCCGAAGCAGGAGCTGAGCCACTGGTTGTTGACGAATGCTCCCACCGGCTGGGCGTTTTTGATGGTCTCCCGGTAGGCTTTGATATGGGGTTCGAGGATCGAAGGCGCGGCGACTCCCAAGGCCATGACGCCGATGCCCTTTTCAGCGGCCAACTGGTAAGTGGCCGGTTGGAGCGCCGCGACCCATATGGGCGGGTGGGGCTTTTGGTAGGGCTTGGGAAGGACCTCCCTGGGTGGGACGTTCCAGAATTTCCCTTCCCACTCAAATGTCTCCGATTCCCAGATCTTGGGAATCATGTTCAACGACTCTTCCCACATTTCCCGGGTGAACCGGGGGTCGATTCCCATTCCCGTCTGTTCGTAGGGTGCGGAACGCCCGGTGCCGAAGTCGACTCTCCCATGAGAAAGCTGGTCCACCATCGCCACCCGCTCGGCTACCCGTATGGGGTGGTGGTAGGGCAATATCACGACGCCAAAACCCAGGCGGATGTTCTTGGTAAGCCGGCTAAGCGCACCGAAGATCACTTCAGGACAAGGCGACGAAGAGAAGGTCGTGAGGAAGTGATGCTCTACGAACCATACGGCGTCGAAGCCCATCTCGTCGGCCAGGATGCACTGCTCKATGGTTTCCTCGATGACGGCGTGGTCGTCAAGGGTGGGCCTTTGCATTTCATAAGCTAGAGAAAACTGCACGGATCAACCCCCATTTGCGCTCGTTCGTTGATTGTCCCCAGTTTATCGGCAAATCGCCCTGGGGGCAACCGAGGTTGGGAGGCTCTTGTGACAAGCCTTGCTGATGTGCCGGCCTTCGGGTCAAGTCTCTCTATCCGATGCTTTAGTGTGGGCGGCGTATYGTAGTGCGAAGGCGGACTTGGTCTATTCTTTGGACAGCCGGTTTCCCCGTGACGGGTTGGAGGTCCGGAGGCCGGCGGACGGGCCGTGACTCCGGTTCAGTTTACGTTTGGCCGTTAGGTAACGGTCTGCAGCATCCCACCGTCTATCACGACGCTGGTGCCGGTTATAAATCCGGCGCGGTCGGATGCTAGGAAGGCGATCAAGTCGCCCAACTCTTCGGGTTTACCCAGGCGGCCGATGGGTATCGCTTCAACAGCTTCCTGGATCAGTTCATCGCTGGTGCGGCGTTGCTCTTCTGCCGTGGATTCGAATGTTGAGGTTAGAAAATCGGTCTGCACCGGTCCCGAGATCACGTTATTAACCGTGATATTGAACGGAGCAAGCTCCGTGGCGAGCATCTTGGTGTAGCCTACCAAAGCGAGCTGACTGGAAGCGGATAATGCGGACCCCTTGCCCGGCTGCTTCACCTGGAGGGGCAGCAAATGAATGATGCGTCCCCACCGTTGCTGCTTCATGAACGGAATCACCTCCCGGGTTAGGCGGACCGCGCCCAGGAAGTTTTGCTCAAAAGCGGCCGTTATCGATTCATCGTTGAATTCTGAAGGACGGCCGGGCATGCCGTGCCAGACGTGGTTGACCAGAATTCCGATCTGGCCGAAGCGGTTCATCGTGTCCCGAACTACCCGGCGAATATCCCGGGCCGACGATAGATCGGCGGGAATGGCCAGAACATGGTGCTGAGACCCGATGCGGGCCAACTCAATCTCGGTACGGCGCAGGTCGGCTTCGGTGCGGGCCGAGATGGTAACACTGGCGCCCTCGTGAGCAAACGTCATGGCGATCGCTCGGCCAATGCCCCTGCTGGAGCCGCCGATTATGGCGACGCGTTCCTTTAACCCCAGATCCATGGCCAGATGACATCCTTTGTCAGAGTGATTCGTGAAAGCATGCGGAAAAATTCCGTCCCATGATAGTCTTCCAGGGAGTCGCAAGCAAGACGGGCATTCGCCGTCCGCGTCGGAAATTCTCCTAGGTTCAGGCCGGCCCGGATCCCAACGATATACTTTCTGACGGGCGGCGAATGGGGAAATAGAATCGCCCGATCGGGGCGGCAGGCGCCCCAAGGAGATTGGCTCCGGAGTGCGGCCGGTAGTTTTTGCGCTCTCAAGCCGTGGTGCGCATCGGCCCGGGAGCACCCGTATCCAGTCAAGAGTAGAACCTTTTCATCAAATCAGGGCAGGCTGGTTGTAACGGCAAGTGACTGCGATTCGCGCCGGAAGTCAATTTTCAGGCAANTAAGTATTACGGCTTCATTACCCATGGCGCTAGGTATTTGATATCAGATCACAGATTGTTCCTTCAAACTTTGGACGTCGGCGTCGGAGTAACCCAGAGATTGTAGTATCTCCTGGTTGTGTTCACCCAATAGGGGTGGGTGCCGGTCAAGGCCGCCTGGGGTAAGGGAAAACTTTATGGGCAGCCCCGTCTGCTTGATCGAACCCAGGGTGGGATGGGGCATTTCCAGATACATGTTCCTGGCCAAGACCTGAGGGTCGGCGAAAACATCCGCCAAGTCGTTRATCGGCCCGCACGGCACGTTGGCGGCTTGCAGGTCCTCAACCCACTCGGCCACCGGCCGGGTAAGAAAAATCTCTTGCAGCATGGACACCATCGCGCCTCGATGGTTCACTCGAACGCTGTTGGTGGCATAGTCGGGGTGGTCCTTCAGGTCTTCCCGGCCCATACCCTGGCAGAACCTCCCCCAGATTCTTTCCGAACCGACGGCGACGTTGATGTACTTGCCGTCATTACACATGAACGCCTGATAAGGCACCAGGGTAGGATGGGCGGCGCCCATGCGCTTGGGGGCCTCGCCGTTGGCGAAAAAGAAGGCCGCTTGATAAGTCAGCCAGGCGACTTGAGCGTCTAGCATCGAGATGTCGATGTACTGACCTTCGCCGGACTTTTCACGGTGGTGCAAAGCCGCCATTATGGCGAAGGCGGACCACATGCCGGCTCCGATGTCCGTGACGGCGATGCCGATCTTTTGCGGCTCACCGTCGGGCTCGCCGGTTATGCTCATCAGCCCACCTACGCCCTGCATGATTTGATCGTAGGCGGGGCGGTTGCGATATGGGCCATCCTGGCCGAATCCGGATATGGAGCAATATACAACCTTGGGGCTAACGGCCTTGACCGCATCGTAGTCCAAGCCGAAGCGCCCCATGACACCGGGCGTGAAATTCTCCACCACCACATCGATGTCCTTGGCCAGTTTCATAAATACTTCTTGGGCTTGGGCGTCTTGTAGATTCAGCGTCAGACTTCTCTTATTTCGATTGATGGAAAGATAATAAGCGCTCTCTTCACCGATGAACGGCGGGCCCCACTTTCGGGTGTCATCTCCCGTACCGGGAATCTCCACTTTGATCACGTCCGCCCCGTTGTCTCCCAGCATCAGTGTGCAGAACGGCCCTGCCAGGGCTCTGGTCAGGTCAAGCACACGGATGCCCTCAAGCGCCTTCATGTATTCGTTTCCTCCGTCCTCTCCGGTCCTGACTTTTACCGCCGCTGACAAGTCTCGTGGCGTGAGCCTGGCCGATCAAACATGCTCACCAATGTTAACACAGGGCTTTAAGAGGGGTAACGAGCCGGGGACGAGGATGGGAGTTGCGAGGGAGGAGAGTAAATGAGGGAGCTGGGCGTCGGCTCTCGATCAGCTTTACCAGGGGATATCTTGGAAGACGGGGCCGTTCCGCCGATGGTCCGGCRYYCSKWSSSWMSGRRYGCCGGACCATCGGCGGCATCGTCAAGGAAGTAGACTTATCTGCCCTTGGRCGCCTGGGTTGAAGTCGATAGGGGTCTTGCCGGAACGATCGAGTCCGGCTTGGAACGTAATGCTTTAGGCCACCGATTGGGCTTGCGCCTCTTCGCCAACGGATAAGCTTTTGGCGAAGTGACGGCCGCCGTGGGACAACCGGCGGCGCTTGGTCCCCTGCCACTGGCGCAGCGGCTGAGGCAATACCGGGTCGGCCGAGATCTCCAGAGGCTCTCCAGGTTGGCTGCAAACTTCCTGGTTCAAGCCGCATTGCAAGCAGGATACGAACGAACCGTACTGGTCCTGATCAACGTAGAGATCGCCGCTGCAGTGGGGACAGCCTTTAAGCCAAAACATGATGGCCTCCAATAAACCTGATTGAAACTACTTTGACTATCTTGATGCCCGTTGCACCGGGAATATAGGGTAACGGCACCTGTCAGACCACGGGTGAACTCCCTTACACAACTGTGCCGGAAAAGCTGGTTCCACCATGTCTATAAACCCGTTGAATCCATGAGGTTTGACAACAGATAGTGCCCCACCTAGACTTGAATCGCGCCCATATCGCCTAGTTTCAAGACCTTTGTCCGGGTAGACTTTATGGGATCGTTTATTCAAYGTTGGAAGGAAATATGCGTAACAGAAAATTYGCTGCACCGGCAGTGGTTTCCGCGATCTTAGTAGCTGTCATCGCATTGACGGCTTGCGGTGGTGAGAAATCCCCAACACCCCTGCCGCCTACAACGGCGCCCGTAGTCCAACCCAACCCTACCGCGACCGCCGCGCCGCTCCCCAGCCCCACGGCCGCGCCGGTGGAAGAAGCCACGGCCGTTCCGGTTACCACCCCAACCGCAACGGTACCGCCTCCGCCCACGGCCGCTACGGCCGATACACCCACGCCCACCAACACCCCTGCGCCCGCTCCGGCAGCGGCGCCCACGCCAACTCCCGTCCCCACGGCGACCACTCCGCCGGCACCGCCGCCCTTTGACGGCACTTATATCCTCATCGTCAATCAACCCGGTGGCGAGTCCTATGCCGGTAAGACGATCACGTTCAAGATAGGAGGGAGCGAGGCTAAGGAGACGGGTATCTGGGAGCAAGGCGGCGTTGACGAGTTGAACCTAACCGCGTCCAGCGCAGCCATGGGTAGCAGGCAACTTGTACCGGTCCGTCCCTTGGCCGCCCGTATGGGATCGAACAGCCGGGGAGGTATTTTGGCAGCGCCATTACTACAGGCGCCGCCATTGGCGCCCCACGTGTTTGTGGGCACGGCATCGATCARCGGAAATCTGGCGCCTGAGGGCAGTATCGTTTCCGCTTGGATAGATGGGGTTCAAGTACCCGGAGCGGAGGCGCCGATAGAGGCTACTCCCGCCGCGTCTGGCGGTGGAGGCGGTCCGGTGGGGCAGGCCCTTGGCGTGATCGGCGACAATCTGGTGCGGGTTTGGAAATTCGACCCGGCCACCCAGTCATGGACCTTCTACGACCCAAGGGCCCTATTTAGCAGCTTCAATTCCATCAAGGAAATGTCGCCCGGCCAGTTCTATTACCTGGTAACGGCTGACAGTCAGACCGCTTCCCTCCATGGGCAACCGCGCACGTTATTCAAAGGCTGGAATCCCTTGGTGTGGTAGGTAAGGATGGACGCAGAGATGGCCTAATTCATGTACGTTTCCTTTGGGATCAACCGAGACACCGGGATCCTGGCACCTCTCTAAACCTATCCCGTAGCGCAGAGACCCATGTGGGTCGTGATTATCGGGCTGCCTGCATGAGGGAATGACATGGTTTCACGCTGTTCATGGCCCAAGAGCGACTCGATGATCGAATACCACGATCGGGAGTGGGGTGTACCCCTTCACGACGACCGGCGGCTATTCGAGTATCTGCTTCTGGACGGCGCCCAGGCCGGCTTGAGTTGGGAATCAATCATCCAGAGGCGGGAGGGCTACCGGGAGGCGTACGATGGCTTCGACGTCAAGGTCATCGCCGCATATGGCGAGGATAAGATCGCCGATCTGCTGAACAACCCGGGCATCATCCGCAACCGATTGAAAGTCCGTTCCTCCGTAACCAACGCCCAAGCCTACCTGGACCTGCAAGAGGAATGCGGCAGCTTCGACACTTATTTGTGGGACTTCGTCGGCGGCAATCCGGTGCGCAACGCCTGGACCGGCGACGGCCAGATTCCCGCCACGACCGAATTGTCAGACAAAGTAAGCGCCGACTTGAAGCGCCGGGGCTTCAAATTCGTAGGGTCAACCATCGTCTATGCCTTTATCCAAGCGGCGGGCCTGGTCAACGACCACTTGGTCTCCTGTTTCAGATACCAAGAGGTGAACTCCCTCTAACCCCGTTCCCCCCAACAGGAGTCTCATGGAAAGGCCGCCACGAGAGTCCTCGGCTGACCGTTCAAAACATTCCTGAATTCTCGTGTTTCAAACACAGCCGGACGGTACTATCCGGTCAATGAGCAATACCCCGAGATAATTCCGCAAGTTATTCCCCTAACGATTGCGTGTTTCCGGACTGGGAAACCATCTCACCAAGCTGTAGCCTGCACTGTAACTATGTTCTAGAATTACGTGTCTGGACAGGCCCGCGAGGTACGAGTGAAGTGTAAAAACGAGACTAAGGTCAGACTTGACCAAGGATATTTGGACTATTCCTTTTAAAGTTTGCGGTCTGATGATCTGGGGATTTAATGGATGCGGTATGGTTGCGTCCCGTATTCAACTTCCCAGCGTATCTGACTTGCATGGCGAGGGATCGACGTGAGAAAGCACATAATTCTGGCATCCGCGTTAAGCATAGTACTGTTCGCTGTGTTCCTATCCGCCGGCAGCGTTTTGGCAGGGGATCAGAACAGCGACCCCATCCCTCCCGACCTGATCGTTGAAAAGGACGGTTTGGAATGGGTGTGGGCAAGCCCCTGCAAATCCGGCGGTYGCACCGGCACCATTCTTCTTANGGGATGGTTTTCGCTTTGCTACCACCACCAAACTTGCCGCCCACCCTACCTTTGCTGAGATGGGGGGATTGGAAGCGGGGCTCGATTCGATCCGTTTAAAACTACGAAGTGTGCGTCCCCATATTTCGACCCGACTAATCACCACTGTGACGCTGCTGACTTTAACAGTGGGCGCATCGTATCCGATCCGGCCGGTATACCAGATTGTTGCCATGAAACCCTGCTAGTACGTGGTCTATTAGTTGCCACGGATGAAACCCCGCCAACTATCACCGGGTCGCGGAGTCCGGCGGCCACTAGCGGTGTGTGGAATAACGAACCAGTTACGGTGAAATTCACCTGCACGGATGACGATTCAGGAGTGGCCAGCCTGACCGACGACCAAACCATCAACTTCGAGGTGCAGAATCACTCTGTCGCAGGCACATGCATCGATAACGAAGGTAACCAGGCAACGGTGGTGGTTGGACCTATCTACATCGATCTGACCAAGCCGACGATCAACGCGGCTAGGGACGTAGGTCCCAACGCCAATCAATGGAACAACACCCAGGTCGAGGTGACCTTTACTTGTGAAGATATCGGCGGTTCCGGCATAGACAAATGCACCGCACCGGAAACCCTGGGAGAGGGAGCCGGTCAAAGTTCCTTAGGAACGGCGGTGGACCTGGCGGGTAACAGCGCGTCGGTCACGGAGACACCGATCAACGTAGACCTGACCAAGCCGACGTTAACCTTTGGGATACAGAACCCCTTGGCCAACGGCGCAGGCTGGAACAATTCGGAAGTCGATTTCCCCTTCTCTCCAGGCGACGCTCTCTCTGGGGTAGATGCCACTATACCGGGGAGTAGCCCGGTGGTGGTTAGCGATGAAGGGGAGGGCGTGACCGCCATAGTGACCGTGTCCGACTTGGCTGGCAACTCTGCGGAATTCACGACGCCACCGGTGAATATTGACACCATCGCTCCGGCGCCGCCGTCCTTGCCGGACCTGATAGACGCAAGTGACATTGGTTCATTCCTGGACGACGAAATCACAAATGACGATACGCCCACGTTTGTTGATGGCAAAGCGGTCCCAGATTTAGAGCCGGACAGCACGGTGACTCTGTTCGACGGCGCTGCTGGGCCAGAGATAGGCAGTGGTCCTACTGATGGGTTCGGATCTTATGAGATTACTACGAATGAACCACCGCTATTACCGCTAGACGAAGGTAGCCACAGCATAATCGCCACCGTTACCGACATTGCGGGGAACGAATCGGATGATTCGCTGCCATTGATCATCCACATTGATGTCACGGATCCTATTCTCGCGGTCACTGAAGACGTGATTGAAGGCGTGTTTGAACTAAATGCCACTACTGCCCTGGGAGCGGAAGTGGACCTAGCCGCACTTGTTCTCGCCTCCGATGATGGGCCGGGGGACATGACCGTGACTTGCGCTCCGGACGACCCCCTGTTGGACGATCCAATTTATCCTTTGGGAGCGACTACCCCCGTAAGTTGTATAGCTACCGATGCCGCGGGCAACGCATCAGAAAATGTGCTGTTCAGCATCATAGTGGTGGTACAAAGGATCAACGTAAATATCAATCCCAGCGCACTGAATCTCAACGGTAAGGGTGTTGTGCCGGTGGCCTTGTTAGGCGACGACGGATTCGCCGTCGCAGATGTAGACGCCTTAACTGTTCGTTTCGGCGTTACGGGAATCGAAGCGCCACCCGAGCACGGCGGACACTTGGCTGACGACTTATCCCAACTTAAACTTCACTTCCGATACTCGGAATTAGACATTGATCTGACCCAACCCGGCGACACAATAATCGAACTTGTGATGACCGGCAGTCTGGTAGGCAGCGGAGCCCCCTTTGAAGGGATGGATACTGTTCGATTGGTTCGGAACTTTAGCCCCAGGGTGATCGAGCCGGCTCCGGCAACTCTTCCACCAGGGAATGGGACGCCGGGTCAAGGCCAGGGCAACCGTGGCAATGACAATGGGAACTCTGGCCAGGGTAACAACGGAGAAGGAAGAGGTAACGCCGGCCAAGAGAACAATGGAAACAGCAACGGGAATTCCGGGGTAGGCAATAACGGCATCTCCGGCCAAGGTAACAATGGGAACGGCAACGGAAACTCGGGTCAGGGCAACAACGGAAATGGCAACTCTGGTCAAGGACGAGGTAATATTGGAGACCCCAGCTCTCAAAGCGTAGGCTCTGGTGTCGACAATGATGACGATGACGATGACGACGGCGGGGAAGGTAATAGTGGGAACAACAGCAGCAACGCCGGCGGCAACGGGACCGAGAACGGAGGCGGCAACGGAAACGATAACGCCGGTGGCAACGACAACGGCGGCGGGAACGACAACGACRRCGGGRRCGRCAMCGACAACGGKGGYGGSAMCGRCAAMGGTGGTGGGAACGACAACGACAACGGGGGCAGCACCGACAACGGTGGTGGGAACGACAACGATAACGGGAATGGGAACGACAACGGCGGTGGCAATGGGAATGGCGGCGGSAACGGSAACGGGAACGGAAATAACAAGTAAGCCGGGGTCAGTTTCCTAGAACTGGACCACCCACCAGCCTATACTCGGSACAGGCTACGGGAACTTCCAAATGGACAAGGCTGTYTTGCCGAAGATCCACTCCAGGTCGTCTTGGCTGGCGAAGGGCATGTGCTCCTGAGGATACCGCAGGGCGTTGCTGTATCCTTCCCTTAGACTGACCGGTGGGTAGTCGCTGCCCCAAGTCATCCTTTGCGGCCCAAACGCCTCGTAGGCCATGTCCATGAAAGGTGGGATGTCTTGATAAGGGAAGGGCGGCGGGCAGATCTCTCCGATGCCGTGAATCTTAACGTAAGTGTTAGGGAAGCGGGCTAGTTCCAGCATCTGCCGGTATTGAGCGTAGGGAGGTTCGGGCCGCTGGGTCTCTCCCACCGCCCAGACTCCCACTCCTCCCAGGTGTTCGATCACGATTTTCAGGCCGGGCAGAGCCTCGGCCAGATCAGCGAAATCGGTTGACGCGAACACGYCTGTCGGACCGCCCACGCTTACCGACATCCCCAACGACTCGGCTTTGCGCCAGATGGCCAGTGGGTCGTCACCCGGCGAGCGTTGAAAGTTCCGTAGCCGGATCGACTCGGCCCCTTCTCCAGCCCATCGCTCCAAGTCGTTAAGGGCGTTGGGGCTGTCCACGTCTACTCGACAGACCACGGAAAACCGCCCAGGGAACCGGCGCATGGATTCAATGACGTAGGTGTTGTCTACGGTGGTGGATGATTGCACCAGCACCGTTTTCTCAACCTGGTTATGCTCCATCTGGGCCAGTAGAATCTCGACCGGTTCGTAGATGTGCAAGGCGATGTGAACGTGGCTGTCGACGATTAGCACCTTTAATCTCCCTTTTGGAAAACGATCGTATATAAAACGCGGCTTACGCTGGTGGGTGGAGCAACTCCCCTTTTATCGCCCGCCATAGATACAGCGCCGCCCGGAAAGCGATGAACGACTTTTCCAGGTCCATAACTTGGCGGGCTTCAAACTCCGGGGCGGATTTGCCGAACCTTACCGTCCAAGCCTCGGTGACCGGATTTCCGGTCATCTCTTCCAGGGCCTTGGCGTAGGCGGCAACTTGCAGGGCGTATTCGGGATAGATACCGTTGCTGGTCTTCCAGTCCAACGCCACCAGACTGCCGTCACGGTAGGCGATGGCATCCATGGCTCCGGCGTAGCGGTACTTGGCGGAAAAGACCATGGTCTCAGTCAGCTTGATATCCAGGTGGGCTTCGCGGCGCCATTCGGCGAAGTTGTTGACCACCAACTCCATCTCGGGCGGGATCTGCGGCTCCAATCCTTGCACTATTTGGTCTATGGCTACGTGGGCCTGAGTGCCGAAGTCGGCGGCCTCGGACCTGATCTGTTCCGGCCGGCGCCGGGCCTCGGCGATYACCTTGGACACCCACTCAGGGGTGATTGCTTCTTGAGCCCCGGTGCGCTTCATCAACGCGGTTTCCACCGATTCYAGCGCCATATTTCTGGCCCAGGGCACCAAGGCCGGTTTATTGATAACGTCCAACACGGTCGTCACCGATGGGAACAACCCGTCGAACCCTTCAACCCGGTAGTGGCGTCCGCCTGGGGCTCCGTCGACTCTGGTGATAGAAGGGGTGTTGAGTAGCATGTTTTCGCCCATCACTTCATTTGGGTTCAGATAATCGGGTTATCCCGGCGCGATCCCTGACGGGGTGTTCAAAGTGATTAAGATATAATAGCAGACCTGTGGTGCTGACCTGGCAATCGACCGGCGCTCAGTAAGCATTCCATGACGGCGTTGAAAAATAGACCTATAATCAGAACCGATAATTTTTTACACAACCAGCGAGGAATCACGGGCCTGGAAACGGCCATCGTTCTCATCGCCTTCGTGGTAGTCGCTTCGGTTTTCGCATTTGCTGTGCTCAACACTGGATTTTTGAGTTCGGAAAAGAGTAAAGAGGCGGCTCTGGGAGGTCTGCAGGAAACGTCGTCGACCTTAAGCCTCCGTGGAGAGGTGATTGCGGATTCTAACGCCGCAAAGACCGCCGTCGACCTCATAAAGTTCAATCTGGCTCCAGCGTCCACCGCATCCGAGTCTGTCGACCTGTCCACCACCGGCAGTGTCATAACCTATCTCGATGATTTCCAGGGCATCAACTGTCAAAACCCCCAGAGCTTCGACGGGGACCCCGACACCGCCGAGTGTTCCTGGTCTTCTGAATGGTTGATCGGCTCAGGAGAAATCGTYGAYCCCGGTGAGCAGGTGGAAATYACGGTSACYCTCACYAACCTGACCCCTCKTYTGGCCGCGAAGCAGGAATTCACCATACAGATCAAGCCCAACAAGGGCGCGGTYGTCATCGTAACTCGTACGCTGCCCGGGGAACTGCAGGGAATCATGGACGTGAAGTAGCCCCGGCCTGGTGATTCTGCGTCATGTTGGTTGTGCTGGACTGCCTGGTTGTAGCGGTCACCTCAGATTCCTCGCCGCCCTTTAGCGGAAGGGCTGGTGTCGGAATGACGAATTGTGCGGACGAAGGTTGGCAATTCTATTTTCGGAGCAATGACAGTTGTTACTTCTGCCTGGATAGGGTATTACTGGGCCTAGGTAAGGATTCGGTGAACCGCCTTGTGAGGCCTAGCGAAAGCTATCCGGCTGGGGGAACAGGGACAGCAATGGCGAGACAGTAGTTATGGTGCTCATGTCGATGCTATCGATAGTTGTGCGGCCGCACATGCCCATGGTCGCGTCCAGCTCGTCCCGGAGCATCTCCAAGACTGACAGGACCCCGTTCTCCCCGTCCACCGCCAGGCCCCAAAACAGAGGCCGTCCGACCAGCACGGCGCGGGCCCCCAGAGCCAAGGCCTTGAAGATGTCGGAACCCCTGCGGATACCTCCATCCATGTAGACCTCGATGCGTCCATCCACGGCCTCCACCACCTCTGGTAGCACCTCGATAGTGGCCAAGGTGGTGTCCAGGTACCTGGCGCCGTGGTTGGAGACAATCACGCCCTTGGCGCCATGTTCGGCGCTTTGCCTGCCGTCTTCCCCCACCATGATTCCTTTGACCACCACCGGCAGCTTGGTGTTAGCCGCCAGCCAGTCCAGGTCCTCCCAGGTGGAGGCGGGGTCCCGGATGTCGCTGGGGCCGGCGGGGGCGTCGGCGCCGAACTTCCACGTGTGCGTGGATAGATCCAGATGGGCGTAGTTGGGAGACGAGGAACCTACGTAATTGTTTCGTAGATTGCGCTCACGTTTGGGCTTGATCTTGGCGTCCAGGGTTACGCAGAGGGCGGAGTATCCCGCGTCTTCAGCTCGCTTGGCCATATCCAGGGTCAGTTCCCGATCCTTGAAGAAATAGTACTGGAACCACAAAGGCCCGGTGGCCACTTCGGCCACGTCTTCCAAGGTGCGGGAGGCGTGGGAGCTCAGGGCCATGATCGTGTTCATGGCTCCGGCGGCCTTGGCGGTTGCCAGCTCGCCATCGGGATGCGCGGCGCCGTGGTTTCCCGCCGGGTCCAGCATCACCGGGAAATCGATCTTGTTTCCCAACACGGTGGTACTCAGGTCCCGCTGGCTAACGTCCACCATCATTCTCGGTTTCATCATGATCGAATCGAATACGGCCCGGGTGCGGCGAAGGGTTATCTCGTCCGTTGCTGCCCCAGCGATGAAGTCGTATTCGCCCTGGGCCAGACGCTCCTTGGCGATCGCTTCGTATTCGTAGATGTTTACCGGATTCGTCGTCATGACGTTCTCCTCTCCACGGCGGGTATCAAGCGGGCGAGATTTGGGCGTGGACTCCCAAAAAGGAGCGGGTAGCCTCGATGAATTCTTTGGGCTTGTCCACGGTTACCACGTGGCCCGCGTTGGGGATGTCTACCGACGTGATCTGCTTACCCCGTTGCTTCATCTGTTCGATGGTTTCGTCGGATACCAGGCCGCTCTCAGCGCCCCGAACTTCCAAGATCGGGCAGGTGATGGAATCGATACCCTTCCAATAGCGGGCTTGGAGCGTCGGATCAGTTTGGTCGGGCAGAGGAACGTTGAACAGAGAAGCGTCGGCCTTCCAGGTCCACTGGCCGTCATCCCGGCGATACATCTTATCTTCGGCGTCCTTTCTCAGGCCGGCGTCGGAGGCCCAGGGATTGCTCTCGCGCATCCACGATATCGCGGCGTCCAGGCTGGGGAACTCCATGGGAGTGACGGGCCGGGAAGCCGCCCGCTCTTGCCACTGAGGGCTGGGCTGCGGGCTGATGTCCACGATGATGATGCGCTCCACCCGGTCTTGGTGGTCCGGAGTGTAGAGCAAGGAATGCCAGCCTCCCATGGAAAGACCAGCCAGGACGAACTTTGACAGACCCAGGGCGTCTACGAAACCCGCCAAGTCCTCCACGAACCGGTCCCGGGCGTAGCCGGTGTCGGCCCATTGGCTGCCGCCGTGTCCCCGCTGATCCACGGCCAGCACGTGGTAGTGGGGGGACATCGCTTCGGCGAATTCGTCCCAGATGTGGGCTTGGCCGGTGTGGCCGTGCAGGCAGACCAATGGGGTCTTTCCGTCCGTGCCCCAATCCAGGTACCGCAGCCGGACGCCGTTTACTGTTACGAACTTTTCTTGGGCTTTTACGGTAGTCATAGGTCTACTCCTGCAAGGCAAATAATGGTCGGGGTCACCTACGATGGCACCAGCCTGGTCATGTACCCCGGAATAGTAGTCGTAAATAGCCTCGCCGTCCAGCGGTTCGGCAGGCGCGGTCCCGACAAGTTAGGAAACTTGCTCGGGACTCAGGTGGTTAATGCGGTTTACGTATCTGACGTCTTGGACTTCGCTGCCGTCCATACTGATTCTCGAGATTGCCGTGTTGTGATGGCGGTAGTACATCTGCCCTGCTGGATCTTGCCCGAACAACGCCGTGAGAAGGGCGTTCATGAATCCGCCATGGCTGATGATAGCTACCCTATCTTCGTTTGGAGCCATTTCATGTAGCTGTTTCGCGACCTTGGCTGCCCTGACCAATACGGATGCCGCGTCTTCATGGCCTTTGTTCCACCATCCGTCGTCATCGAAATCCACAGGCAGTTGGTAATCGGGGAATTCGGACAAAATCTCGGACCTGGTCCTGCCGGGGTAGCCTACCAGTCCCTCATCTCCACCGTGCTTCAGGTACATCCCGCCTTCTTCGTGGATGTCTACCCAGATCTTGGGCGCCATCCCTAATGCCATGGCGACCGGCTGGACGGTTTGCAGGCTACGGTACATGGCACTGGTGAACAGTGAAGTAATGCCAAAGCCTTGACGCAACTGATACTTGGTGTTGCCGGTGTCGGCGGTTATCCGGTCGTGAGTCTCCCCGGAAGCCAGATGTTCAGCCAGGAGTTCGGCCTGCCGCTTTCCCAGGTCTGTCAGTGGCGGGTCCACTTCCCGGTCTCGAATATTGGCGAGGGCGTTATTCCCTGACTGGCCATGCCGAATGATAAACAGATCCATTAAGTTAGTCCTATGTTAAGTTTGAGGAAGCGAGTTTAGGGTTTCAGAGGCACTGAGCTCTCCGGGTCAGTTACCGGGGAATTCGGGAATAATCTGCCGGGCGAAGCGCTCCATGGTGGCAAGTACCGTGTCCACGGTTTCCTGATGAAGTTCGGGGATGCTGTAAAAGGTGTCCATCACCAGGTGAGACACGCCGGCCGAGGCGAAGCGGTTGATCCCATCAATCACGTTGCTTTCAGCGCCGACCAAGGGCCAATCTGAATCAGCGGCGCCGTCCAAAATCTTCATGGGATGGCGGGCGGCGATCTGAATCTTGCCGGGGTCACGGCCGGCCCTTTCCGCCAAGCGGCGCAAACGGGGCGCTCCTTCCTCCAGCAGTTGGAAGCTGGGGCGGGAAGGGTGCCAGGCGTCGCCGAACTCGGCCGCCCTTCGGATGGACCTACGGCTGCCTCCGCCGACCCAGAAAGGAGGATGGGGGCTCTGCACCGGCTGGGGAAAGGAGTTGATCCCGGAGAAATTAAAGTGCTTTCCCTCAAAATTAGGCCGGTCCACCGTCCAGACATGTTGGAGCACCTGGAGCACCTCGTCGGCGACGGACCCCCTTTCATCCCAGGGAGCGCCCAACGCCCGGTATTCCTCTTCCCCCGAACCGACGCCTACTCCCAGGATAAGCCGGCCGTTGGAGAGCTGGTCGACGGTGGCGGCGATCTGGGCCATATGCAACGGGTTTCGGAAGGGCAAGATAATTATGCTGGTTCCCAGAGTGATCTTCTTTGTAACCGCCGCCACGTACCCCAACACGGTAAAGGGGTCGTAGTAGCCTAGGCCGAACCGGTCTACATCCTGGTCGGGCACCGCGGTATGTTCGCTGACCCAAACCGTGTCGAATCCCATGGATTCGGCTTCTTGGGCCACCCGCATGATCCCCTCGGCTGAAGCCACTTGGCGATAGTGGGGCAACATAACACCGAACTTCATGACCCGATATTCCCCTTACCAGGACTGGTTGCTTTACAGGTTCATGGCCGCCAGGCCAACCCGGGACAAGTCTTCGTCGGACTGACCGCTGGGGTAGCCGCCGACGCCGATGCCACCAAGAATAGCACCATCCTGCATCAACACAAGACCGCCTTGGCCGTGAGTCAGGTTGGGGTCGCCCAGGTCGCTCATGTTTCTGCCCTGACCGTGGATGCGCTCGGCGTGTGCTCCACTGTCCATTCCCACGATGGCGGACGTATACGCCTTGCGAAGGGCGTGCCGCCGGCTGAATATGCGCAGGTTGTCCATCTTGGCATAGGCTACCAAGTTGCCCGTGTCGTCAACTATGGCCATTGCTACCGGCTCATCGGGAGTCTGCATGGCTTTGTCTATCATGGCGCTCATGGCCGCCCGAACTTGTTCGAAACTCAAAAACGGTTTGTCTGCCATCGGTTGCTCCTTTCGCTTTTATTCGTGCCGCCGCCGGGTGGGTTCAATGGCCTCACCGGGGCACTGAGTCATTATAAGCAGAACAAGGGTGTGTGGCGCTATCTTGAGGGTAAATCGGCGATTTACTTAAGGGTAGACTTGGTTGATTTCTGGGAGTTGGAATATAGGTTGGAATATAGAATGTACGTGAGGGCTTCCGTGCCTACACCGGAGGAGGGAATCAAAAATGAAGTTTATGATGCCTAACAAACGTCTTTTGGCGGTGGCCATAGCGGCGGACTTTGTGGCCGTGTTCCCACTGTTTGTAGTACTGGCGGCACAAGGCCAGATCACCGAAGTGAACCCTTCCGGAGTCTCTGGTGTTCAAGCCACTGTGACCGTCGGGACAGGAGAAGACGTGAGGGAACTGAATATCAATGCGAAAACGACCTGGAAAGCGGTTCCAGGGAAGGGTAAAAACCGTGCGGTTAATGCAAGTTTTTCTTTTAGTGTCGCGGAGGCTGGAGGCGACGGGTCACCGGTTTTCGTGTGCAAAGAGGGCGGAGGATCTTTGGC
This sequence comes from SAR202 cluster bacterium, assembly GCA_002401285.1. The sequence goes on from NVSQ01000013.1 coordinate 59,335, forward strand.
CGCCGCCGTCGACAGATGCATAGACGACCTGAGAGCAGCAGAAGATGAGGATTTAACCGAGCTCATTCCCAGGGTGGAAAAGTTCAGGGACGCAGCGCTGCATGGACTGGATGCGTTTGGTATAGATCCAGCCACTTATTTCACAAGCACTGGCACGACCGGCGGCGAGATCGCTCCCTAACGTAGACAGGGTTCCTGACTCCGGTATTTGACAACCGACGCCCCCAAAGATGAACTCTTTGGGGGCTGATTCTTTATCCCACTGACCCCATCTTCGCCGGTCACTCGCGCCGGGGGATAGTTCCGTCCCACTCGCTCAACGGCGCGCAATGCCAACGCCAATTGACGTCCGGGGGCGCCAATCCGGAGAGTTCTAAGCGGCCGTTGGCCCACCGCAGGGAGTCCCAAGCGCTAACATCCGTGGGAGCCCACGGAAACAGCCGGGCGAGAACCTTGGCGCATATTTCTTCTGGCGCCTGGAAGTCGATCCCGAAGCCGCCCGCTATGTCCGCCGTGTGGATCAGGATCTCGTCGCATGACATCCCGGCGAACCCGCTGGCGTCCGCCATGCCGGCCGGATGATAAGCCCGCGCCGATGCCGGCGCCGCCCGGAGCACGTGTTCCAGGATTGAGGTGGCCACCTCTACGGTCAACAATACCTCCGCAACGGTAAGTTGATCCCCTCCTCCACTGACTCTCGGCAGCCGCTCATTCGCTTGGAGCGCCAATTGGGAGGCGTAGAATAGCTGGGCGCTGGGAATGTGTTCCAGCGTTTGGCGGCAAGACCATTCCAAACCGTCCGCCAAGATGGACCAGTCCTGGTCCACCACGCCGGAAAGCGCCTCACGGCAGGCCGCCGCCGCCGCCCGCGCATCCCCTGGTCCCACTGTTTCATTCATCTTCATGACTCCTATATTTGTTGAGGTCGACTCACACCGGAAGTCCAACAAAGGTTCGTGGATCAGATGCGGGGAGCCAGCCAAATCCAAAGGCCCCTGAAACTCCTCAGGGGCCTGTTTCTGTGCCTGTAAAGTTGGTGCCGGGGGCGGGAATCGAACCCACACACCCGTGAAGGTAGCGGATTTTAAGTCCAGGCTCCCGAACGTATTATATACGAAGCCAGCCCCGTGTAACCAACAACTTATAACCAGTTTCGTTCAGGACCGTAGTGCTCGAGGTCTTTCGCCGAGCACATGCAAGTTTTATAAGGGATACTTGACACGCTTCGTCGACGAAATAGGGCAGCCTTTACTGGTATTGGACAAGGATGACATCGCATACTGCCTTGCAGGGTTGCCATGCAGCCCAGGCGGGAAACACGCCTATTTGAGAGTCCTACGGGCATTCTATTCCTGGGCGGAGGATCATGGCTTGGTAAGGTTTAACCCGTGCAGTAAGGTCCGTATCAAGGTGCCCAAACCTGTACGTCCCACTATAAAGGTCATTGATTTTCCGATGCTATTGGATAACTGTTCAACGATGCGGGACAAGTTGGTGGTGGCGATGCTAGCCGACACCGGGCTCAGGCTTTCTGAACTGGCCAGTATCCTGACCAGCGAGATTGACCTGGAATCCCAGACAATAAGGGTGTGGGGTAAGGGTGCCAAGCAAAGGGTAGTACGGTACGGGCCGTTGACGGGGCAACTGTTGGACTTGTGGCTCGATGTACGCTCTGATACCGAGACTTTGTTGGGATTGAGACCCAGAGGCATCAGCGCAATGCTTRCCCGCCTCCAGACCATGACTGGAATCAAGTGCAATGCCCACGCATTTCGACGTACCTTCGCGTGCGAGTCAGTCCGGAATGGCCTGAATCTGTTCTACGTCCAGAGTCTGTTGGGCCACAGTAGCCTGACAATGACCCGCGTCTACGCGGACCAAGTAAGCTCCGAGGACGCCATCAAAGCCTACAAGCCCATCGTGACTTAGCCTACCATAGCTAAGGCAGCTTGACCGGCTTTATCCCTGATGCAGKTGCGCACCTGYAAACGCTTCATGCAGGYGKTGATTTCTCTAAATCGCTGAAGTCATCTTCTTCTACTATCCACCGCGGATAGCCAAAKWMRAGCACATCRGSGGGCAGGTACTCTGGCCNATKYMNTCCAYGCCTCRTCAATWAGGAARGACTCAAGGCTTCTAACCTTGGCATCCGGTACCGACTCTGGGTTTTGCTCGTGTAGAAATAAAAAGGCGGCAATCCGAGCCTGCCTATCGAGGCCCAACCCAGGGGCTGCAACCTCCACCCTCCAAAACCATCTGACAAATCCAACCGGTGGGCCTAAACCGTCCCCTCTCCCAAATATCTCCCGGTGGCGTTGAAGAAGATTCAATACCGATTTGGACGCCTCCCAAGGAATCTCCGCTGCCCCCATTGATTCGGGCCAACGGAACCCAGCGTATTGCCCAC